>DJIF01000011.1 GCA_002433485.1 Deltaproteobacteria bacterium UBA6601
TCCATCTTGGCTATGGACTCCATGCCCTCGACTTCTGGCAGCTCAGGCGCCTGCACGGCGTGCTCCTGGGCGAGCACCACGGGCTGCACCTGTTCCCCACCGGGTGCACTGTCGATGGCAGCGCTGGCCTCACCCTGCAGACGCTCAGCCTCGCTAAGTTGTTCGGACTCCTGCCGGTCGGCACGGGGCGGATCCGAGCTGCCCCGTAGATCAACATCAGGCGGCGGACCCGGAGAGGTCTCCATGTCGTCGATCTCGGTAGGCATGGAGCTGAGCGCGTCGCCGAACTCTGCCTCCATGGCCGAGGTGTCGCCTTCTTCGCCGACCTGCAAATTTGGAGTTGCCGGAGTGGGTGGTGCCTCAGCCTCCACGGTCTCTTCAATCTGGGGCTCGCCTGGCTCGGCTCCTTCAATGCCGTCGCCCGCTTCACGCGCGCTGACTGGAGCCTCTACGGCTCCTTCGGGCGCTTCGGGCGCAGCCTTCGGACCCAGCTCTTCCCGCACCTTGGGCAGCTGCGCCTGCGCCTGCGCCTGTTCGGTGCTCATGGCCTCGTTTACAGACGGGCCAAGCTCCGCCATGCCATCAGCCTGAGCGAAGTAGCCCTTGCCTAGGAAGTCGCTCGCAGCGCCACTCGCCGAGCGCTGCACGGCCTTTTGCTGTACTCCCGGCGCGTCTCCGGTAACTGAATCAAGCAACGCCTCAGCCGACCTACCGGCAACCACGGCATCGGCCACAGCATCGGCATGCTGCTCATACTTGTCGCCTTCTCTGCCGACTCCGCCCGTAAGGCTCACCCCGGCGCGCTGCTGCACCACGTGCGCCGCCTCGTGGGCTGCGGTGTGCAGGTCGGGGCTGTCCTTGAATGCCACCTTGTCGCCGCTGGCATAGGCCTCGGCGCCGATTGCCTCAGAGGCTTCTTTAGCCTGGCCACCCACCGCCGCTTTAACGCCGCTGACGTCGTGGCTGCCAAAAGACTGCTGGATCTTGTCGAGGTGTGGCAGCTGGCCACCGGCTCCCGCCAGGCCCCGCCCAGCTGCCTCATGCACCGCTCGCTCGCTGCCTGGTTGGCGGCGGCCCTTCTTGCCGCGGTCTTCCTTGCGTTGCGTGGTGCCCGCAGCAGCGGTCGGTTGGGCTCCCAGGTGGTCAAGGACATGGCTGATCTCGTGGCGGATCAGGGCCTCGCCTGCTGGGGAGCCCGGTTGGTATTCACCGCTGCCAAAGACGATGTCCCTGCCAACCGTAAAAGCCCGCGCCGAGATGGCCTCGGCTGCGGCACCAGCCAGCTCATTGGTGTAGATGCGCACTGCGCTGAGGTCGACCCCTGCAGTGAGCTCTAGCTCGGCGCGGAGTGCTTCAGGGAGCGCTTCGGAGCGAGAGGCCAGGACCCGCTTTATGAGGTCTTCGGCGGAGCTCTCGGTAGTCTCATCGCCCTGTTCCTGCTCGCCCTGGCTGCGGGCCAGCTCGCGCATTGCGGCCTGGAAGTCACCGCGCGAGACCGCGACCACCTCATCAGCCATGCGGTCGGCTTCGATCTCGATGGCGTCAGTGGGCTCAGAGACCGAGCCTGACTTGGCCAGCCCACGCAGTGACTGGCCGATCCGGGTGATCGAGGTAACGCTTGGCGGGATCGGCGCGAAGGTGCCGGTAGCGGGAACTGCACTGCCGAGTTCGGCAGCTGTTCCCAGCTGCTGGTCGGCTTCGGGTAGCTCGAGGCGCGGCGCCATGCCAGCCTGCACCACGTGGGTGAGCTCGTGGGCGAGCAGCCGGTCGCCTTCTTTGCTGCCGGGCCGATAGCTGTCGCCTTGGAAGGCGACGTCGGCGCCCAGAGCAAAGGCGTGGGCGAACAGCGCCTTGCTCAGCGCATCGGCCTTGGGTCCGGTGTGCAGCCGCACCTTGCTGAAGTCGACCCCAAAACGCCACTCCATGTAGGCGCGGGTGTTCTGGTCCAGCGGATGCCCGCTGCCCATCTGCTCCTTGACCTGACTCAGGTTGACCTCCGGCGCGCCCCCACCGGTGGCGTCGTAGGTGACATCGAGACCTGCCTGTGGGTCGTGGACTGTGATGCTGTGTTCGCCTTCATCAGCGCTGCGCAGCAACTCTGCTTCGCTGGCCCGTGCCTCAAGAGCTTCCGCCTGGCGCAGCGCGGCCTGCTCTTGGGCCTCGAAGCTGGCTCCTGGAGTGACGCCAAAGTGCTCCCAGGAGTGCCTGCGCGCCGCGGCGCTGCGACGCAGTTCTGCGGCCTGGGCTCGAGCCGCCGCGGGGAAGCCAGCTGCCGCCTTCTGCTCGATACGCCGTTGCAGTTGGTCGGCTGCGTCCAGTGAAGCCTGCTCCCGCGCCAGGAAGTCCTCGGACACGCCGTCACCGTAGCGCTCAGCGAAGTGGCGGTGTAGGCCCCAGCCCGCCCGCAGCTCTGAGACCCGGGCCGCGTCCTCGCCCATCAGGGCCCGCTTCACAAAGCGGTTGCCGTGACTGCGGTGGATGCTCTTGAAGTCGTAGTTGGCCTCGCTGAAGACCCGCTGCACTTCCGGCTCGGAGGCGCCGATGGCGCTCATGACCTGGGGTGGCGGAGCAGGGATGTAGCGGCTGCTGTGGTTACGCGCGACCCCTTGAGCAGCGAGAAAATCAGCGCTGCGACGAGCACGCTTGCGGCGCAGCTCCTCTTCTTCGCGGCTGATTTTCGCTTTTCTTTTTGTCACTCTGTCCCCGGGGGCACCTGTTTAGCGGTGCAGACCGCGCCGGGAGATTCTAGTGCGAGCGGGCCCCAGGATCGAGCGCAGAGTTCGCTAAAGCTGGCGGCTACATCATTTCGGCAGTGCGCTGCAGCTATTCCTCGCTGTAGTCGTGCTCCAGCAAGCCCTTGGCTTTGAGCGTTCGGATCAGGTTCTCGACCCGAACAAAAGCAATAAAGCCGAACACTGCGAAGGCCAGGGCGATAATTTTCATAGTGCTTTCCAAGCGGCGTTATTCGACCGCACTAAGTTGTTAAGGAGAATTAAATCTGATTGCGTGAGGTGTCGGGATGCTTAGGAATTGCGGGTTTCAGGCTCAGTCGAAGAAAGTGGTTGGGCTTGCCCGTGTGAGTACCGCCCAGCAGGGTCAGTCTGGTCTTGGTTTGGCTGCGCAGAGGGATTCAATCATCCGATTCTGCGAAAAGGAGGGGCTGGAGCTTCTTGAAATCATCGAGGAAGTGGAGAGTGGTTGCTCAGATGACCGCCCCGCTCTCGATAGGCTTTTGAAGGTTGCCCGCAAGAACAAGGCTTTCGCCTGCGTTGCTCGCATCGACAGGCTTTCAAGAAAGGTTTCCGTAATTTCCCAGATTATGGAGGACGGGCAGGTTCCCATCATTAGCTGTGAACTGGGAATGAATGTGCAGCCCTTCATGATTCATGTCTGGAGCGCATTTGCTGCCGCAGAGAGGGAAAAGATTTCTCTCCGAACCAAAGCTGCCCTTCAAGCCAAGATGGCTACAGGCTGGAAGGCGGGTCAGAACATCAACGAGATTAACGAGCTTGGCAGGCAGCGGAATCGTGCCAAGGCAGACGAATTCGCCCTATCCCTAAAGTCTATTGTTGGAGGGCTTCAAGCCAATGGCTGCAATACCTACAACGGTCTGGCTCTTGAACTCACGAAGGCGGGAATCAAGACGGCAAGAGGTGGAGACTGGTCAGCCCAGACAGTAAAGCGTCTGGTCAAGAGGCTTGAAGCTCTGGAGGCTCTGGAGGATGACGGACAGAAAAAATAATTCTGATGAGGTCATCGTTCA
>DJIF01000101.1 GCA_002433485.1 Deltaproteobacteria bacterium UBA6601
GGAGTTCGCTGACGAACCAGAAGAACTCGCCCTTGAAGGCGACGATGACGAACAACAAGAGGAACTCGCACTGAGCAGCTTCGGCGAAGAAGACTCGCTCATGCTCGGGGACTACCCGAAAGAAGCGGAGTTAAGGCCCAACGAAGAATCAATGTTGCCACCGGCTGAGGCCAGTTCTCCCCAGCCCAGCCCACCAGGTTCTGCCAGTAGCACGACGGCTGCTACGAGCCCGCTGGAGACCGACTTCTTCCGCCGAGGCGGGGGAATACCCTATAGGCCCAGCCTTGGTCCAACCCGGGACGCTAAGACACCAGCTACAGAAGCAGAGTTGGCGTCCTTGCCGCTGTCCGCCATGCGGCCCATCGCTACCATGGACATGGAAGGCCCTTCCACTGCGACGCCAGACTCAGTCTCCCCTCGGCAACAGCCAGCCACAACTGAAGCAGCGCCCCGGCGCGGTCCTATCTCCGGTGCGGTGAAAGCCAGCTTTCCGCCACCAGAGCCGCGAGCGCAGGACCTTGACACGGACCTGCAAAGCAGTACGGCAATCACCTTCGCAGTCGAGCCGGTTGAGAACCCAAACGCTCCCCCAGTTGCACAAGCCCCGCTCATTGAGCGGCTCACTGAAGAGGTTGGTGAGATGCTGGGCCTCCGGCTTCCCGGACAGCGACCGCAGA
This sequence comes from Deltaproteobacteria bacterium UBA6601, assembly GCA_002433485.1. Classification (GTDB taxonomy): domain Bacteria; phylum Myxococcota_A; class UBA796; order UBA9615; family UBA9615; genus UBA6601. Next base: position 678 of record DJIF01000101.1, read on the forward strand.
TGGCCCAGGATCAGCAGCCCCCCTTCGCCCTGCCGCCGCGATACTCGTGGTTGGCAAACCTGGGAGAGGGCGGTCAGGGTTCAGTAGAGCTGGTCGCCGACCAGGACCTGGGCCGAACAGTCGCGCTCAAGACCATCCACAGCCACAAGCGTGACAAAGAAGAACTCATCGAGCTGTTTCGTGAGTCCCGCATCACCGGACAGCTGGAGCATCCGCATATCATGCCGATCTATGACGTCGGCCAGCTGCCCGACGGGCGGCTCTACTACACCATGCCGCAGCTCCCCGGAGAGAGCCTGCATCACGTCCTTGCGCTACGTCGCAGAGGCAATGCAGAAGCCCTCAAGAAGTGGCCGTTAGTACCCCTTTTGCAGGTCTTGGAGCGCGCCTGTCAGGGGGTCGGATATGCCCACGCCCACGGGGTCATTCACCGCGACCTCAAGCCGGCCAATATTCTCCTCGGTAAGCACGGCGAGGTGCTGGTCGTCGACTGGGGGATCGCACGCGTTCAGAGTTCAGTAGATGGGGCAAGCGGACGGCTATGGTCGCGACAGGGTGAGGAGCGGGTAGAAAGGGTCCGCGGTAGCCCACCCTACATGGCTCCAGAGCAGATCAAGCATCCTGATCATGTGAGCCCTGCTGCAGATGTGTTCTGCCTGGGCGTCATCTTGTACGAGGTTCTGTGTCGAGAGAGCCCCTTCCCCGGGGCCAGCCTGGATGAAGTGGTCGAGATGCTCTGTCACGAGCGTCCAGTGCCACCCCGCGAGCGCGCACCAAGCCTTCGCATCCCCGCGCAGCTGGAAGAGATCTGCCTGAGATCCCTGGAGAAGTATCCGGGCCATCGCTACTCAAACGCTGGACAGCTCGCCACCGAACTGGGCGACTTTCTGTCCGGCGGAAAACGTCAAGATGCGGCGGCGCAGCGACTCCGTGAGGCTGAATCTCTGCGTTCTCGCTATCGAGTGCTGGTTCGACGAAAGGAAGATGGCTGGGTCGACCTGGATGCCCGTCGCCAAGCAATTGGCGAGGAAGCGCCATCCCAGAAACACCTTCAGACCCAACGACTCGAAGAGAAAGTGGGCAGCCTGGAGCGAGCCGCTGACGGGGTGTTCTCCGAGGCCATCTGGGCCCTCCACAAAGCCCTCAGCGATGACCCGGGCAACACCGAAGTCCAATCGGTCCTGGGGGAACTCTACGGTGACCGCTACGCAGAAGCTGAATGGCTGGGAGCGGAGCGGGAACAGGCCTATTTTCGCGCCATGCTGCGCCAATTTGACGATGGACGTTGGAGTCGTTGGCTGCGATCAGGAGCCGAACTGTTGCTGGAGACCGTTCCTGAGGACAGCCCCATAGCTCTCTATCGGCTGGAGGATCGCGACGGCGTGCTTGAGCCTGGCGAGCTTATCGCCCCGGACAATCACAACAGCTGGCAGGTTGCTCCAGGACGCTATGCAATCGCCCGCCTGCCAAGCGCAGCGAGCGCTCCAGGGAGTTCCACTCACGACTGGTACTACCCGGTCACCCTCGACAGGGGCTCTAAGCGGCATCTGCTGCTGGATCTGCGCGGGGAAGACAGCAGCGGAGAGCGGTTCTGCTTCGTCCCGGGAGGCCCCGCCGAGCTGGGCGGAGATCGACGCGCAGCTGGCGCTTCCTACCGAGATCGTCCGCAAATCGAGCCCTTTGCACTGGCTCGTCATCCGGTCACCGTTGGTGCCTACACCCGCTTTCTCGACTGGCTCGACGCCCACGATCCGGTCGAAGCGCGCATCCGCAGCCCGCTCGCCCAACCATCCCGAGGCAGCGCCGATGAGCGTCGACCCATCACTGGAATCAGCCTCAATGACGCTCTGGCCTATTGCGACTGGCTGCGCGGTGCGACGGGAGTGGTCCTTCGCCTGCCCAGCGCGGCCGAGTGGGAGAAGGCTGCCCGCGGTGCGGACGGGCGCGCCTATCCCTGGGGAGACCAGATGGGACGAGATGTCTGTGCTTCACTGGAACTGGGCATCCCACAAGGCCCGCCGCCCCAAGTCGGCAGCTTCCCCAAAGATCGTTCCCCATTCGGCATCGAAGACTGCGCAGGCGGAGTATGGGAATGGACCGGCACAGCCCTCGCCGACGGCCGCCACATCGTCATGGGTGGCGCCATCATCTC
>DJIF01000047.1:0-241 GCA_002433485.1 Deltaproteobacteria bacterium UBA6601
TGACCGCCGTGACCGCCGTGACCGTCGTGGTCGCCGTGACCGTGGTGGCTATCGTGGCCCGCCTGAGGGACCTCTGGGTTCGCCGCCTGAGACATTATCGGTCCTCACCGCTGGTGCCCGTGTCGGGCGTGTTGTCCGCCAACATCGGCGTGGAATGGGACCTGACCCACGCTGCGTGGGCCTCTGCGTCCTCGATGATTACCCGAGCACCCATCATGCCGTGGCCGATGCCGCACATCTC
>DJIF01000047.1:546-21769 GCA_002433485.1 Deltaproteobacteria bacterium UBA6601
GCCGTGGCCGATGCCGCACATCTCTGCGCATTGAATGTCGTGAGCGCCAACCCCGGTGGGCTTGAACCAGCCTGTGATCGTACGTCCCGGGATCGCGTCCTGTTTGAGCCTGAATACAGGCACTGAGAAGCTGTGCAGCACGTCTTTGGAGCTGAGCTTGAAGTGGTAGGTCTTACCGACCTCGAGGTGTAACTCGTCCACCAGACGGATGTCGTCATCTGTGTCGATCTCCCCGTCAAGTCCCGGGTGCTCGAAGGTCCAGGCCCATTGCTGTCCGATTACATTCACCGTGGCGTCAGCCTCGGGCAGGTTCTGCTTCACATCGACCCAGATGATGACTGCAAAGTAGACGATGAAGACATCGCAGATAAGGACCAGAGTGTGGGCCAGGGTGATCGGCCGCGTGTATTGCTTCTCCTCGCCGGTGATGTAGTCAGCTTTGCTGCCCTCTTTGGCCTGATACTTGAAAATGAAGCCAAACAGAATTGCCTCAGCAAGCAGCAGCCAGAAACCGACCAACACGCCAATCAGAATGATGATGAAGTCGATGTCGCCCGAATAGCTCGACAGTGACGCGACGTACTGTTCAATCATGTCGTAGTCCGACTCACAGGATGAAGATAAATACAGCCCCGATGAACAGGGCTGCCAAGACCATCGTGATGACGAAGGCCTTGTCGGCGATTTCTTGGGAGAAGTTCTCGTCTGTTTCAGTCATAGCGGTTCCTGGTGGCCAGCTCAGTTGCCGAGGCTCTGAATGTGGGCGAGGACATCGAGGATTGCCTGGTCGTCAGCGAGGGTCATGGCCATCGGGGCCATCTGAGCACCTCGGATGTCGCCGTCTGCCGCTCCCCGAATGCGGGAGCGGAAGTTGTGCAGTTGGGTCTTGAGATACCAGTCATTGGCACCGGTTAGTGAGGGCGAGCCCAGCAGTTCATTGCCTTCACCGGCAGCCCCGTGGCATGCCACGCAAACGGTGTATGCAGCCGCTCCTTTGGCAGGGTCGCCGCCGGTTAAGGTTGCTGCTGGTTTGGCCTTGGGAAGAGTGGCGACATACGCCGCTACAGCGTCGACGTCCTGGGGGCCACTGAGCGCTCGTGCCATGGGTCGCATCCTCAGCCCGGGCGCATCGTCAGGGTGTGCGCCGCGCCGCCCGTCGCGAAACTTGTGCAGTTGTTCCTTCACATACCAGTCCTGCAGGCCGGCAATTCTGGGGGCGCCCAGGTGTGCTTTGCCGGAGCCGTCTGCAGCATGACAGGGAACGCAGGCGGCAAATAGCACCTCACCGGCTTCCTTGCTGCCAGCCGGGTGCTTTTCCATGCATCCGGTCAGCACCAGCAGGCTCACCGAGAGGACCATGAGGAGGAGGGACTGAATCCTGAGCATCGGCGTCCTCTAGCGTGTCGCAGCGTGCGCTCGGGCGCTGTGACCAGTTCGGTATCTCACCTCGCAACCACCGGATGAGAGACCTGGCGCCGAGGTTGGGAGACAGGTCACCAACACCGGTTCCAATTGGCGCGTTAACTAGCGCTCGGCGCATTGATTAACGCACAGGTGTTTGAGAAGTCAACCTAGAGCTATTTAACGGGGCGCAGTGGCTTGGCTGGAGAGCAGCAAGGAGTTCCGCTGTTGGCCCTCGTTAAAGGAGCCAGTCGAGCGTTATCCGGGCCCTGCCCAGAGCTGCTTTGTAACGCTCAGGGTGTTGCCACAGCAGGATGCATCCCGCGGCCGTATTCGCGCATGAGAAGCTCCCAGCTCTTCAGCGAGGAACGAGCAGCGCGCTGGGCATCTTTCAGTGCGCGCTGAAGGTGGTGCAGTTCGTTCTCAAGCGCCTCTCGGAGCTCGTCGGAGGTCTCGGCTGCTAGTCGCCGAAGTGCGTCGGCGAGCGCCTGACGCAGGGTCTTAAGCTCTTGAAGCTCAAGCTCAAGAGCTGTCTCGGCAGCGAGCAGTTGATCGCGAAGCGCCACCTGCCCTTTGCGGACCCCATCCATGAAGTCCTCGCGGCGGGTTCGGATCTGCTCGCGTTTTTCCGCTCGAAGCTGACGCCACTCCGCCGCTTTGCTCTCGCTCCACTCAGAAAGCCGGGTGGCAAACCCGCTACGACCCTGCTCAAATCGTCGCTGTAAGACCACATCCAGTGGGACCCTGCGCAGGGATCGGGCCAGACCCACTTTGGAGAGGCTCCAGATGAGCCACTTGGTTGGGTCCCAGTTGAACCAGCGGGGGCCGTTGCGGTAGTCCCACTCAAAAGAGTGATGGTAGTTGTGATAGCCCTCGCCCAGAGTAACCAGCGATAACAACCAGTTATCCCGGCTGCTGGTGGCAGTCGAGTAGGGACGGCTACCCCACATGTGGGCCAGCGAGTTGATACAGAAGGTGAAGTGCTGCACGACCACCACCCGCAACATTCCGGCGATGATGAGCATTCCCAGCCAGTTGCCCAGGACCAGTGCCGCCAGTGACACCAGCGCGGCGTTGGTCAGCACTGCAATGGTCAGCCAGTGGCGGTGCTGCCAGGCGAGGATGGGGTCGCGCCTGAGGTCGGGAACATTCTTGTAGATGTCGCCTCTGAGGCCTTTGTAGAGAATCCAGCCCATGTGGCTGTAGAAGAATCCTCGGGTGGCGTCGTAGGGGTCGCCATCGGTGTCCGTGTCCGAGTGATGGTAGCGGTGGTCAGAGCACCAGGCGATGGCGCTGTTTTGACAGGCGGCGGCGCCGAGCACGGCTAAGGCGGCTCGTACTGAGGGATGGGCTGCATAGCCGCGGTGTGCGAACAGTCGATGGTAGCCGGCGGTAATGCCCAGGCCGGTGAGCACCCATATGACGGTCGCCGCGCTGAGTTCGCGCCAGGTAATGCCGTAGTTGAGCCCGTACCAGATGGCAGCTGCTATGGCGACCACAGGAAAGACCACCACGAACCCGATGTTGAACCAGTCGAGAGGGCGCTCTTGTTGAATGGCTTTCGACACGACTGACCCGTAGCAGAGGAGAGAGAAGAGTGGCGGACAGGCTGGAGGGGCAAGGCTTAGACCAACAGAGTAGCCGGGTGGCGTTCAAGATCAAGCGCTGGAGAGAGGCTGCTGAGCAGCCGTCCGCGGGCTTTCGTGCTGCTACCGTTCAGGCATGGCCGAGTTCAATGAGGCGTTGTTGAAGCAGGCAACAGAGCTGCCTGCGGTGGTGCGAATGGGGACCAGCTCCTGGAAGTATCCGGGCTGGAAGGGCGGCCTCTATCGGCGCGAGTACCGCAGCAAGCGTGATTTCGAGCAGCGCTGTCTTGAAGAATACGGTGCCCATCCCTGGTTCCGTGCTGTGGGGCTGGACGCCACGTTCTATGCTCCGCCGCGATCAGCAAGTTTGGACCGATATGCAGCTCAGCTACCTGCGCATATCCAGTGGGTGAGCAAGGTCTGGGAGCGGATCACCATCCCTCGATTTGCGCGACAGCCCCGCTATGGGGAGCTGGCAGGTAAGCTGAATCCTGACTATTTGGACGCTGGGTTGTTTAGGAGTTCCTTTCTCGCCCCTTACGATCGGCCTGGCGTTCGAGAGCGCACCGGGCCTTTTGTGCTGCAGTTTCAGCGTCAGGGGCGTAGTGGTCGGGAGCTTGCCGAATTCTTGGAGCGGCTGGACGCATTTCTGGGCGCGCTACCGGGCGGGTTTCGATACGCGACGGAGGTCCGTACCGCAGAATTGCTCTGTGCCGACTATTTTGCGGTCCTTAATCGTCACGGCGCGACCCATTGCTTCAATCACTGGACTCACATGCCGCCACTCATCGAGCAGATGAGAGCCGCGGCTGCCGCTGGCGGCCTGCAAGCTGACTTCTATGTGAGCCGATTATTGACCCCGCTGCAACTCAGCTATGCAGAGGCTGTGGCTCGCTTTGAGCCCTACGATGTCCTGCAGCAGCCTCAGACGCAGATGCGGCGGGATGTGGTGCGACTGGCCAGTCGTGCCATTGCCCGGGAGGCGGAGGCCTTTATCTTGGTGAACAACCGTCTCGAAGGGAACGCGCCAGCAACCATCGCCGCAATTGGTCAGATGATTGTTGGCGCTGCCCAGGCAAACAGCTGATGAGCCAATACAGGGCCTTAATCGACCTTTTAGTTGATTAAGGTTGACGCTTGGCAGAATCGGTGTCATCTTGTCGCCAGTCATGACCAAGCGATTGCCATTGCAGCAAATCAGCTGTCCGCTCTCTACCAGCAGCCTCGGCTGCTGCGCTTGTTGTTGTGCTGCCTGCAGCTGCGTTTGTAGCTAGCCGGCGCGCTGTGGGCCGAGCCCACTAAGGAGGCATCAGCCTCTCCAGCAGCGCCGGCCCCTTTCAAACTACACCCCTCAAACCGCCACCCTTGAGTGGTTCTGACTCCCCGCCCGGGGAGCGCAGGAGAGCACAATGAGCCAGTTCGATAATCTGCCTACCGTTCATATCCTTTACGAAAACCCCGCCTGGTTACCGCCTCTTGAGCAGGCTCTTCGAGAGGAAGGTTTTCCCTACGAGCTTCATCACATTCACAAGGGTTCCGTCGATCCCAGCCAGGAACCGCCTGCGGGCATCTGGTGGAATCGTATGAGCCCTTCGTCCCATACCCGTGGTCACGGCGAGTCAGTGTCGCTGACTCGCGAAGTTCTCGCCTGGCTCGAGAGCTGGGGGCGGTGGGTGCTGAATGGCTCTCACGCCTTGGAACTTGAGGTCAGCAAGCTGCGTCAGGAGTTGGCTCTGCGCCGCTATGGGATACGTTCGCCACGTACGGTCCTGGCCAATGACCGGGATGAATTGGTGGAGCTGGCGCGGAGCTTTGATGGTCCCTTCATCACCAAGCACAATCAGGGTGGCAAGGGCCTTGGCATCCAGCTGTTCTCATCGGCTGAGCAGCTTGCCGAGCATCTGGATTCAGATGATTTTGATCCCGGGCCCAATGGCCAGATCATCCTACAGCAGTACATCCAGTCGGCCGAGCCCTACATCACCCGGGTCGAGATCGCCTTCGGGCGCTTTCTGTTCGCCATGCGGAGCAACACCGAGGAGGGTTTTCAGCTCTGCCCCTCAGACGCCTGCCAGCTACCGGCCGCAGCCCCGTCCCTGTGCGCAATCGATGGAGCCGAACAAGATACTGCGACGCCCAAATTCAGCGCCTCGCCACTGGCTGCTGCTGATCCCCTGGTGCGGCAGCTCATCAGTCTGACCGTAGGTGTCGGGTTGGATCAGGCAGGCATTGAATTTATCGAAGACGCTGAGGGCAACCGCTACGTCTATGACATCAACGGCACCACCAACTACAGCTCGGCTGTGGAGCGTGAGGTTGGTCTCGATGGGATGCTGGAGACAGTTCGCCTGCTGAAGAGTCAGGTGGTCCCTCGGGTCTGGTCCGGGCCGTTGCAGCCGGTAGCAGCAGCGAGCTGAATTTGGCCGACTCAAACGCGCGCCAGCAGCCTGAGGCCTGCCCCTGGGAAGGTCAGCAGGATCCCTTTGCTGGGGCTACAGGGTTGTTGACGCGCGTGGGGGGAACCCCGCTGGTGAAGCTGCGTCGCGTCGGTCGGGATCGGCTCGGGACGGCTGTCGAACTGTTCCTCAAGCTGGAGTCCTTCAATCCCAGTGGCTCGGTCAAGGCGCGCGCCGCGTTGGCCATCGTGCTTGATGCTCGGCGCCGCGGTTTATTGCGTGACGGGGTCACTCTACTGGACGCCTCTTCAGGCAATACCGGTATCGCCTATGCCTTGATCTCGGCCACTCTGGGGTACCCGCTTTGCCTATGTCTGCCTGCCAACGCCAGCATAGAGCGCAAGCGCCTTCTGCGCGCATACGGGGTAGAGGTGGTCGAGACCGACCCTCTTGAGGGTAGCGACGGCGCGATCCTTGAGGCGCGCCGCCGTGCTGCGGAGCAGCCCGATCGATATTGCTATCTCGATCAGTACAACAACCCCTGGAACTGGCGCGCTCACTACGCGTCCACCGGCCCCGAGCTGTGGCGTCAGACCGATGGCGGTATCACCCATCTGGTCGCCTCGCTGGGCACCTCGGGTACTTTTGTGGGGACCGCGCGCTTTTTGCGGGCCATCAACCCTGAGGTCCGCTGTGTGGCGGTTCAGCCAGATAGCCCTTTTCATGGCATTGAAGGCCTCAAGCACATGGAGACCTCTCTGGTGCCGGGCATCTGGGATGAGAGCAGCGCTCACCAGCAGCTGGCGGTACCCACCGAGCCAGCTCTACAACTGGTCGGTGAGCTGGCCCGGGAAGAAGGGCTTCTGGTCGGCAGCTCCACTGGGGCTGCGCTGTATGCAGCTTTGCAGTTGGGGGCTGAACTCAGTGCTGGACAGATTGTGGTGGTCTCGCCGGACAGCGGTGAACGGTATCTCAGCGAGGAGCACTTGTGGAACCGATCCTGAGGCTCTCGGTAGCGAGCGGCGCCATGCTGCAGATGCGGAACTTTGCCAGCAGTGGCTACCCCCACGAAGTCTGTGGGATTCTGGCAGGGGTTCGTGCTGCCGGGGGGCGCCCTGCCCACGTCCGCGAGGTTGTTGAACTGGTCAACGAGCGCGCTGATTCACCGGCTAATCGTTATCAGGTGAGTGGCCTGTTAGTGCATCGTGCTGAGGAGGCGCTGGAGCGGCGCGGCCTGGAGGTGGTGGGTTACTACCACAGCCACCCAGATCATCCGAGCCGCTACTCCGACTACGACCGGGACCATGCCCTCCCGGATATGAGCTACGTCATCGTCTCGGTCTGTTCCGGGATGGTCGCCCATGTAGCGAGCTGGCGACTCAGTGACGACCGAACTTGCATGCATCCTGAGCAGATTGAGACGGGTGATAACCCGGGATTGGAGTAGAGATGAGCGTTGATATCCGCATCCCCACCGCTTTGCGCAGCTTTACCGGTGGCGAAGCACGGGTTTCAGTTAATGGCGGCACCGTAGCTGAGGCCTTGGAGCAGCTTCTGAGCGAGCACAGTGGGCTTGCTCGGCACCTTCGAGATGAGCAGGGGAAGCTCCGCTCCTTTGTGAACATCTACCTCGGTGACGAGGACATTCGCACCCGCGAAGGGGAGCAGACCGTGCTCAGCGAGGGCGATGTGCTGATGATCGTGCCTTCCATTGCTGGCGGTTGCCGACTCGATGGTGCGTTCCTATGAGCAAGGCGGAGCTGCCAGCTCTTAGTAACGCAGAGATCGCGCGCTATTCTCGTCATCTCATCCTGCCCGAGGTGGGGATGGAGGGGCAGCAGCGCTTGAAGGCCGCCTCAGTGCTCTGTATCGGTGCTGGCGGTCTGGGCTCGCCGTTGCTGCTGTATCTGGCTGCTGCAGGAGTCGGCCGAATTGGCATTGTCGACTTTGACGAAGTGGACGTCAGCAACCTGCAACGGCAGGTCTTACATGGCAGTTCGTCGGTAGGGAGCAGCAAGATCGCGTCGGCCCGGGCTCGGCTCGCGGAGCTCAACCCACACGTTCAGGTAGACAGCTACGAGGAGCCCCTCAGCTCGGAAAATGCATTGGACATCATTGCCGGCTATGACGTGGTGGTCGACGGCACCGACAACTTTCCGACCCGCTATCTGGTCAACGATGCCTGCGTCCTGCTGGGCAAGCCCAATGTTTATGGCTCGATCTTCCGTTTCGAGGGGCAGGCTTCAGTATTCAATTACCAGGATGGTCCTTGCTATCGATGTCTCTATGAAGAACCGCCACCGCCCGGCCTGGTGCCTTCCTGTGCGGAGGGCGGAGTGTTGGGCATTCTCCCTGGGCTCATTGGCGTTGTTCAAGCGACGGAAGCGGTAAAGATCATACTCGGTCGGGGCACCAGCCTGAGCGGTCGGCTGATGCTGTACGACGCTCTCGACATGGACTTCCGCCAGCTCAAGTTGAGCCGAAATCCTTCCTGCGTTATCTGCAGTGAAGGAGCACCGCAGAAGGACTTGATCGACTATGTTCAGTTCTGTGGTGTGCCCCATCAGGAGGCTCCTGAGCAGCAGCACTTTGAGGAGATCTCAGTCCAGGAGGCAGCTCGGCGCCAGTCCGAGGGTTGGGCGCCCTTTGTGTTGGATGTGCGCAAGCCTTCAGAGGCGGCCATTGTTTCGCTCGGGGCCGATCTGTTGATTCCCCACGAAGAGGTAGGCGAGCGACTCAATGAGATCCCTCGGGACCGGGACGTTCTGGTTCACTGTAAGCTAGGTGGCCGCTCGGCAACCGCCGCGCAGGTATTGGGCCGGGCCGGCTATGACCGGGTCTTTAATCTCGCCGGGGGTATCGTTGCCTGGGCCACCGAGATCGACTCGTCACTACCTACCTATTGAGCCGTTTCCATAGGGAGTCGAACCGAACTCCAGCTGGGGCTCCCTTTTGCCGCCAATACCGACTTGCTTGAGGCTAGCTACCCCAAGCAAGCTTGACCTGCACCCCGGTTCCTTCTGCAGCGGTGCGAGTCAGGTCGTTGGTTCTCTGGTAGAACACCGTTTCGTGGGGTTTTGGGGGTCTTACTTACTTTGTTGATGCGGAGAATTTTGATGCTACGAATTGTTCTGTTTGCTGTGCTTGGGTTGGTTTTTGCTGCCTGTGCCTCTACCCCTCAAGCAAAGAAGGAGAGCTCGGCTCCCGTGGCCGAGGAGCCGGCCCAGGAGACTGCAGCTCCGGCGGAGGCTGCGGCTCCTGCTGGGGATGACGACGACTCCGCTGCCGGGGACGACGACGACTCCGCTGCCGGGGACGACGACGACTCTGCTGCAGTTGAGCCGGCTCCGGCTGCGGAGCAGGCAGCTCCTGCCGAGGCAGCTCCTGCCCAGTAGTTTGCGACTCTCCCGGCGCTCGTATGGGCGTCGGGAGAGGTCCATTGGTCTGTCACCTGTGGCCCTGTAGTGATGGCCTGCAGCACGGGTAGTGGACGGTTGTCATCAGTTATGCTCGCTGTGTTGTCAGCATCTGTATCCTACGCTGTGTCATGAAGGATATTGAGTGTTGGCAAACTTTCCTGTGGTGGAGAATTTTGATGCTACGAATTGTTCTTTTTGCCTTGCTTGGGCTGGCCTTCACTGGCTGCGCCTCTACCCCTCAAGCGAAGAGCCAGAACGCTGCTGCGCCGGCGACTGAAGCGGTCGCAGTTGAAGAGAGCGCAGCTGCAGAGGCTGTGGTGACTAAAGAGGCTGCGCTATCACCCGGATTGAACCTCGACGAGATTCCTTTTCAGGCCTTTAATCCGGAGAAGCCGGAGGGGATCCATGTCTATGTGATCTCGGGCAGCCTGAAAGAGGGTCCCTTTAGTGCCATTGTGCGCTTCCCGCCGGGGATGATGAGCCCTCTTCACAGTCATAGCTCGAGCTATTCGGGAGTGGTGATGAGTGAGAACATGGTTCATAGCTCGTCGGCCGATGACAAAGAGACCCTGCCCATCAATTCGTACTGGCATCAGCCGGCAGGCGAGCCGCACATTGACGGCTGTCTGAGTGAAGAGCCCTGCTATCTGTTGGTGTTTATGGATGGGCCCGTTGATATGACCCCAGCAGAACAGCCCGCTGCTGAGCCAAAAGCGAAGATTACCCGTGGCGATGCTATTCCCTGGCAGGAGGTCAAGGCAGGGGTTCAGATGGCGGTGATTACCGGCAACCCCAAGGAGGGGCCCTTTCAGGCTTTGTTTCAGTTCCCAGCTGGTATGACGACTAACGTCCATACTCATGAGGCGAACTTCACCGGTGGATTGTTGGCAGGGACCCATCATCGAGGGCCTGCCGCTGATGCTCTGGTCACTTTGAAGTCGCGGGCGGTCTGGAACCAGCCTGCTGGTACACCGCACATGGAGAAGTGTGGTGATGAGGGCCCTTGCTTGTTTGCCGGCGCCATGGACGCTGCATTGAACACTCAGTCGGTTGAAGTTACCGCTGGTGCCGCCGCCGAGACTCCTGCTGCTGACGAGACCCGTGCTCCGGAAGCAACTTCAGCTGATTAGCGAGTTCCTATCTTGCTGAACCGCCGAGCGTCGATAGTGCTGGAATTGTCGCTTTGGCGGCATCCACCAGCCGCTTCTGGTGGTCGAACGTAGCTGGGTTCGTCTTAGCTGGCGCAAGCGGCTCGATCTGATTCGGCTCTTTAGCCTCCCTGTGTTCGCTGCTCTGGACCGCTGCAGAAAATCAGCGGGATAGGCCGAGCACGGCCCTTTTTACAGGGTCTGTCAGGGCGGTTCTGAGTGGTTCAGATCCTTGACACAATAGGGGCCTGCAAGTACACCCACGGCGGACGCCTCCACCGGGCGTTGGGAGACTCCGAGATGGCAGCGAAGAAGGCAGCGAAGAAGGCCAAAGACGATCTGCGCGTGGTGCTGGACAACGACGGAAAGGTCCTCAAAGGCGCTACGGTGCCTGAGATCTCTGATGACGAGTTGCTCAAGATCTTTGACACCCTGCTGATGGTCCGGATCGTTGATGATCGGATGATGCGTCTGCAGCGCCAGGGTCAGCTGGGCTTTTATATGAAGAGCCTCGGTGAGGAAGCCAGTCATCTATCGGTGTTTCCCCTGCGCAAGAGCGACTGGGTCCTGCCGAGTTACCGGGAGCAGGGCGCCTGGTTCTGGGCTGGCTACACCATCGATGACTTCATCAATCAGTTGTTCGGTAACGCCGAGGATCCCATCAAGGGCCGCCAGATGCCGGTTCATCACTCCGCCAACTGGCTCAACTATGTGTCGATCAGTTCTCCGGTCGGAACTCAGATTCCCCAGGCGGTCGGTGTGGCCATGGGAATGAAGATCAAGGGGACCGATGAGGTCGCCATGACTTTCTTTGGAGAGGGTACTTCGTCGACCGGGGAGTTTCATGTGGCCATGACCTTCGCTGGGGTCAGCAAGGCGCCGGTGGTCTTTGTCTGTCGCAATAATGGCTGGGCTATCTCAGTGCCGCAGGCCAAGCAGAATGCCGCTGAGAGTTTCGCCGCTAAAGCGGTGGGCTATGGCATGCCTGGCGTGCGGGTGGACGGTAATGATGTGCTTGCCGTTATTCAGGTGGCCCGCGAGGCGGTAGAGCGTGCTCGTAACGGCGAGGGCCCGACCTTGATTGAGGCGGTTACCTACCGCCGCGAAGGACATTCAAGCTCTGACGACCCCTCGGTCTATCGAGCGGCCAGCGAGCCCGAAGAGTGGGCTGAGAAGGATCCTATCAAGCGTCTGCGCGGTTACCTGAAAGAACGCGGCATCTACTCCGAGCAGTTGGAGGCCGAGATCAGCGAGCGTCACAATGCGGCCATCACTCGAGCCTACGAGCGGGCGCAGAGTCTTGGTGCCCCTGACATCAGCACCCTGTTTGAGGACGTCTATGAGGAGCCGCCTTGGCACCTTGAGGAGCAGCGCAACTATCTGATGGAACAGGAGCGAACCCGCAACCCCCATCACCACAACTGAGCGAAAACAGAGGGCCAAACCTGCACCTCACGGTGCGGCTTGTCCGAGGAAATATGACATGACCACGATGAACATCATCCAGGCCGTCAACAACGCCCTGCACATTGAGATGGAGCGCGACTCCTCGGTAGTGGTGCTGGGAGAAGACGTTGGCAAGTTCGGCGGAGTATTCCGTGCGACCAGCGGTCTTTATGACGCTTTTGGCGGCGACCGCGTGATCGACACCCCGCTGGCGGAGTCGGGAATCATCGGCGCAGCCATTGGTATGGCGCTCTATGGCTTGCGGCCGGTGCCAGAGATTCAGTTTGCCGATTTCATCTTCCCGGCCTTCGATCAGATCGTTAATGAACTGGCCAAGTTCCGCTATCGCTCGGGGGGCCAGTATCCTTGCCCGGTGGTGATTCGGACCCCTTATGGCGGCGGTATTCGCGGCGGTCACTATCACAGTCAGAGCCCAGAGGCTTTGTTCGTTCATACCGCTGGTCTCAAGGTCGTCATTCCCTCCAATCCAAGGGATGCCAAGGGTTTGCTGCTGGCTTGCCTGCGGCAGAAGGACCCGGTCCTGTTCATGGAGCCGAAGCGCATCTACCGCGCTTCCAAGGGCGAGGTCCCCGAGGAGGACTATGAGATTCCGCTCGGTGTTGCCAACGTCGTTAAGGAAGGCAGTGACTGCACCGCGGTAGCCTACGGCGCGATGGTGCCGGTGGTAGAAGAGGCGGCCAAGAAGGCTGATGCTGAAGGCATCTCGGTGGAGGTCATCGACCTACGGACTCTGCTGCCCTTTGACATCGAGACGGTTGTTGAGTCAGTGAAGAAGACCGGTCGCGCTGTGGTGGTTCACGAAGCGCCGAAGACCTGCGGTTACGGCGCGGAGTTGGCTTCCTCCATCTACGAGCGAGCTCTTGAGTACCTTGAGGCTCCCATCGGGCGGGTGACCGGTTTTGATATTCCCTTCCCGTTCAGCCTTGAGCACGAGTATATGCCCAACGCGGACCGCACCCTGGGTGCCATTCGCAAGACCTTGGAGTGGTAGCCCATGAGCTTTGAGTTTCATCTTCCTGATCTTGCCGAGGGTATGACTGAGGCCGAGATCGTCAGCTGGAAGGTCCAGGTTGGCGACGCTGTTTCTATGGATCAGCCGCTTGTCGAGGTGATGAGCGATAAGGCCACGGTGGAGATTCCGTCGCCTCGTGAAGGGACCATCTCCGCCTTGAACTACAAGGAGGGCGAGACCTGCGAGGTGGGCGCCGTTCTGTTTGTGATTGATGAGGGGCAAGCCAGCGTTTCTGCCAGCAATGGTGCAGGTGCCGCAGTGGTGGCCGAGCAGGCTCCGGTGGTTGCGGCTGCTAAGCCTGCTCCGGCTCCTACAGCCCCGGTCACTGCCCCCGCCGTGGCGGCCCCTGCTGCCAGCAATCCTGTTTCAGCTACTGGCAAGGTGCTGGCAACTCCGGCCACCCGGCGCCTGGCCCGTGAGCTGGGTGTCGACATCCGCACGGTCCATGGCTCTGGCAAGCGAGGCCGGGTGACCAGTGATGATGTCCGCGCTGCGGGTTCCGGTGCTCCGGCCGCTGCCGCTGCGGTCCCAGCCGCAGCAGTCAGCCGTCCTCCGGTCTCGATTCCGAGCGCTGGTGGCGAGACCCGGATTCCCTTCCGCGGCATGCGTAAGATGATCTCCGACAATATGGTTCGCTCCGTGCAGACTGCGGCCCACTTCACCTATGTGGAGGAGGTGGATGTGACCGAGCTGGTCGAGCTGCGCGGCCGCGCTAAGCAGCGCGGTGCTGAGCGAGGCGTCAATGTCACCTATCTGCCCTTCATCATGAAGGCCGTAGTAGCTGCGCTGAAGAAGTGGCCGGCTCTTAATGCCGCTCTCGATGAGAGCACTCAGGAGTTTGTCCACAAGCACTACTACCATCTGGGCATCGCTGCTCAGGGCCCCAATGGTTTGATGGTTACCGTGGTTCGTGATGCCGACAAGCTGTCTATCTTTGATACCGCTGCAGAGGTGCAGCGGCTGGGTCAGGCGGTACAGGATGGCACTGCTACCCGTGATCAGCTAAGCGGCTCTACGTTCACCATTAGCTCGTTGGGCAAGCTCGGCGGGGTCTTGGCGACTCCCATCATCAATTTCCCCGAGGTGGGGATCATGGGGGTTCACAAGATCGAGCAGAAGCCTGCGATTCGCAACGGTGAGATTGTGCCGCGCTATCTTATGAACCTCAGCATCTCCCTTGATCATCGCCTGGTCGACGGCTGGGATGGGGCGATGTTCCTGCAGGAGGTCAAGACTCTGCTTGAAGACCCGACCTTGATGTTCATGGAGATGGTGTGAGCCCAGCCTCCGGTGCGGGTGCGGCTAGCAAGAAGCCGCGCAGGTCTCGCAAGGCGAAGGCCAGCGCCGCAGCTGTCACGCGGGGGCCGGCCTGGTCCTATTTTGAGGGCGACCCTGAGGACAAGGCTCGCGGGCTGTTCCAGCTGGTGGCTGAGGATGGCAGCTTTGATCCAGCTGACGTAGGGCATATCAGCAAACAGCAGGCTCTTGCCTTGTTCCGAGGCATGGTCTCTATCCGCATCATCGATGAGCGCATGATTGCTCTGCAGCGGCAGGGCCGCATCGGCTTTTATGGTGAGGCGCGCGGGCAGGAGGCCTCTGTGGTGGGCTCGGCCGCTGCTCTTGAGCCGCGGGACTGGCTGGTTCCTGCACTTCGAGAGGCCGGGGCGGGGCTCTATCGTGGGATGTCATTGAGCAGCTATCTGGCGCAGATCCTGGGTAACGCCGATGACGTCTGTAAGGGGCGGCAGATGCCATGCCACCCCTGCGATAGGGACTCCAACTACGTGGTGATGTCTTCAGTTGTGAGTACCCAGATTCCGCACGCGGTAGGGATCGCCATGGGCATGAAGATCAAGGGCGGCGATGAGGTCTGCGTGGGCTTTATGGGCGACGGCGGGACCAGTGAGGGTGACTTTCATGTGGCGCTGACCTTTGCCGGCGTGCAGAAGGTCCCGGCTGTGCTCATCTGTCAGAACAATCAGTGGGCTATCTCTACTCCTGGAGATAGTCAGTGCGCTGCCGACACCATCGCCCTGAAGGGCCTTGGCTATGGGGTGGAGTCGTTGCGGGCTGACGGCAACGATGTGCTGGCGGTGTTTGAGCTGATCAAGTATGCGGTCGAGCGGGCGAGGCGCGGTGATGGCGCCACCTTTATTGAGCTGCTCACCTATCGGGTCAGCGCTCACTCTACCTCCGATGATCCATCTCGGTATCGTGACGAATCAGTCACCGATCAGTGGCGCGAGCACCGCGACCCCATCGACCGACAGCGCGCCTTTCTAAGTGCTAAAGGTTGGCTGAGCGATGAACAATTCGCTGCGATGCAGGCCGAGATTGAGCAAGAGGTCCGGGCTGTGATTGCGGAGCAGGAGAGTGTCGGCATGCCCGCTCTGGACACCTTGATTGAAGATGTTTTTGAGGAGCCTACTTGGCTGCTTGAAGAGCAGCTGCGAGAACTCAAGCGAGATCTAAGCGAGCAGGACTGAGCAGAGCCCTTCGAGGAGGGGGTCTGTTCCGGGAGACGGTGAGACGATGGCAAAGGAAGTGCGCGCAGATGCAGTGGTGATCGGGAGTGGACCGGGTGGCTATGTCTGTGGGATTCGACTCGGTCAGCTGGGGGTCAAGACCATAGTGATTGAGAAGGAGAGTCCCGGAGGAGTCTGCCTTAACGTCGGCTGCATACCTTCCAAGGCCCTGATTCATGCTGCCAAGACCTACGAGAAGCTTGGTAAGTCCGAGGGCATGGGCATTCGGGTCAAGACTGCTCCTGAGGTCGATCTTGTGCAGATGCAGAAGTGGAAGGGCGGCATCGTCAAGAAGCTGACTGGCGGAGTAAAGCAGCTGCTCAAGGCCAACGGTGCTGAGTTCATGATGGGGACGGCTCGGCTGGCCAGGGGCAGCAGCGGAAGCCACCGGGTGATCGTCGACGGTAAGGATGGTGAGACCACGATCCTGGCCAAGAATGTGGTCCTTGCCACAGGGTCTCGGCCTATTGAGATTCCTGGCTTTGCGGTCGACCAGCAGCGGGTCCTCGACTCCAGCGGTGCTTTGGCGATCAGCGATCTGCCCAGCAGGATGGTTGTGATTGGTGGCGGCTATATTGGTCTTGAACTCGGGACTGTCTACGCCAAGCTCGGTACCAAGGTTACGGTTGTTGAGGCCATGAGCTCATTGCTCGGCTCCATGGATTCTGACTGTGTGAAGGTGGTCTCCCGCAAGCTCAAGAAGATGGGTGTGGACGTAATGGTCGACACCAAGGCCAAGGGCTGGAAGAAGAAGGGCAAGGGCATCGTTGTTAAAGTAGAGACCAAGAAGGGCAGCGAGGAGATCGCCTCGGATCTGGTCCTGGTCAGCGTCGGAAGGCGCCCTAACAGCGAAGGCCTCGGGCTGGATGCACTGGGGGTCGCTCTTGACCGGGGCTTTGTTAAGGTTGATGACCGCCTGGAGACCAACGTACCGGGCATCTACGCAATCGGCGATCTCTGTGGGGGAATGTTGCTCGCTCACAAAGCGTCAAAGGAGGCCGAGGTGGTTGCTGAGGTGATCGCCGGGCATAACGCAGCGATGGATGTTCGCACCATTCCGGCGGTGGTCTTCACCGATCCCGAGGTGGCCTCCTCGGGAATGACCGAGTCCGAGGCGAAGCAAGCCGGTCACTCGGTGAAGGTAGGCAAGTTTCCTTTTGCAGCGTTGGGGAGGGCGCTCTCAGTCAATGACACCGATGGTTTTGCCAAGGTGATCGCAGATGCCGAGAGTAACGAGATCCTCGGTCTGCACATCGTCGGAAACGGCGCCTCGGATCTCATCAGTGAGGGCGCACTGGCCATCGAGATGGGTGCGGAGTTGCATGACTTGAGCCTCACTGTTCATCCCCACCCGACCTTGAGCGAAGCGCTGATGGAGGCTGCCTCCGCTGCCCTTGGCGAGGCGGTACACGTCGTCAACAAGTGACCGCGCGCGGCGGCTCGCAGCCTGAGCTCGACGTGGTCGATCTCGGCACGGTTCCTTATCAATGGGCCTACGCTGAGCAGCAGCGCATCCTTGAGCAGGTCGCCGCAGGGGAGCGCTGTGACACCCTGCTGCTGCTGGAACACCCCCACGTGATCACCCTTGGACGCAGCCGGGAAGCTGCAGCCAACGTGCTTGCCTCAGGGGATGTTGAGGTGGTTCAGATCGAGCGGGGTGGGGATGTGACGTACCACGGTCCGGGCCAGCTGGTGGCTTATCCCATCGTTGCCTTGCGCGAGCACGAGCGCGATTTACACGCCTTTATGCGTCGGATAGAGGACGCCATAATCGCCAGCCTGCTGCGCTGCCGACTGGCTGCCAGCCGCGCGCCGGGCAACACCGGTGTGTGGGTCGACGGGCGCAAGCTGGCCTCCATTGGGATCGCCTGCCGGCGCTGGGTCACCTGGCACGGTCTGGCCCTCAATGTGAGCACCGATCTGAGCTATTTCGGCCGGATCAATCCCTGCGGTTTTCAGGCCTCGGTTATGACCAGTGTTGTTGCCGAACTTGGCGATGTAGCGCCCAGCATGGAGCAGCTGAAGTTGTGGCTGGCTGAAGATCTCTGCGCCTGCCTGGCACGGCAGCCGCGCACTTAAGTCCCCTGGCAAGCTGATGGTTATGGAAGCACAGGGCCGGCGGGGCGGAAAGCTGCTGCTGAGATTGGGCCTGCTGGCAGTCTTGTTGTTGGTCGCGTTGTGGTCGACTCGGACCCTGGAGCGTGACGACAGCGGTCCACAACGTCCCAGCTATGTGGTGGTAGCCGGGGATAGCCTCAGCGCTATTGCCGGGCGCAAGGGCTGTAGCGTGGCGCAGCTGCGCAGCTGGAATGGCATTTCTGGGGATCTGATCGAAGTGGGCCAGCAGCTTTGGGTCGGCCCTGCTGCGCTCCAGCGTGATAGCAGCGATGTCTTGTTGCCAGTGACAGCGAGTCCTCCTAAGCGCCGCAGCCCGACCAGAGCGAGGCGACCCTCAGCCGCTTCCACTGGTTCGGCTGGCCTCGATCTGCCGGTACAGCCAGCTGCGGTTGCTAGTGAGCCTTCCTGGCCGGCGTTGACCCTGCCCGCAGCGCGCCCTTGTCTTGCCGCCGAAACGGGTGCCGATGGCGGCGCCATCGGTCGCTCACAGGGGCTTGATGGGGAGCAGGTGGCGGCCGCAGCGCGTGCCTTTCAGGAGCAGACCCTACGCTGCTACCGGGACTGGCCGCGGGCAGAGGGCGAGGTCCAGCTGCGGCTGCTGCTGGGTTGCAACGGCAGGGTGCGCAGCTCGACGGTGCATCGAGATGGAACCGGTCAAGCTGGCTTTGCTGCTTGTGTTGCAGGAGTGATGGCCTTCGCGCCCTTCCCGGTTCATGCACGAGATGAGGTCGAGGTGGTCGTGCCTCTTTACTTTGTCGCTGACACCAGCTCCGGCTGAGGAGCTTCCTGGCGGCCGCTGGACAGAAATTTTGCCGTTGCCCCGCCGCCTTTGCGGGGGCAGGATCGCTGCCCTGTTTGCCGTTGAACCTGCCCAGGAGATGTCATGAAACGCCTCAGTTTGAGCTTGCTGCTCTGCCTTTTGATGGGCTGCGTCCCTGAGCCCGTCGCCGCTCCTGAGCCCGTTGATGCGCCTCTGGCGGTCTACGAGGAGCCGGTAGAAGTCGAGGTTGACGAGTGGCTGGTGGGACTGCTGGACGATCCTGGGAATGATGTGGTTCGGCCGGTGATTGAGTCTGGTGACTTCAGCCTCCCCGAGGAAGGTACTGACGCAAACGGAACCCGCTGGGTTGATGTGGATGTCGGTGATAACGGCGCTATCGGTAGTTTTAACGAGCCCTACTACTACGTTGTTGCCGATCTTGATGAGCCGCTGAGGGAAGGGGACCGACTTATTGCGCGGACCATGTCTACCTACGCGAGCTGGGTGGGGGCGGTCCAGCAGCCGGGCTACTTCTATGGCGATCGCCGCCACCGGATCCCCCTGGTCGCCCGCTCGGATCAAGATGTGGTGGTGGTGCAGGCCATGGGCTATCGGGGCGCGGAGCTGCAGCTCTGGGCGACCGCTGATGAACTGTGGATGAACCTGTCTGATCTCACCGCCCCAGAGCTTCCGGTCGGCGATATGAGTGAGGCCTGGCTGGGGATTCCGGTGCTGAACCTCACCGACCGCCACCTGCGTGATGTGAAGGTGCGGGTGATCGAGAACCAGCATTTTGCAGCCAGTGAGCAGGTGATGCCCTTTATGGGTCCGGCAGCCGTGACTCAGTTGGCGGTCTTGCTGCGTCCAAAAGTGTCGCCTGAGAATCCCGAGGAGACTCTGATCGCGCAGGTCCGGCTGGTCGCAGAGGGGTTGGACTTCAGCTATGAGCGGGAGATTGAGATTGGCATTGCTGACCCTGACGAGGGGCACTGGGCGACCTTCCGGTCACCGGTGGACGGCTCGGTTCAGGGCTATGGAATGCGCCGCCCGCTTAACTTTGATCCACAACAGGATTACGCGTTGGTGCTCAGCTTGCACGGGGCAAGCGTCGTGGCCAGGGGGCAGGCTCGCGCTTACGAGGCTCGGGATTGGGCCTACATCATTGCGCCGACCAACCGGCACCCCTTTGGCTTTGACTGGGAGGAGTGGGGTCGCTTCAACGCCCTGGCTACCCTTGATGCGGCGATGGCTCGCTTCACCATTGATCCGACTCGAGTTTACCTTGCTGGGCATTCCATGGGTGGTCACGGTACCTGGCATGTCGGCGTGACTACCCCCGGTCGCTTCGCCACCCTGGGCCCCTCGGCGGGCTGGGAGTCGTTCTACAGCTATGGCGGCTCGGCCCGGCCCAGCGGCGCTCTGGCGCGCTCGCGGGCGCACTCAGACACCCTTACCTATCTGGACAACATCGCTGCTAGGGGCGTCTACATCATTCACGGTGACGAGGACGACAACGTGCCGGTTAGCGAGGGCCGCACCATGTATGCAGCGGCCAGCGAGGTCAGCGACGATGTCGTTTACTACGAGCAACCTGGTGTCGGTCATTGGTGGGATCTGGACGGTGAAGATGAGGGCGCCGATTGTGTGGATTGGGATCCTCTTTTTGCGTTCATGGAGGAGCGTCGCTTGGATCCGCTCGAGTTGGACTTCCGTTTTCGCAGCCCGTCCCCTTCGTACAGCCCGACCCACTCCTACGTGACCGTTCTCAGCGCCCTGGACGCCTACCAGGACTTCCTGATTGAGTCTACCAACGATGGCGGTGCGGTGACCCTGGTCACCAGCAACGTGCGGGCCCTTGAGATTGATGCCGCGGGTCTGCGCTCGCGGGGGGTCAGCTCCTTGACCGTCGATGGGGAGCTGGTTGACCTTGCCCAAGACAGCCTGCAGTTAGGCCAGCTGGACGGCAAGACTCGGGAGGTATACGGACCTTTCAATCAGGTGTTCCGCAGGCCGTTCTGCTTTGTCTATCCCGATGAGGGCGGCGTGTGGGCGGAATACAGCTCGTTCTTGATCAGTTACTGGGCGATTCTAGGTAATGGTCAGGCCTGCTCCCTGCCCATCAGCGCACTGAGTAATGAGTTGCGGGAGCAGCGCAACCTCATCTTCGTCGGCCTGGATGATGACGAGGTGGACACCGGGCTGTCCTTTGAGTTTGATGCCGACGAGATCGACATCGGTCCCATCTCGTGGGAGGAGGCCGGCCTGCTGATGGTTTTTCCCCACGGCGGTCGGCTCAATGGGGTGCTCACGGCGACTGCCGCGGATCCGCATCTTCTATATCGGCAGAGGCCGTTCAGCTCTCGGTCTGGAATGCCAGACTATGCAGTCTGGACCCGAGGCGGCGATCGAAGCTCGGGTTTCTTCAGCGCAGACTGGGAGTACATACCGGGCCAGTAGGCTGTTGCAGGGGGCAGGTTCTGGAGCGTGAGTCGGCGCCCTGGCTGAAGGTAGAGCGGACCGGGCGCAAGGCTGCTAAAAGGGGAAGCCCTTCAATCCATCGAGCTGAGCCAAGGAGTGTCATCCTCATGAGTGATCTTCCCAGGACCGAAGAGCTGGATCTGGACGCTGTCGAGACGCGGGAGTGGTTGGACTCCCTGGAAGCCGTTATCGAGCGGGACGGCGAGGAGCGGGCTGCGTTCCTGCTCAGTCGTTTGCTCGAGCATGGTCGGAGCGCTGGGGTGAAGCCGCCCTTCTCGGCCAACACCCCCTATGTGAACACGATTCCGGTGTCTCAGGAGCCCGGCTATCCGGGCGATCTGGAGTTGGAGCGGCAGATCGCGGCCATCATTCGCTGGAACGCTATGGCGATGGTGGTGAAAGCCAACAAGAATTTTGATGGCATCGGTGGTCACATCAGCTCCTTCGCTTCTGCTGCCACCCTGTATGAGGTGGGCTTTAATCACTACTTCCGCTCTGGAGAGCTGGGTGATGGCCCCTCGGACATGATCTACTTCCAGGGTCACGCCAGCCCGGGGATCTACGCTCGCGCTTACCTGGAGGGCAGACTCCCTGCCACCCAGCTGCACAACTTCCGCCGGGAGCTGGCGCCCGGGGGCGGCGTCTCTTCTTATCCCCATCCCTGGTGCATGCCCGATTTTTGGCAGTTCCCTACCGTGTCCATGGGACTCGGCGGGCTCTCGGCAATCTACCAGGCTCGCTTCAACCGCTACATGCAAAACCGGGGCATCGGTAACACCGAGGATGTGCGGGTCTGGGCCTTTCTTGGTGATGGAGAGATGGATGAGCCCGAGTCTATGGGGGCCCTTACCCTTGCCGCCCGCGAGAAGCTCGACAACCTGACCTTTGTGATCAACTGCAACCTGCAGCGTCT
>DJIF01000022.1 GCA_002433485.1 Deltaproteobacteria bacterium UBA6601
CACGGCCAGGCCAAGGCCAACGGCCAGCCCCTTCAGCTGCTCGGAACGAGAACCGCCGCGATGAATCCGGCCCAGCTGAACTCCCACCAGCGCACTATGGAGAGCATGTCCGGGAACCGCCGTAACTGCCCTGAGCACAGCCGTACCCAAGGCCGTACCGCTGTCGTTGAAGACATAGGCAACATTCTCAACGCCGGCAAAGCCAAGCCCAACCGCTACGCCATAGACCAACCCCGATGAGGTGCGATCCCAGCTTCGAGGTGCTGTTGCTACCATTAGCACCGCCGCCAACTTGATCAGCTCCTCTAGCAAGCCAAACGCGACGAAGGCATCAAAGGCGTGACCTAGCTCTAGGTGTACCAGCGCGAGTTGAGGCCAGACAACCCCACCAAAGGCCAGCCCCCCTGCCGCACAGCACCACAACACCCGCGGCCATGGCTCTGGAGCACGCTGGACCTGCCGTAAATAATAGGCAAGCAGGAGGGCACAGGGTGCGAGAGCAATGACAAGCAAGAGCCAGGGCGGCATGGGCAGAACTCAGCGAATCCGGCCTCCCCCAGTCAGGAAGCCACTTCAAACCCTACAACTGCAGACCAGGAAGGTCAGGCAGGCACAGGTCCTCCTGCTCAATACCATCGATCTCCAACTGAAGACAGCCATCGCAGGAACCATCGGCACTGGCCACCACGTCAACCCGGCCGGCGGGGCTGTCATAAATGGCATTGATGTTGCCTGAGACAGCCCCCTTGCAGCTTGTGCCGATTACCAGATCGTTGATCAAGATCTCCCAATCAAGACCGGTCACTGAGCGTAGATTGCCACCCATATTCAGCTGAGTAGTACCGTTCTCCAGGTCCAACTCGACCGCGCCGGCGAGCATTGCCGTCCCCTGAAAGTCAAACAGCGAGGTCGTCACAGCCGCAGACAGCTGACCTCTGTTCAACCCCCCCTGTACCAATTCGGCCGGATTGCTCTGATTGGCCGGCTGCCCCCCCTCGACCAACTCACTGAACTCGACCTTGGTGCCCAGCGTCATGGCACCATGGATGTGGATAGGACCGTTGGCAAAATCCTCATAGCTGACGGTCACAGCGGTACTGGCGCTGCCTTCCGTCATAGAGGTCAACAAGTCCATTAAGTCTTCTTCGCCAAGTGTAGATAAATCTTCAGGAAAGCCATCCGGAAGCTGGTCTATAACGTCTTCGGGAAGTCCTTCTGGAAGCCCCTCGGGCCAGCCAGGAATACCACCCTCCTGCTCCTCATCGCGGGCGCCACTTTCACCGCCAGGGGCCTCGGGCACTTCGGCTTCAACCAGCACCGGCCCCTGCGAGACCACCAACCGGCCCTGTTGGTCAGTGCAGCTATTGAAGTCGTAGCTAACCTTCCCTGAACCATCGACGCCGTTACTTTCCTCGACTGCCAGCTGATAGCAGCCGGCAGAACTCGGCACTTGGCCCTGCGATTGCGCCACCAGTGCGCTGGTAGTCGCCTCGCCATATTGAAAGGTTATCCCCAGAGCCGCACCCATCACCGCGATGGTCTCAAGGGCAACATACCGGCCCTCAGCTTTGGCCTTCTCGTTGGCAACCAGATCCTGCGGTGTACAGCCGGCCTCAGCTGCGGCGCCACGCAGACGCTCGGGCGGCGCCAACAACAGCCCCAGTCCAACGACCAGCAGCACGATAAGAATGGGAATATAGCGACGGGTCTTGGGGCTCACCGGCAGTCCTCCCTGGAGCTAGTCACCCAACCAGGGGGACTTCTGAACCTGTAGTCTATCACTCAAGGTAGAGCCAAATCGGGACAATGGCGATGAGGACTGTAAGGAATTATCGCTCGCCAGCCGTTTTGCTGACGACAGGGCCTACAGAAGCGCCGACTTGGGTGGTCAGGAAGGGTCTTTGTCCGGGTCATCCAGTCCGTCTGCAGAAGGTTCTTCGGGCTCTTCAGAGCTGGTCGGGCTTTCAACGGACTCAGGCTGACCTGCACCGGGCTCAGGACTGCCCTTAGCGGGTTCCCGGGTCTCTGGGACCGGAGCAATCACCTCCTGGACTTGAATGATCGAGAACTCAACCCGGCGGTTCATCGCTCGCCCTTCTTGGGTACTTTGCTCAGATAGGCGGCGAGACTCGCCATAGCCGACTGCCTCAAGGCGGGACGCAGCCACTCCCTCCTTGACCAGGTGGGCCACAACCGCCTCAGCGCGTTGCTGACTCAGACGCAGGTTGTACGAAGCGTCGGCCCGCTCGTCGGTATGTCCTTCGACCCGGATCTTAAGCAACTGGGGGTTTTCGATGAGTCGGTCACGGACCGCATCCAATACCTCCAGAGACCCACCAACGATAACGGCCCGGTCCGACTTGAAGTGAATCTTCTCAAGAATGACGATCTTGTCGCCCCGCACGACCGCCTTGATGTCGTCCGGGCAACCGGTCGGCCCTCCTCCACCGACGGCGTCGGGACAATAGTCATCAAGATCTGCGATGCCATCGCCATCATTGTCCTCTTCGGGACAACCGTCATGGTCTTCAAAACCGTCCTTGTCCTCCTTGCTCAGAGGACAGGCGTCAGAGCTGTCTTCAATGCCATCGTAGTCATTGTCCAGCTCGGGGCAGCCATCACGATCACGGTGTCCATCCAGATCCTCGGCCTCATCTGGGCAACGATCGTCTTGGTCCTCAATGCCGTCGCCGTCATTGTCGAGATCAGGGCAGCCGTCGTCGTCCTCAACACCGTCCATGTCCTCGGCGTCCACCGGACACTTATCCTCGCCATCAAGGAAGCCATCCATGTCGTTGTCCGGCTCGGGGCAACCGTCACCGTCGCGGAAACCATCCCGGTCTTCCTCGATGAACGGGCAGAGGTCCGCCTTGCCGGCAACGCCATCGCCATCGCGATCAGAACGGGAACTCCAGGACACACCTGCCAACAACCGGAAAGCCGGCGTGCCAACCCCCCCAGTCAGGCCGGCTCCCCCACCAAGGGTGATGTCCAGGCCAAAAGGCAGGGTCAGCCGCAGGTTGCCGAGCACTTCAAGCGGGCTATGCGCAGCAGCCCGGCCGCGATAATCGGGAGTATCGGTGCGGCTCTCTCCAACGATGATGGCACCAATCAGCTCGACGTTGATGTCCAGCCACTTGTAGATGGGAGTGATTCCGGCACCAGCAGCAAACACCAACTCATCATCGGCAGACACCGTCCCGCTCACCACCGCACCATTGGGCTTGAAGCGATAGCCCACATGGGTTGCCCAATGGAACACCTTCCAACGCTTGGAGAAGGCAGCCTTGACCCCAAAGGTTGGCACCCCGTTGGTGGTGAACAGGGCGACACTGCCGGTCGGGAAGGTGAAGAACGGAATTACTGCCAGCCCCACCCCTTTCTTCTCAGGAATGAGCCGGAATTTACCGGAGAGCACCAGGTCGCCAGTGGAGGTGGAGCCAACGCTGGGATCTGTGGTTCGTTCGTCAAAGCTCTGGCCCTTGATGATGTTCTGCACAAAGGGAATGGCCACATCCACCTGAGCCCAGTGGGAGAAAGCAAAGCCGGCTCGAAGGTGGCCAGAGACGATTCCATCCACAACTCCGGACTTCCTGCGCAGAGCACCGTCAGCCTCTTGCAGTGGCCGATGGGAATAGCTCAGATAAAGATCGAAGCCCGGCCGCATACGCTCAAGCATCGTGGCATCGTCAATGGTGATGAAGCCGTGATGACCCGCCGTCGGGATGAAGCGCTGAATGTCGAGAGAGGCTTGAGGCTGGGCCTGGGCGCTGGACACAGGCAGCACCAACAGCAACATCAACAAAGCACTGCAGGGTCGGAGCATGCATCCCTCCCAGGGTTGAGCGACTCGAGCGGCTCAGCGAGACGCTAGCGAAGGTCGGATCGCAGGGTCAAGGGAGAGGATCATCTCGACGCTTGTTACCATGTACAACCTGGAGCCAGCAGTGTCGTTTTCTTTCTTGCACCCAGGTCAACTCGCGGCCCTCTTCCTTGGCAGCCAGCTGTTGCTTGGCGGCAGCGCGCTGAGTGCAGACCAGACCTCCACCCCCGCCCGGACCGAGGTCCCGTCCAACCCTGGTCAGGTCACCATCCTTAAGTTCACGGAAAGAACCAGCCCGCTGGATCTGAGTGTGCGTTGCGCCGATTATCTCGATCGCAACAAAGACCCCAAACCGCCCAAGCCTCCACCGCGACCCAAGCATGTCCCGCCCGATCCAAGCGGGATGGCGGTTATCGATCTTGGGGAGCGATCCAGCTCAGTGATCGAACTGCCCGGCAGCCGCCCTGAGGACCTGCCCATCCAGGCACTAGAAGGATCACCCGAAGTCTTGCGCCGTATTCGCTCGGTCATGAACAGAGCAAAGCAGGGGCTGGCTACACGGCTCAGCTTCTTCGGCGCTTCTCACACTGGAGCGGACCTGTGGACTGGACGAATTCGCAGGCTGCTGCAGGACCGGCATGGCGACCTCGGCCACGGCTTCATCCTCCCCGCCGCGCTTTATCGGGGCTACCGTGGGGCAGACGTCAACCTCTGTCGAACCGAAGGCTGGCTGGCTGACTGGGTTGGCAAAAAAAACGGCCATGGAGACGGTCTTCTGGGCCCGGCAGGGATGAGTGTCAGCAGCGCAAATCCGGGCGACTTCGGCTGGGTTGAGACAACCCGCCAGAATCCCCACGGACGCAAGGTCTCGAAGTTCATCGTCATGGCGCTCAATCAGCCCGCTGGTGGCCACCTTGAGCTCCGAGTAGACAACGGCAAGGTCCAGCGCGTCTCAACCCGGGCTGATTCGCACGAACTGCACACGATTGAGATCCAGGTTGTCGATGGTCCGCATCGACTGGAACTGCGGCCAGCGGGAGACGGAGAAGTTCGCCTGTTTGGGGTCTCCATGGAGCGCGAAGGGAGCGGCATTTTGGTGGATGCCATGGGCATCCGTGGCAGAACCATGAAGACCTGGCTGAAATGGGACAAGCAGCTTGCCGCTGCCGGCCTTAAGGCGCTTGACCCAGCACTAGTGGTCATCGCTTACGGAACCAACGAGGCGAGTCACCAGGACTATTCAATGAAGGACTACAGGGACGACCTGGAAGCGGCGCTTGGCGAGCTGCGCGCGCGCCTTCCCATGGAGGTGCCGTGCATCCTAGCCGGCCCCTCTGACCGAGGCGTCCGCTTGAGTGCCGACCGCTACGCGGTGTGGAATCGCACCGCGATGGTCGCACAGGTACAACGTGAACTGGCAGACAGCTACGGCTGCGCATTCTGGGACTGGCAACAGGCGACCGGCGGCCCTGGCTCGATGGTGGCCTGGTATTTTCACCAGCCGGCCATGGCGGCGAAAGATCTGATTCACTTCAATCGGCGTGGCTATCAGTGGCTCGGCGACCGCTTTGTCGCAGCACTGGACGCCCTGGAACACGATCCTCGATTGGACTAGCGCTATCGTCATCGTCACCAGCAGCCAACTCCGGCTGGGGGGAAGGGCCAAGCCCGCGATCAATACGCCACCGCTCATAATCATAGAGCAGAGCATCGGCAAGGCTATCACCCACGAGATCGAGCCCTAAGGTGCTCAGATGCATCAGATCGGTCCAGGCGTGCGGAGGGTCATGAGCAAGCCAGCGCGCGAATCCGCCCTCACCTCCCATAGCTGCTCGGGAATCCCAAAATGCGCAGCCTTCCTCGGCGGCGGCCCTCTTTTGCACTGCAATCATCCGGTCCAGCGCGTCTTTGCTGACGATTCTGCCGCGTTCTCTAACCGCTTGATCCAGGGGCCCGATCACCAGACACGAAGCCGCGGGGGCACCCGCACGGAGCATCCTCAAGACCCGCTGATAGGCTTGCTGATAGCCTTCCCCTTCACCCTTAAGCAGCAGCGGGTAGGTCAGCTCATTGCCCCCGGTCTGGTAAACCAGCAAGCTGGGATCACGGCGGCGGGTCTGGCCAGCCAGATGCTTACGCCCCTGGCGCTTCAGCATGGACGCGATAGAAGCCCCAGCCACCCCCAAAGATTCCCAGGTAATGCCGGGCCCCGCAGTCTCAAGGCTCACCCCATACAGGGTCACGGGATCCGGACCAACAACCCGTAATCGCAAGGTCCGGGACCCACTGCCCCCCGATACCGCAAGGAATCGATCCTGCACAGCTTCTGCATCGAGCGAAACAACCTTGCGAGCCGCCGCAGAAGGGCGCAGCTCCACACTTCCTGCGCCAGGACGGGCCTGATAGTGCAGATCGAAACGAGACAGGGGTTGTCGCTTACCATCTATGCGCAGGCCCCCAAACAAGACCTCATCACCCTGCTCCCCAATGGACACCGTCCCCGCCAGTCCATAGCGGTCCTCCTGCGCACCAGCAAAAGTGATGGTATGGGTCTCCCAGTCGCCCTGTTGGCTCCTGACAATTCCGGGTCGCATGCCCCAGCGCGGGTCAACCTCAATGGCCAAAAAGCCCGGACCACCATCTCCAAAACGACCCTGTAGGCGCCTGCGAACCTGCCCAGTAATGCCATCAGCAGCAATGGTGGAGTCACCCCAGTGCAGAACCCGCACAATTTCAACGGAGTCGTCTTCCAGTCCTCCATCGAGCCTCGCCAGAGCCTGAAAAAAGGGCTCCATGGCTTGGTGCTGGTCGTCTCCGGAGAGCAGGGTCGCGCGCGCCGGGGGCCGATCTACTGGAGGGGGCAACTCGACCGCCTCTATCGGCACCCGGACAGGTTGCTGTGAGCCGCGCTGAACCTGCTCATTAGCAGAAATCGGCTCGGCATAAGGGCCCTCGACGGCGGCGGTCGACAGTTCGCCATAGTCGTCTACAACCACCTGTTTTGCACTGGTTACCAGGTGCAGCAGGGGGACCGGCTCACCAGGCCGCCAGGGCTGTAGCGGAGCGAGCCAGGGAAGCTGCCAGGTAAGCACGCCGAGGCCCATGGCCAGAACCAAAAAGCCCAGCAACAGGCGAAGTTCTCGGCGGTGTTGGTGGCGGGGATCGGCGGTCACGTAGGGTGCTGCTCTCAGCGTTGAACGCTATCAGAACTGATAATAGATGAAGGCCAGTTGCTCACCGGTACCCAGGAGCATGCAAGCGGCAGTCACTGCCGCCAGCCCCAATGCCCAAAGTCCGGGGCCCGCCTCACGGAACAACTGCTCAGCGCGCTGCTGCCAGGCCTCCGGAGAGAAGTGAATCGTATAGCCGAGGGCAAACATGAACCACGCCAGCGCCGAGAAACGCGGCATCACAAAGCTGCCATCAAAAAGACCGCAGAAGTAACTCCAGGAGGTCATGAAATCAGTCGCCCGAAACAGGATTCGCGCCAACACCACAAAGTGAAAGGTTAAGGCAAAGCGCCAGAACCACGCCCAGCGCCCGGGCAGAGGGTCGTCGGGGCGCCTTCCGGTGCGGGCCCGGATGGCCCGGTTAAGGGCAACAGCCGCACCATGTAGAAGGCCGTAGACAACAAAATTCCAGGACGCACCATGCCAAATGCCGATGATCAGCAAGGTCGCCATAATGTTGAAGTAAATACGCCCATTAGGCCTCACCCGAGCTCCGCCGAGAGGATAGTAGATGTAATCTCGGACCCAATTGCTCAGGGTGATGTGCCAGCGTCGCCAGAAGCCCGCCACAGAGGTGGCCTTATAGGGTCGTCGGAAGTTCTCTGGGAGCTCGAAGCCAAACAGCTTGGCAGAGCCAAGCGCAATGTCGGTGTAGCCAGAGAAGTCGTAGTAGATCTGCAAGGTGTAGGCATACAGGCCGATCAGTAGTTCAAGGCTGGTAAAGCGTTCCGGCTCAGCAAAGATCGGATCCACCATGCCGACCCGCACGATGTCCGCCAACAGGACCTTCTTGAGCATGCCCCGGCCAATCCGGAACAGACCGGAGCCAACCTGCCCCTTGACCAGCAGTGGCAGGCTGCACAGCTGCGGAAGCAGTTCTGACCGCCGCACGATGGGACCCGCCACCAGCTGGGGGAAAAAGACCAAGAAGTTTACGAAACGCAGGAGCCCCTTCTCAGGCGCGCGGTCCCGCGACACATCCACCACATAGGCAAGGGCCTGAAAAGTAAAAAAGGAAATGCCCACCGGAAGAGCCAGCTCAACCCGCGGCAGCTCCAACTCCAGGCCGAGCCACCCCAATGCGGCGACCAGATCTCCACTCAACCAATTCCAATACTTGAAGCCCAACAGCGGACTGAGGAGCAAGATCAGCACAAACAGCAGTGACCATGCGCCGGTACTTCCGCTCCGGCGACGAGCGGAGACCCAGGCTCCGCCGAGCCAGGCAATTGCAGTAACCCCCAACAACACGGGCAGGTAGGCCAGGCGCCAGGAAGCGTAGAAAGCGACCGACACCAGCGCGAGTACCGCCAATCGAAGCGACCTGGGAGTGAACCAGTAGGCCAAAACCGAAAGCGGCAGGAAGAGCAGGTAATCGAGAGTAGGAAACAGCATGATGGGGAGTCAGCAGGGTCTCGCGAGACGGACTGAGCTACAGCCTCGGGCCCAAAAAAAGCGATGCCGCGACTCCAGCAGGAGGCGCGGCATCTTCGATATGGTGGAGCCAAGGGGGATCGAACCCCTGACCTCGTGACTGCCAGTCACGCGCTCTCCCAGCTGAGCTATGGCCCCGGATGCTGTCGCTACTGGACCAGTCCTCTGCCTGAACAGGTTCCGATCAGCAGCCGGCCGGACAGTAAATAAGGGCCCGGTGCTTGTCAAGGAGGACCGAAGCGACTCCACGACAACACCAGGCAACCCTCCCCTCAGGACGGATCAGCTGCCGCCCCATCAGCGTCTTCGGCATCATTCGCCGCAGCCTTCACGGCCTCACGCGCCTCCAGCTGTTCCGCCGCGAGACGCTCAACTTCTGCCTCGACCGCGACGATTCGCTCGTCCAAGTCGATGACCTTAGCAAACGGCTTTTCCAAATCCGGATGGGAAAGTTGCCCGGCCCGCAACAACTCATAAGCCTCTTCCCCCAGTCGCTGGAGGAAGTGTTCACGGTCCTTGCGGAGTTGAAACACATCGATCCGAACCTTGCCCAACTGAGCCCCTCGGGCCACCTCATCCTTGCTCTTCAGGAAGATCTCTTTGAGATTTCCGAACACCCCCGCCGCACCCTCGATAAAGGCATCCATCTCAGCCTGCAGATCTGGCGTATCGCCAGTGGTTTCGCGCGGTTCTGCGCCCGGCTCAGTCGCGCCAGGCGTTTCACTCTCAGTGGTCATATTGGCCTCCATGAATCACGGCTGCTGATCCTGCGAGCGCTTGGGGTCCATGTCAAGGTTCCGGGCCCCTGCCGCCGGTTCCCTGAACCAGAGTCTCACCTGCTTCATCGCGCAACTCCCAGCCCTGCTCCATTGCAACTCGAATCACACCATCGCCACCGCGAATGTTGAGATCGCGCTGCGGGAACGAAATCTCAATACCAGAAGCTCGGAACATAGAATCAATGGTGAAGCGCAGATCGGACAACGTAATAAAACGATGATCGGGATCATCCGTCCAGGGCATCAAAGTCAGCACCAGCGCAGAGTCAGCGAAATCATCAAAACGAACAATCGGTGCGGGATAACGAAGCAGGCGCGGATGCTGTGCGCAGGCTTCAAGCAGCAACTCCCGAGCTTTTTCAACATCGCTGCCGTAGGCAACCCCGACCACCAATTGGAGCCGAACCCGCCGGTCCCCAACCGTCCAATTGATCAACTGCCCCTCAAGCATGCGCGCGTTGGGAATGATCACCATCAGATTATCCAGGGTGCGGACCACAGTGGCATAACTGGAGATCCGCACCACCCGACCGATAACTCCCTCCAGTTCAATAACGTCATCCACTGCTGCTGGACGGGTGACAAGAAGAATAATCCCGGAGATGAAATTAGAAGCGAGGGTCTGACTGCCGAAACCAATCCCAATGCCCACCACCCCAGCAAACACCGTCAGAAACCCCACCCCAAGCCCGACCACATCGAGCCCGACCACGGTGGCGACGACGAAAATTACGTAGCGAACAATGGTATCGATGGTGGTCCGCATGCCCCGATCGAGGTCGTACAAAGGGTAGAGATTGCGCTGCAACATGGCCAACACCCAACGGGACAGCAGAAAGGTGATGGCTACCGTCAATCCGAGCAGCAGGATCGAGCTGGCTGAGACGGCACTTCCACCCACATCCAACAATGGATAGGACAATGCTGACCCGAGGTTGCCGAATAGATCCCCATAGCCCCAACCTGAAGCCGCCAAAGACAGACTTACGCCGCCGACAGCCAGCAGAATCAAGGGCGCCAGCACTCGATAGCCGGTCCGGGCACCGTCAACGCTAAGCGAAAGCCAGCCGCCACCTTCGGGGTAGCCAAGGGCTCGTTCAGCCAGGTCGCGCAGTTTGTGGTGTGCCCAGGGTGCGAACAACAAGACCAGCAAGGTCACCAGTCCACCACGCACCAGGAATCGGGCCAGATTCAAGTAGCCGATCGCATAGATGGAATAGATCACCACCGGCCCCAATGCGATGACCCTATAGAAGCGGCGCAGGCCCAACCTGAACACACCGCCACCGGCCGCTTCGTCCGCCCCCAGAACAGCGAGCAGTTCCTGCTTACGAACCAGCACCCCGACCCAGGCGATAAGCAGCACCAGGCCCAGCACCGCACGGAGCAACGACCGAACTTCTTCGGGGTAGCCCAGCAGCGGAAGCAAGGAGGACAAAAACAGCACATAGAAGACCAGATGCGCACCTAGTCGGAGAAGCCCGCCCAGGTAACGACGCACCTGATCATCTTGCGAATTGGCAGGAAACAGCACCGCAACCCCTGCCAGGGCTGCGGCAAGCAGCGGAGGCCCAAGCGCGGCGAAGCGATAGAAAACGGCAAGATCGATAGACACCAGATCGAGGGTCGCCAGGGTAGCTCCGACCAGACTCAGAGGAAGCCAGGGCAAGGCAGCCTCAAAAGCGGCGGTGATCACTGCATCAACCTCGCCTCTGGGCTCGACCTGCTCGGCAACAGCGCGCAGGCGACGGCCGAGAACGAAGCCAAGAACGCCCAGTAGCGCAAGGCCCAGGATCAAATTGCCACTGCCCTCACCTTCCGCCACATCCGG
The DNA here is from genome assembly GCA_002433485.1 of Deltaproteobacteria bacterium UBA6601. GTDB lineage: Bacteria > Myxococcota_A > UBA796 > UBA9615 > UBA9615 > UBA6601. Next base: position 11,098 of record DJIF01000022.1, read on the forward strand.
AACCGCCAGAACCCGACCCATGACTGCCTGCGCGCTGGCACCAGGGCGGGTAACGATTGCTCGAGTGTGCTCTACAGCAGCACGGAAGGCCTCTGGATCGAGCAAACCTCCTGAACTGCTCAACAGTCCGCCCTGCTCTCGAGCGGCGATCTCATCGCGCACCACCTGGAGCTGTCCGGAACGGTAGCTCTGAGCGTCCTTCTGCATCTCAAGTCGCTGAATTTCTAGATCTATCTGCTCCAGATCCAAGCGGTCCACATCGGTCACGCTCTGCAGAATGCGCGCCCTCAGCCGAACCAACTGGTCAACCAGCTGGAACAGCTCGCGTTCTTCCAAGGACTCCGGTTCTTCGCCCGCTTGCAGTGCTTGACGCCAGCGCTCGGCAGAGGCCCCCGACACACCGAGAAGATCGAGCATGTCGTGCCCAGGCGCACCCATCAGGTGGCCCTTGAGGAGGTTGGCCTGGGCAGCCGCCAGTTCATCCTTGTGCTTGGTAAATGAAACTTCAGCCAGCTTGCGGGTCTGCTCAAAGTCAGCCAGCCGGTCTCGCCCTTCGGCCAATGACGCCTGCACCGACTCCAGTCGCTGCTGCACTGCCTCGCCGGACAGTTCCGCAAAGCCCAACTCGTCCACCAATTCAGCCCTTAAGCGCCGAGCATCGCTCGCCGCGGCTAGAAATGTTCGGAGTTGGGTGTCCCAGCCATCCTCAAGAGCTCTGAGGGAACCATCCAGTTCCTGATAGCTGGCAAGCAACTCAGACAAGGCCAGGCGTCGTGCTGGCGCAGTCGGCGGTGGCAGCTGCTGAAGACGCGCCGTATAGCGTTTGCTCTCGTCTTCTATCCAACGGCGCCGATTTTCAATCCGTTCAATCTGCCAGCCACTGCGCGCCTGCAGACGGTCAAGCCGTTGGAGGAAGTCCTCTTCGCGCGATTGCAGTTGTTCGATCTGAACCCGGTGAGTATCTCTGACCTGCGGCAGCTCTACGGCCCCGGAGTGCAGCCCGGGCAATGATATCTGAGCCTCAGCCGGGGCCGAAACAAAGCTCAGCCCAGCCAACACCAAAAGCGATAAAGCGAGGGTTCTAAGCAAGGAGGTCACCGGGCTGAATCTACACCAGAAGGAGCTTCGCCGAGTTCAGCATCGGGCTCAGCGCCTTGACCTGCGGGGCTGTGCTCTCGCAGCGTCTCACCGGGAGCGGCCTCTGGCCCTTGTTCCGGCGCGTCCTCAGGGTCCTCTTGACCGGGCAATCGAAACTCGGTCTCTGGAACAGGCATGTGGTCTTCGATCCCCCAGGGTGCGCTGCGCATTTGATAGACAAGCACCTCACCTTCAGCGAGGCGAACCCAGCCCTTATAGTCCCACTCAAACCAATGCAACAGCTTGGTGGAGCGGGGCGGAACCGCCAGACCATCGTAGCGATAACCCGCATTGTCAAAGAGCCACAACACGCAGCCTGAGAATCTTCGCCAGTGAGTTACAGCTTCACCAGGGTCCATCAAGTTAAAGTGTGATCCAGCAATGCCCTGCTGCCAGTGACGCTCGTTGTCGGTAATCAGATAGCAAGTCCCCGACTCGACCGCTGCCGCTTCGAGCTGAGGGCCGCTGAAGCCCTCATGTTCAGCGAAGAACTCATCCTGACTGAGGTAGTAACGGGACGCGACCCTCTGCAGCGAAACCAGCTCGGTGCCAATCAGCAGCACCAGCGAGCAAGCCGCAACAATTCGCAACGAACGACCACCTTCGAACAGGGGCAGCACTACAAAACTGCTGAGTAGCACCAGGCCGATGCCGGCCGGCAGAACGTGCCGGTGGCTGAAGTCATTAAAGGTGCTTACCGCCAGATAACCGACCAGGAAAAATGCGGCCAGCCCGCCGGCTGCTCGCCACCCAAAGCGGGGACTTCTAATCATCACCAGCCCCCCTAATGCAGGGGCCAGCAAAGTCCAAGGACGATGAAAAGGCTCGTTCAGATCAAGGATCCAGGCCTGCCGCAAGAGGGTCTCCAAGTAACCCTCAATGCCATGGTAGCCCCCCTGCTCGGTGAGCTGCCCGCCCGCAAAAACCACCGAGGCGATTCCCAGTGCCGCCAGCAAAGCGGCGAAAATCCAGTTGCTCGGTCTTAGCACCCCATCCGCTCGAGGCCAGGACGGTCCAAGCCCTAGCAGCAGGATTAGAGTCATCGGTGCCAGAATCGCCCATTCAACCCGACCAGCGACAACCAGAGTCCCTGCAGCAGCGGCAGCAGCTAACAGCCGAGAGCCCCCGCGCGACCAGGCCAGAAGGGCCAGAAGCAGGGTCGCAACAGCAAACAGAAAGGGCAGCGCAACATTGTAGATAGCGGCACCCCAGAAAGCGTGCCAGGGGTGGCAAGCCAATACCAGCGCCGCAACCAGCGCGCAAGAAGCACGCCCGGCAAGCACCCTCGCCGTCCAACCGAGCAGAAAAACGGACAACGCCCGAAGTCCGATATTAAAGGCCAGCAGCCAGGCGACATCCTGACCACCGCTGAGGCGACCCAACAGCCACCAGGCCCAACGGATCAGGGGATAAGTAACGAAGGCTTCCCAGCCATGAGCGTTGGCGGGCGACACGCTCCCCGACCCGTCCATAGCTGCGCCAGAGAAACACTCGAGGTAAGAAGCCTCATGCCCTAGCGCCTCAAATGCCGAAAAGGCGGGCAACCAGAACGCTGAGATCAGTGCCGCCAGCAGGGAGAGAGCAAAGAGGCCAGCTTGCAGGGGCCTGCCTAACTCCACAAAGCTCTCCACCAGCAGCCTTCGACTGGCCAGTAGCAGCAAACCAAAGGCGCCTACCTGCAGCAGGACAACCAGTCCGTCGTGACCATGCAACCAGCCGCCAGCACCACTCATGGAGGATTCGCTCCGGCTGCAATGGGAAGGCGCAGATGGAAACAAGCGCCCGGGTAATGGTCCCTCTCCAGTTCGAGAGTACCACCCATGGTCTCCACCAGCCGAACTGAGACCGCCAGACCAAGACCTGTGCCGGCGCCCACATCCTTGGTCGTAAAGAACGGCTCGAAAATGTTCGATCTCGCTTTGGGATCGATGCCAGGACCGTCATCCCGAACCGCAATCACCAGCATGGGATCCTGCTCAAGAATCCGTTCCACCAGAACCCGCCCCCGACCATCCATAGCCTCCCCGGCGTTGAGAAAAAGGTTCAGAAAGACCTGCTGAAGCCGACCAGGGTGACAAAGCGCGGCTGGCAGGCTGCTCCCCAACCTCAGCTCGAACTCCAGATTTTCGAAGCGGTCCTGCACCTGCACCAACTCAATGGCGTCGTTTACAACGGTCGCCACCTCAACCTCACTGATCTGGTCCTCGCCAGCTGTCTCGCCACCCTGCTCTGGACGAGCCGAGTGAAGCAGGTCTCGAATGATGTGGTGGATTCGATCCAGCTCGCTGCGAATGCGTGGCAGGAGGTCTTCATGCATGCCCATGGGATCGCGCTCGAGGACTTCCACAAAGCCGATCACAGAAGCAAGAGGATTACCAACCTCATGGGCCACTCCCGCCGCAAGCCGACCGACGGTGGCCATTTTCTCGGCAAACACCAGGTCTTCTTGTGCGCGCTGCAGATCTTCATTGATCCGGCGGAGCTCAGCCACCTGCAACTCATTTGCTGACCGATAGGCCTCCAATGCCGCTGCCAGCGCGTTGAACACTGAGGCAAGCTCGCCAAGCTCGTTGGCCGCTCCGGCCGGAAGCCGCGTATCGAAATCCCCATCCCCAAGCGACTTGGTGCCCGCCACCAGCGCTTCCATCGGCTTTAGGATCCGGCGGCGGAACAGGACGTAGCCAAACAAGCCCATCAGCAGCGCACTGCTCGCCACTGAAGCGAACAGCACCCACTGACTGCCCCGGTCCATCCGGCCCAAAAGCATCGAGCCAATGGGAACGGCTACGCGGACCGCACCAGCGGGACTATGGGAGCCGGTCAGCACCGGTGAGGAAGCAACCGCGTATCGGTCCCCACGGAAGATCCCTGGAACCGGCTGCCATTGGCCCTGTTCAGTACGCCGACCGGCCAAAGCGGCCCGCAGGTCGGTGGCATCGACCAACCAGGCACGGCGCTCCGCTTCCCGCAGAGAAGAGTCCAGCGTAGAACTGATCTCTCGGGGCCAGTCGCCAAGAGTCGCCACCGGCGCAAGCCCTGGAGTGGTGAGCACCGCAAAGAACTCTTCCCCAGGAGGGGTCTGAACTCCAAGCATAAACTCCCGCCAACCACCCGAATGATCCACCGAGACGGTTCCCAATCCGGCGCCCTGCGTAGCCACTCGAAAGGCTATCTGGCGGCTTAACTCGGCCGCCAGATCGGTGCGCAGTTGGAGTTCGCGGCCCTGCACAACTTTCCAGAACAGCACACCGTTAAGCACAAGAGTTGCCACGGTGAGCAGGGCAAGATTAAGGACTACATCTGCCCAGAGCGAGGAGCGGAGTGGCCGAGCCATCGACCGAGATTATACCCGGACAATGCCTCAAAAAGCTCAGCGCGCCTCGCTAAAGACGACCCCTGATCAGCCTTCGTACATCTCGTCGAGCAGACTCTGGTAGGCCTTTATGACATTGCGTCGCTTCAGCTTGAGGGTCGGTGTGAGCATGTCGTTATCAGTGGAAAACTCTTCACTCACAAAGCGAAAATCCCGCACCTTCTCAAAGCCCTTGAAGACCTCGCTGCTGTACCGCTCAAGCTCGCCCTCATAGAGCTTCTTGACTGCTGGCTGAGCAAGAAGCGAGTCCAGATCGCCGCTAACTCCCTGACCCTTGGCCCAATGCTGTAACGCATCAACGTCAGGCACCACAATCGCAACGTTATGAAGCTTGTTGTCGCCGAACACCATTACCTGGTTGATAAAACCGCTCAGCTTGAGTTGCTCCTCCAGCGGCGAAGGCACCACATACTTGCCGTTCTCAAGCTTGTACTGCTCCTTAATCCGACCCGTGATACGCAGGAAGCCATCCTCGCCCAGCCAGCCGAGATCGCCGCTGCGAAAGGCCCCATCGTCACGCAACACATCGGCGGTCTGCTCGGGCAGGTTGTGATAGCCCTGCATCACATTGGGCCCCTTGATCAGAATCTCACCCTCCTGACCCATAGCCCCTCCCACCGCATCGGTATCAATGATGATGTCAACCTCGGGAATGGGCCGTCCGACCGTGCCTATCTTCTTGTTACCGGGATAGTTCATGGTCGCAATTGGCGAGGTCTCGCTGAGCCCATAACCCTCGTAGACCAACACGCCAATATCATCGATAAACTCAGCCACTTCTCGGGAGATCGCCGCCCCGCCGGAAAAGGCACAGCGGAGCCTCCCGCCAAGCCGATCCCGAACTTTAGAGAAGACCAGCCGATCAAAGAGCGCGTGCTTGACGTTGAGCCAGGTTGAAGACTCACCCCGTGCCGTCAGCTCCCTGCGTCGCCGTGCAGTGCGCATCGCAGCCTCAAACAGGCCGCGTCGGGCCGCCGGCGCATCAGCCATCTTCTTATTGAGGCCATCGTAGATACGATTGAAGATTCTCGGCACCGAGAACAGCAGCGTCGGCTGCACATCGGGCAGGTACTCAATGAGCCGGGTCACATCGTCACAGATCGCCATCGAAATGCCAAAGCTGATGCCCGAGTGGAGTTCGCAGGTCTGACCGAAAGAATGAGCCCAGGGCAAGAACGACAACGAACGATCCTGCTGCTCCATGGGGAACAACGACTGGACCGCGTTGACGTTGCTGGTGATATTGCCGTGACTGAGCTGAACACCCTTGGGATTGCCGGTGGTTCCGGAGGTATAGATGAGGCCCGCCAGTGCGGACGGCTCCGGCTGAGCCGGCTCTGCCGGATTGTCTCGCCCCATGGCCATAACCTGGTCCCAGGGAATGCAGCCCTCGGCTTCACCAGAAAGGCAGATGATTTTCTCAAGCCGCTCGAAGCGGTCCAGCAGCGGCATCGCGCGCGCGGCGATGTCCGGGTTCGCCACCAACAGCAGCTTGGCCCCCGAGTCGCCGATGATGTACTCCCAGTCCGCCAGATTCTGCTTCTCGTACATAGGCACGTACATGCCGCCGCAGCCATAGGTTGCATAAGCGCCTACCGCCCACTCCACCCGATTGTTGGAGATGACGGCGACCACTTCCCCGTCCCCGAGTCCCAGGCTTCTAAAGCCGCCCCGCGCCTCATCCACCAGGGCCCCGAACTGCGCGTAGCTGATGTAGTCCCAGGAACCATCGCTGCGACGGGTACCAAAGAGCGGATTGCCGCCGTAACGCTCACAACTCTTTGAACACAGATCGACAAGATTCTTGAATTGACGGGGCTGCGACATAGCGCTCTCCAGCAAACAATTAAAAGCGGCCAAAACCAGACCAGGATGGAAGCGTCGAACAGTAGCAGAACACGAATCCTGCGTCCCCAATTGGCCCAGCCCAGCGGGTCGTTCATCCGGCTTCAGCGGCGGCCGCCAGGGGGAGGCGAGCGGCAACTTCGGCACGCAGAAGCGCCAACTCAGGTGCGTGCTCATAGTCTTTTCGCGCGGCGACCTGCTGCGCTGCAGATCGAGCCGACTCAAGCAAGGCGGCGAAGCCAGGGCTGGTACTGAGGCGAAAGGCTGGCGAACCGGCCTGACGCTCGCCGACCAGATCCCCCGGCCCCCGAAGACGGAGGTCTTGCCTCGCGATCTCAAAGCCGTCATTGCATCCCGCCAGGATGTTCAGACGCTCGCTATCGGCAAGCGAGGAGATCAGCACACAGCGCCCACCCAATACCGACCGACCGACCCGACCGCGGAGCTGATGAAGAGACGACAAACCGAAGCACTCAGCGTCCTCTATCACCATCCAGGTGGCTTCGGGAACATCCACGCCGACCTCCACTACCGAGGTGCTGACCAGCGCAGCAACCTCACCAGCACGGAACCGGGCCACAGCCCGCTCCTTGGCGGCAGGATCCATACGGCCATGGAGGACTGCGATGGGCAGGCCCTCAAGGATCCCGCCAGCGAGTTCTTCTGCCGTATCCACGCAAGCTCGCGGACTGCCGGGACCTTCCACCCTCGGACAAACCACAAATCCCCGCTCGCCAGCTTCAAGAGCAGCTCTAAGCTCCACATAGACCTCAGACCGCCTTGCCTGGGAGCGCAGCTCGGTAGCCACTTCGCCACGTGGCGGACGCTCATCAAGAAGGCTCAAGTCCAGGTCCCCATAGAGGGTCAGCGCGAGAGAACGAGGGATAGGTGTGGCGGTAAGGGCCAGCAGATGAGGCTGGGGCCCCTTGGCCAACAGCGATGCCCTCTGCAGGACGCCAAAACGCTGCTGCTCATCTACAACCGCCAGACCCAGCCTGGCGAAGCTGACCTGCTCCTGAAACACAGCGTGGGTGCCCACCACTATGGCGGCGTCGCCCGAGGCGACAAGGGCGCGATTGTGCCGTCTCGCTGCAGCCCCCTGCCCGCCGGTAAGCAGAGCGACCTCAAAACCCAGCGGCCGATACAGGTCTACGGCGCGGTCCCACCACTGAAAGGCGAGGACCTCCGTGGGGGCGAGGACTACCACCTGATCGCCGCGTTCCACCAACTCTGCGGCAGCAAGCAAGGCCAGGACGGTCTTTCCCGCGCCCACATCTCCCTGGACCAGGCGCTGCATTGGAGTGTCCGCGGCAAGGTCGGTCCTCAGCTCGCCAAGCACCCGACGCTGGGCAGCGGTCAGGGCAAAAGGCAAGCTGCGCTCAAGGTTCCCGGCCACCTGGCCGCTGGCTTGCGGGTTCCCCGAGGCTGAGCACCCGCTGCCACGCAGCGCAGCTCGACGCCGCAGCAAAGCCACCTGAAGAATAAACAGATCCTCAAACAGCAGTGCCTCGTGGGCTGGGTGTCGACCCTCGCGCAAGGCCGGCAGGTCGGCGGCTGTGTCTGGAAAATGCAGCAGCTCCAGAGCTCGCGACCTGGGCAGCAACCCCAGAGCCTCCGTGATGGCCGCGGGAACCCGTCCAGGGAGCCCACGAGCAAAGTCTTCAAAGGCACGGCGGACCAGCTTTCGCAGAACCTTCTGACTCAAGCCCGAAGGTTGCCGATAGCGTGGAATCACCAAGCCTCGATTGAGCCCCTCCTCAGCCTCTATGGGCTCAAACTCTGGATGGCTCATGCGCAGCGGCGGCGCCTTCGCCTCAACCCGGCCCATAAAGACCATCTCCATGCCCTTCTGTAGCGTCCCGTACAGATAAGGGGGAGGCCTGAACCAAGTCACCAACAAGGTGCCAGTACCATCACTGACCGCGAGCTCGAAAAAGCGCGCGCGCCGCCCTCGGCCTCCGCGAGTAGCGGTAATGGTGCCGCTCACCACGGCATCAGTTCCTGGGACCAAGTCGGCAATCGCACAACACTGGGTGCGATCCTGATACTCCCTGGGAAGGTAGTGCAGCAGATCGGCCACGGTGACGACCCCGGCGGCGACCAGTGAATCGCGGGTAACGGGACCGACGCCCTTGAGCTCTGAGATGGGTACTGCTGCAGGGGCGCTGAGTTCCCGGGCCGGCGCATCCTGCCTGCGACGGTGCTGTGGGTCCACAGCGCTGCCAGGATCGGCGCCACGAAGCAGCCGAGAGCGCACCGCTTTCAGGGTCCGCTGCAGGCGTTCACGACACTCTTCTGCAGGCAGGCTGGGCAGATCCACGACCGAGCGGCGAAGGCGGCGCAAAAAGTTTCGACCCGCAGCGGATAACTGATCTTCTTGCAGACCTTCCAGCGACACCAGCAAAGTACTACTGAGGTGCTCCACCTCAGCTACAGGTGCGCGCCAGGCCCGCTCCGACAGAGCCAGCTCAAGCGCTGTCGCTACGCCTTCAAGCTCTGCAAGCAAGGGGAACGCTCGTGCCGACTACTTGTATTCAACCTCAGTAATCACAACGGTACGGCGACCTCGAGGCACATTGAAGACCACTTCATCATCGACTTCTCGGCCCATCAGCGCCTTGCCGATAGGGCTCTCCACCGAGACGCGGCCAAGCTTTAGATCGGATTCTTCGCCGCCGACCAGTTGATAGGTTAGCTCCTCATCGGTGTCGACATCCTCCATGGTGACATGGGCTCCAAACATGACCTTGTCACCAGAAAGGGTGGATGGATCGATGACCTGGGCCAGGCCGAGCTTGGCCTCATAATCACGAATCCGAGCTTCAATGAGCCCCTGTCGCTCTTTGGCGTCGTCATACTCACTATTTTCACTCAGGTCACCATGGGCGCGAGCCACTTCGATGGCCTTGACCGCCGCTGGGCGTTCTACCTCGATCAGGTTCTTCAGGGTCGCCTGAAGCTTAGCGTGGCCTTCAGGAGTCATCGGATACTTACGCACGATCTCACCAGTATTGCTGTTGGTTTTCGGCCGCCCCAGCACACCTGGGTGAGCAGCCGCGTCGAAGTGAAAGTTTTATCCAGACCCGCCATCAGGTCAACGCCACCCACCGCGCCGGCTGCGCTACTCTCCATTAAAAGGCCGACGAATCGGCTTCGACTCGTAACGCCCCGGAGTTTAAAGCTATGACCGACCTGTCATTCTGGAGAAAGTGCAGCTCATGCAAGCGTTCCATCCCCTTCTCAGGTCGCTACTACCGCTGCAGTGTTTCCACCTGCAACTCGCGCCGCACCAACTACGTGTTCTGCTCAATGCCCTGCTGGAACGCCCACGTTCCCACCATGGGGCATCGCAATCCCTGGGCCGAACAAGAGACCGCCCCCCGGCAAATTGACGCGACCAGCCCGGATCGCAACCAGCCCACCCGCAAACCAGACCCAACAAGTACTAGACCGAGCAAGCCACCGGCGCAACGCGGTGGAGGTGAACGGCGAATCGTCGCGACAAATCCTTCACCGCGTGCACCCACGAGTTCGTCGTCGCTACATCAAGGCCCGGGGGTGCCGCGCGAGACCCTGGTCGTAGTCAGCAAGCTAAAGGCCTACATTCGTGCGCGGTCGGACTGCAACACCTCGGCCTCGGTGAACGAAATTTTGTCGGACCTTATCCGCGCCCATTGTGATCAAGCGATGGAGCGGGCGTTGGCTGACGGTCGAACGACTGTAATGGACCGAGACTTTCGTTAGCGGGCGGTCGCCTCGGCTCCAACTCGCCCCTCGGCTCCGTCCCAGAGATAAACGGTCCTGCCACCGAACAGAGTGCGCTCGATCCGCGATGGCAGCTCCCAGCCCTTAAACGGTGAGTTGCGGGACCGTGAGTGAAACTCATCGACCTCTACCGGAGTGCTTGCATCAAGATCAATGACCACCAGATCCGCAGCAACCCCTGGCCCCAGGGTCCCGGTCTTCAAGCCGAAGCACTGCGAGGGCCCGCTGGTGAGCAGGCGGACGGCGGTCATGAGGTCCAACTCCCCCTGCTGGACCAATCGATAAGTAAGGCCCCAAGCGGTCTCAAGCCCCACCACTCCGCATGCAGAGAGTTCGAACTCGACCTCCTTTTCGATGGTTGAATGGGGCGCGTGATCGGTGGCGATGCAGCAGATCGTACCGTCCCTGAGCCCTTCAACCACCGCCTGCCGGGCCTCCTCGCTGCGCAGGGGCGGAGCCATGCGGGTATCAGGGTCATAACCCACCACTGCTTCATCGGTGAGGGTGAAGTGATGCGGGGTCACTTCTGTCGTGACATGAACTCCGCGGGCTTGAGCCTCTCGAATCAGCCTGACCGCGCCTGCGGTCGAGACATGAGCGACATGCAGGTGACCACCCGTGAGCTCGGCGAGAATAATATCGCGCGAGACCAGCACGTCCTCAGCCGCATCGGGGATCCCCCGCAGCCCTAGCAAAGTCGACACCCGGCCCTCATTCATACAACCACCAGAGAGGCAGGTATCTTCTTCATGGGCAATCACGGGGACCCCCAGACCCGCGCAATACTCCAAGGCCCTGCGCATCAAGTGCGCGTCCATCACGGGCAACCCATCATCGGAGACGGCGACCGCGCCATTGGCCAGCATATCGCCAATTTCAGCGAGCTTTTTACCCTCCATCCCGTGGGACAGGGCGCCGATGGGCAGCACCCTTGCCAGACCGCAGGCCTCGGACTGGCTGACGATGTAGCGGGTTACTGCACCGTTATCATTGACTGGATTGGTGTTGGCCATACAGAGAATGGTAGTGAAGCCCCCTGCAACTGCCGATGCACTGCCGGTTTCGACGGTTTCCTTGTACTCATGGCCAGGCTCACGCAGATGGGTGTGCAGGTCCACAAAACCGGGCACTACCAGGCGGCCGCTCACATCGACGATCTGTGTCCGTGCTGGACATTGGTCGGCCAGGCCGGGAGCCAACTCAACGATGTGTCCATCCGCACCGATTAGAATGTCGGCTACCCCGTCGTGGCCACTGGCAGGATCGACCACTCGCCCGCCCTGGAGTAGCGTTGGCTCGATTGCGTTGCTCATTGTCCACGCCCTTCCGAACGAGCTGCCCGCTCTCCGCCTAGCACCAGATAGAGGACCGCCATTCGCACCGCGACCCCATTCTCCACCTGATCCAGGATCACGGACCAGCGACTATCCGCCAGCTCAGGCTCCAATTCAACGCCCCTGTTTACCGGGCCGGGGTGCATAACGATGACATCCTTGCGCGCCCAGCGTTCCAGCTTGCTCCGGTTCAGACCCCAGATCCGACTGTACTCCCGGGTGCTCGGGAAATAATGGCCGCCCCGCTCCAGACGTTCCTGCTGAATGCGCAGCATCATCACCACATCTGCGCCAGGAAGCGCGGTCTCAAGGTGATCGTGGGCTTCCACGCCAAGGCTATCAAGACCCGGAGGAATCAAGGTGCGCGGCCCGCACACCCGCACCTCAGCCCCGAGAGTCCGCAGTCCATAGATTGCCGAGCGCGCGACTCGTGAGTGCATGATGTCACCGACGATACTGACCACACGACCACGAAAACCGCCGATACTGCGACGGATAGTCAGCAGGTCCAGCAAACCCTGAGTCGGATGCTCACAAAAACCGTCGCCAGCATTAACAATGGAAGTGTGCGGAAGCTCTCTTGCCAGCAGCGCAGCGCCCCCTGAACGCTTGTGGCGCAAGATGATGATGTCCGGATGCATCGCGGCGAGATTCTTGGCGGTATCGAGGAGGGTCTCACCCTTGGTGGTCGAAGAGGATGAGCCCGAGATGGAGAAGGTGTCCGCCGAGAGGCGCTTGGCCGCAATGTCAAAGGAGGTCTTGGTCCTGGTTGAAGGCTCAAGAAACAAGTGAATAACAGACTTACCGCGCAGCGTTGGAACCTTCTTGACAGCCCTAAGATTCAATCCCCGGAACTGCTCCGCAACGTCAAGAAGATGCCCTATCTCCTCGGCGCTTAAGTCCTTAAGGCCCAGCAGATCCTTTCGCGCAAAGCCGCCGCTTGTTCCAGCCATCAAGCCTGCCCACCTATGAGAAAGGCGCCACCAGCAACGCCATCGCGCTTCAGTTCGACCTGCACCCGGTCCGAAGCCTTACTCTCCACTCGCCTACCCACAAAGTCCGCCTGAATTGGCAGCTCACGGTGCCCTCGGTCTACCAGCACTGCCAGCCGAATCCACCGCGGCCGGCCGTAGTCATGAAGTTCGCCCATAGCCGCCCGCACCGTACGACCCGTAAACAAGACGTCATCCACCAGCACGACACCGTAGCCATCCAGAGCAAAGGGCAGCACGGTCTCGCCGAGAGAGGGCTTCTCCAAGCCGGTATAGAGGTCGTCCCGATACAAGGTGATATCGATGGCACCCAGACTTGGAGCCCGGTTAGTGGCTACCTCAACGAGCTGAGCGAGCCGTTCGGCCAGTGGCATGCCACCGCTACGAATGCCCACCAGAGCCAGGGGAACCTCTGGATCACAGTCGTCGACAATTTCTGAAGCCAGCCGCTTGAGGCAGCGTTCCACCCCTTCCCCGTCGAGAATCTGCTTGCTGTTTTGAGTCATCGCCGGCTCTCCCCTACCCCGAACTCAGCGAACCGCCTGGCCGAAACGCTCAGTACGGACTCGTCCACTGAGCGCCGCACAGCGGTCCAGAGAAAGCCACACAAACATCGCCCGGCCCTTCACCAGTTCAATAGGCACCTGGCCCCAGGCCCGCGAATCGCTAGAGTTGTCACGGTTGTCGCCCATCATGAACAAGTGATCGTCCTTTACCCGCACCGGACCGAAGTCCTCAAAGGGGTTGCTTCCCTCACTCAGCAACACAGGATACTTAACTTGCCCGTCGTCTTCGAGATAACGGGAGGCAGAGTGAAAGCGACAGTGTTGATCCTGATAGCTCACCTTGCCCTGATAGCTGCGAGTGTACGTCTTCCCGTTCACCAACAGTTGGTTGTCACGGATCTCAATCAGGTCACCAGGCACCCCCACCACCCGCTTAATGTAATCCACCTTCTGATCGGTCGGAAAACGGAAAACGATCACTTCCCCTCGCTCGGGCTTGCTCCACTCCTTAATGGTAGTGCCACCAAAAGGGACGCGAACACTGAGGGCGGTGTAGGGAACCTCAGCTCTGTAGGCCATCTTATTAACAAAGATAAAGTCACCAATGGCCAGCGTCTCAACCATCGAACCCGAGGGGATCTTGAACGCCTCCACCACAAAGAACCGCAACAACAGTGCCACGGCCAGGGCAATACCAATGGCCTCCAGGTACTCGCGAAGAACAGACTTGCGGCCCACCCCCGATGGCGGCACTTGGCTCTTTTGATCGCTGGTCATTCGTCGATCCTCAACACCGCGAAGAAGGCTTCCTGAGGGATCTCGACATTGCCCACCAGCTTCATCCGCGCCTTACCCTTCTTCTGCTTCTCCAGTAGCTTGCGCTTACGAGAGATGTCACCCCCATAACACTTGGCGGTGACGTTCTTGCGAAAGGCCTTGATGTTGGTTCGCGCCACGACCTTCTTGCCAATGGCTGCCTGAATCGGCACCTCGTACATCTGTCGAGGGATGAACTCCTTGAGCTTGGTGGTGAGTTTCTGGCCGGTGGTCTGTGCCCGGTCGCGATGACAGATCAGCGATAGGGCGTCCACAGGATTACCGCGGACCAATACATCCAATTTGACCAGCGGCGCCACCTCGTAGCCGGTGAACTCATAATCAAGGCTGGCATAACCTCTGGTACAGCTCTTCAGCTTGTCGTAGAAATCAAACACGATCTCAGCGAAGGGCAGGTCGTACTCCACAACTACCTTGGTGGACGACAGGTACTCCATGCCGGACTGCCGACCCCGCTTCTCCTCACAGAGCTTGATCACCGATCCGACATGATCGTTGGGCACATGAATCCGCGCCATCACCCGTGGCTCACTGAGATCCTGCAGCTTGAGCGGATCCGGCACATCCGACGGGCGCCGAATCACCTCCTCGCTGCCGTCCTTCAAGCGGGCCTGATAGACCACATTAGGAGCGGTGGTGATGAGATCCAGCTGGTACTCGCGCTCCAGACGCTCCTGCACGATCTCCATGTGCAGTAAGCCCAGGAAGCCGCAGCGAAAACCAAAGCCGAGCGCCTCAGAGGTCTCAGGCTGCCAGGAGAAAGCGGCATCGTTGAGAGCGAGCTTGCTGAGCGCATCCCGCAGCGCGTCGTAGTCCGACGGATCAATGGGAAACAGGCCCGCATAGACCATCTGCTGAGGGTCCTTAAAGCCGTCCAGCACATCCTCGCAGGGGTGCAAGGCTGAAGTAACGGTGTCCCCTACCCGTGTCTCAGCGATATCCTTGATTCCAGTAATCAGGAGACCAACCTCCCCAGCACGGAGCTCTGCAACCTCCACTGGGCTGGGAGCCTTTACCGCCAGAGAGCTGACCTCCCACTGATTACGAGTGGACATCATCATGATCTTCTGACGCTTGGCCAGCACGCCGTGGACGACCCGCACCAAGCACACAACACCCAGATACGAGTCGTACCAGGAGTCAATGATCAGCACCTGCAAAGGCGCCTCTAGAACTCCGGACGGAGGGGGGATCTGCTTAACCACCGCCTCCAGGCATTCTTCAACACCGAGTCCGGTCTTGGCAGACGCCAGCACAAGGTGACTGCAATCAACCCCAACATGGTCCTCAATCTGCTCGCGGACCAGTTCGGGCTCGGCGCCGGGAAGGTCCACCTTGTTGAGCACCGGAATCATCTCAAGATCGTTCTCAAGGGCTAGATAGACATTGGCCAGGGTCTGGGCCTCGACGCCCTGCGCCGCATCCACCACCAGCAGCACCCCTTCGCAGGCAGCTAGGGAACGAGACACTTCATACGCAAAGTCCACATGGCCTGGAGTGTCAATTAGGTTGAGCTGATAGTGCTCGCCATCCTTGGCCTGATACGTCAGTCGAACGGTGTTGGCCTTAATAGTAATGCCGCGCTCACGCTCCAGTTCCATGGAGTCCAGATACTGGTCTTTCATCTCGCGGTCACCCACCAGGCCGGTAACCTCGAGCATTCGATCTGCCAGGGTCGACTTGCCATGATCGACATGAGCGATGATGGCAAAGTTGCGAATGTGACGCTGCTTGTCCAAGGCCAGTTCGCTCCCGGGGGCCGACCGAAACAGGCGGTAGCTCCGCTGTGGGCTTGATACACCAAAGCGCGGGCGGCGGCCAGCGCCGAACACTCTTGGCCTGCGATGGAAGCCGCGGGCGAGGCTCCAGGGCAACGCTTAGTTAACAGAAAGCGTTGACTTACCAGGATCGGTCTTGTACAAGGCGACCGCTTGAGCAACTGAACGAGTGGCTCAGCAGCCACGCTCGCAAGGGCAGTAACAACGGGACGATAGAATCCATGGCCAATCACAAGAGTGCTCTTAAGCGAATCCGCCAGAACGAGAAGATTCGCCTGCGCAATCGCATCCAGCGCGGCAACATGCGCTCCGCCATAAAGGCCGCCCGAACGGCCATTGAGCAAGGCAGCCTTGAGGAGGCCCGCGGGCTCTTCCTCCGTGCTACGGCCCTCATTGACAGCACCGCCAGCAAGGGCGTGATTCACCGCAATACCGCGTCCCGGAAGATCTCCAGGCTGGCGCGCGCCTTCAACAAGGCAGCCGCCAACTAAACACTTCGCTCGGCCAGCTGCCGAGCTGCGCAGACGCTGTCCAGAAGCAGAACAGTAGGATCAGAGCAGAGGTAGAACGCAGAAGCTGAGACAGAGCCGGACAGGCCGGGCGGAAGTTACCGCCCGGCCTTTTCGGTTCTGAACCTTTAAGCACCCACCACAATGGCTTGGATAGCGCGCTCAAGAGACCAACGATTATCCACTCTGGAACCGCCCTTAACATCGCTCTCTGCACGCAACAATCGCGACAGCCCGCGACGTAGTTCCATCACCCGGTAGCGCCCCATCTGAGACTCATACTTCCACACCATGTTGGGGGTCACGCCAGCTGCAATCAGAGCCGGCCGCTGTGCCATCCCGGCGGCCCTCGCCTTCTCGGCCAGGAGCAGTTGCCGAAGTCTCTTCTTAAGCAGATTTAAGAGGGGTTCTGGACGTTCCCCCTGCGCGTAGAGCACCTGCAGATTCTTCAAAGCCACTTCCAGCTTTCTCCCACCAACGGCATCCAGCAAATCCCAGAGCGCCTCCTGCCTACGCCCTGAGACGACCTGCTCAAGATCCTCGGTCCGGATCACAGGTTCCTCACCAACGAACAGAGCGGCAACCGAAAGGGCATTGTGAATTTGCCCCAGGTCATTCCCCAGGACGCCCTCCAGATAGTCGGCAAAGCGACCTTCGACGCGCTTACCCAGAGCCTCTGCCTCCTGAGCCACCCACTGCTCCAGGGCGCGGCCATAGAGCTTCTTGAACGAACAATCGAGCCCCTTCTTCTTGACCGCCTTGACAAGCTTGCGACGACCATCAAGAGGCGATGGTTGACCTCGGCGCTGACCGGTATTGGGATCCTCAACCAACAATAAAACGGTGGTTGGCGAAGGATTCTGGCAGTAGCCGGCCAGAACATCCTGTTGCTCCTGCTTCAGTCGATTGACATTGCGCACCACAATCAAGCGGCGACTGGCCATCATCGGCAAATGCTGGCAAGCCGAGGCTACCTCCTCCGCTCGACACTTCTCACCCTGAAAGCTCTGTTCGTTAAAGCCTCGGGGACCGCCAGCGACCGCAGCCTGGTAGATACGGTCATAAGCTCTTCGCCCAAGCAGAGCTTCCTGCCGGTCGCCGCCGCGGACCAGATAGATCGGCCGCAGAGCATCGGCCGCAATGTCCTCACGGATCTGATCCAGTGCGGGCCGGTCCTCACCCCGTCTAGCCACCCCTTATGTTCCCGGCACAATCGCGACCAGACGGCCAGGCACATACTTGACCATTCGCGGTGGAGCATCGCCCAGGAAGCGAACCACCTTGGGATGGACCAGAGCTGCCGCCTTGATCTCTTCCTCCGAGGCATCCACAGCAAAGCTGATCTCTGCTCGCTTTTTGCCCTTGACCTGCACAACAACCGTCATGGTGCGAGCCGCCGCCACCGCCGGATCACTGTTCGGCCAGGGACTGTCTTCCAGCAACTTATCGCCGGGGAACATGCTCCAAAGTTCGTCACTTAGGTGGGGCGCAAAAGGAGAGAGCAACATCAACAGCACCTGAACCCCTTCGACAAAGACCGCAGCATCACCTTCATTGAGGTCGCGGGGCACGCCGTTGGTGGTATGAAAAGCAGAGAGCCCGTTGAGCAGCTCCATGATGGCAGCAATCGCCGTATTGAGCTGCATCCGCTCATCAATGTCCCGAGTGACCCGATCGATGGTCTGGTGCACCCTGTGCCGGAGTTCGGTTGCAGCCTCACCGAGTTCCAGGCTCGAAGGATCAACCGCTGCGCCCAACAGCTCAGAGCGTTGGTGAGCCAGCTTCCAGACTCGACATAAAAAGCGATAACAGCCCTCAACCCCTTTCTCTGACCAATCCAGATCCTTGTGTGGCGGAGCCGCAAACAGACAAAACAACCGGATGGTGTCGGCTCCATAGCGCTCAATAAAGGTCTCGGGATCGACCGTATTGTGCTTGCTCTTGCTCATCTTTTCGACCCGACCAATGCGCACCCCACTGCCATCGCTCTTACGAAAGGCGGTCCGCCCGGATTCAGCGACGCTGATGTCGACTTCTCCTGGGTACAGCCACTGCCCGTCCTCGCTACGGTAGGTCTCGTGACACACCATCCCCTGGCAAAGCAACTGACGGAAGGGTTCCGCAACCTCCAGGTGGCCAAGATCACGAAGCAGCCGCGTGTAAAAGCGAGCGTAGAGCAGGTGCATCACCGCGTGCTCAATGCCACCAATGTACTGGTCGACCGGAAGGAAACGCGCAGCGGCCTCTGCATCGACCATCCCACCCAGATATTGGGGCGAGCAATAACGAAGGAAATACCAGGACGACTCCATAAAGGTGTCAAAGGTGTCGGTCTCGCGGCGGGCTTGCCCACCACAACTGGGGCATTCAGTGCGCCAGAACCCTTCGTGTCGAGCGAGCGGAGAGCCCCCCTCGCCATCGAGGACGACATCTTCAGGCAGCTGAACCGGCAACTGGTCAGCAGGAACAGGCTGCATGCCACAGGTTTGGCAGTAGATCACCGGAATCGGCGCACCCCAGTAGCGCTGCCGCGAGATGCCCCAGTCCCGAAGTCGGAAGTTCACCGCTGCCTTGCCCCGCCCATGGGCCTCAAGCTCGGCGACCACGGCCTGTTTGGCCTGCTCGCTGGAGAGTCCATCATGCGGACCCGAGTTGCGCAGTTGGCCGGCGCCGGTCCAAGCCTCCGTCATCGAAGCGGCGTCCAGAGCTTCACCGTCAGGCTGGATCACCACCAGCTTCTCGATGCCATACTTGTCAGCGAACTCAAAGTCCCGCTGATCATGGGCTGGGACCGCCATCACTGCCCCTGTGCCATAGTCCGCCAGGACAAAATTGGCGGTATAGATGGGAATCCGACGGCCGTTCACCGGATTGAGTGCATAACGGCCCACAAAGAGCCCCTCTTTCGCAGCTCCCTCATCCATGCGCTGGGCCCTGTCGGTAGTCCCCATGCGGTCAACAAAGGCATTGACCGCCTCTTCCTGTGGGGTCCCGGCGGCCAGCTTTCTGGTCCAGGGGTGTTCTGGTGCAAGCGACATGAAGGTGCACCCGTAGAGCGTATCCGGACGCGTGGTGAAGACCTCAATGCCCCCTTCCAGCCCTTCCAACTGGGCAGAATCCTCCAGTTCGAAAAAGATCGATGCGCCGGTCGAACGACCAATCCAGGTGCGCTGCTGCGAGGTCACCGCGGCTGGCCAGCCGGACAGTTCATCCAGGGCCGCCAGGAGGTCATCGGCATAGTCGGTGATGCGCAGATACCACTGCTCCATCTCACGCTGAGTCACCAGATTGCCACAACGCCAACAGCAACCATCCTCTACCTGCTCGTTGGCCAGAGTGGTCTGGCAGGGCTCACACCAGTTAAGGAGTCCGCCCTTTTTGTAAGCAATGCCGCGCTCAAGAAGCTCAAGAAAGATGGTCTGTTCCCAGCGATAATATTCGGCATCGCAGGTGGCGAACTCCCGGTCCCAGTCATAGGACAGGCCCAGGCGCTGCAGTTGATCGCGCATCGCTGCGATGTTGGAACGCGTCCAGCGAGAGGGATGAACCCCGTTGGCGATGGCCGCATTTTCAGCCGGCATGCCAAAAGCATCCCAGCCCATTGGATGCAGCACATCAAAACCGCGAGCCTTCTTAAAGCGGGCGATCACATCACCAATGGAATAGTTTCGAACGTGTCCCATATGGAGACGACCCGAGGGATAAGGGAACATCTCCAGCACGTAGTACTTGGGCAAATCGCTGTGCTCGGCAACGGCGAAGCTGCGTTCCTTGTGCCAGCGTTGCTGCCAGCGGCGCTCCAGCGCTGCGTGTTCGTAGGGGGGGCTCTGCTCGGACATGATTCTCTCTACCCTTAAGAACGGCGAACTACGGCAAGCCAATGGGATCTAGCAGCGGCGTTAGCCGCTTTCAACCATCACTGCGAGGAAGCTCGAGACGAGCCTGCCAGGTAGCCGATTCCACCTCAATCAACTCGACCTCACTGACCGTCAGGCCCTCGCGAACCAGGCGCTGCACCAAAACTGCGCCAATCTCATCGAGCATTCGCCCCCAGGCAGGGCCCTCAACCTGAACCTTCAGCAGACCCCTGCGCAACTCAATGGGCCGACTATGGCGGGCGATGTTGTCTCCGACCGCCCGTCGCCAGGCTGTCTGGCAGCCGGCTGGCAGCGGCAGACCCAGCTGCTCACTAATGCCACGTAACAGCTCACTCACGGGCGACCCGGAGCCCTGTCGACCCCACCGCTGAGTCACGACTCAAACTCCTCGATCACCAACTCGCCCTGCCGGAGCACCATGGGCTCAGATCCGGCAACACTCACCAGGGTCGATGGCAGGCCACCGACACAGGCTCCAGCGTCAATCGCAAGATCGGGGCGCAGGGCCTGCACATCGACGTCCGCAAAACGGACGGGAGGAGGCTCCCCTTTCAGGTTGGCAGAAGTCGACAGCAGCGGTGCGCCAAGGGCCCGCAGAAGGCGCGTGAGGCGCAAGTCACCGGGAACCCTCACGCTCACGGTAGAGAGTTCCTCACCATCCCGCTCCACGCGCCCCAGCAACCCTTCGGGAAGACCCTTTGCGGCCGGTGCAATAAGGGTCAGCGGACCGGGCCAGTGGCGCTCCGCCAGTTGCCGCGCCAGTGGGGAGACCGTCGACCATAAAGAGAACGCACGCTCCAGGCTATCGACCAGCACCAGAAAAGGCCGCCCAGGAGGGGATCCCTTGGCACGCCGCACTCGCTCTATGCCCTCATCTCCAACAGTCAGCGAGGTGCCAATCCCATACACAGTCTCGGTGGGATAAACCACAACTCCACCGCCAACCAGCACCTCCACCGCCCGCAGCAAGGGGGCCTCGAGCTGGGACCAGCGCACCTGCTCAACAGGATGGGCCTGGCTGGAACTGGATCGGATCATAGGGCTAAGCCTTAACGTTGCTGCAGCTCCTCGTTGGCCGCGCGCACCTTGACCGCCATGGCTTGACGATCGTCATCCAGCGCTTTTGCCAGGACCTCATCGTGAGTCGCAATGATCTGGATCGCTAGCAAGGCGGCATTCTTGGCACCAGCACGACCAATTGCGACCGTCGCGACTGGAATCCCACCCGGCATCTGCACCGTCGCAAGCAGAGAGTCAAGGCCATCGAGGCTGACATCAATCGGCACCCCAATAACTGGCAGCGTAGTGGCTGCAGCGACCGCGCCGGCGAGGTGGGCAGCACCCCCTGCGCCACACACAATCACCTCAATACCTCGTTCCCGAGCGCTACTGGCGAAGGCGTGGGTGTCGGCGGGAGTGCGATGTGCAGAAGAGACTCGCCACTCGTACGAAACCCCAAACTTGTCCAGGGTGTCGGCACAGGCCTGCATGACTCCTCGATCGTTGATCGAACCCATCAGAATTCCGACCTTGGCGCTGCTGTTTGTCATCTCAATGTTTCTCCTCGACCACTCAGTGCTTGAGTGGCTATGTCCCGGCGGTAGTCCATACCCCGCCAAGAGATCTGTTGTGCGGCAGCATAAGCCTTATCTCGAGCAGCAGAGAGATCTGCTCCCCGTGCGCTCACGCCCAGGACTCGCCCACCATTAGTTACCAAGCCACCGTCAGCATTACTCCGGGTGCCCGCATGAAACACCACCACATCGTTAAACTGCGCCGACCCAGTGAGGCCCTCGATGGCGATTCCTTTGGAGTAGGTGCCCGGGTATCCGTCACTGACCAAGACCACACACAGACTCGCGCCGTCATGCCAAAGCGGCAGCGGCTCATCGGCCAGATGACCGTTGGCGGTCGCCCACAACAAGGACAGCAGGTCGGAGTTGAGTGCCAACATCAAGGGCTGGGTCTCAGGATCCCCGAAGCGACAGTTGAACTCGACCACCCGTGGGCCTGATGCGTCGATCATCAAGCCGGCATAGAGCACACCCTGATAGGTCATCCCTTCAGCCTTCAGACCGCGAGCTGCAGGCACAAGAATCTCACTTCGCACCCGCTTCATAAGTTCATCATCCACCAGCGGCACCGGCGTGTAGGCGCCCATGCCCCCGGTGTTGGGCCCCCGGTCCCCGTCAAACCTACGCTTGTGATCCTGCGAGGCTTGCAACACAACCACTGACTCCCCATCGACGAGTGCCAGCACCGTAGCCTCCTCACCCGCCATAAACTCCTCAACCACCACCTGTTTGCCGGCGCCACCGAAGCGTCGCTCCACAGCAATAGCCTGACCTGCAGCCAAAGCCTCTTCCCGACTCATACAAACCAAAACGCCCTTGCCGGCAGCCAGGCCATCGGCTTTTACAACTACGGGCACCGGACAGTTGCTGAGGTGCTCCAACAGCGCATCGGGATCAGCAAAGACCTCGGCCTGCGCGGTGGGGATGTTGTGTCGGGCCATAAACTCCTTGGCGAAAGACTTGCTTCCTTCCAGACGGGAACCAGCGGCACCCGGCCCGAACACTGCCAGTCCTGCTTGACGGAGCGTGTCTGCCAGCCCGTCGA
Organism: Deltaproteobacteria bacterium UBA6601; assembly: GCA_002433485.1. GTDB lineage: Bacteria > Myxococcota_A > UBA796 > UBA9615 > UBA9615 > UBA6601. Next base: position 33,671 of record DJIF01000022.1, read on the forward strand.
CCAACGGCTGCTCGGGCCCAACGACCACCAGATCAATCCGCTGCACTGCGCAGGCCTCGAGAACCGCCTGCGGATCAAGTGGATCCAGTCCCAGGCATACCGCCACCTGGCGAATGCCAGCATTACCAGGTGCGCAAAACAGGGCTTCGCAGAGCGGCGAGCGAGCAATCTTCCAGCACAGTGCATGCTCTCGACCGCCACCACCGAGGACCAGGACTCGCATCAACAACACTCCAAACGCAC
>DJIF01000144.1 GCA_002433485.1 Deltaproteobacteria bacterium UBA6601
TGTCCACAACACTGGAGCTAGCCAACCTGGCAATATCCGGAGCCCCCTCGACCAGAACCGTGCGCAGGTGCTCGCCAAGGACAGGGGTGGCGCCCATCGCAGCGCCTGCCGCTGCCAGCGCGACCTCCTCAGGATCGCTGAGGCGATTGACCTGCACGGTTACCCAACACAGATAGAGACCCACAAGGACCACAATGGCCAGTCCAATCCTCTGCGAACGAACACGCTCAGAGCCTTGCAGCTCAAGCTCAGCCCGCAAGCGCGCCAGTACCGCCTCCATATCACTATTCCGCGAACCAGCGGCCACGCCGTCATCTCCCATCGCTCAGCCCTCCCCACCAAGGCGTGCGTTCATGATCTCAACAAAGAGCAGCAGCACATCTTGAGGCTGCTGACCCTTCAGGCTTTCGTCCTCCTCGGCCTGACGCACCAGGACCTGAACGCTCTCATTGATGGAGCTGAGCAACTCAACGTGCTCAGCAAAGGTGCTGTCCAGCTCCCGCTCAGCCCACTGACGAGCGCTCACCTGCAGCCTCCTCAGTAGCTCTTCGTGGACTTCAGGGTTGACCGAGAAGTCCATCAGCCGCTCGCTCAGCTCCGTATCCTCCTCGCTGGCAACGTCAGCAAACGCAGCTTCCAGCGAGCGATGCATGTGTCTGGCCATGTTGTCCTGAAAGACCTCGCTCTCGCTGGTCAGCTGCTCAGTGGCACGGATCAGCAGCACGTTGGCCTCTGAGGAGAGCGCCTCTGAGATGGCCGGCACCGCTTCCTCACCCACAGCCTCCAGCTCCGCGCTCAACTGTGGCCAGACCGTGGTGGTGGCGTGAATCTCCAGATCCGCGAGCATCATGTCCGCATCGAAGCTCTCAAGCTGCCACCACAGATTGGCGACAAACAGCGCGATCATCACCAGCAACAGGCCTGCCACCCGGCGGCGAGTCCGCAGCGCGGACTCAGTCTCCTGCTTCAGCTCATCCAGCAGCAGCAGTGCAGAATTATGCTCGCTCATCGCCCCTCCCTCCGCGAGAAGCAGACCTCAACCAGAGCAACTTCCCCAGCAAGGCGACCTTCCCCAAGACCCGAGGATCCTAACAAACTGAGCAGAACGAGCTGAAACAGTTCGACCAGCTGGACAGCAAGGAGGCGCGAGGGCTGAGGGGGCTAGGTGAGCGTGCAAGCGCTGCACAGAGACTCAGCAGGGCTGGCGTCGACGACCTAGCCAGATGGCCAGACCAACACACCACCACAGACCGGCAGCAGCGGGTCTGCCAGACGCCAGAGCACAGGACAACGAGCTGGTGAAGGCGTCGGAACCATCACAAAGCTGAGGGGCGTTGGTGGCCACCGACTCAAGGGCCTGATCTAGCAAGCTGCCATCAAGGGATTCAAGAGCAAACCAAAGACACTGCTCAGAGCCAGCAGGGCAAGACTCGCAACTCGCACCAAGCATGGCTTGGACCCAATCGCAGGGGGCCTTGGAGCCACCGTCCGCAACAAGCGGTGCGCCGAGCAGGGGAGCCAGTCCGCCAACCTCCAGCCAACCGCTGATCGCCACCTCAGAAATGGCCGTCGCATCGGAGTGGAAGTCACCATCGACCAGGACCTCCTGCAGGACAACCGGATGAGCACCCAGCCAGAGCACAGCTCGCGATGCCTCGGCAGCGAACAGGGAGCCGGTAAGTTCGAGGGCATTATCAGCGTCAAACAGACTGGCGGTCGGGGTACAGCTGTCTTGGCTAAGTTCCTCGGGCCCCTGCAATCCGGCGCCGGTCTCAAGCCTTAGCTCAGCATCATCAGATCCCGCGTGAAACTGCCAAAGCCAGGCGAAGTCAGCCGATAACGAATCAAGATGGGGAGCAAGCCCCGCAGGAGAAGCCACATTTTCGCCGTGGATGCGGACATCATAGGTCAGGCCGGACAGTTCCACATCGGCGGCAACGGGAGTGCCAACAGAAGAAGTGGTGAACTCGTAAGAGAACATCGAGTCATCCCGCTCAATCATCACCTGGTAGCGGGTGTCGGGAGCCAGGAACGCCACCGGCTGAACCGATGCGACAGTGCCCGCTTCACTCCATTCCGCTGGCATGAGAGTCAGCTCTTCGGTGAGGCCATCCTGGCCAGGACCGCGCACTCGAAACACCGAGTCGCTGGCATCGCCGGTAAAGCGCAGGTTCAGCGGTCGGCGATAGTGATGATCGCTGGAGTCTGGCGCCGGCTCCAGCGACTTGACCGTAACCATCTCCGCCTCATTGCTCCCGCAACAGTCACCGCCAACTGTATCATCGCTCCCATCGGCCCCTCCAGAGAGCGGCACTTCGGTTGCTTCATCGTCAGTGAGCGGATCGATACCGCGATAAGCTGGAGCATCCGCGCCCGAATTGAAGGCTGGCCCACAGCCAACCGCTAAAGCGAGAGCAAAGATCAAGAGCAGGCTATAGAGAAGGCGTTGTTGGGACATCGATTCCATCAATTAGCAAAGTTCATCCCTCAACATGGGGCCCTTTAGTGCCCGATGTAAAGTCACGGTTCCCCGATCTCCATCGACAGTAACTTCCATGCCGTCCTGCAGCAGGCTACAGGCTCCCTGAACATTGACCACAGCTGGGAGCTTGTACTCCCGGGCCACAACCGCGCCATGCGAAAGCACCGAGCCCAGCTCAAAGACCAGGGCCCCAGCGGTCAGGAACAAGGGCGTCCAGCCAGGATCGGCGGCCCGACAGACCAGAATTTCGCCAGGCTGCAGCGCGGCCATATCTTCCAGCCTGCTCAATACCCGCACCCTGCCACGCAGCCTCCCACTGGAGATGCCCAGACCAACCAACACATCACCACCGGCAGCACCATGTCCAAGGGGAACAGGCACAGCCTCTTCGCCGCTGAGAAAATCCGGATGAACCGCAAGTAGATCGCGGTTAAAGCGCTGGCGGCGCTGCTCAATGCGCTGGCTGGCCAGATCCGGGGCGAGCCTGCCCTCATGCAGCTCAAGCACTTCATCGATCTCAAGAAATACAATGTCCGCTCCGGAGCCCAGCGCACCCGAACGCTCCAACAGCGCGCCCAGGCGCTCCAGAACTCGCTTCATCCGCAGCAGCAGACGGTCAAAGCTGAAACGCTGGTTTTCGCGCAGGGCCATGTAGCGCCGAGACAGGACAAGCAGGCGGTCGAAGAGCTGCTGACGCCAAGGCAGCAGCCTGCGCAGTGCGGTCCTGCCCATCCTGGTTCGAACCAGCCGTTCAGCCTGCTCGCGCTCCTCACTCCGCTGCCGCTCTGCCAGCGAAGGATCGACTGGTAGACCGCCGCGCAGATACCCGGCAATCATCTGTAGAGGCAGCTCGGGGCTGTCCTCCCAGCGACTTGCAAAGATCTCCCACGATGCACTGCTGCGATGACCAAAGGCCTGCAGGAACTCAGCGAAAGCTGTGACGAACTGAGTTCCCCCCTCACAGCCTTCCAGCTCCGACAGGCTCGGCAGCGGCTCTCGCAACAGGCGAGCGCGAACCTCTTCCAGCTGCTGGGCCTGCCAGGCCAGCCGCCACAGCGCTGCGTTGCAGCGGAGCGTTTCATTATCAGCAGGCTGAGAGACCAGTGCGGCGCGGAGCGCCTCGCCACCGAGGCCGCCCCAGCTCCGCAGCAGGATCCCGAGCCCTTCATAGGAGAGATGCGCGTAGAGCAGGCTCAGTAGATGAATGCTCAGGTAGTCAACCATCAGTTGTCGAGCCACTTCAAGAACCTTCAGTCCTGGGCCAATCTCAAGGAAATCCACACTCAGGTCGGCTATTTGCGCCTCGAAACGCGGCTGAAATTCTTCCCAATCGGCACAGTTGGTACGTGGATTAAACCGATAGCGCTCCCAGCGCCGCTCGCGAACCATCTGGCCAAGGACTGAAACCACCAGGCCAAGATTGGGCAATAAGGGTGCCTGCTCCTGCAGTTCGCGCTGCTCATCCGGGGGAAACATCTCCAGCAAAAACTGCGGCGGTGCTCCTCCCGGTAAACGAAAGGCAAGATGGCGAAAGATGGTGAGATTAAAATAGGGGCGGCCCAGAATGAGCCGACTGGGTTCACTGCCTTCGAGCCAGCGCTCACTAGCGACTTCCCAGTAGGTGAAATGATGAAGGGCTGGTTGCACAATGGACCATCCCAAAGGGGTCGCTCCTTCAGTCCAGCGCTCACCGGAGAACCGCTGGGTCCAGAGCAGCGGACGAGCCCGTAGCGGCCGCGCATCGTGGCTCCGCACCGGCCCAGATCCGGCCAGTGCTGTGACCGGACGAACCTGCAACAGGAAAATCCGACCTGCACTGTCCAGCGCCCACTCCAAATCGACCGCCGCCCCGCAATGCTGTTCCAGGTCTACAGCCAACCGACACAGGGCAATGATTTCGCCATCGTCCAGGCAGGGCTGCCGTCGAGCCGCGGCCGGGAGCGGCTCAAACTGGAGTTTTCCCTCGTGTTCGATGCTGGCCCGCAGGGCACGCTCCTTGCGCGCCACCGAGCGCTCCGAAATTGAAAAACGAGAGGAAGCATCGAGCGGCCTCCGGACCACAAAAAGATCGGGCAAAAGACGTCCCTGGGCCAGCTCCTCGCCCAGACCTGGACCTGCTTCCAGACAGAGTTCATCACGAGTGCCCCGTACCGGATGAACAGTAAACAAGACCCCGGAACAACGGGGCGTGATCATGCGCTGCACAAGGACCGCCATGGCCGGCACAGCAGCCAGGGACAAGACTCCTGCCTGTTGATCCTGCAGCCAGCGCTGCCGATAGGCGATAGCTCGCTCACTGAACCAGGAAGCCCAGACCTCGGTAACAGCATCAAACACCGCCTCCACCGAGCGTAGGTTGAGAACTGAACTGAACTGGCCGGCATGGGACTGCTGCGAGCCGTCCTCCACCAACGCCGAAGAGCGCACAGCCAACGACGGCAGACCCGACACAGAAGCACCCTCGATCTCGGGGCCCTCGAGCAAAGCACTACATTGAGCTTCCAGGGAGGCGCGAAAAGTCGCACTTAAGGTCAACTCGCGGAGACAATCGCCTGCCTCCAGACCGGCTCGAAGGGCCCGTGCCCCATCCCCCGAGGTCAGCGCACGATGAGCTCGCTCCAAAATCTGCAGTGAGCCCTGCTGCGCCACCAGATCACTCAAGGCGCTGGGACTGATCACAAAGCCACGTGGAACCGGCCAGCCAAGCCGGAGGAGTTCACCAAGACGCGCCGCCTTGGCCCCCACCAGTGCGGTGTTTCCCCCCGCATTGTCGAGGGCGACAAAGGACGAAAGCCTCAGAAGCTACCCTGACCGCTCAAGAACCACTCATAGCCGATGATTTCACCTTCATTTCGATAGCCGTTCTGGCCGCTCCAGGTGAACTCTGCGCTGGCCCGGTCAAGAGCTCCGACACCAACCTCCTCAAGCTCGCCACCCACAAGACCGCGCCACACTGTGAACAGGTCTGGAGCGTCCTCATAAAACTCAAAACCGAGTAAGAGGTCCACATCACCACCATCCGGCAAACCGGTTCCCTGCAGACAATCGGCAGCGGTCCCCTGATAGGTCAGGCGAGTCGCCCAGACAAAGTCACAAGCAGTGCACATGGCCACCTCAGCCGCGCCAGCAGCCTCACCACTCGCATACCAGTCGGCACGACAATCATCGACGCCCTGAGGCAGCGCCTCCTGATCCCAATCGATGTTGAGAAACTCAGTGCCGCTGAAGCTGGCCAGCTCAAGCTGTGGACCGCCATCGTCATCATCAGCCTGGGGATCTCCCAACTGCAGCACTGTCAAGCCACCATGACAGCCGCTACCACACAGCAGAACGACCAGCACCCACAACCGCGAATAAAGCCTGCTGAGGAGCCAAGGCACCATGAAGCCTCCGAGCACCAGAATGAGTACTAAGGACATCCTGATCGCCTGCAATTCTGCCCAGCAGCCGCCCCATCGGCAAGAGACGATTGTTTGCCGGGCTAAGTCCCGCTAAGGTCCGGGGCGTGGAGTCGTGAGAGGACACGACCAGCTGGAGACATCATGGCCAACGAGACACTGATCGACGAGCCCCTCAAAGTAGGTGAAGTAACGCCCATTCCTGGCGAAATTAACGCGAAGTTGAAGATTGTCGCGGGCAATGACACCGGCAAAATAATCTACCTTGACTCGCCGATCACCCTCATCGGTCGCGAAGAGGAGTGCCACATTCAGCTGGATGATGCTCGGGTGTCCAACCGGCACGCTATGGTGTATTTCGCCAGCGGCGAGTTCCGGGTCCGAGACCTCAACAGCACCAACGGCAGTCTGGTCAATGGCAGTCCACTCAGTGAGTGTGCCTTTGCCGACGGTGACGATCTGCGGGTCGGCAAGACCGTACTCCGACTCATTGTCGACTTCCGCGACGCGTGAGCGCTGACCAGGACGGGCGCGCCCTGGCTGCGGGCCTGCGAAGCATTAGCCTACAGCTCGACCAACTTCCGAGTGGAGTACTGCAGCTGCAGGAGCTGAGCCCCGCGGCCCGACGAGATGCTCACGCCGCAGCTGGCCGGCTGCAGAACCAACTCTCAGGAATCATGGCCCAGTTGGTGGAAGGTATGGCCGCTGACGGGGCTGATCAGGTCGATGAACGCGGCCTACCGAAGGCTTACCGAGGTGGCAACGATACGTAAAGATTGGCCGGGCCTGCGGCAGGTACCTCCACAGAGCGCTCCGCAGCCCCCAACTGAGGGTGCCAGAAGCTCAGCGAATAGCGACCTGCGGCCAGACCCGAAAATTCAAAGCTACCATCTGGACCGGTGATCCTAGCGCTGCCTGTACCGTAGACATAAATCCAGCCACGCTGCTCCGGCCTAGCATCGGAGCCCACCTCTATCACCCCGGGCTCAGACAGCCGCCAAAACGCCGGTCCATGGCCGGGAGGGACCACCAGATTCTGCAGATTCTGCAGGCCTCCCTGACCATCCCGCAGGCGTAGATGAAAAGTCTGTAGCTGATCACCCTGGTGATCAACCACCAACCGAGAGCCAACAGGCGCGACCTGGAGCGAAGGCTGAAACCCACCCTGCTCAGCCCGCAACTCAATGGTTAGCGGAGCCGGCTCGCCCACAGAGCCGTCCTTTAGCCAGACAACCGCGCCTGCTACTGCCTGCGCCGCTGAGCTGACCCGCCCCACCAGCAGACCAGCGTCCGCGCCTGGCTGGCCCTCACCCACTGCGCTGAGCGCAACCTCATGGGTCAACCCAGCCAAACGCCCCTTAGCGTGCTCAGCACCATCGCTACAGCCAAGCCCGACCAGGGCCAACAACACAGAGAGGAAGACAGCACTAACCGACACAGCGGCACCAGCATAGCGATGAGCAGCGACCGAGCTGCTCAAGGAAGCACGGAGTCCAGCGCCTGGACCACCTGCTCAGTCTGCTGCCGAATCGCAGCTGACTGCTCTAGATGGACAAACCGGCCGGAAGCAGAGTCAGCAGCTTCGGTGCAAGGCTCCGCGGCGTTGTTCAAATAGCGACCCTGAGTGTTGGTCGTTCCGCACACCCGGGTGTAGACCACAGCGCCCGGGTAGTCATTGCACGAGGTCACCGGCTCGCCAGGAAAGGCCGCGGCCAGCGCGGTCCCAATCAACGCGACCGCACTGCCGGCGGCGGCGGCCTCCTCGGTGCCATCAGAGATACTGATTCCATCATCGTTCATACCGTTAAGACTAAGGGCCCAGTCGGCTTCATAAGCATCGGCGAGCAGCTCATGGATACGCTGATAAATGGTGAAGTCCATGTGACCCATGTCCGACTCGCGAAACGCCTGCGCCCCGGAATCACCACCGCAGACCCCTGTGGTACCGCTGCAACCGGACTCACCACTATTCGCGCAGCGATGGGTGCCTGAAACGATCAAGGCCCTTGCCCTCAGCTCGTGAAAGGCCTCTTTACCCTGCTCCAGGGTTCCTGCCTCAAACCAAGGGTGCGGCACCCCAAGAATCAGGGGACGAGCCCCCAGCGAACGCCAGGCAAATAAGGTTCGACCGGTACCAGAGCCGTCCAGCAGCGGCCGCGGGCGCCACAGCGCAGTACCGTACTCGTCACCTTCACCGCTGCACAGCTCGTAGTCCACCAAGGCTGCAAGTCCCAGGGCGATCTGGTAGTCACCGTCGAGCAGAGCAGACAGGGAACCTGCTACCGCAGCTATGGTGTCAGGTCCGGTGACGAGATAGCCATCGGAGTCCGGTGCAGGCGGCTGCACCTCATCGACGTCGAAGGCCGTAAGCACCCCGCCCTGACAGGGAGGCAAAAACTCTGTGATGTCCACCGGTGCGGCAGAGTCATCATCGTCAGCCGAGTCGTCGTCGTCAGCCGAGTCGTCGTCGTCAGCCGAGTCGTCGTCGTCAGCCGAGTCGTCGTCATCAGGCACGATGCTGTAGCCGCTGTCGTCATCATCTCCAGACGGGCGATCCAGACAACCGCAACCCTGGGCGCCACCAGTATCGGCGCAATGCAGCGACGAGAACGCTACCAGCAGCAAAGCGACCAAACGAAACAGGCTTAGATGACCCTGAGAACGACGCACGAAGAAGTCTCCAGGCAACACTATCGGCGAAAGAGGCCAGAGAGTTGAGGGCCGATGCCGACCCTTAGCGCTCAAAACCGCCACTGCTCACCGGCAGCGGCAGGCTGAAGTGACAACTGGCACCGGACCCAGCGGGCCCGGTGCCAGTCAAAAACTCAATACCGATAGTGCTCCGGCTTATAGGGCCCTTCCACCGGCAGGCCGAGATAGGCGGCCTGACTCTCACTCAGCTCAGTAAGCTTTACGCCCAGCTTGCCAAGATGGAGGCGAGCCACCTCCTCATCCAGCTCCTTGGGCAACATGAAGACGCCCAACTCATAGTCCTTCTCCCACAGCTCAATCTGGGCCAGGACCTGATTAGTAAAGGATGCCGACATCACAAAAGAAGGATGTCCGGTAGCGCAACCGAGGTTCACCAGGCGACCCCGAGCAAGAACCACCAGGCGGCGACCATCGCTGTACTTGAAGATGTCCACCTGAGGCTTGACGTTGATCTCCTCGATCCCGCTGTGCTGCTCCAGGTAGGCAATGTCGATCTCACTATCGAAGTGTCCGATGTTGCACAGAATGGCCAGATCCTTCATCTGATCCATGTGCTTCCCGGCCACAACACCTTCACAGCCAGTAGCAGTGACGATGATATCGGCAATGGACGCAGCCTCCTCCATGGTCGTTACCTCGTAGCCCTCCATAGCGGCCTGCAAGGCACAGATCGGATCGATCTCGGTAACAATCACCCGAGCACCCAGACCGCGCATGGAATCTGCACAGCCCTTACCGACACCGCCGTAACCGGCCACCACAACCACCTTGCCGGCAATCATGATGTCCGTGGCACGCTTGATGCCATCAGCCAGGGACTCACGGCAGCCATAGGTGTTATCGAACTTGGACTTAGTGACCGAATCGTTGACGTTGATGCAGGGAACCTTGAGCTCACCAGTCTCAAACATCTGATAGAGGCGCGCCACCCCAGTGGTGGTCTCCTCTGAGATGCCACGTACCTTGTCGAGCAGTTCGGGATAGTCCCGGTGCATGATCGCGGTCAGGTCGCCACCATCGTCGAGAATGAGGTTCGGACCGGCCTCACCAAAAGCAGCAATCTGCTGGTGAATGCACCAGTCGTACTCCTCCTCGGTCTCGCCCTTCCACGCATAGACCGGGGTGCCGGTCGCGGCAATGGCTGCAGCAGCGTGATCCTGGGTGCTGTAGATGTTGCAAGAGGTCCAGGTGACCTTGGCACCAAGAGCCTGAAGTGTCTCTATCAGTACCGCCGTCTGAATGGTCATGTGCAGGCAACCGGCGACGCGCGCACCCTTAAGGGGCTGGCTGACAGCGTACTTATCGCGCAGAGCCATCAGGCCAGGCATCTCCTGCTCGGCCATCTCGATCTCTTTGCGGCCCCACTCGGCCAGACTCAAGTCCGCGACCTTATGGGGAAGCACGTTGGTGCCCGAAGGAGTGGGGTTCGTTTCCGTGTGAGTAGCTACCATGACTTCAAACTCCTGCCTCAGCTGAGGTTGGGGGTGGATGGGCTCGGCCCGGTGCCGATAGCCCGGATGGCCGACGCAACAAAAGCTGCCGGCGCACCCTGTTGGGGGGGAGGAATTGACTCAATGGAGAGGTCGGCAAAACCAGCCTCCCCAAGCCAATGGGAAATATCAGATGTGGAGAAGCCGAGCCACTGATCCGCGAATCTATCGCGCATCCACTCCTCATCGTGAGGTAGGAAATCGCCTAGCAATAGCCTACCCCCGGGGCGTAGCACACGGTGGATTTCAGCGACTGCTTGAGCTGGCTCAGGCGCATGATGCAGCACCATATTAGCGAGCACCGCGTCCACCTCACCGTCCTGCAGCGGAAGATGAGCCAGATCGCCAAGACGAAAATCAATATCAGCAATGCCGGAAGCACCTGCCCGACGCCTGGCCTGCTCCAGCATGGTCGGCGAAGCGTCTACAGCGATGATCCGCTCCGCGAGCCGGCTCAACTCGGGCAGAATCCGGCCGGTCCCCGTGCCCAGGTCGACAACAATCCCCTGACCAGGGACCTGCTCCAACAGACGCGGCAAGCAATCGGCAGAGCCAAGCCAGGCATCACGGTCGTGCTCACGGGCCCTGTCACCAAAGAAGCTGGTGCTGCGCGCACGGCGCTCATCCCAGACCTCATGGAGGCGCCGCGCCAGCTCTGCTCCCAGGGAAGGGCTGTGTGCGGCAACCCAGAGCTGTAGATCGAGCGCTGAATCGGACAGGTCAGTGCGCCAAGCGTAGTAAATCAACCGCCCCTCACGCCGCGATGCGAGCAGTCCCGCATCCATCAAAATGCGTAAATTGCGGGACACCGTCGACTGGCCGGCCCCAAGCACCCTGATGAGCTCAGAGACATTAAAAGAGCCGGCGATCAGCAGCCGAGCCAGCTGCAGCCGAGCCGGATCACCCAGAGCCTTGAGCTGAGAACTCGCTGATTGTTCTTCATTAACTGCCATTGGGGCTCAATATATCTAAAAATGTAGATATGTCGATTCGTTTTCCGCGAAAGCACCCTCTGAAGCCCCGCACAAAGCCTTTTAGAGCCTCAGTAATGATCGAAATTTGCACTTCCAACCTGTGGATCGGAAAGTGCGTGACGTGAGTCGTGACAACTATCCAGACCATCCCATCAAGCTGCCTCCCGGGCGCTACCGCTTGTTCGGCTTTCCGCCGATGACCGGACTGGCCCTCGACAAGTGGATTGAGATCGATGCCAGCAACTCCCTGGGCTGCTACGGTCCTGCGGACATCCCTGTACATCGGGCTATTCCCAACATCACTCGCATCGAAAACGAGCACGGCACCACGATCTGGCCGAGGCAGCAATGCGTAGAAAACCCATAATCCTCTTATCCTCAGCAGGCGACCGCGGGCTACTGGGAGTCCTGCTCCTGTTACTCAGCCTGAGTGCCTGCACCCAGGCTCCTGAGCCATCCTCAACCCAGGCACTGTTTGATCCCGAACTTGGCGGTGGATTCTGGTCGATGCCCTGGCCTGGCGATCAGCGGCGCACCATAAACGAGCATGGGAGACTGGCAGGCCCCGATATGAGCGGCTTTCCCAATCCCTCCGACAACGGGATGCTCAACACCTATCTGGCACTCGCGACCAGCGAACTCGATGGCTTCGGCCTCAATGCGCCGATCAACTTTGCCTTCAACGGACCGGTCACTGTACCGGAGTTAAGCGCCGAATCCATCGCCGCCTCAGCCCGCTGCGAAGGACCGATTCGCATTCTCAACATCGACCCCAACTCAGCAGACTATGACCGCTGCCTGCCGGCACGCTGGGAGCTCCGCAGCGAGCACAGTGATCCCTATCTGGCCGAGCACCACCTCGCTGTCGCGCCTTACTGGGGCTTTCCTTTGCAGGAATCGACTCGCTATGCAGTCGTGCTCAGCGAACTCAGCGATCAGGAAGGGGCCATGATCGAGGGACCAGCTCTGCTGCGCGCATTACTGACGGGACAAGCAGTGGAGCAGGCCGAACTCCAGGATCTGTTTGAACCGCTTGCGGCAGCGCTCGGGACTCTGCCTGAAAATACCGGCGCAGCTCACCTGGCCGGCGAGAACCAAGACCCCAGCCGCTGGATTGCCAGCGCTACCGTGTTTACCACTCAAGACGCCACCAGCGAGATGGAGCTGCTGTCGGACTTCATCCGCGCCGACTCGAGCTACCCTCAGTGGCAACCTGAATTGAGCTTGCTGGAAGCGGACCACGAAGAATTCCAGAACGAATTCAGCCTATATGACGGCAGTTACCTGGCACGCAATTTCCAGCGGGGCAGTCTTCCCTACGCCAGCGAAGGCGGCGGCTTTCAGCTCAAAGACGGGCGCCCGGTGGGAATGTCCGAAGAGCGGATCCCCTTCATCATCGGCACCCCTCGCCCCAGCAAGGTGCAGCCGGACAGCGGCTGGCCGGTCCTGCTCCATGCCCACGGCACCACCGGTGATCGCTTCAGCCATATGACCGGCGGCAACCTGCGCCCCGGCTTTCTGGCGGCCAACCGGGGCTTTCTATCGATCGTAATTCCGCAGCCGTTCCACGGTGACCGCTGGCCAGCCGGCAACGAGACCCTGGAGAGTCTCTACTCGTTCAACTACTTCAATCCAGAGTCCGGAAGGGCTACCTTCCGCCAGGGCGCACTGGACACTATCACCCTCATTGAATTCGTCCGCCGCAACATGGCACAGGGGGGAGCGCTGGCCGAGGCCTACCCCGAGCTGCGCATTGACCCGGAGCAAATCTACTTCCTAGGTCACAGCCAGGGAGGAATCACCGGAGCCATCGCCCTGCCCTCGGCACAGGGGGTGCGAGGCTGGGTACTAAGCGGTGCCGGCGGTGGCATCAGCATCACCATGATGGAGCGAGAAGACCCGCTGATCATCCGCGATACCATCCTCACCGCGCTGGCAGCCCCCGACGGCACTGAATTGTTTGAGATGCATCCGCTGCTGGGCATGGTGCAGATGCTGGCTGAGACCACCGACCCCATTAACTATGCACGTAAGTGGCTGTCTGCAGAGCACGGCGATCCGGCCTCTGTGCTGTTGACCGAAGGGCTGCGCGATGCTCAGACCCCTCCAGCGACCACCGAAGCCCTCGCGGTCGCCGGTGGACTGCCCATTGCCCAGCCCTATCTGGAGCGCGAGGTGCTGGGCATGGAGTTCGCGGGACTTGAGCCGCTCGCGACTCCCTACACTGGCAACGCCGAGCATGACGCTGGCCCCCTGGTGACCACAGGCCTAGCCCAATTCAACCGCAATCACTTCGCCATCTTCAACAACGGAGATGCAGCGCTGCTGTGGTCCAACTTCCTGTACTCTCAGGTGCGCGACGGTGGTCCTGGTGAGCTCGGTGCCGAATTCCCTTGATCGACACCGCGGCCTTGACCCTACCCCCTCAAGCAGCTAGTCCCCGTCACCATGAGCAACCAGCAAGACCAGCCGAACCCTCCCGCCGAAGCCCTCAGCTTCGAAGCCGCCCTCGAAGAGCTGGAGGGGATCGTAGGCGAACTGGAACGCGGCGAGACCGACCTTGAGCGCTCCATCGAGCGCTTCGAGCGAGGCATGGCGCTGGCTCGGCGCTGCGAAGAGCGGCTCGGTGAGGCGGAGGCCAAGGTAGCGGTGCTCCTCAAGGAGGGGAACCGCATTGTCTCAGTTGACATGGACACTGGCGAACCGCTGGCCGAGTACCAAGACCCGGGCGACGAAATCCTCCCAGAGGCCAATGACCCGCGCATCGCCACTCCTCCCGACGACGACGAAATCCCCTTCTAGACCGATGTCAGAATCGCCCTCAAGCGCCATGAATCCAGCAACAAAAGAACGCCTAGACGGCTGGCTTACCGAACGCAGAGTCCTTATCGACGAGGCGCTGCGACGCTTCCTGCCGACTCCAGCGCGATGGCCCCACCGCCTCCACGAGGCAATGTGCTGGTCGCTGTTCGGCGGTGGCAAGCGACTTCGACCCTTGCTCGCACTGGCAGCCTTCGAGGCCGTGGGCGGACGGCAAGAGCGCTCCTACGACGCCGTCCTCCCCGCTGCCTGTGCGGTTGAGATGATCCACACCTACAGCCTGCTCCACGACGACCTGCCTTGCATGGACGACGACGACGAGCGCCGCGGTAGGCCAACCTGCCACATACGCTTTGGCGAAGGGCTTGCACTGTTGGCCGGAGATGCGCTGCTCACTGAAGCCTTTCGGGTCGCACTGGATCCGACCCACTATCGAGGTCTCGCCAACGCCGAACAGATCGGCACCGTCGCCGGTCGACTGGCGACAGCTGCAGGAATGAGCGGCATGGTCGGAGGGCAGTCGTCGGACCTTGGCTTTGAAGGACCCATCGATACGGAGGACAGTCTGACCTTCCTCCATAGGCGAAAGACCGGCGAGCTGTTCGCGTTCTCACTGTTCGCCGGCGCGGTCCTCGGCGGGGGCAGCCCAGAGCAGGTCCAAGCACTGAGCGAGTATGGCGAGACCCTGGGCCTGGCCTTTCAGGTAGCCGACGATCTCCTCGACGCCCGCCAGGATCAGACCGAGCGGGCTCCAGAAGCCGACGAGACCCCATCGTTTCCTGCCCTACTTGGCCTGGAGAACAGTTGGGAGAGGGCCCTTGAGCTGGAGCGCCGAGCCCATGACCAGTTGGAGCTGTTTGGGGAGCAGGGAGAGCTGCTGGCAGCCCTGGTTTCCTTCGCGGTGCACCGCGACCACTGAGCCAGCGGCGTGCCCTCCAACAAGGTCGAACGCCTTCGGCTTGACGTCCTCCTTGTCGAACGAAAGCTGGCAGCCTCCCGCGACCGGGCGCAACGACTGATCATGGCCGGGCAGGTGCTGGTCGAAGACCGAGTGGTAGACAAAGCGGGCACCAAGGTCCTCAGTTCGGCGAGCATTCGCCTGAAGGTCGCCGACCACCCCTACGTCAGCCGCGGCGGCCTTAAGCTGGCTGGCGCCCTTAAGGATCTGAGCATTAACGTCACGGGACTGCGCTGTCTCGATGTGGGTTCATCCACCGGTGGCTTCACCGACTGCCTGCTCCAACATGGAGCGCAAGAAGTAGTCGCCGTTGATGTTGGCAGCAACCAGATGGCCTGGAGGTTGCGCCAGGACCCCCGGGTTCAGCTCTACGAGCAGACCGACGCACGCAGCATAAATGAGCAGATACTGGGCGGAGACATCGACCTCTGCGTAATGGATGCTTCCTTCATTAGCGCCAAGCTGATCCTGCCCACCCTGCGCGCCGTGCTACCGCCAGCAAGCAGGCTGCTACTGCTGGTCAAGCCGCAGTTCGAGGTCGGCCGAGAGCATGTGGAGAAGGGAGGTGCAGTCCGCGATCCAGCCCGCATCAAGGAAGCGGTCAACAGCGTCGCGGCTAGCGCTGCCGAGCTCGGCTTCGCCGAACTGGCCAGAACTGGAAGTCGACTCGCCGGCGCCAGAGCAGGGAATACGGAAGTGTTCCTGCTGGTGAGCAGGCAGCTGAACTGCTAAATAACCGCACCAGCACCATCAGAACCCTGTCATCAGGAACGCCGCCATGCCTAACCTGTCCCTAGCAAACCTGTTCCTCATCAGCACCGCCTGCCTGTTGTTCGGCTGTAGCGATGTGATGCTCTCTGGCCCCAACGACGGTGAGCCTGACGAAGAGCCGCAGTTCCCGGAATTCGATGGCGCAAGCCTGGAGTTGATCGCACCCCTGTCTGGCGACATCCTGCTGCTTGATGAAGAGGTGGGGTTCGAGGCAGTGGTACGCAATGCTGAAGGCGACGAAATGGACTTCGACGCCATCTCTTGGAGCACCGACCTGGATGAAGACTTCGCCGCGGAAGGGCGATCCGTAAGTGCTCTGCTAGAGGCAGGGATCCACAGCATCACCGCTACTGCCGAACTGCCCAATGGCGACCGGCTCCAGAGCACCATGGGCGGGGTCCGAGTTCAGGGCCTCCACACCGGCATCTATGCCGGCTCGCTGATCATGGAACTAAACGGCGAGTTTCAAGGCACCCCCATAACCACCAACTGCGCTGGCGCCCTGGACTTCGAGGTCGACATGAACGGTGAGCTGATCCTCGGCTCGGGAGAGTGCGCTCTGAACCTCGTTATCCTCGGCAGCATCGACGTCAGCTACGACGTCAGCGGCGACATTGAAGACAACGAAGCTGGCGGTGCAGTGACGCTGGACACCGGCTTCCTGCCCCTTGATCTCGACTGGGAAGGTGGCTTCGAGGGCGAGGACGAGTTGGTCGGCAGCTTCGGCGGCAGCCTGTTGATGTTCGAAATGCAAGGCAGCATCAACGCCAGGAGGCTGAGTCCCTACATCAATCCCTAACAGAGCTCGGCGAGCCGGGCGCTAAGGACTCCGAGCTGCCGCTCAGCAGCCCCTAAAACGGAATGTCTTCGTCGTCGGAATAGGGGATCGGCTCTGCCGCAGCAGCTCTCGGCGCAGCAGCTGCTCCACCGCCTCCACCTTCATAAGCATCAGCAGGGTGCGGTGCAGAGCGGCCGCGGCTACCACCCAGGTCACGCTCGGTGGTCAAGAACACCATCTCACGAGCAACGACCTCAGTAGACCAACGCTTGTTGCCGTCGCGATCTTCGTACTCGCGCGTCTGAAGGCGGCCCTCTACATAGACCTTATTGCCCTTACGAACCAACCGTCCGCAGAGCTCAGCCAGCTTGTCCCAAGCCACAATGTTGTGCCACTCAGTACGCTCGTTGCCATCTCTACCCGCCCGCTCACTGGTCGCAAGCGAGAAAGAAGTCACTGCCTTTCCACTCTTGGTGTACCGAACCTCAGGATCCTTGCCGAGGTTGCCGAGGAGAATGACTTTGTTGACTGCATAGGCCATGGAGCAGATCTTTCGTGGCGGATTCGGAGACTTACTCCGAAGGGTCCTGGGAATTCTGGAGAGACAAAGGGCGAGGAATGTAACAGGACCATTTCAGACGGCATAGCCCTAAGTGCGACTCCTCTAAAAAGTCCCGTTCATGCCCCCATTCTCAAGGCATAAAACCGCGCCCGAAGGCGTCCTGTTGCGACTCCATGAAGCGGGCGTCTAATCGCCGGTGGCCCTAGAGCGCTTAGCAGGTTACAGTCCCGCCGATGCACGCCCTTCACCTACTGTTTGCACTGCTCATGACGCAGCTGCTGTTCGCTCCACCAGTACATGCTCAACAGGCCCAGGTGGAAGATTTCGAGCTGGACTCCCTGATTGAAGCGGAGGACATCAGCCAGCGGATCCTGATTACGCCCTTTGCCGCGACCACCAGAGACTCCGTAGCCCTGGCAGGTAGCCTGCACCAGTTCCTCATCGAGGAGCTCCGCGCCAGCAAGCGCCATGACCTGCTGGAGTTGCTGGACTGCCAGGCCATCGAACAGGTTGATGCAGCGCTCTACTACGCTGGGTGCCCGCCTGGGGATGAGCTGGGCTGCCAGCTCATCATCGGTGAGAAGAACGACATTGAGCGGGTTGTCAGCGGCAGAGTCACAGCCCTTGAAGACGGCGACTTCAGAGTCGCTGTTACGGTACTGGATGTCGCCCGAGCCGAGCTGGCGCTCACCTATGTACTGGATCTTCGCCGGGGCGAAGAGCAGCTACTCCCCCGCACCGTGATGCTGACCCTCGACAACCTGATGCAACAGGAGCTGGATGCACCGTACGAGGACGCCAGAAAGCGCCAGGAAGCGCGCATGAAGGCCATGGAGCTGGCCCGAAGCGAAGACGAGCGAAAGTTACTGGCACGGATGAGCATTGACCTCCGCAGCGGCGAACTGGAGCGACTTGAAGCCGAGCTCGCCGAGACCCAGCAGCGCTACCTCAGCCAGGCCGAGCTCGAAGAGATGCAACAAACTGAGGGCGCCGATGCCGCCTGGCAGGAGCTCGGGATCAGCTCCAAGCAGTACCGCTCCTTAACCAATTCGGGGCTGGACTTTGAGACCTGGCGCTGGCGCTGGGCAGGCCACCGAATGCAACTCATAGGCAGTGTCCAGGTGGGCATCATCGGCGGCGCCACTGGCCTGCGCTATGCAGGCGGCTACTACCTGAGTCCCGATCTGGAGCGAGAGGTCGACAACTTCGCCTGGCAACAGGTGGACGAGGGCAGCTCCATGAACCTCGGTATCAGCATCGGCTTCGGCATTCTACGCAATCTCGACCTTGAGCTGTCCGCCTTCTGGAGCCGCTCCAAGGTCTACATCCGGCTGCTATCGGGCTCGACCATCGCCGACCCGGAGGACAGTAACCAGCTGGTGCCCGACCCTAACAATCGACCCGCTGGCGATTGGAGTGAGCAGAGCGTCAACCTGCTCGGTGGCGAGGTAATGCTTCGCTATTACTTTCTCACCCTGCCCAAACTTCGTCCCAGCCTCGGCCTTGGCTTTGGCTGGCTGACCTACCCCAGCCTGTATAACGACCCCGACGTTCCCGACGCCGAGGAGAGCCCGCCGCCACCCATCCAGGGCCAATTCGGAACCTTCCGCCCCGTGGTTGATTTCGGTCCCCAGATAGAGCCGGGGGTCCAGTTTGAGATCAATCGTTTCATGGGTCTCTTCGTAAGAGTTCCCATCCTGTTCGCAGCCAGTCCCAAGCGCAGTCAAAGCACCCGTTTCATCGAGACCAACCCCATCTTCAGCGACGAAGAAGCCCAGCCCGGCGGCAAAGCCCCCTTTGGTGTGGTGCGGGCGGTGTTTGGGATCCAGGGGCGGCTCTTTGGTATGCCAGTCCAGCCACGCCAGGACTACGACGACAGCATGGAACTGGAAGAAGAGCCTAAACGCCCAGCTCGCCCGCGAGAGACAGCTAAAGACGGCGGTTCGGCCCCGGAAAACATCGAAGCTGGACGCCGCCAACCGTCGAATGAGCCCGAAATCCTGATGGAAGTTGCGGAACAAGAGCCGAGTACGAAGGACTCGCAAAGTAGCGAGATCCTGATCGAGGAAGCCGACGATGAAGAGACCTCGGATAGCCTCGATCAGGATGCAGAGATTCTGATCGAAGAAGCTGAAGAAGATGACCAGAACGGAGGCAGCGATGTTCGCTGAGCGGAGCCCTGTATGGCTCGCCCTGGCCGTCTGCGCGGCGCTGGCCCTGAGCCTGCCGGCTCAAGGCTGCACCAAAGAGCAACGGGAAGCCCACGCTTCGCAAGCCAAAGTCCACAAGCGACAGATGGAAGCCACCCAGCTCAAAGACCGCGCCATGGAGTACTGGGCTGCAATCCGCTGGGAGAACTGGCAAGAGGCTTCGGGCTTTTTCCTTGAATCAAGTGACCAGGTGGAGTTCCTGCGCTCTCACTCCGAGTCCAGTAGCGCCGCCCGCATCGACAGCGTGGACATCAAGTACGTGTTCATTGATCCCGATGAGGGCAAGTCGGCCGAGATGAAGGTGACCTGGAATGTTGTGGTTCCCAACCAGGCCCGTGTAGACCAACAGACCATCACTCAGCACTGGGTCAAGAAGCTCGGCCTGTGGTGGATTGGCTCCGAGTCCGAAGAGCCTTCACAGCCCACTGCTGACGGGAAAGCCACCAAGCCGCAGGCGAAAGAGGCTGAGGCAGCCACCAAGGAGAGCGACCAATGACATCGAGTCAGGGCACCGTGGCCATCGTGCTGGCCGCCGGCAAGGGCACTAGAATGCGCTCAGCCCAACCCAAAGTACTGTTCCCATTGCTCGGCAGAACCCTGGTCTCACGGGTTCTGGACGCCGCCGGACAGGCCGGCTGTGAGCAGCAGGTCGTCGTCGTCGGTCACTGCAAGGAGCAGGTCATGACCGAGCTCGGCAGCAGCCCCAAATATGCGGTTCAACAGGGTATGCAAGGCACCGGTCAGGCAGTCGCTGCAGCACGCGGAGTGCTCAACTTTGCCGAACAGACCGTGCTGATCCTACCCGGCGACGTCCCCCTGATCACCACCGAGTCCCTGCGCCGCTTGCTCGACCAACACAGCACCAGCGGGGCAGTCCTGACCGTCGCAACCATGGAGCCTGCAGACTCGCACGGCTACGGTCGCGTGCTTCGCTCAGAAGACCAGACCCGAGTGCTCCGCATCGTCGAACACCGGGACTGCAGTCCAGTAGAGCTCGAAATCAGCGAGGTCAACACCTCCATCTATGCGGCAAGCGGCAGCTTTCTGTTCGGTACGGATGGTCGCAGTGGGGCGCTCGCCCAGCTGAATACCGACAATGACCAGGGCGAGTACCTGCTAACCGACATCGTTTCGATGGCTGCCGACCAGGGTCTACGGGTCGACGCCTTTGTCTTATCCGATCCCAGTGAAGTGGCAGGAATCAATGACCGCAGTCAGCTCGCGGCCCTGGAAGCAGAGCTCCAGGGCCGAATTCTGCAGGACTGGCTGACGGCGGGTGTCTCGCTGGAGCGACCGGACAACACCCGAGTCGAAGAAGCGGTAAAGCTCGGCCGAGATGTTGCCCTTGGAGCAGGCGTCGAGCTTCGAGGTCAAACCGCCATCGCTGATGGCGTCAGCATCGGCTCAGGCTGCATTCTGACAGATGTCACCGTCGGAGAGGGCGCTCGACTGGCCCCTTATGTCGTCGCTGAAGCAGTAGATATAGAAGCAGGGGCCTGGGTTAAGCCCTTTTCGGTGCTCAGCGGGCGCAACGAAAAGAAACCCGCTGAGAGCGTGGTCGAGGATCGGGTGCGGGTCGGCAGCAGCGCCCAGGTCGGACCCTTCACCCACCTTCGGCAGGCCAGCCAACTCGGCGAGGGCGCAAAAGCCGGAAACTTTGTCGAAATGAAGAAGACTCAGCTCGGAGAGGGCGCAAAAGCCAATCACCTCACCTACCTGGGCGACGCCCAGATTGGCGCCAAGTCCAACATCGGAGCCGGCGTCATCACCTGTAACTACGATGGCTTCGCCAAGCATCAGACGATCATCCGTGAGGGCGTCTTCGTCGGCACTGGCAGCTATCTGGTAGCACCCATCCGGCTGGGCAAAGGCTCCTATGTAGCCACCGGTACCACCGTCACCCGCGATGTGCCTGCGGACGCTCTAGCCATCGGCCGCATCCGCCAGGAAAACAAAGCCGGCTATGCATCAAGGCTGCGAGACCGGCTGGAATATCTCTCGGAAAAGGCCAAGGCCAAGAAGGCTAAGACGGCAGCCACCAACAGCGACCCAGAGAACTCCTGAGCCCGAATGAGCAGCTTCGTCGACGGCCTTAACGATGCCCAGCGTGAGGCAGTCTGCCACGGCGGCGGCCCGATGCTGGTGCTTGCTGGGGCCGGCTCTGGCAAGACCCGGGTTCTGACCCTGCGCATCGCCTGGCTGATCAGGGAGCTGGGAGTTCGCCCCTGGGAGCTGCTTGCGGTCACCTTTACCAACAAGGCCGCCGGCGAGATGAAGGACCGCATCGAAGGGGTACTGGGAGCCGAAGCAAGGGACTGCTGGGTATCGACCTTCCACTCCAGCTGCCTGCGGATCCTGCGCCGCGACATCGAGCGGATCGAAGGCTACAGCTCGGACTTCGTCATCTACGATGACCGAGATAGCAAAGAGTTGGTGAAACGCATCGTCAAGGAGGCCAAGCTGCCTTCTTCGGTAAACCCGAGAGCCATCTCCTCAGCCATCGATCGCGCCAAGAACGACTGCTTGAGCGCCGATGAATTGGAGGCCCAAAAGCGCAGCGACCTGCCTCCACGCACCGCTGAGATGTACCGCGTCTATCAACAGCGACTGCAGTCCAGCAACGCGGTCGACTTTGGCGACCTGATTCTGCTGACCATCCGCCTCTTTGAGCAGCACCCAGAGGTCCTGGAGCGCTATCGCAAGCGCTTTAGTCACCTACTCGTCGACGAATACCAGGACACCAACCACAGCCAATACCGACTGCTGCGCCTACTCGCCGACCACGGCGAGCGAAACATCACCGTGGTTGGCGACGAAGACCAGAGTATCTATTCTTTTCGCGGCGCTGACATCCGCAACATCCTGGACTTCGAACGGGACTTCCCTGGCGCCCGAGTGGTTCGACTGGAACGCAACTACCGCTCTACAGAGACCATCCTCAAGGCGGCAACTGCAGTGGTGGAGCGAAACACGGAGCGCAAGGGCAAGGTGCTGTGGACCGAGCTTGGCGGCGGCGACCTCATCCACCTACGACTCAGCCACGATGACCGGGAAGAAGCTCGAGCTGCGGTCGAACTGGCTCGCCAGGAACTTGGCGCAGGCAGCAGACCTGCAGATATTGCGGTGTTCTTCCGAACCAACGCACAGAGTCGTCTGCTGGAAGAAGAATTCCTAAGCTCTCGGCTGCCCTTCGTCCTGCTGGGAGGCCAGCGGTTCTACGAACGGCGCGAGGTCAAGGATGCAATGGCCTACGTCAAGTTGCTGGTCAACGCACGCGACGAGGTCTCCTTACTGCGCATCATTAATAAGCCAGCAAGAGGGATCGGTGGCAAGACCCTCGGTGACCTGGCTCAGGTCGCCGCCCGCAAGGGGGTCAGCCTATGGGAAGCAGTGGTGCGGCTGAGCGAAGACGAGTCCTACAGTTCACGGGCTCGAAAGGCACTATTTGGCTTCAAAGAGCTGATCATTGGCCTACGTCAGGCCGCCTTCGAGCTGCCGCTGCCCCGCGCGCTCAGCGCTGTGCTTGAGCGCAGTGGCCTGCGCGCACAGCTGGAGGATGACGGTTCCTTCGAAGCGCAGAGCCGACTCGCCAACCTTGACGAGTTGCTTGCCGCAACCGCTGACTACGCCGCAATGACACCGCCCGAGGGGCTAACCACCTTTCTCGATCGAGTCGCACTGGTCTCGGACACCGACAAGCTGGAGAGCACGGACGACAGCGATGACCGGGGTCGGATTACTTTGATGACGGTCCACTCTGCCAAAGGCCTGGAATTCCCGGCGGTCATCGTGGTTGGCATGGACGAAGGTCTCTTCCCTCATGCCCGCTCCTCGACCTTTCAGCGCGAACTCGAAGAAGAACGACGCCTGGCCTACGTGGCGATCACCCGGGCCAAACAACGCCTTTACCTGCTCCGTGCCCGGCGGAGGCCAGCTGCTGGAGCGATGGGCTATGAAGCGACACGCCCCTCACGCTTTCTAAAGGACATTCCTCGCGAGTTGCTGACCGGTGCTAGCGTTCAGGCCCTCGGCCCGACGTCGCTGCGACGAGGGCCCGAGCAGCCAGGCGAGAGCTGGGTCGACTACGACCGGCCGAGGGATCGGCCAAGCGCGAGCCGGGCTCCCCCACAAGGAGCCCAAGCAGGATTCCGCTCGCGATTCTCCCGCTCAACACCCAGCGGTGTCTCAGCAGCACCAGCCGCTGCCCCTAAACCCTCAACAAACGAACCGCGGGTGGTAATGGACGGCGACGATGCCGAGAGCCTGCTGGGAGTCGGGACCCGGGTCCTTCATCCAACCTTTGGTGAAGGCGAAATTCGGAATCTCGACGGCCCACCAGACAACCAAAGAGCGACGGTGTTCTTCCGAAAGGGTGGCAACAAGCGCCTCTACCTGCGCTTCGCCAACCTCGAGATCCTGAGCCGTTAGACCCCTCCGAACTGCCCCGACCCCCTTGCAGGCCGGCATTCTGGCGCCTAATTCGGAACATGTAAGCCGCTGCTCGGGAAGAACCCCTGTGGTAGCATCGCTTGCCGATTCACCCGACTCCGGCCGTAGGGCTGAGTCACAGCGTCCGGATGCTGCTCTTTGGTCATTACCTGTCCCAGCTGTAGTGATCGCTATCGCCTTAGCCCCGACCGACTAAAGGGGAAGGGTGCAAAGATCACCTGCCCGTCTTGCAACCACCTGTTTGTGGTCTTCGCCGAAGAGCTGGACACTGGTAAAGAAACAAAGAAGCAGAATGACACAGCCACTACTACCGGTGCCTTCCGCGCAGTAGGTGTTCAGGAAGAGCTGAGCTCTCCAACCACAACCGGCTCCATTCGGGTCGTAGCGCCAGGCCCTAGAGGTAGCAAGCGGCGCTCTGAAGTGACCACCGTCAACACCTCATCCAATCAGATTGAAACCCTTTCACCGAAGGTTTCAGAACCTGCAGCAACAGAGGAAGCCGCTGAGTTGGCGGCCGACCTCAAGGCTTCCGAGCTCGACTTTCGTGAGGTCGGGATTGTCACCTGGAAGGTCAAGGTCGCCATTGGCCTTGTCTACGACTTCAGCGACATCATGACGCTGAAGAAATATCTAGCCGACCAGAAGGTAACCCCCGAAGACCTCATCAGTCACAACGCCAAAGACTGGGTGCGTATCGGCGATATCGAAGATCTGGATGGCCACTTTGTCAGCACCTGGAAGGCTGCAAGAGCCGCCCAGAAGAAAAGCGGTGAGAAGAGCAGTAAGACCAAGAACAAGCCGACCTCCAATCAGGACAGCGAGGCTAAAGAGGCCATGGCTGCCGCCAGCCGCGAAGTCGATGCGGCCCGCAGTAACTTCAGCCCTAATCTCGAAGACCCCTTTGCCAAAGCAAGAGATCAGCGTCGCTCTGGCCAGGGACGCCGCAAAGCCCCAGCCAAAGAAAAACCAAGCAGCGGGCTTCCGATGGGTGCTATTGCAGCGCTCCTGGTAGTCGGCCTGATCGCTGTGGGCATAGCGCTGTTTCCGCCAGGCGCCGACGACCTCGCACCTGCTTCCCCAGCGCCGATCAGCGAGGACGGCGCGTCCGATGCATCGGTCGTGAGCGTCGATGAGGCCGACATGGAGGCCCACCGCGACAAGGTACGCAAGAAGATCCGCGAGGACATGAAGCGCCGCCAACAGGAAATCCAAGCCGGTATGGAAGAGGAGAACCCGGGAATCGGCGAGGAGGGCGAGCCGGACCCCCTAGAAGAGGCCATGCGCAAAGCCCGCAGGGTACCGGTCCGACCCAGCGAGCAGCGCCCGACCCCAAACCAAACCGACGCAAAGGGCTTCCGCAAGCCGATCCTTCGGCCGACTCAGACGGCCACAAAGCAAGCAACCAGCCGGCCGGCGTCGCAAGGTTCGGCACAGGTGACCTCACACGAAACCAGAGATCCGGGCAGGCTCTATTACGACAACGGTCGGCGAGCCATGGAACGCAAGAACTACGGTTCAGCCCTCAAGATGTTCCAGACTTCGGTCGATAAGTCCCCCAACTGTGGTTCCTGTTGGGAAGGGCTCGGCTCGGCTTATCAGATCCTCGGAGAGACGCAGAAGGCAGCTGAGGCCTTCAAAAAGGCAGAAGAACTTGGAGTGCCGGTGAACGCAGCCAGACCCTGAACTCAGCAGGATCTGGCCTGCCCTCTCACCAGGGAGCCTAGCGATTGCGCATCATCTGTCCGAAATGTGCCACTGAGTATTACCTCGAGGCCGATCAGCTAGCGCCGGAAGGTACTGCCGTGCAGTGCTCGGCCTGCGACCACACCTTTACCGCTGATCCTGAAGGCCATGTTTATTCAAACTCTGGTGAGGACGAAGAGACTCTCAGCGAAGACCACACCATCCAATCGCAGGCTCCCCCTGAGCCGGAGGCTCCCCCTGAGCCGGAGACTCCAGCTGCCCCGCCAGCGCCTTCACCACCCCAAGCTGGCCAGCTATTTCTCGCCCAGCGCGGCCGGGTCTACAAGGTCCGGGACATGGCAGACCTGCTGCGCTGGATCATTGAAAAGCGGGTACTGCCCAGTGACCAGATAAGTCACGATGGAGAGACTTGGAGGCAAGTCTCCAGTATTCCGGAATGTCGGCCCTTCTTCGCCATCCTCGACGAACTCAAGAGCGTACGGGAAGAACCCAAAACAACACCGCAACCTGAGACCAAGTCAGCTGAGCCTGAAGAAGGAGAAGTGACTGAACCTGAACAAACAGCTGGAGGGGAAGGACTTGCTGAATCAACGCAAGATGCTGGAGCCGAAGCTTCGGCGCAGCCTGATGATGCCCGTTTCGACCCGGACGAGGTGGCCGCAACCCAGACCGATGGAGATGAGGCTGCTGCCTCTGCAGTAACCGAGACCTTCGAGCCAAGCGTTAGCAGCGATGGCGGCTACCAGGCCGCTGATGGCGGCTA
>DJIF01000028.1:0-5554 GCA_002433485.1 Deltaproteobacteria bacterium UBA6601
CGACGACATTGCCGACGACGACGATGATGATGATGGCGGTGAGCATGAGCTGACTGGCAGTTATGACGGCGAAGTGCTGATGTTCATTGCCGGCGCTGGTGGAGGCAATGAAGAGCCTAGTTGTGCTGGTGATGCCCGCCTTACCGTCCTGGCCAGTGGGAGCTTCAGCGCGGTCGGTGAGTGCACGATTGATTGGCTGCAGCTGACCTACAATTTTGAGCTGTCTGGCAGCGTGAGTACTGCCTTCCAGTTTCAGGGGGAGTTGTTGCAGACCAATTCCTGGACCTCTTTGAGCGGCGGCTATGAGCTGTTTGGTTGGATTGAAGAGGAACAAGGTATGGAGGCGGTGCTGTTTGAGTGGGAGGGCAACGCTGAAGCGGTTCGTCGCGGTGGTTCGCGGCCCTATGATGGGGTGTTCTGGTTCGAGCTGTAAGGCTGGGCTCTGCGGTGTGGGTTAACCGCGCCTTGGGGTTGCTGCCGGGAGATGCTGAGCATTGAAGGCGAGTAAACTCCTCTACTACCTAGGCTTGGTACTGGTGGTACTGGGCGCCTTCATGGCCACTGCCATTCCCTGGGCTCTTATTGGTGGCGCTCGAAGCGGCTCGTTGAAGGCATGGGTTACGTCGGTCGTCCTGACCGTTGGCTGTGGCCTGGTGCTACACCTCATCGGTCGGAGTGGAGCCCGCCAGCGCAAGGGTTCCTGGCGGGAGCTCTCTTCCCTTGATGCCGTTGAGATTAATCGCAGGGAGGCGATCCTCATCGTCTCGGCCGCCTGGCTTGCGTGTCCGCTGTTCTCGGCCTTGCCGTTCTTGTTGGATGGGATGGTGAGCAACCCGGTTGATGCCCTGTTCGAGGCGACGAGTGGCATCACCACCACCGGCTCTACCATTCTCACTGACATTGAATCGAAGTCCCTTCCGGCTCTGTGGTGGCGTTCGATGATGCAGTGGTTGGGGGGGATGGGCATCATCGTGCTGTTTATCGCAATCCTGCCCCAGGCAGGCAGTGGCGGTCGTCGGCTGTTTGAGTCTGAGGCGCCGGGTCCCACCAAAGACCAGCTCCGGCCGAGGATTCGTGAGACTGGCCTGACCCTCTGGAAGCTGTATTCAGGGATGACCCTGTTGCTCTTTGTCATTTTGTTGCTGGAGGGGATGGGCGCCTTCGATTCGGCCTGTCATGCGATGACTACCCTGGCCTCTGGAGGCTTCTCGACCCGTACTGCCTCTATCGGCGCCTTCGATTCGCCGCTCATCGAGGCCACCATTGTGGTCTTCATGCTGCTGGCCGGCATTAACTTTGGCATCTACTACGCGCTGTTTTCAGGACGGGGCCCGGCGGTGTTGCGGGATCGGGAACTTGGCGCTTATCTGCTGCTCTTTTTCAGCTCGACGTTGGTGGTGACGGTGGCCTTGATTGAGCGCAGCGGGGGTGATGTGCTGCTTGCCTTTCGCCATGCTGCTTTTCAAGTTGCCGCAACGGTCAGCACCACCGGTTACTCCAGTGATGATTTCAACAGTTATCCCCAGTTCTGTCGGGGTCTCTTCATCTTGCTTATCTTTGTTGGCGCAATGGGCGGCTCCACTGGTGGCGGCTTCAAAGTGAGCCGAATCCTAATTGTGTTTAACACCGCAGTTCACGAGCTGCGCCACACCCTGCACCCACGTGCGGTGTTCACCACCCGGCTTGGGTCGAAGGTGGTTGACCCACGCGTGGTCGCATCGGTCACCGCGCTGCTGGCCCTTGCTGTTGCCTCGTTGGTCTTAGGAACCCTCGCTCTGAGTTGCTTCGGCCTTGATCTGGAGAGCGCCTTTGCGGCGGCGATGACTGCTTTGTTCAATGCTGGGCCGGCGCTAAATGCCCAGGGGCCTGCAGGCAATTTTGCTGGACTGCAGGACGGCGCCAAGCTCCTGATGGCCGGCATGATGCTGGTCGGTCGACTTGAGTTCTATACGGCGCTTGCCTTGTTACTTCCTGGTACCTGGAAAAATCGCTGAGCCGCTAAAGTGGCGTCGGTTCTCAGCGGCGCTGGATCAGATTCTTCAGTTCCGGCCGGAACTGGTCTCCAAGGGTGAGGGCTGCCCGAGCAATGTTACGTGCTAACACCGGGTCGGTGAGGAACTTGCGGGTCGTTCGCTTGATGAAGCCGCGGTCGAAGTAGAAGCGCCGGTAGGCTTCTCCGAGACTGTTCTCGACCGAGTTCAGATCGCGGTATCCGTCGGGCACGTAGACAGCGACCTTCTGTAGCTTGAAGCTGTCGATGTACTCTTCTGGGCCCCAGGCCAATTCTTCGAAGGCGGGAGAACCCGGAGGTGGCCGGTACAAGGAGAAAACCGCCACATCCACTTCCTGACGGAGCGCCTCTGTCACAGTGCTTCGTACCTGCTCCGGGTTGCTATCGGGGACACCGACCATGAACAGACCGATGACCCAGATCCCAGCAGAGTGAGCTGCTCGTATGGCTGCATGGCAGGACTCAATGGTGAGGTCTTTGCTGAGGCCAACCAGCATGTCGTCGTCGAGGACTTCGATGCCCATCAGTACCTGATGGCAACCAGCTGCCTTCATGGTGTGGAAGATCCCGGCGTCTACTTGGCTGGCACGGACATAGCAGGTCCAGCTGACTGGATTCCCTCGTTTACGGAGCTCGTCGCAGAAGTTGTAGATCCAATCCTTGCCGACTACGAAGTCATCATCGACAAAGGCGATCTCTCTGGCTCCGTACTTGAGGTGAAGGGTGTTCACCTTGTCGGCGGCAACCGCCGGACTGTGTCGGCGAAAGCGGTTCTTCAGGCTGGACGCGCTGGTGCAGTAGCTGCAGCGGGCGTAGGCGCAGCCCCGAAACAGCTCCATGTACAGCGCGGGAGTCTGTCGCACCCTCATTGGCGGAGCTGAGTAGCGTTCTAACTCCAACAGGTCATATGCGGGCAAGGGCGCGTCATCGAGGCGCCCCTTCGAGATCCGGTCGTCGTTCTTGCGGAACTGGCCGTCTTCCTTCCATGCGACGCCGCATACTCCCTCCAGGCTCTCGCCAGCCTCCAGCCGCTCAAACAGCTCTACCGAGGTTTCTTCGCCTTCGCCAAACACCGCGATGTCGATGCAAGGGTTGTCGAGACAGTGCTCAGGGTATGTGCTGGCGTGCGGTCCACCGACCACGATGGGAACGCCGAAGCGTTCTTTGAGCATGGGCGCGAGCCGCTCGGTTGAGCGCCAGATGACGCTGGTGGAGCTGATGCCGATCACATCGGGGGCGAAGCGGTTTACTTCTGCGCAGACGCCGAGCAGATCGATGTCCAGGGCCGGGGCATCGACGACCTGTACTTGGTGGCCTGCCTCTCGCAGATGTGCGGCTACTGAAATCGCGCCAAGGGGCACGGCGTTGTGGAAAGAACGACTACGCATGAGCCCATAGAGCATGCGCCCATAGTCGAATGGGGGAACGATGATGGATACCTTCACGGCCTGTTCAAGTCCTTCCGGGGACCATCAAGTTAGCTGGTTGTTCTGTCGCTGGCAGCTACCTTGCAAGTTTGGCGGGTTTTGGTGGGCGGCCTAGGGGATTGTGAAGCTGTCTTCGCCAGGGTCACCAAATTGGAAGCCATCGTAGGGGGTCGCGCTGCAGGTCCAGGTTTCGCCCGTGTTGGTGTCCCCTGCTTGGATCTCCGAAACGACGACGCTGGTGCTGATACCGTCGACTGTCCATGCGAACAGATAGGTGATGACCGCGGTGGGATCTCCGGGTGCCTCAGAGGCTACCGTGATGACGCACTCTAGACTCCCATCGGGCCCGAGCACGATCTCTACGGTGGGCTGGGTTGGTGGGATGACTGCGCCGCCCGCCGCACAAACGGTGTCTGCCGCAGTAGGTCCGACGCTGGTGTGGTCGTAGGGAACAACCACGCAGGTCCAGCAGTCGCCGTCCTCAACCAGATCCCCCGCGATGAGGGAGCCGCTGTAGTCGCTGGGTACCTCGTTGAGCTCCCAGCTGAAGCTGTAATAGACCGGATCGCCATCGGCGTCCTCAGAGGCTTCGTCAATGAGGCAATAGAGCGGAGATCCCACTTCAGCGTTGGCTGGCTCGATGATCAGTCCTGGTGCTGTTGGTGGGGAGTTATTGGCGCCAATTCGGACTGCACTGCTGCCAGCCGCTCCCCAGGTGCTGCCGTCGTTCGCTGCTACCTGGCAGGTCCATTCCTCGTTGTAGGTGGTCTCAGCGGCAGGCAGCAGTGAGGTGCTACGCTCGGTTTTGGCGCCGTCCTGGAGCCAGCTGAAGCGATAACTTATAGGGTCGCCGTCGCTGTCCTCAGCAGCTTCAGTAACCAGGCAATGGAGGTTATCTTCCACCCCGGCATCGGCTGGCAGCAGTTGGACGGTTGGCGGTCCTGGTGGGCTGTTTGCTGGCGTTGAATTGTCGTCGTCATCGCCCGCTGAGTCGTCGTCATCGCCCACTGAGTCGTCGTCATCGCCCACTGAGTCGTCGTCATCGCCGGTGGGCTCGGGACAGTCAAAGCTGGGACTCGGCTCGGCCGGATCGGCGCAGCCAGAGAGGCTGATGGCTGCTACCAGGCCCAGCAAGGAGAGGAGCAGCGGGAGCCAGACCATCAGGCTGGCGCTTGGTCTCTTCGCTACCCTTGCTCCCTTTGCCATAGCTTTCAGCCTAGCAGCTTACTGTTGGCTCGGAGGTATGGACTGGCCCCAGTCATTAAGGCCCCAGCAGTGGGTGGTGCCGTCCTCCTGAAGCGCACAGCTGTGGTACGCGCCAGCCGCTATCAGAATGTAGGTGTAGCCTTGGGGCGGTGAGGATTGGCCGAAGCTATTTCGTCCCCAGCAGCGAGCATAGCCGTCAAGACGGATGCCGCAGCTGTGGAAGCCGCCGGCGCTCACCGCGACGAACTCTCCGGCAGGGGTCGCGGTCTGACCGTCTATATCAGCACCCCAGCAGTGCAGCTGTTGACTAGGGTCCACCTGGCAGCTGTGTCGTGCCCCGCTACTCAAGATCCAGGCTTCGATCTGCTCAGGGCTGTAGTTGGGATTGTCGGTTGCCGGTCCAAAAAGCTGATTGTGGGCGTCTTGACCCCAGCAGACCACATCGAGGTCGTCCTTCAGAGCGCAGCTGTGCCGTGCGCCGGCGCTGATCTTGAGGAAGCTCCCGGAGGGCGCGTCGCTCTGGCCGTGGCTGTTGGAGCCCCAACATTGCAGGCTGCCATCGTCGCGAAGGCCGCAGCTGTGACGACCACCGGAGCTGATCTGGACGAAGGCCGCGGCCGGAGCTACGGCCTGGCCGTGGAGATTGTAACCCCAACAAGCCACCACTCCGTCGGGACGCAGTGCGCAGCTGTGATAGGCCCCCGCCGAAACGCTTACAAAGGGGCCAGCTGGAGCGTTGCATTGGCCGTACTCGTTCATTCCCCAGCACTGAACTTCGCCCAGCGAATCGATGCGGCAGCTGTGGTAGTCGCCGCTGCTGAGTCCGACGTTGACCGGAACCGGTGTTGCGCTGTCATCGTCATCGCCGTCGATGGAGCTGTCGTCATCGTCTGCCGAACTGTCGTCGTCG
>DJIF01000028.1:5918-47364 GCA_002433485.1 Deltaproteobacteria bacterium UBA6601
GTCTGCCGAACTGTCGTCGTCGTCGTCGTCGTCGTTGCCGGCATCCTGGCAGGCCGGAGCGCCAAAACAGTTGTCGTCGTTGCAGTCGTAGAGCCCATCAGCGTCGTTATCCGCGCCATCGCTGCATTCGCCGGGGCTGTTGCCCTCAGGGTCGTAGTCGCTGCAGCTCAGGAGCAGCGCAAAAAGGCTGGCCAGGGCGGCGGCGCGACGCAGCCGGAGCTTCACTTACGGCCCGGATTCCCCGCGCTCTCGCTTACCAGCTCATCGGCGTGGCGGGGCAGAGAAGGGATCGTTCCATCTTCATATTGAACGCTCTGGACACCTCGCTGGCGCCACACGTCGACCAGAAAGGTTCGATGGCGCATGTGCCGTTCACAGATCGGCGCCCGGAGGACTTTTCCGGTCCCCTCGCCGACCCATATCAGCGGGTGCCTGCCTTTCAGGTGCAGCTCAAACAAGCCTGCAACGATGGATTGGGTCCTCTCCATGCCGTTGTCGACTCGAACTTCTATGGTCTTGAAGCTGCAGGGGCCTATGGACATAATCTCCAGCCTGCCCAGGCCCATCAGCACGGTGAGCAGGGCCAGGGTGAAGAGCAGTGCTGAGAAGATGAAGCCTGCCCCACAAGTCACGCCGACAGCTGCGGCTACCCAGATGGTCGCCGCTGAAGTCAGGCCGTGGATGCTACCCCTGCCTCGGATGATGGTGCCAGCTCCTAGAAACCCTACGCCGCTTACTACCTGGGCTCCTATGCGTGATGGATCGGAGCCAGCGATGCCCGGTAGCGATACGAAGGTTCCCAGCATCATGTAGATGCAGGCGCCCAGGCAGATCAGGGTGTTGGTGCGCAGTCCTGCAGGCTTGCCGAGGCTCTCACGTTCCCAGCCGATGATGATTCCGCAGAGCATTGCTGTGCCGACGCGAACCAGCACATCGAGCATCGTGAGGCTTGCGGGAAGGTTGTCAAAGGTAAGGGCGATCTCGGGCATGGAACCTGCTTATTCTTAGGTTCAGTGTAGCAGCCCGGCGGCGAGGGTCGGTGTAGGATGCTGCGGTGTTACGTCTTCACCTGATCTCTTCTCGCCCGCCTTGCCGGCCCGCTAGCTTGCTTTTGGGCCTGTGCATCACCCTCTTTGTTGCCGGTCCTGCCCTGGCCGCTGGGGAGCTCTCCTTACAGCCCGAGCCGCGGGGTTCGATAAGCCCGGACCGCCAGGTGGACATCGAGCACCTTGAACTGGATCTCTCCCTTGAACTGGAACAGGGTCGGGTAGCTGGGAGTGCGACACATCGCGTGCGTCCCCTGATCGAGGGCCTTCGCCAGCTGTCTTTTGATCAGGTGGGTTTGCGCATTGAGCAGGTTCGGTTGGGTGACCAGCTCTTGACCTTCCGTCTCAGCGATGAACATGTTCATGTGCAGCTGCCCGAGGGGCTGGTCTCTGATCAAAGCTTTGAGCTGCGTTTTGATTACTCTGCTGAACCGGACAATGGGCTGCACTTTCGGCTCCCAGCCCGGAACTCGCCGGACAGTTATCCTGAAGTGTGGTCCCAGGGTGAGAACGAGGATTCTCGGTATTGGTTTCCTACCTATGATGCGCCACGTGATCGCTTCACCTATGAGGGGCGTTACACCGTAGCGAAGGGCCTGCGGGTTGTCTCCAACGGCACTCTGGTCGCTCAAGAACCTGCGGATCGGACGGGCTACACGCGTTGGCATTATCGGCTTGATGGCGGCGACCTGGTCAGCTACCTGGTGATGGTCGCCGTTGCTCCTTATCAGGAGTGGACTGGCACCTGGCGGGATCGACCACTGCACTTCTACGCTGCTGGTGACGCTGATGAGGCTGCTGTCAGAGGCTTATTGGACCGAACCGGGGCCATTTTGGAGTTCTTCTCTGATCTCATCGGCACCGATTACCCCTACGAAGTCTATCGTCAGGTTCTGGTGCAGCGTTTCATCTACACCGGCATGGAGAACACTGCCGCTACGGTGCTGGACCGTGGCTTGCTCGGCTCAGCTGAGGACGACGCGATAAACCCCTGGCCAGAGGCTGTGGTTGCCCATGAAGCAGCCCACCAGTGGTTTGGTGATTTACTGACCTGCCGGACCTTTCGTCACTTGTGGCTGAATGAGGGCTTTGCGACCTTCTTTACCGATCTGTGGATGGAGCACAGCCGCGGACCTGCCTTTGCAGCGCGCAAGCTGCGGCAGCGCTACGCGACGGTGGCCAGTCAGCAGCAACGGCGACCATCGCCACTGGTGAAGCGGTTCTTCAATGGTGGGGCCGAGGGAGCCGCTGCCAATCCTTATCGTAAGGGTGCAGCGGTGCTGCAGATGCTGCGTGTGTTGCTGGGTGACGAGGTTTTCTTTCGTGCCATCCGTCGATATGTAGCGCAGTGGCACAATGGTCTGGTGCAGAGCTCGGATCTACAGCGGATCCTGGAGCAGGAGTCTGGTCTCTATCTGGACTGGTTCTTTGATCAGTGGGTCTACATGGGAGGATCGCCCAAGCTGAAGATCTCGCACTCTTTCGATGCCAACGAGTCTCGCTTGAGAATTGTGATCCGCCAGGTTCAAGAGGCGAAAGCCGGGATTGGACTGTTCCAGTTCCCTCTTGAACTTGAGATTGATGGGCAGGTCGAGCGCATCTGGATTGACTCGAAGGAATCGGCAATACAGCTTGAGCGAGAGGCTGCGCCCGGTTACATAGCTGTTGACCCGCGCGGTGGCCTGCTCGCTGAGATAGAGACTCAGCAGAGTGCTGCCCAGTGGCTTGCTCAATTGAGCAGTCCGCACCCGTATGCAGTGGAGCGTGCCCTGCAGGGTCTGCGAGCCCTTAAAGGGAGTGCGCGGGAGCCGGCTCGACAGTCGGTACACCAACTTCTGGCGGATCCATTGGTCCCGATAGAGCGCCGCCTTGGCGCTGCTGAGATTCTGTCGCACTGGCGCTCCAGTGAGGATGTTGATGCCCTTCTCTCCTCACTGGCTCGGGAGCGGGCTGGCGAAGGGAGCGCTGCGCTCCGCTGGGAGCTGGTGCGGGGGCTTGGCCGAGTGCTCCCGCGTGAGGACGTACTTGTTGCCCTTGAGGAACGTCTTGCCAGGGACCCATTGGACCGGATTCGCGCTGCAGCGCTCTCGTCTCTCGCCCGGCTTGAAGAGGAGCGGGTGCGTCCCCGGGCAATTGCGGCACTTCGATCAGCGGTCAGTGAAGATTGGGTTGTACAACGGCGCGGCGCGGATGCGCTGGGGCGCTGGGGACGGGTTGATGACCTCTCGGCCCTTGCTGCGGCCCGGCGTTCCGGCAGTCCTTCAGTTTTACAGAATGCAGCCCTTTGGGCTTCTCTGCAGATCGCTGAGCGAGAGCCAGTAGGTCAAAGGAGGGAGCTGGCCCGGTCGGCCTTCCTGGGCGACGCCGAGGCCATGCTCCACGACCGCAACCTGCGAACCCGGCAGACCGCGGTCTCTGTGCTCAGCCGGGCCGGTGATCGAGGCTCCATCAGCGCCCTCGAAGCCCTAGCAGTTCGCGAGGATAATGAGAGCCTGCGGGAGCGTGTGCACGCTGCGGTGAAGGCGATTCGAACCCGTAAGGACGAAGAGCCAAAAGAGACTGATGGGGAGCTTAAGGCACGGCTCAAGGGTCTTGAGGACCGCATTAAGGAGATGGAGCGTAGCGTTAAAGAGCTGGGCGAGCGCCGCTAGAACCGCAGTCGGACTGATTTGATCTGAAGTCAGCCCTTTTCGGGGGTTTCTTTAGCTTCGGCCGCTTCGGCCGCTGCTTTGGCCTTTGCAGCAGCTTCAGCCTCTTTCTTTTTCTTGTCGCCGCGGGGAGCAGGTCCGTTCAGACGGCGCAGGCTGCTGCGCTCCAAGTCGTAGCGCTCCAGCATCATTGGCGATGTGACCAGCGGTACTCCCAGCAGGTTGAGCAGGGAGAATAGGTGACGGGAGTGATTATCGATGGAGTCGCTGGTGACCTTGTTGCTCAGGGGAAGGCCTAAGACCGTCCGGCCCTGCTCAGGTTCTTCGCCCACGACCAAGCGCTCCCAGAGAGGACGCAGGTGGGTGGCCTGATGAAGCGATGCTTCAACCAGCACAATAGCCGCGGGATCGATGACCGCGCCGACGAGGATTAAGGCGCCTTCAGGAGCCTCGGTAACCTCTTCTGCTTCTTCTTCACTCATTATGGGCTGCTGGTCCAGAATTCTAGGTCGAAATGGTACGAGGGCGGCGCATGGTAGCGCACCTCTAACTCATACTTCAAGTGCGCCCTGTCATTGCTCCGGTAGGTTATCGGTCGAATTGCTCCACAGGGACTCGAACCAGTCTGCAATGTCGTGAATCACCACCGGGTGTTCTGTCCACGCGCCGACCTCCCGATTCCAGCGCAACCCGCCGCTGGAGATATTGGCCGTTTGCAGTTGGAGTCCTTCGTCGATGAGGAAGACTTTGGCATGGGTGGTGGTTTCGGGGTCCTCCCAGCGCATCTCGACACCTCGGGCTCGCAGCCACTGGACTGCGCTCCTGTTGCTCGAATTGTTGGCCAGGTTCCAGTCGGAGTAGTCGGCAATGCCGCGGACCTGAACCCCGCGCTGGACTGCCTCGGTCAAGGCGTTGAAGACCTGCATCGCAGGTGCCTGGAGGTTGTCCGGTTGGAGCCAGGTCGCATACAGACTGAAGTCAATCCGCTGCGCGGCCGCGGCTATTCGCTCAAGCAGGTGCGGCAGGAGTTGATCATCGACCAGGACATGAATGTCTTCGTCAATCTGTTGCAGGTCTGGAGGTTGCCGGTTGGCTGGTGCCTCCAAAAGGCCTCTGTGCCAACTGGCGAGATAGCTGGCAGCCAGGGGGCTGTCGGCCAGGATGTTGCACTCCCGATTGCGGCGGATCGAGGAGTTGGACCAGTTGGTCGAACCCAACATGAGTCGTTGTTCGTCGACCAGGATCTGTTTTGCGTGGATCTTTATGTCACTGTTGGAGTCGAGTCTTGCATCGACCCCTCTGGTCATCATCCATTGGATGGCGTCGTGGTTCTCTTCGATGTGGTCATCCAGGAGCACCTGTACCGCCACGCCCCGCTCTACTGCGCGGGCGAGCACCTCCAGCAGTTCGGTAGTGGCCTCGCCTGAGAAATACTCCCATTGGACCATGAGGATCTCTTCTTGAGCGGATGTCACCAGTTCGGTGAAAGCCCTTGCATAGTCTTGATCGCAGATTAACTGCACCGGCTCAGCAGGCTCAGGCGCAGCTTCGGATAGGTCCTCTTGAGAGGGGCTGCATCCCCATAGGCTGAGCAGCGCTGCTCCGGCGGCGAGCTTCGACAGCCGGCGGTTTGCTGGAATCCGCGCGCTGGTTCTGCCCGTGCAGCCCTGTTCAGTCTTGAGCATCGGAGTTCTTGGAACCCTTAGCGGGGCTGGGCGCTGTGTCAATGTCGCCTATGGGGGCGCTGTGTCGGGTAGGGATGTCGCCAAAGACAGGTCCGTCGTCCTGGGTCCTCCAGCCAACATGTTCATCTACCGGACTTGGATTTAGTTGGCTCATTGCCTGAGTGTCGAGCCCGCCACTGCTGCTCTCGGGTCTGTGCTCCCAGGGGCTGACTGGCGGGCTGGCTGAGGGCAAGCGTCCGCTCCAATCACTTGGGTCTCGTGCGCTGGCCTGTGACTCGGGATTGCTGAGCAACTGCCGTAACTGATCCTCCCGCGTTGCACCAGGGATCAGATGAAAGCGTGGCGGTCTTGAGTCGTGGCTTGGTGCGGCGGCTGCGAGCAGCTCGATGGCCTTCATGGTCGGATGGGTGAAGACGTCCATGTAGGCTTGGACGAGCGGTGCGAGGGTCTCTTCGCCGAGCACCACTACATCGCCTTGTGCGGTTTCTATGCGGGCGCTTAAGCCCCGTTCAGCACCCTCTGGCAGTCCGACCACGATGCGGCTGGTGCCAGGCTTGCGAATCGGGTTGTCGGAGTCCATCGTGGGAGCCTAGCAGTGACGATGCTTGATGGTGAGGGCACAGTGGAGTCTTATTGCATTCGGCACCCCGGTCGGCAGGCGCAGTTGGCCTGCGCACGTTGCGGCGACTTTATTTGTTCCAGTTGTGTGGTCAGTGGTGACCTGTGTCCCCTTTGTCGGACTCGCTTGTTCCGTGAAGGAGTGGCCTACGGTTCGCAGGAGCAGGCTCGGGCCGCCGCTCGCCGCTGTCGCAAGTTGGCAGAGCGCTGCCTGTCGGGCAGCCTGCTGACCGGGGGCAGCGCCGTAGTGCTTCAGTTGGGCATTTTCTACGGCTGGTTGCCGCGGCTGCTAGGCATTGGTGTTGTTGCTGCAGCTCTTAGCTCGGTCATTGCCGGTCTGCTGGCCGTTGGCTTCGCCCTGCGTGGGCATCGCGCTTCCGGCGAGGGCAAGCCTGGCGTAGCCCTTGCTGAGGTGTTTCCTCTGGGCTACGCGCTCGGCTTTTCCATAATCGGGGTGCTGCCCTTTTTGTTGGGCCTGTTTGCTATCGCTCGGCTGTTTCGCAGCTGAGCGGCCGGCTAGCGCGGTGGGACTTCCCAGTCGGTGGTCCCGCGGAACTTCAGAGTGGCAGCTCGTAGTTTTGTCATTTGCTGTTGTTCGACCCCGGGCCAGGTCAGCCCTTGTTCGAGGTTGGAATTGGTCCACTCCGGGCCGCCGGGCAGGGCGATCCCCTGCTTCTTACGTAAGTGCCGTTCTGCGCCCAGGATTGAGCTCATGTTGTGCTGAACAAAGTCGTTGCGGACCGAGGGGTCGATGAGGCCACCGTTCCATCCGCCGAAGCTTTTCTTCTTGTTGCTCATCCAGTAGGTGGTGTCCGGATCGTACTGACTGAGCATTTCGTGACGCACGGTCTCGTGGAGCAACTCCTCAACCCACTCGCAACGCTTGCCTGCTACCGAGCAGGTGTCGAGTACGGCCACCAGACCCTCGCCTCTGGTCGCGGCAGGGGTAGAACGAGGTGGATCATAGTAGCCGCCACGGTAGTCACGGTAGACCTTCGCTGACTTCATGTTCTTCTGGTACTGGTATTCCACCGCACGGGCCAGTGCCAGACTGTGGTCTAGGTAGTCCTCCCGCTTGGTGTAGTTGTAGAGGTAGGACAGCGCGATCATCAGCCAGTGGTCATTTGCCAGGCGTTTTTCATCTTTGCCCTGATCGCGCACCTGAATCAGCCAATCAGCGCCTCGGACGGCTGTATCGAGCCAAAGTGGGTTGCGATCCCAGGAGTACAGGCGGACCAGACCGAGGATGGCTTCCCCGGGGTAGTAAGCGGAGGTGTCGGTCGAAGGAGGGTCACCTGGCTTTAAGGGCGCAAAGTAGACGAATTCGCCATCCTCTTTCTGTTGGCTGACGAGAAAGCGAGCGAAGGCTCGAGCTTCGTCAAGATAGGTAGTGTGGTCTCCGGTTGCCTCTGCGTATTGGTCGAGCATGACCAGCCCCAAGCCAGAGCCGCCGAGCTTGATGGTTCGACCTTCAAGCACATACATCACATCTCCGCCGCCATAAGGGCCTTTTCGTACATCACGCCGGCAGCGGGCGAACAAATAGTCGATGGCCTTCTTGCTGGCGGTCAGATAGGGCTCAAATTTGGTGCGGTCGTAAGCCTGCAGGATCGAGTAGGTGGTCCCGCCGTGACGGAGCAGGTTGTAGGAATTGCTGTCCCGATCGCGACTTGGGTAGTAGCGATAGCGGATCTTGCCGTCGGCAGAGATGGACGAGATCAGGTAGTCAGCGGCCCAGACGGTGCGCTGGAGAAGACGGTCCGGATCGACGCTGTCGAAGTCCCACAGGTGGGTGCGATACAGCTGCACGATGCCGGGGGCTTCGTCGCCCTCAGTGAGCTGCTCAAGCCAGGCTACCGTGTGGATCTGCTGATGTTCGAATTCTTCGTCCAGCTGGCCGAGGCTGGGGTTACGGCGCGCCAGGGCCTTAACCACGTTTTTTCTTGGGATGCCTTTCTTCCCTCGCTTGTCCGAATAGAGGCCCAGTTCAAGGATTTCACTGGGCAGAATCCACGACACCTGAGTGCCAGACTGGACCCAGTAGCCGTAGCGCGCGACCTTGCGCTTCTTGGGCTTGTCGATGCTACGTCGGAATACTGAGTCTTGGGCTCGGGTGACCACATCCATCTTCAGGCGGATACCTGCTTTTCGCGCAGCGTTGACCGTCTTGGGTTCCGCTTTGGCCAGTGCGCTCGCTGCATTCCTGATCGATGCGCTGAGGTTGTCCCCGGCTCCGGTCGCGCAGCGCTGGACCGGCTCATCCTGGTAGGCGCAGAGGAATACCCGCAGACCAGGCAGAGCCCCGGTTCGAGGGCTTTCTACTGCTGCTTCGCCGTAGAGAACTGTGCGGGCCAGGGCAAAGGCTTCTGTCATCGTCTCCTTATTGCCCAGTTGCCCGGCATTTTCAGCGTTCCTTGCGCTCTCGGCGTCGGCGGTGCCGAGCACTGTAGTGCCGAGCTCAGCGGGGGCTTCGAAGCGAGCGCAGCCTAGCTGGAGCAGGCAGGCCAGAGAAATGATTGCAGAGAGTGACGAGCGAGCGCGAAGTACCATGATTGCTTTGGGTTTAATGGGTTTAATGAGGGGCTCGGAGGAGCTGTGGATCAGGACGAACTGTTGGAGCGCATAGGTTCGGCTATGGGCACGTAGACTTCACCTCCACCGTCACGAAATTCGCGGGCCTTCTGTGCCATGCCCTCTTCTGCTTCAAGAGTAGCCTGGTCGTGAGCTTGCTGGGCTTTGCCGAGGGGAATGAGTTTCTCGCTGGCGGCGAGCTTATTGACATCCTGACTGATTCGATAGGCACAGAAGGCCGGCCCGCACATGGAGCAGAAGTGTGCGGTCTTAGCGCCTTCTGCCGGTAGTGTCTGGTCGTGGTAATCCTCGGCCCGCTCCGGGTCGAGGCCAAGGGCAAACTGGTCCCGCCAGCGGAATTCGAAGCGGGCCTTGCTCAGCAGATCATCGCGTTCCTGGGCACCTGGGTGTTGCTTGGCAAGATCAGCGGCGTGGGCAGCGATCTTGTAGGCAATCATGCCTTCTTTGACATCATCGCGATCGGGCAGACCCAGATGCTCTTTAGGAGTGACATAGCAGAGCATCGCTGTGCCGTGCTGAGCAATCATGGCTGCGCCGATGGCAGAGGCGATGTGGTCGTAGCCGGGGGCAATGTCAGTCACCAGGGGGCCCAGAGTATAGAAGGGTGCTTCTTTGCAGACCTCCAGCTGGCGCTCTACGTTTTCGGGGATCTTGTGCAGCGGCACGTGACCCGGTCCTTCAATCATTACCTGGATGTCGTGCTTCCAGGCTCGCTCGGTGAGCTCACCCAGTACTTCTAACTCGAAGAATTGCGCGGCGTCGTTTGCGTCGGCCACTGAGCCCGGGCGGAGGCCGTCGCCAAGGCTGAAGGCTACGTCGTAGCGCTTCATTACGTCGCAGATGTCTTCGAAGTGGGTGTAGAGGAAGTTCTCTTTGTGATGTGACAAGCACCACTTCGCCATGATTGAGCCACCGCGCGAGACAATCCCCGTTACTCGGTCAATGGTCAACGGCACTGAGCGGAGCAGCACGCCGGCATGGACCGTGAAGTAGCTGACTCCCTGTTTAGCCTGCTCTTCAATGGTCTCCATGTAGACGTCGATGTTGAGGTCTTCGACCACGCCACGGACCTTCTCGAGTGCCTGATAGAGGGGCACAGTGCCGATGGGTACCGGACTGTTGCGCAGGATCCACTCGCGGGTCTCATGGATCTGGTCGCCGGTGCTCAGGTCCATCACCGTGTCGGCGCCCCAGCGAACCGCCCACTGGAGCTTCTCGACCTCGGCGTCGATGCTTGAGAGAACTTTGGAGTTGCCGATGTTGGCGTTCACCTTCACCAGGAAGTTGCGCCCGATGATCATCGGCTCCAACTCTGGGTGCTCAATATTGGCCGGGATGATGGCTCGTCCCCGAGCGATCTCATCACGGACAAATTCTGGACTCATTCCCTCGCGGATCGCGACGAAGCGCATCTCTTCGGTGATCTCTCCGTTGCGTGCGCAGTGCATCTGGGAGAAGTTGTGGTCACCGCGCGCTCGGCGCCGTTCGATCCATGGAGCTCGCCGGGTCGGCAGGCCGTCTCTCGGGTCTATTCCCGTGGGACCCTCGGTTCGGTACAGCTGCGTGGTGCTTCCATCACTGAGTGTGACTTGAGTGACAGGAACCTTCAGATCGCCAATCTCAAGGTCGTTACGTTGGGCTCGCTGGGGCGCTGGTTTTCTCATCGGTACTTTCAGTAGCTGATGTTCAGGGTGTAGGAATTGCCCACCCCGTTGGGGTCAGTGGACTGGCTGGCGTAGAAGTAGACCCTGAGCAGGTAGTTGCCGTTTGTGGCCGTGGAGCTCGTGACGCTGCAGTCTTCGCTATCGCCAGTGCTGGTGCTTGAGACCAGCGATTCGGTCAGGTTGGGCGTCCAATTGGGGTCGTTGGGATCTGCTGTCCATTGTGCGGAGTCAGCATCGTAGAGCTTGCAGTCGATGTCTCCATCAGCATCGAGGAAGTCCAGGGTGATGGTTGGTGTGCCATTGGAGGAGAAGCTGTACCAGTCCTCATCATCCAGACAGGTGTTCAGGCCGGTGTAGGGGCTGGCCGAAGAAGCGATGGGCTTGGGGCCCTGGTAGGAATCGTTTTCTTCGTAGGGGTCGCTCGGGCAGATGCACGCTGCATCAGCGGAGCAGCCGCTATCCAGGCAGTCGATCCTGCCATCGGCGTCGTTGTCGATGCCGTCGCTGCAGTTCTCTACGCACAGGGGGCTACTGTCACAGCCGCTATCGGCGCAGTCGGTGCGACCGTCGGCGTCGTTGTCGATGCCATCGCTGCAGTCCTCGACGCACAGGGGGCTGTTGTCACAGTCGCTGTCGGCACAGTCGGTGCGGAAGTCGGCGTCGTTGTCGACACCATCGCTGCAGTCCTCAAGACAGCTCGGGTCATCTGCACAGTCATCGTCGGCACAGTCGGTGCTTTGGTCGACGTCGTTGTCGATGCCGTCCCCACAGACCTCAGGCTGCGGAGTACCCGTAGTGATCGTAAGGCTGTAGGGGTTGCCTACTGCTGTGCCCGAGTCGGAGAATAGCTTTGCGTAAACGTAATAGGTGGTGCTGGTATCGGCCAGCACGGCGACCTCTTCATTGTCGGTGCTGCTACTGCCATAGTCCAGACCGCCATCGTTGCCGTCCTTGATCTGCACATCAATGTCACCTTCCTCGTCGAGGAAGGTGAAGCTGGCTCGAATAAACTCGCCTGAGTTGACGCCAACTGCGTAGTAATCGAGGTCTTCGGGGCAGCTGACCATGTCGCTGTAGCTACCGGGGGTGAGGGGGCTAGCTGTAGCGATCTCGTTATTGGGCTCGTAGCCGTCGTCGGTGCAGGGACCGGTGGGAATGTCGTCGTCGTCGTCGCCTCCCGAGCTGTCGTCATCATCGCCTACCGAGTCGTCGTCATCGCCCGGATTTAGGTTGATGCAGGTGCCAAATTCATCGAGGCCCGAAGGCAGTCCAGTAGCGCAGTCCCACTGGCCGAGGAGGGATGCAATGCAGCCCCAGTCCGAGTCGGCCCCGACCTGGCCTGCGGCGAGTAAGGAGCAGAACGGTGCGGGGGTCGGAGAGCCGGTCACAGCAGCGCACTCAGCCCAGGCTTCGTCGGCCGTAGCGCAGGAGATACCCTGGTTGGTGTCATCATCATCGTCGTCGGCTGGAGCCGGGCTGATGCAGGCCACTGCGAAGAGCGAAGTGATACCTGTTAAAAGGCCAAGAAGAAGAGACAAGCGAGCCATGATGTAGTCCTCCCTGGTGACGCTTTTTTTAGCTGGACGCATCATCCATTGCCACCGTAACTGAAGAGCGAAAATGTTAGCCCATCAGTGCAGCGTTTGTTCCCATGTTGGGGCTGAAAAATCAAGGTTCATTCCTTATGATTGTTGACTATGCAGCCCGTTGATCTTCGCTCAGATACTGTCACTCGCCCTGTTCCTGAGATGCGTGCGGCAATGGCACGTGCAGCTTTGGGAGACGATGTCTTTGGTGACGATCCAACCGTCAACCTGTTGCAGGATCGAGCGGCAGCGTTGCTCGGCAAGGATGCTGCTCTGCTGGTGCCCTCGGGAACTATGGGCAATCAGGTTGCACTGCGCAGCCACACCGAGCCTGGTGACGAGATCATCGTTGAGTCCAACTCCCACATCTTTCTTTATGAAGGTGGTGGCTTCGCTGCGCTTTCAGGCTTGAGCGCCCGCTGCGTCGACGGCACCGCTGGGGTGATGAGCCCCGCTGATGTGCGGGCTGCGGTGCGTCCCCCTGGCGGCTTGTCGCATTATCCGAACAGCGCGCTGCTTTGCGTTGAGAATACCGCCAATCGGGCTGGGGGTACTGTTGTACCTTTGGTTCGTTGCAGAGAGCTTGGGCTGCTTGCTCGGGAGGAAGGGCTTGCCTATCACCTCGATGGTGCCCGAATGTTTAATGCGAGCGCTGCTATGGGGATTGAGCCGGCGGAACTTGCTGCTCCTTTTGATTCCATATCCTTCTGTTTGAGCAAAGGGTTGGGCTGCCCGATTGGCAGCTTGCTGGTGGGCTCGCACGAGTTCATCGCCCGGGCCCATCGCTTCCGCAAGATGTTTGGTGGCGGTATGCGTCAGGCAGGGGTCTTGGCCGCTGCTGGCCTCTATGCGCTCGATCATCACATCGAGCGCTTGGTAGAGGACCACCGACGCGCCCGGGTTCTTGGTGAGGGGCTTGCCTCTGTTCCCGGTTTTTATGTCGAGCGGGAGCGGCTGGTGACCAACATGGTTTATGCCGGGATTGATGAGGAACTGGGCAGTGCTTCTGAGTTGGTTGCTTGGCTCGCTGATGCCGGCGTCCTGACCACTGCAGTGAGTGGCTCTTCGGTGCGTTTTGTTACCCACCTTGATGTGGATGATGCAGGGGTACAGCAGACCCTGGATGCCTGC
The DNA here is from genome assembly GCA_002433485.1 of Deltaproteobacteria bacterium UBA6601. Taxonomy (GTDB): domain Bacteria; phylum Myxococcota_A; class UBA796; order UBA9615; family UBA9615; genus UBA6601. The sequence continues at coordinate 18,889 of DJIF01000028.1, forward strand.
AGCGACTTTGTGGGTCGCCATCGTGCCAGCGCCTGAACTACCGCCTCCTCTCTGTCCCCCTCGCTTTGTTGATCGCCGCGGTAAGCAGGCTTCGAGTTTGTTTGCCTTTGTGGAAGGGGCGCGGCTTGATCCCGCCGGGCTGCGGGATCTGCTCGCCTGGGGATATCAGCGTGGCTCTCGTAGCTTGTTGACTGGAGTGCGGCGGCAAGCAATCAACTGGAGTATTGAACCTCCTTCACCAGACCCTGTTCAACTGAACTTTGATGAGCGAGCAGATCGCCTCTGGCAGCTGTTGCGGTTTGCGGTTTCGGAGGCCTCTTCCGCAGCGCGTAGGCCTCGCTGCTCTCTTTCAGGAGGCTTGGACTCGCGGGCGGTCGCGGCGGCTGCGGCAAGCCTTGATAGCGTCCGGTTTACGGCGGGTAGTTTTGGTGATCCGGATTGCCCGGATCTGCCGGTGGCCGCAGAGCTTGCTGCTCGGCTGGGGCTGGCCCACGAAGTGAGCCTAATCTCCCACGATGCCGCGCTGGAGAATGAAGAGCGAGTGTGGGAGGCGACCTCCGGCTATGGCGGTCCAGCCAGCGCTCCTGGCGCCGCGACGGACGCGCTCTGGGGGCCCGGCTGTGATGTGCTGCTCTCGGCCAGTTCGGGCGATGTGATTTGGGGCGATACAACTCTGGCCGGCCCTTCGCCCCGTCGTCGCCTGGTGAGAAGCGGTCTGCTCATGGCGGGCTGGGAAGCATCCTGTGCATTGGAGCTGGCCTTGATTCCAGAGCCGCCCGCCTGGGCCAGTGATGGAGGGGTGTCCGCCTGGAACAATCTTTGGACCAGGCAGCGGGGCGCTACATGGGATGGGGTTCGTTCGCGACTGGCCTTTACTTCGGTCGTTCCGGTTCCTTGGAATCCAGCGCTGCTGTCTTTTTGCCTGGCTCTGGGGGATGACGATCGTCGTGGTCGGTCTTTGCTGTGCCGAATGCTGGAACGAAATGCTCCTGAGGTCAGCGCTGAGGCGGTTCCGCCGGTACAAGGCCCGGTCCACGATCTGGACCGGGCCTTTCGGAGTAGCCCAGCCTGGGCGGGTGCGCTGGGACAGATGATGAGTGCGACCGAGCGCGGTAGTTGGCGTGTTCTGGGCATCAGGCCCAGCTTTGTGGCGCGGGCGGTGGCCCACGCGAGGGCTGGTTCTCGGCGGCGGGCTGGTTTCTTGAGTCGTCTGCGCGCAGCCTGGAGGTGGGGCCGCGTACTGAAAGAACGTGGGGCCTTGGCAAGTCACTGAAGATAGCTCGGTGCTTGTTTTGGGGGAGGGGCCCAGCGTCAGGGAGCTCTTCTAGAGACTGGCTCCACAGTGCTTGCAGTTCATGGCGTCGTCGTCATGGCCGCCGCGACCGCAGTCCGGACAGGCCTGAGTATTTAACGATGGGTTTCGAGATAGCTCAACCGTCACAATCCCGGTGGGAACCGCGATCAGCGCGTAGCCAAAGATCATCACTACAGCTGCGATGAAGCGGCCCAGGTCGGTCTGGGGGACGATGTCGCCGTAGCCCACCGTGGTCATGGTGACCACCGTCCAATAGCAGGCCTGTGGAATGCTGGTGAAGCCGTTCTGGTCGCCTTCCACGAGGTACATTACGCCGCCGATTAGTAGCACCATGGTCAGCACTGCAGTGAGGAACACGGTGATCTTGCCCAGGGCCGCGCGGAGGGCCAGGCTGAGCATGCGTGCCTCGCGGATGAGGTGAAAGATGCGAAAGATGCGAAAGACTCGTAACAGGCGCACCGATCGGATCACGATCAAGGAGTGCGAGCCGCCGACCAGGAGACTCAGGTAGGTAGGCAGGACGGCCAGCAGATCGATTAGGCCGTAGAAGCTGCGGGCGTAAGCAGTAGGCTTGCGAACCACGATCAGGCGGACAATGTATTCCAGGGTGAAGAGCAGGGTTAGCGTCCACTCTAAGCCGTACAGCCAGGGTCCCCAGTTGGTCCGAATGGTCTCAATGCTCTCTAGTGAGACCACCAAAACACTTAGCAGGATCAGGCTCAGCAGGAGGACATCGAAGCGTTTACCGGCTTCGGTATCGGCTTCGAAGATGACGGTATGCCAGCGTTCTCGCCGGCTCATGGTGTCGAAATTGTTGGAGGTGGTCATCGTCGGCGGCGCATGAGCAGCAGCGGGACCAATAGAGTCAGGGCGAAAGATTGGCTCGCTCTGTTGCTTTGCGAGCAGTTGCAGCTTTGCTCGCGGCGGTTGTTCCTGGTGGTTCGCCGGTCACCATCATCATCATCGTCGTCTTCCGCTGCGCTGTCGTCGTCGTTGTCTTGGGCGCTGTCGTCGTCCCCGTCAGCATCGTCGTCATCATCGCTGGCGCTGTCGTCATCATCGCCGGCGCTATCGTCGTCGTTGCCTTGGGCGCTGTCGTCATCATCGCCCTCGCTATCGTCGTCGTCGCCTACATCGTCGTCATCGTCGCCTACATCGTCGTCATCGTCGCCTACATCGTCGTCGTCACCACTGGCAAGCTGGAGCAGCCGCTCTGCTGTCTGCTGTAGGGCGAGAAGATCCTGCTGATTAATGGCAGGCGGGCTCCAGGTCAGTCCGACCGGGCTGTTACCCGTGATGAAGGCGTACATGGTGCAGGCAGTGAGGTAGGTCCCCAGGGCAGAGGGATGACTGCCATCGGGGTTGTAGAGTCGGTAGAAGAGCTGCGATGGCTGGGTAGGATCTGCACCTTGTGCCACGGCCTCTTCGTAGATGAGGCGCCAGCCGCCGCCAACGGGAATGATCTCAGCGTCGAGCCCAGCGCTTATGATGCCTGCTCGGTAGCCTTCGTAGCCGTCATCGAGGCGCTCCTGCATGGTTGGGTAGTCGGGCGATAGGGCTGCATTCTGGGGGTCTCCATTGCGTCGGCCCCAGGTCTGAAATAAGCGAGTCTGGGCGCCCCTTGCATCGATGAGCCCGGCGAGGCCGATGGCGCCAGCGAGACTGTCCTGATAGCTGGCTTCGCTGGCTGGAAGGCTGGGAATCTGGCTCTGGTCCTGAAGCACTACGAAGTCCCACATGTGAGCCGAATTGTTATTGGTCAGGTAGCCGTTGATGTTGGTTCCGAGCAGGTTGGCTTGCTGGTAGTGCTGCGTCAGGCTGAGTCCGCCGGGGCTAACGGCTTCGATACTGACATCGCTCCACTGGCTCATTCCTTCGGCGATCAGCTCGCGGTACGTGTCGGCCAGATTGGGGAAGTTGGCGCCTGTGTAGCTGTTCCCCACAAACAGCACTGCGTGGTCTGCGGCCAGTGAGCTGTCTGGGCTTGTTAAGCCGCACAGCAGCAGGCCCACTGCCAGGTAGCGACGGATCAAAAGCATGAGACGACGTTCTCCAATCCACCGAGGGTCTTGTAGAGGTCCAGGACTGTCTCGGCATTCTGTACCTCGATGTCGAGGGTCATAGAGGTAAATCGCGCTCCAGAACTCTTGCGCAGGCTGACCTCGTGCGGTCCGAGTTGCAGGCCTGTTGCTTCGGCTACGACCGCGCAGATCTGTGCCTCCATCCCATCTATGCTGTGAAAAATCACCTTGAATGTGTAGCGGCTGGGAAAAGCATGCTGCGATTCGAGTAGGGTCTTCAGCCGTTCCCGCTCCAGCTCTTCAGAAGGTTGATTCAAGCTCAGATCTCCCACCAGATCGGGTTAAGGATAGTCCCAGTACCGGCCTTGCGGCACCATGCCCTTATACCGCGGACCTTTATTGAGCAAAGGCCTGGTGTCGATGCTATAGCCGAGCGGCCATGAGCGGAACGAGCCGAGCAGGGTGGGAGCGATTGGCGGACTTTGTGGTGGGGGTCCGCGGGCTTGGCTTGAGCTTTATCCTGTTGGGCCTGCTGGCCACTGCTTCACTTAGTCTGCTGCGTTTTGACTTCAGCCCGCAGACGCTGTTCGACACGACTTCGGAGCGGGCCGCCACCTACTTCAAGTATCGGAAGATCTTCGGCGCTGACGATCATCATCTGATGTTTCTGATTCAGGGGGACCTGCGTGCCCCGGCGGCCTGGGCGCTTATTGGCCGGATGGAGCAGCGCCTTCTCAATGACTTTCCTGAGGTCGAGGAGACCTGGTCGCTGTTGAGCCTGCCAGTTCCGCGTTCACGCGGCATGGGGCAGCTTGAGATCAGCCCTCTGCTGGAGCGCACACCGGGCGCCAGGAAAGAGGCTGAGGAGCTATTGGAGCAGGCTGCCGGCCACCCCTTGTTGCGAGACCATTTGGTCAGCGCCGACGGGACCGTCACCGAGTTGCTGTTCAAGGTGGCTGATGAGGTTACCCAGATGGCGGAAGTAGGTCCTTTGGTGGAACGGCTGCGGGCTCTTGCCAGAGATGAGCTTCAGCGTTCTGGTGGGGATGTAGAGCTTGAGGTCGAGCTGCTCGGGGCTCATGCCTATCGCAGCACTGTTGTGGCGCAGATGATTGCCGAGGAGCTGCGCTTCATTCCGCTTACGGCTCTGGTGCTGGCGTTGGTCCTGTTGGTGTTGTTTAGATCGCTCGCTGGGGTGCTGGTGCCGCTGCTCTCGGTCTTGCTGGGTGCGCTCTTGACCCTGGCGGCGATGGCCCTCACCGGTGAGGGGATCAACATCATTAACACCATCACTGCGACGTTGGTGCTGGTGATTGGGGTCGCCGATGCCATCCACATGATGACTCGTTATCAGCAGGAGCGGCTGGTAGGTGAGAGCAGGGAGGCGTCTATGCGGGAGGCCCTCCGCTCAGTTGGGGCTGCCTGTTTTTTGACCTCGTTCACGACGGCGGTGGGTTTTGCCACCTTATTGAGCGCGCAGCTCCCCATCCTTCGTAGTTTTGGTATCTACGCTGCCCTGGGTGTCATGCTGACCTTTGTCATGACCATTGTGTTCGTGCCCTGGGCGCTGGTGCGGTCACCCCAGGACCCGGCGGTACGCCCGGCGCTGCTCGCGACCGCCGGAGCGCGACCGCCCGATTGGCTCCACCGAGCCCTCAGCTGGCAGGCCGGTCTGGTGCGGCGCAACGTGGGTACGGTGCTTATTCTGAGCTTCCTGGTAAGCGCTTTCTTTGTGGCAGGCATCCCGCGCACCACGGTCGACAATTTCATCATGGAGTATGTCCCCCAGGAGCATCCGATCCGCGCGGCTCACAAAGTCATGGAGGAGAAGCTGGCCGGGATTGTCTATGTAGATGTGCTGCTCCAGGTAGAGGACCTCGGCGGTCAGCAGCAGACTTGGGCCGATGCGGAGATGCTTGCCTTGGCAGCTCAAGCGGAGCGCCTATTGATCTCGCGGCCCGCAATTCGTTCTACCGACTCGGTGTTGGGTTTGTTGCGGGAGATGCACTTTGTCCAACGCGGTGGATCTGCCGCTGGGCTGCGGCGGGATGAGCTGCCCGGCTCTTCTGCAGAGATTGCCCAGCTGCTGCTGTTGGCGGAGCTCTCGGGCAATGCCGAGGGGCTCGCTACTCACCTAAGTGTCGATCGCAGGCTGCTGCGGATTACTGTCCGCTGTGGTGATCTCGGTGCACAGCGTTACCTGGCCCTGGAACAGCAGCTCGAAGACTCGCTTATAGCCTTGTTTGAGCAGGCCCCGGCGTCGGTTTCCGTCACCCTGACGGGGACCACTCAGGTCGGCTACGCAGGCATTGACTCGTTGATCCGCGACCTGCTGCGCAGCCTCAGTTGGGCCTTTGTGCTGATCTTCGTCACCCTGTGCCTGTTGTTTCGCTCTTGGAAGCTTGCCGCAGTGTCTATGGGGCCTAATCTTCTGCCGATTTTGGCTGTGCTGGGCACTCTTGCCTGGATGGGTGAGCACCTTGAGACCTTGTCTGCGATGGTGTTTTCCATCGGCCTGGGAATTGCCGTTGATGACACCATTCACTACGTAGCTCGTTATTGTCAGGAGGTGCGGGCTGGCCTGAGCCCTGAAGAGGCGGTCCAGCGCACCACTGAGCGCAGCGGGAGAGCGATTCTGTACACCTCAGCGGTGCTATTGCTGGGCTTCGGGGTGCTGTATAGCTCGGCTTTCCCACCCAATCAGAGCTTCGCTGTGCTGGCGGGGGCGGTGATCTTTGCGGCGGTGCTCGCTGACCTCTTTGTGCTACCGGCCATGTTGCTGTTCTTCCGACCGGAGGTGCCCGGGGCGGCCTCCGTCGACTAAATTCCCGGGCGGAGCGCTGGTCTGCTCTGGGAGCGCTGCTGTTCAGCTTTGGTCAGAAAATACGCTACGGGCATCAAGCTGCCCGTTATGATGGCCCGCGACCTGCTTATGGAGGCTGACCATGAGATCCATCACCAGCTATTTTGTTCGCCCTCTCCCGATAACCTTAAGTCTTGCTGCTTGTGCTCTGTTGCTAGCGGTCCCGCTCCCGGCCCTGGCCTGCGGCGGTCTGTTTTGTCAGACCCAGCCGGTCGAACAGAATGCTGAGCGGATCCTGTTCGAGGTCAATCCTGACGGCACGGTCACCGCCGTTGTCGAGATCACCTTCACTGGCAATGCGTCTGATTTCAGTTGGGTGGTGCCGATTCCTGACACCCCGGAAGTAGATGTTGTTCCCCAGAGCACCCTGTCCTTGCTGGATACAGCGACCGTACCGCAGATCATTCCGCCACCAACGACCTGTACGGGCAATCTCTTTCCTCCTATGGCTGGTGGCTTTGAGAATTCTGATTCAGCCACTTTGGCGGGAGACGATGACGATGGAGTGATTGTTGAAGAACTGCCTGCTGTTGGTCCTTACGATGACATTCGGGTGGTTTCTTCCGAGGATCCCGGGGCCCTCATCGACTGGCTGCAGGAGAATGAGTATCTGATCACCACCGAGATGGAGCCCTTTGTCGCCAACTACGTGGAGCAGGGCTACAAGTTCCTGGGCATGAAGCTCAACCCAACCGCAGGAGTTCAGGACATTGCTCCGGTGAAGCTGACCTTTACTTCTGATCAGCCCATGGTCCCCATTGTCTTGACCTCCGTGGCGGCAGAGCCAGAGATGGGAGTGTTGGTCTTTATTGCTGCCGACCAGCGCTTTGAGGCCGATAATTTTGAGAATCTGGTGATCGACGTTGCCGACGTCCAGATGAATCCCCGTACCCAGCAGAACAACTACTATGCTCTGGCCTCGAAGATCATCGATGAGGCTGGTGGGCAGGCCTTCATTACAGAGAACGCCCAGTCGGCGCTCAACGCTTCTGATAGCGTCTCGGGGATCTTCCTCAACACTGCCGATGCGGATGAAGCGCAGAGCTACCTCCAGGAGGTTTTGTCGCGGCGCAGCTACCTTACCCGCCTTTACACCCGTGTTTCAGGTTGGGAGATGCTTGCAGATCCTTACTTTCAGGCGTCTACCGGTACCGATGTCAGCCGCTTTCTGGACTTGAGCGACCGGCCTGCAGTTGAGATGTGTGCGCCGAGCACCTCTGACAGTCGCAAGCCTTGTGGCGATATGTATTGTGGTGTCGGCGCGACCTGCGCTACCACCGACGACGGTGTGGATGGCTGCATCTGTCCGGCAGGGACGGTTGCCCGAAGTATCTCAGCGCCTCTGGGCCTGGGACGTGGCGTAACGCGCACGGTGACCTGTCAGGTGACCTCCCACGACATGATGGCTTCGGCCCGATCCGAGGGCACAGCTCCGCAGGATCCCTGTCTTAATGCCAGTTGCGGGGAGAACGGTCAGTGTGTTGATACCAATGGCTTCCCAACCTGTACCTGTGATGATGGATATGCTGCTGTCACCGACTCACTGGGGAGCCTCACCTGCTCCAAGGTGCGCACTGAGTTCAGCCCTGATGCAATCCGTGACTGGCAGCGGGGTTGCTCCTGCTCCACTGCTGCTGGAAGCGAAGAACTCAGCGCGCTGGCCTTGGCTTTGGCGCTGCTGTTGCCCGTGGTCGCGCGGCGCCGCCAGTCTAGCTGAGTCTCGCGACTCGAGGCGGAAGGCGGGGCTCCTGGCGCAGGGGCCCCGCCTTTCTCGTGTTGCTCAGGATGGTGGCGAAAATCACCTTCGCGGATCTGCAGCTTCAGTCCGGTCAAGCAGCCACAAGGGAGCAGTGGACATCGGCTTCAGATGCTCTAGGATTCGCCGCCATGGACCTTCTGCGCTTTCCTCTTGCCATGCTCCTTGTATCGGCCTTGCTGCCCGCGTGTGGAGGAGGCGAGGAGCCGCTCGGTCCTTATGTGGATGAATGCTCCAGTGGTGCGGGCGCAACCCGACCGCCTGAGGTCCGCATCACATCGCCGGGCAATGCTGAGGCATTTGCATCGAGTGATGCGATCAGTTGGGTTATTGAGCTGAGTGATGAGGATACTGAGCTTGATGCGCTGGTCGTAGAGCTGCTGGACTACAGCTCAGGAACCCCAGCGGAGGTTGATGCTCAGATTCCGGGGCCGGACGGCTCGGGTCGGGTTAATTTCATGATCGAGGCCTCGCTATTGAGTCCCGGGCAAAATCCGGTGCGGGCCCGAGCGACCGATCCAGATGGCTGTTTTGGCGAGGATGATGTGCTGGTTTGCATTGATCAGAGCACCTGCCCTTGAAGCTGGAGCCCTCCAGTAGCGCTTAGGTACCACCACCGAAGAAGACTCGGACCGAGCCCACGGTGTAGTCGCCCGAAAGAATGACATCGTCGTAACCGTCGCCATTTACGTCGCCGAGCGCGTCCACATCGGATCCCATTAGCTGGCCGATCTCGCTATAGAGTCTGGCTGCAGAGACTCCTTCACTTACCAGGCTCTCCATTGACAGCTCGTCTATGGGTTCTCCGCTTAGCGGGTCCCAGAACTCGCTGAGGTGATCCGGGCCGCCGTAGACCAGATATCCGGCCCCGCCACTGCCAACCACGCCTGAGTAATAGGCCCCTGACATCAGGAAGTCGCCGTAGCCGTCGCCGTTCATGTCGCCTGCTGAGCGGGCTAGATTGAGAGCCTCTCCCGAGCCGCCAACAAAGCGGACCGCGCCCCTTGCGCCGGGGCTGGTGACCTCTGAGAAGCTCTCCTCCAGTGAATAGCTACCGTTAACTTCATAAAAGCCTGGGACCAGATAGACGACACCATCGCCGTTTCGCTCCCCAGGGGCGCTGACCAGGAACTCTTCGTCGCCATCTCCATCCAGATCACCGACCCCGGCGACCCATGCTCCAGCGCGGGCGCCGGTGTTGGCACCGTAAAAAGTGAGGCCGGCGACGGTGCTGATTGGCACGTCGGCCTGGGCTGGGGGCACATCTCGTCCGAACACGACATAGACCAATCCTCCGCTGGTTTCATCGTCGGGGATGGAGCCGATGAGGAGGTCGCTGATGCCGTCTCCGTCCACATCAGCGCTGCCCAGCGAGCCTCCCAGTCGAGACTGGGCATCGGGCCCTTCGATCTTGAGTCGGTAGCCGCTGGCTGCGACGGGACCGGCGGTGATCCCTGCTGCATCACTGGACAGGTAGAGATAGACGGCCCCAGCTTCTCCGTCCTGGTCTTCCGCGGCTGCGAGGGCGAAGTCCGGGATGCTGTCGCCATCAAGGTCAGGCAGCCAGGTGCTCGCTGAGCCCAGGTAGCTATTGAAGCCACATGCTCCTTCCTGCCCCGGGCCTCGAAGGCTGAGGTTGTCTGAGCTGTCCATCTCACTGAGGGTCACCGGTAGGAAGGGCTCGATGGAGCCGCCGCTCAGATCAGATGCGCCCAGTTGCAGGTGGACCACGCCGGCTGTATCCGTACACCAGTTCATGCCGCGGATGCCCCAATAGGGATTTCCCAGCAGCATGTCGTCCTTGCCATCGCCGTTGAAGTCAAACTTGCCGGATACGGTCACTCCCAGAATCCCAATGGGGTGATCTGGACGGTTGTTGCTGATGAATTGCTGGTCAGTGTTCAGCTCGCCGAGCACTGGACCGTTGATGATCTGTAGTTCTCCCTGCTGGCCGCCAAGCGCGATGTCGGCGTAGCCATCTCCGTTAACGTCACCTGCGCCCTTTGCGAAGGGGCTCGGCGTGGCGCGGTAGGCATCGCTAAGACTGATCGGCACGTTGCCGGTGGGGAAGCAGCCTGCAGGGGTGTGTGGAGAGCAGTCGGAGTCCAGACCATCGCCGCAGTAGTCGGCGCGGCCGGGGTGAACCTCTGCGTCGCTGTCTTCGCAGTCGATCTGAGTTGGGTTGAGCCATCCATTGCCAGGACTCTCGCAGCCGGTGACCGCTCCAGCGGGGTTTCCGTAGCCGTCGCCATCGCCGTCCTGCCACCACTGATATGCACTCAGGTCGTTCGGCTCATTACCGAGAATCAGTTCAGCTGTATCAGTGGCTTGCTGGGCAAGGCTGTCGGTGACGGTGACCTTGAGCTCGTGGCAGCCGATCTGGGAGTTGGTCATGGTCCATACGACCTGGCCTGCTGGGTCGGCGTGCTGAGGCCCCTCATCGAGAGGCAGGCCGTTCAAGCTCCATTGGAGCGTCAGGCTGTCGAGAGCTTCGGCTGGATCGGTGACCTGAGCACTGATCGCTACCCCCTCGCTGATGAGGAACTCATTGGCCTCAGGGTTGGGGGTCAGGAGCTCAACGGCGGGTGGCAGGTTCTCAAGTACGACGATGCTCACCAGGCCCTCTCCACTGGCCGAGTTCTCGCTGTCTGCCCGCACCGTGATGGTGTGACCGCCTAGCGCGAGCAGTTGTTCACTGTGGAAGTGGAGGACCCCATCGCTCATCTCCACCTGACCGCCCAGTTCGCCGTCGACATCGGAGGTGAATACATAGATGGCGTTGTCCAGATAGTCAGAGCCGCAAAGACTGCGGATGTTGGCCTCAATGGTCAGGCTCTCGCCCTGCAGGTACTCCCTGCCATCGTCGGGCTGGGTGATGCCCACCTCAATGGGAGTGACGCACTGGCGGATTTCATTCTCACTTACGCAGCCGGCGAGGACGAGCACTGCGGTAAAGGCTGTGAACAGCAGTGGTCTGCGACAGGGCAGGATTCGCGACGTATACGTGCATTGGCTAAGGAACAGAACCTCGTTCACGGGGACCTCGTGCTGATTGGAACGTCAGGATAGCTCAAGCATCCGGCGCTTGAGCTGCTTAGGTTTCCATCAGTCGGGGCATCAACTCGACGAAGTTGCAGGGCCTGAAGCGTGAATCAAGTTGGGTCGCAAGGATGTCGTCCCAGGCGTCTTTACAGGCTCCCGGAGAACCTGGGAGGGAGAACAGGTAGGTTCCTTGTGCCACGCCGGCACTGGCGCGACTCTGGATGGTCGAGGTTCCAATCTTGGTGTAGCTCAGCCAGCGGAACAGCTCGCCGAAGCCCGGAATCTCTTTCTCATAGATGGCGTTGAACACTTCGGGTGTGCTGTCTCGACCGGTGATGCCGGTGCCCCCGGTGGCGATAATGACGTCAACGTCATCCCGGTCCAGCCAGCTGCGCACCTGAGCTGCGATGCGGTTGGGATCGTCGGTTACCAGCTTTCGGTCGGCGAGTTCATGACCTGCATCCTGGGCGCGTTGCACCAGGACGTCTCCCGAGCGGTCGTCGCTCAGCTTACGCCGGTCAGAGATGGTCAGGATCGCGATGCGAACCGGCTGAAATGCTCGTTCAGGATCAATAGGCATGGGCGTTGGCCTCAGAATGCCAGCTTGAACGTCGCTGGAGAAGCCCCAGTTCTGGCCCTTTCCCGCCTACGACCCGCTGCTGCCTTAGGCTATGGTGCCGGGACTTCGGTGAGGTTATTTAGGCAGACCTCACTGCAAGACGCGGCTTAGGGAGCGAAGAGGTGGCTTCGTCATTGTCCGAAAGCGCTGTCATCATCGGGACTGCCGGTCACATAGACCACGGCAAGACCACCTTGGTGCGGGCTCTCACCGGGACCGACTGTGACCGTCTTGACGAGGAGAAGCGCCGCGGGATCACCATCGTGCTCGGGTTTGCGTCGCTGCAGCTGCCCTGCGGTCGGGTCGCCGGAATCGTGGATGTACCCGGTCATGAACGCTTTGTGCGGACCATGGTTGCCGGAGCGGGTGGGGTCGACATTGCATTGTTGGTTGTCTCTGCGGAAGAGGGAGTGATGCCGCAGACTCGCGAGCATCTCGACATTTTGGCGCTGTTGCAGGTGCCTCAGTTGGTGGTCGCTCTCAGCCGCAGTGATGTCGTCGATGACGATCTTCTGGAGCTTGCTGAGCTTGACGTAAGGAGCCTGCTTGAGGTCAGCCCCTGGCCGGAGGCCGACATCGTGCCCGTTTCGGGGGTCGACGGGATGGGTCGGGAGCAACTTTTGGGAGCTTTGAGTTCCGCTGCTGGTCGGTTGCCGCAGCGAACCCGGGGCAGCTTGTTTCGACTGCCAGTGGACAGGGTGTTTAGCGTACGTGGTTTCGGCACGGTGGTGACCGGAACGGCCCGTGACGGCAAGGTCGCCATCGGTGAGCGACTTGAGCTGTTGCCCGGACGCCGAAGAGTCCGTATTCGGGGGGTTCAGGTGCACGGTGAGGCTCACGAGGAAGCCTTTGTTGGAACCCGAGTGGCCTTGAACCTGCAGGGCGTTGACGCTGGAGTGGTGCAGGTTGGTTCGTGGCTGGCCAGCCCTGGAGCCCTCGCTAGTGGCCTGCGCCTTGACGTTGAGATTCAGCTCCTAGCCGGGGCACCGCGGCCCTTGCTCAATAACAGTCAGGTGCGTTTTTTGTATGGGACCAGTGAGGTACTGGCCGTCGTTCGTTTGCTTGAGCGGGATGGAGGAGCCGCGATGTCGGAGTTGCTGCCTGGCGAGCTGGCCCTGGCTCAGCTGGCCCTGCCTGCAGAACTGGCTGCGGTGGCTGGAGATCGCTTTGTGGTGCGCTCGACCTCACCCATGGAGACGTTGGGGGGCGGGGTGATTCTGGATCCTGAGCCGCCGCTACTGGATCGGCGCAGTCGGCCTGCTACGGCGCAGCTGCTTGCGCTCCTCGCTACTCCCGAGGTTAGCGGTCCGCGAAAGGTCCAGGCCCTGCTTGAGCGTCATGTAGGAGATAGTCTAGACATACTGACGCTGCGTCGTCGTCTGCCACCTGGTGGTCCAGGTGCTGAGGAGCTGGCGGCCAAGGTGGTTGATGCGGGTGACGCCGTTGTGGTTCCGGCCGAGCGTCCGTCCTGGACAGCGACCGCAGTGGTTGGCGATTGGGTGCCGCAGATAGTCAGCTTTCTTGGTGATTACCATCAGGCCCACCCACTGCTGGACGGTGCTCTTCCCGCTGAGGTACGCGCAATTCTGTCGCCCGGTTGCAGCGATCGGGTCTTGGAAGCGCTGCTGCCGGTGCTCTGTCAGCGGGCCTCTCTGGAGCGACGGGGACATCGATTGGCGCTCAGCTCGCACCGGGCCCAGCCCGATGGCGAAGCTCGTGAGATTCTCGAGGAGTTGGTTCGTCGTCTGGCTCTTGGTGGAGTGCATCCACCGCCTCTCGCGGAAGCCAGTGCGGGGCTAACTCTACCGCCCGACGCGCTCAGCTTTCTGGTTTCTCAGGGCCTGTTGGTCCGGGTCACTGAGGATTATCTGGTGGAGCGGGAAGCATACCGGGGGCTGGTCCGTGCCCTGGTGGAGCGAATCCGCCGGAGCGGCCCATTAAGCCCGGTGGACTTTAAGGAGATGACCGGCCTGACTCGTCGTCATGCGATCCCGTTTTTGGAGTTCCTGGATCGGCAGAAAATTACTCGGCGCACGGACTCGGGTCGCGCTCTTCGAGAGCTGCCCGATTGGATGGGGTGAAAAGGTGCTAGCCTCTGCTGCAATGAGGCCTGTGATCCTGCCACTGCTGGTGTCGATCTGCTCGCTGCTGTTGGGGGCGGGGCAGGCGGCTGCTGCGACCGGAATCCTTGAGGTTGAGACCAACGCTAGTGGTGCGATGGTCTACATCGATGGGCAGATGGTCGGTGAGGCACCGATCCTGGAGATGGTCTCTGCCGGTCGTCATTCGGTGCGCGTAGAGCGTCCAGGCTTCGCTCCTTTCGAGCAGCGGGTCACGGTCAAGGCGGACACTTCGGTTCAACTTAAGGCCAACCTGCTGCGCTTGGACCCTGCTCTTGAGGTGCGCATCGATGTGGAGGGGGCTGAGGTCTTTCTCGACGGTCGCTCCCTCGGCAAGGGGCGGGAGGTAAGCCTTGATCCTGCTGAGGTCGGTAACTATGAGCTGCGGGTTGAGCATGAGGTGTTCGGGACCTGGCGCGGCAAGGTTCGCCTCGAGGCTGGCTCGGTAACCCCCGTTGAGTTGAAGCTGCGAGGTTCGCTTGGCAGCGTTACCATTCATTCTGACCCGGAAGGTGCGAGGGTGTTCTTCGACGGCATGGACTATGGTCCGACACCGACCACCATTGACCCGGTAAAGGCGGGTAACCACTCTCTAAAGTTGAGTGCAGAGGGTAAGGCGCTGGTCTTCAAGCAGGTGGTGGTTGGTCCGGGCAAGGCGGTCACGGTTGACGTCGAGATGGTGGAGGCCGGAGGAGAACTGGTGGTGCGGCCTTCAGTGAAGGCCGCGCAGGTCTTCGTTGATGGGGTCTTGATTGGTCCCGGAAAGCAGGAGCTGCAGCAGGTCAAGCCAGGTCGTTATTCGGTGCGGGTAGCGGCGGCTGGCTACGTCGATTTTCTTGATGAAGTGGAAGTGGAAGAGGGCAAGAAGACCCAACTGAGCGCCCGACTTGAAGGGTTTACCTATCAGAAGCAGTCTAATGCGCGCCTGGTCGGCGGGCCCCCTAGCGCGGGCGCTGATGTGGTGCGTAAGCCCGGGTTCTGGGCCGCCATTGCTGGTGGTGTGGGCGCAGCGGTGGGGATCAGCCTGGCTGTGGCTCTTTCTGCTGATTCGTCCGATGACGAGCCGGGCGTGGTGGGAGTTCCCCAGCCACCGACTGATCTGGCGTTCACCCTTCCTTGAGGCGCGTGGAGTAGAGCCCGATACCATGAGCAATGTGCAGACCATCGCTGCTTTCGCCACACTTCGCAGCTTGCTGATAGGAGCCGTACTCTGTGGCGGTCTGGTGGCATGTAACGAGGACTCCCCACCCGAGCAGGGGCCCAGGGCCTGGCTCGATATTCGGGTTGAGAGCAGCGATGTTGCCGCAGTCTTGGCAGATGTGGTCGCGATGGACGTTGTTGTTCACCCCCTGCAGCCCCTTGTGGATGCCACCGGGGTTCCTTATTTGGAAGGCCCGGTACCGGGCACGGACCTTGAGTTCATTGCCGCCATTGCAGGCGGCGCATACCCGGACCTGCGGGTTCCGGTCGCCATTGGGCTAGCTGAAGACTCGTTCCCCAGCGTCGCCCTTGATCCTGGCGTCAACGTGCCTTTGGGGCTGCAGTTGATGGCGCGGGGTTTCGACGATGAGGGAGAGCTGGTGGCCGTCTCGCCATGGGCAGGTCCATTCAACCTAGCCGAAGGACAGGTCCTCATTGCACAGGTCCTTGACTTTGAACTGCTCGGGCCCCCGCCAGTGCCTACCTGTAGTGACACTTTTGATAACGACGGTGATGGCTGGGTGGATCTTGCTGATCCGGACTGCAATGGAGATCCGGCCCAGCCTGAAGAGGGCGGCTTTGGCACTACTGAGTGCAACGATGCAGCTGACAACGACGGCGATTCGCTGGTGGATGCCGACGACCCTGACTGCAGCGACGGTTATGGCGACGATGAAGGGGAGACATTTGTCGCGGCTTGTTCTGATCAGCTCGACAACGACGGTGATGGCTGGATTGATCTGGACGATCCTGGCTGCATCGACGGGGACGATAACGACGAGGCAGCCGTTTCCTCCTCCCAGTGCAACGACGGTGCAGATAATGATGGCGATGGTCTGATCGACGCCGCCGACGAAGAGTGCGGTGATGGGCATGACGACAGCGAGGCCCCGGTGCTTGCAGCCTGTGAGGACGGCATCGACAACGATCAAGACAGCTGGGTTGACCTTGAGGACCCTGGCTGCAGTGACCCTCTTGACGACAGCGAGGCCAACGCCGGTAACAGCCAGTGCACTGATGGCCTCGACAACGATGCTGATGCTCTGGTGGATGGTGCCGATCCAGACTGCGATAGCGCCCTGGACAACCTTGAGTTTCCGCCGGCCTGCAGCGATGGCCTCGACAATGACGGGGACGGCTGGATCGATAGCGATGACCCCGGATGTCCCGTTCCCGCTGACGATGATGAGCTCGATCCCGGTAGCACTGAGTGCAGCGATGGGATTGATAATGACGGTGATGCAGCCATTGATGCCGCGGATTTGCAGTGCAGCAGCGGTCTGGACAGTTCAGAGGCCAGCGCCTGCAGCAACGGTCTGGACGATGATGGGGACGGCTGGATCGACCTGCTTGATGTGGGTTGTGACGACAGCCTGGACGAGAATGAGCTGGACGCCGGTACCGCTCCCTGCAGCGATACCCTCGATAACGATGGTGCTGGTGATGGAATCGACAGTGCCGATCCCGATTGCAGTCATGGCGGTGACAGCGAGGAGCCTGCTTGCGCCAACGGCGTCGATGATGACGGCGATGGTTGGATGGACTTTCCGCTAGACGCCGGTTGCGTTGATGCGCTCTCTGACGATGAGTCTGATGCCCTGAGTACCGAATGCAACGATGGGATTGATAACGACGGAGACGGGGCAGCCGACTCTCTCGACGTTCACTGCGCTGATAGTGGCGATCTCAGTGAAGCAGCAGCCTGCAGCAATGGTCTTGATGACGACGGCGATGGCTGGGTGGATCTGGCCGATGCTGGTTGTGCGGACAGCGGGGATGACGATGAGGGTGGCCTCGACAACCTCATGCTGTGCGGGCTCTCAGGGACCGAACTTTGCCCCTGTAGCGATGGGCTCGATAATGACAGTGACGGCCTGGTCGATGGTCTGGACCCAAACTGCGCCAGCCCTGCCGGCGGTAGCGAGGCTCAGCCCAACTGCGCTGACCTGCAGGACAACGATAGCGACGGCTGGATTGACTCTGATGATCCGGACTGCATCAGCGGCTTGGTGGAGTTGGGCTTTGGCACCACTCAGTGCAACGATTTTGCCGACAACGATGGCGATGGTTTGCTCGACTTTGTTGATCCTGATTGCGCCAACGGTCTGGATGACAACGAGTCCCCCTCGGCCTGTAACGACGGTCTTGATAATGATGGTGATGGTTGGGTCGATCTTGCCGACCCCGGTTGCGATGGCAGCGCTCATGGCGAGGACGAGGGCGGTCTGGACAGCGGACTGCAGTGTAACGATGGGGCCGACAATGACGCGGATGGCAGCGTCGATTCTCAGGACCCCCAGTGCGCTACTGCCGACGCCTTGCAAGAGGCTGTCGATCCCTGCAGCGATGGGGTTGATAATGACCAGGACGGCTGGGTTGATGTTGAGGATGCCGACTGCCTCACCCTGGACCGAGAGGCTGGCTTTGATGCGGCGGTGGCCTGCAACGATGGAGTGGACAACGACGCAGATGGAGACATCGATTCCGCTGATGCCCAATGCAGTGATGGTTTTGATGGTCATGAGGCGGTCGCTCTGGCCGACGACTGCGCCAACAATAGCGACGACGATACCGATGGCTGGATCGATCTGAACGATCCGGACTGCTGGGCATCACCCTTTGATGAGCTTGGCTATGGCAGCGCCGACTGCAACGACAATCAGAACAACGATGTGGACTTCTTTATCGACGCTGCTGATCCAGATTGTGAAGATGGTTTTGATGAAACCGAGCTGCGCGATGAGTGCGAAGACAATGTAGATAACGATGGCGATGGCTGGATGGACGGCGCAGACCCGGACTGTCTGGATGGGATCGTTGAGGATGGCGTTGGCAGCACCGAGTGCAACGATGGGGTGGATAACGATGGCGACGGCGATCCCGATGGAGTCGATGCCCAGTGCAACTCGGCCATTGATAACTCGGAGTTGAGCGCCGCCCTGGACGACTGCGACGATGGCGTCGACAACGATGGTGACGGCTGGCTGGACGGCGGTGATCCAGACTGCCGCTTTGCTCCCTTCGATGAGCAGGGCCTATTTGCTGGCTTTGAGTGCGCCGATGGTCAGGACAACGACAGCGATGGCCTCATTGATGCGCTTGATCCCCACTGCGCTGCAGCCAATGACGCCACAGAGGCGTCACAGTGCGAAGATCAGCTGGATAACGATGGCGATGGCTGGTTGGATCTTGCTGATCCAGGCTGCATTAACTCCGCTGCGCACGACACAGAAGGGGGACATGGCAGCGGTGCCTGCAACGACGGCATCGACAATGATGGCGATGGTCAGCCGGATCACCTGGACCCCCAGTGCACGAGCGCCTTCATAGGCTCCGAGTAGGCTGCTCGTTACTGCTCTGTTTTGTGCTGCTGTGGGCTCAGCCCGCGGGCGCGGACTCGGCTCCTCCTGCGGACCTTATACAGCAACTAGCGGACTTGTTCGGGGACTACAATCGAGGCGCCTACTTTCCCCTTCCGGAGCTGAGCGAGCGTCAGCTGCAGCGGCTGGCCAGGGGCAAGATCCTGCGGATTCGGGACTCGGTAAGTTCGCCTGAGGGTCCGCAGCGGATCACCGGACTGCTGCTCTGCGAGGCTCCCTTTGAAGATCTATGGGTGGCCTTCCGCGACACTCATCTAACCAGCCTGCCGGTGCTTACCGAGTACCGCCTGAGCGAGGATGGTGAGTGGCCCAGCCGCTGGTACCAGTTCTTCCATATGCCGGGTCCTTTCGCTGACCGGCACTGGGTCATTGCAGTGGATGACAACATTCCTCTGGCCCGCTCCAGCGGGAACCGGCTGTGGGAGCACTATTGGTCGCTCCTTAAGGGTGGCCTCACCGAAGGCCTCGACCGGGTCGCGGCAGGACGGGTCCCCCGAGTGCTTCCGCAGATGGCAAAGGAGGCGATTAGGCCGGGCACCAATGAGGGAGCCTGGTTGCTTATCAGGCTGAACGATGGGCGCTCTGTGCTTGGTTACACGGTGAGGGCCTCTATCGGTGGAAGGGTGCCGGACCGACTGGTCTCGACCTATTCGATGATGACCCTGGCTAAGTTGCTTCGTGGAGTCGCCGCCACTGCTCGTCGAGTGCCCGAGCACTATGACGCGCAGCACAGCCGGATTCGCGGCGGCGGAGGGGAGCCAGTGCCCTGATTGGACGGGCTCCGCGCCTCTCCTCTATCTTCCTGCGCTCTGCTGCGGCACAATGCCGCCGCTTTGCCCCGTTCTGGAGATGAGATCGTGACGACTGATGATTCGACCTTCTGGCCCCGTACTCATACTGCCGGCGAGCTTCGCGAGGCTGATGGTGGGGCGACCGTGGTGCTCAATGGCTGGGTAAACACGCGCCGGGATCTAGGGGGCTTGATCTTCATTGACGTTCGTGACCGATACGGCTTGACTCAGGTGATCTTTGATCCGGATCTGGTGGATGCGCATTGCTTTGAGACCGCCCGCGCTCTGCGCTCGGAGTTTGTGGTGGCGGTGCGCGGCATGGTTCGGGTACGCGAAGAAAAGCAACGCAACGAGCGCATCGCTACCGGCTCTATTGAGGTGGTAGCCCGGGATATTCAGCTGCTGACCCGGTCTCAGCCCTTGCCTATTGTTCTGGACGGTAAGGCTGAGGCTGGCGAAGAACTTCGCCTTAAGTACCGCTACCTGGATCTTCGGCGGGCAAGCCTGCAGCGCAACTTGCGGCTCCGCCATGAAGTCAGCATGGATACGCGTAATTACTTCGATGACAACGGCTTCATTGAAGTGGAGACGCCGGTGCTGACCAAGTCCACGCCGGAAGGGGCGCGGGACTATCTGGTGCCCTCGCGAGTGCATCCGGGCAGCTTTTTTGCTCTGCCGCAGAGCCCCCAGCTGTTCAAGCAGATCCTGATGGTAGCCGGCTACGATCGCTATCTGCAGATCGTGCGGTGCTTTCGTGATGAGGACCTGCGTGCAGATCGGCAGCCTGAGTTCACTCAGGTCGACCTTGAGATGTCCTTCTGCACTAAGGAAGTGCTTTTTCCCATTCTCGAGGGCTGGATCGCCGGGCTTTGGAAGAAGCACCTTGGGCTGGATCTGTCGCTACCAATCTCAAGGATGACCTATGAACAGGCAATGGAGGACTTCGGTGTCGATCGGCCAGATCTGCGCTTTGATCTCAAGCTGGCGACGGTCTCCGATCTGCTGAAGGGTACTGAAGCCGCGCCCCTGGCCTCGGCACTGGCCCTTGAGGATGGCGTGGTCAAGGCGCTCTATGTGGCGGGAGATCCGACCTGCATGAGCCGCAAACATCTTGATGGGCATACCGAACTGGTGAGAAACTTTGGGCTTGGTGGTTTGCTGTGGGGCAAGGTCAGTGAGGGGAGTGCCAGCGGTGCGGCGGGCAAGTTCCTCACCGAAGACCAGCGCCAGGCCATTATTGAGCGGCTTGCTGAGCGCAATGGTTTTGCTCCCGACTCGGCGGGTATTTTGATGCTCTGCGCCGGTCGCAAGGGGACGGTTAACGACGCTATGAGCCGCCTTCGTTTGAGTATTGCCGAGCAACTTGGGCTGATTCCGGAGGGCGCCTTTGCCTTTACCTGGGTCACTGACTTTCCTGCCTTTGAGTGGAGCGATACGGACCAGCGTTGGAGCCCAATGCATCATCCGTTTACCTCACCTGTAGCCGCCGACATCCCGCTGCTAGCGACCGATCCTGGTGCGGTTATGTCCGATGCTTACGACATGGTCTGCAACGGCTATGAGATTGGCGGCGGGAGCATCCGGATTCACGATCCTGAGGTTCAGAGTCAGGTGTTCCGAACCTTGGGCATTGGCGAGGACGAAGCGCGCCAGAAGTTCGGGTTTCTGCTGGACGCGCTCTCCTTTGGCACTCCGCCGCATGGCGGCATTGCCTTTGGCCTGGATCGGTTGGTCATGCTGTTGGCCGGCACCGATGCGATTCGTGACGTAATTGCGTTTCCCAAGACCCAGAAGGCTTCTTGTCTGATGACCCAGGCACCCAGTCGGGTGGATCCCGAGCAGCTCGATGAGCTGCACCTGAGCAGCACCGCTGAGCTGGATGAGGACTGATTGGTGTCCCGGCTTAGTCTCTGCCCTGTCTGTCGGAAAGCTGTGGCCCTGCCGGCCGAGCTCCGTCCGGAGAGCTTTCCGTTTTGTACTGAGCGTTGCCGACTGGTTGATCTCGGCAAGTGGTTTGATGGCGACTACGTACTGGCCGAGCCGATCTCACCGGACAACCACGAGGCCATCGAAGAGGTCCTTGCTGCTCGCCAGGGTGAGGGTTGATCAGGGTCTCTCAAGAGCCAGGTAGTGGCGCTCTCCTGCGCGTTCGATTGCCAGCGGGATGAAGTTCCGCTCCAGCTGCTGGATGAGCTCATAGACCTGCGCTGGCGCGTTCACGCGCTGTCGGTTGACCTCAAGCAGTACATCGTCGGGCTGCAGACCTGCAGCGGCGGCCGGTGAACCCGGTTGGACCGCAGCGATGAGCACGCCCTGGCCGCTGTGCTTGCGTTTCAAACGTCGACTCTCGCGTTGGTTGAGCTGTTTTAGTTCCATACCTAGGGCTTCACTAAGTCGGTTGCTTTCAGGTTGCTCTGTGCTCTTTGGTCGGGTGGGTGTTAGGGCTCTTCGTTGTTCGGGCCCAGGCCGCTCCTCGAGGGTTACCAGCAGCTGGACCCGGCGTGCTTCGCTGGGTTTTTCTCCGCGAAGCACCTCGCAGCTCAGCTCTTTGCCAATGGGCGCATTGGCCACGACTCCGAGCAGATCTTTGGAGCTACGGATCGGCTCCTTACCGAGCTTGATGATGATGTCGTTGTTCATTAGTCCAGCACGTGCTGCCGGCGTTTCGGGCAGTACGGTTTCTATAAAGGCACCCTGTAGAACTCCCTGGCGTGACTCTAGGTTGTTCAGGTTGCGAGGTTGTACACCCAGCCAGCCTCTTCGAACGCGCCCTTCGGCGATCAGCTGATCGGCGATGGAGCGGGCCATGTTGATGGGGATCGAGAAGCCGATTCCGCCGCCGCCTCCGGCGATGATCGCGGTGTTGATGCCGATCACTCGGCCGTGGATGTCGATGAGGGGGCCGCCTGAGTTGCCCGGGTTGATGGGCGTATCGACCTGCAAGAAATCCTGATACGCCAGATTCTCGAAGCCTGGAGCAGCTAGTCCGGGCGATGAGATACCTACATTGCTGCGTCCCTTGGCCGAGACATGACCGACAGTAAACGAGTTCTGGAAGCCCATGGGAGAGCCCACGGCGATAGCGAACTGGCCGACGCGGACGCTCTCGGAGTCGCCAAGAACCGCTGGCTTGAGCTCGTCTGGGGGGCTAATCATTCGGATCACTGCCACGTCGCTCTCTGGATCGGCTCCGACCAGGGTTGCTGGATAGCGCCTACCATCGGAGAGCAAGATGTCGATCTTCTGGGCACCTTGGACAACATGATGGTTGGTGAAGATGGTTCCGTTTGCGTCCACCAGGAAGCCACTTCCAGTTCCTGATGACGGGTCGCGGAAGGGCGGCAGGTCCGGCATGAGTTCCTGGAGGGCTTCGAGCTCCGGGTTGCGCTCGTCACTCTCAACTTCGACCATCACTACGCTGCGGCGGATTTGCTCAGCGACCCCTACGAAGGCGGTCTGGAGGCTCTCTACCAGCTGGAGGGCCTCTGCTGCTGGGGCGGCACTTTCTTCGCTGAAGCCCGGTGACGGCCAGCTCCAGGCCAGCAACATGAGTATGCCAAACAGGTTGTTGGCTCGAAGTACGGCGCTCACAAGGGTCTCCTTGATCGTCGCCCAAGCAGGTCGTGCCAGGCGGTCGGCTGGTATCATCTCGCAAACAGCCCTTTTCGTCTCATGAACATGCGCATTCTACTGGTTGAGGACGATCATTACTTCTCTGGAATCCTGGGTGACTATCTCGGTCATCTCGGGCTTGAGGTGCTGCGCGTTGCTGATGGGGTTGAGGCCCTGCAGTTGGCCACAGAGTCGCCCGTTGATCTGGTGCTCAGTGATGTGTTCATGCCGCGCCTTAATGGCTTCGAGCTGGTGGCGCGGCTGCGGGAGCAGGAGGCCTATCGGAAGCTTCCCTTGCTGCTTATGTCGGCTGTGTATCAAGACGAGCAGGTGGTGCAGCGTAACCTGCTTCAGTCCGGTGCTGATGACTACTTGATCAAGCCCTTCACGATGGCTCAGCTGTCTCGTAAGCTCGGCGAATATCTGGACCTGAAGCCGGAACTTGAAGGGGCGCTGGCCGTGGGTGGAGCAGCGGTGATTCGGGAATCCAGCTGGGAGCGCTCTGTTGAACTCCCAGAGCGGGGCGAGATTGACTCCGGCTTTGTCGCCGAATTTATGTTGCAGCTGCTGGCGGCCAGTCACACTGGGGTCTTGAAGATGGTTGACGGTAGCCGCTGGAAGGACATTGTCTTTCTTAATGGCTATCCCATGTGGTCGGACGGTGGTGGCACTCACAATCGGATGGGCACGATGCTGCTTGAGGAGGGGACCATTGAGCCGGTGGAGTTTCGCGGTGCAGTCCAGCACATGCGTGACCACAAAGTAGATTTCGGCTCAGCGCTGATCCAGACCGGCCTGCTCTCTCCCACCGAGCTCTACAGTCAGTTGCGTCGACTTACCGAGCGAAGGGTGGTGTCCGCCTTGTCCTGGGCTGTCGGAACCTGGACCCTCACTACCGGTCTGCCCCGGCAGGCGAGTTGTTTTGAGGTGAATCCTCTGGTGGTGGTCTGGAAGGGGCTTGGACTACAGGACCAGGCGCGGAACCTGGTCAACTTTATTGCCCCATATGAGCAGATGTACGTCATTCCTACCGAGACTTATCAAAGTTTCTGGCAGTTGCTGGGGGGAGTGGAGGCCTTTGAGGCTCTCGGCTCCTTTGTCAATGGCAGAAGACGGGTCTGCGAGCTGCGTGAGTTCGAGGTCTTGACCGATGGTCAACTGGCGAAGGCGCTGTGGTTGATGTTTAAGGCGGGAATGGTGGGCTTCTCGGAGCAGCCTGCCGGTTCAGGGCAGCTGTCCTCCTCCCCTGAAGGGCAGCGGGAAGCAAGCACAGCTCAGGTTCCTACTATTGACCCGAAGCTGCAGGAGCTGGCCGATTGCATACTGCGAGACTATCTGCGGCTCTGGCAGGCTGATTTCTTTGTGGTCTTCGGCTTGCAGCCTGAGGCTGACGAGCAGGCGTTCGCCCAAGCTCTGGCAGGCTCGCCGCTGTCCTGGAATCTCGATGACGTCTCAGAGGACCTACCCGCTGAAATAAGGGCCCGCGCGCGCGCTTTGCTTGGCTGGGTAGAAGAGGCGCGCGATACCCTCAGCCACCCGGCCAGCCGGAAGGCCTATGGGCTGAGGCTGGAGGAGGGAGCCACCGGTGCCTATGTGGCGGTGAGCGCGCCGGACTGTACTGAAGCGGCATTTTTCTTCGATGAGGGCAAGCGACAGGTTCGTCTGCATGACTATTTGGCCGCAGAACGCTCCTTTGCTCACGCAGTTGAGGCTGATCCGAGCACTCCGGAGTACAAGGCCTATCGAGCCTGGGCCGGTTACCGGGGTGCTGGTGGCTCCAGCGCAGCGGTCCAGAGTGCGGTGAGTTTATTGCGCAGTGTTCTTCAAGCTGACAGTCACCAGCCTATGGCCCACTATTTTCTGGGCTTGATTCAGCGGGATCAGCGAGAGTTTCCTGCGGCCGTCGCTTCTCTTCGAAAGGCGCTGAGCATTGATCCTGGCTTCGACTCGGCGCGCAAGGCGCTGGGCCAGGTCGAGGAATTGGCCGGTCTTTGATGCTGATTCTTGGTGAAGCTGGGCTCTTTCTGGTCAGCGGCTGGTCGGTGACGCTAGGCTCGGTGATGGTCAGGCTTGCGGAGGAGCGCTAGATGGACGATTCGGGAGAAGACGACGACGCTGCTGGGGCCAGCGGATCGGGAGTGGATTTCTCCTCGATTCGCTTTGGAGGTGGTGCAGAGCGACCCCGTTCTGAGACCTCTCATTCCAGCGTGGGTGGAGCCAAGGAGACCTTGAGCGGTGTGCCGGTTGCCGCTGCTGAGGTGCAGGTTGCCGCAGGTAGCGCTCCGAGTGTCGAGCCCTTTGCTCGTGGTGTTGAGGATGCTGATGATGTCAGCAGTGAAGCTGACGCCATTCTTGATCAGCTGCGCGGGGCGATTGATGACGACACTGCCAGTGGGCGGAAGCGCCGGGTCTCCGCACCCCGAGCTGGTGCCTCCGAGCGTGACTGGTCGGTGGGAGCGGCGCCCTCCGAGCCAATAGAGGAGGAGGTTCCAGGCTCTTCGGTGAGCTTTGATCCGGGCGGCCCGCCGGTAGGCCCCTGGGTAGAGATAAGCGATGAGGAGTGGGGCCGTCTGACCACCAATGACAAGGAGCGCATTGAGAAGCTGGCCCGTGAGATTCAGGCCATGGAAGAGGCGCCGCATTGGTTTGCCTGGTTTGATCTGGGGCCCGACAGTCCTGCAGCCGCGTTAAAGAAGGCCTACTTCAAGATGGCGCGTCGTTATCACCCAGACGCTCTCGGTGATGAACCGGAAGTGTATTCCAGGGTCGCCAGTTCCCTGTTTGCTAAGGTTTCTGAGGCCTATGAGGTCCTCTCTGACGAGGAGCGCCGGGAGAAGTACGTTAATAAGCACATTCTGGGCCTTAAGGATGAAGATGATCTTGCCATGGAGAAGGTTCAGCAGGTCCTGGCTGCTGAGGCAGCCTTTAAGGCTGGCATGACGGTCCTGAACAACGGCAAGATTACTGAGGCTCTACAGCATTTTAAGAAGGCGGTTGACGGCTATCCGGAGGAAGCCGAGTACGTGGCCTACTACGGCTACACTTTGTTTCGTGCCAATCAGAAGTCCAATGGAACGAGAGCCGATGAGGGGCTTGCCCTGATTGAGAAGGCCATTGAGCTCAAGGACATGGCTCCTAAGCCCTACCACCTGTTGGGCAAGGCTCATCTCTTCAAGGGCGACAGTAAGGCAGCACGAAAGTGGCTCCGACGGTCCTTGAAGCTCCAGCCTGACAACCCAGAAGCGGTCCGAGACTATCGGCGGGCCGAAGCCATGGCGAAGAATCCGCCCAGCCCTGAGGTAAGGGCTGGCGGGGCTGAGGCGAAGTCCAAAGGTGGGCTTTCGGGATTCTTTGGTCGCTTTCGCAAGGACAAGAGCAAGGAGAAAGCTGCCCCAGTCAAGAATGCCACCAGCCTAGAGGACTTCGACATGAGTCAGTTTGATGACTGAGTCCTCAGCGCTGGGGGCCATGAAGAAGGTGAGCCAGATGTCTCGACCCGGAGGTCACACCATGTCTCGTGTACTCGTTGTTGTTGCGGCGGCGTTGCTGCTGAACGCCTTGCTGGTGGTGCCTCGGATCGCTCAGGCGCAGATCATTCCCCGTTCGGTAGAGATTGACGCCTATGCATCTTTTTACAGCTTTGTCGCGAGAGGGGGGTTTGATCAGGACGAGACGGTAAAGCTTGAGAACTTTCAGGATGGCGCTATGGGTGGCGCTCGCTTCGGCGTTAACTTTACCGAAGTCATCGGTTTTGAGACCACTGTTGGCATTATGCGGGGTGCAACCGACGACACACTGCGTCGGGCCTGGTACTTCAACCTGCACGTTGACGCGATCTTTCACCTGCCCTTTCCCTACGTGGTGCCTTATTTCGTGGTGGGCGCAGGCTTCCAGCAGTACAACATTCGACCCGAGTACGCTCGCGGTAATGGTCCGGCTGACTTCTCCCCTGACGTTTATTATCGGGATCCTTATCCCGATGAGGCTCGTGCGGCAGGTCAGTATCTGACCTACCGGTCCGCCGACGGGGACTTTCTGCTCGATGCAGGTGGTGGTGCAAAGTTTCTGATCTACGAGAAGCTTGAGACCAGCGCGGGCTTTGCAGTGGGGGCTCGTCTGGACATCCGCTGGAAGTTGTCCATCGGACCGAGCACTCCAGAAGACGGCATCCCAACCTTAGCTGTGCGTCGCGGTGATGATGGCGAACTTATCGTCGATGAGTATCGCGGAATCTTCAATCACCTTGAACTGGGCGGTGGCGTGTTCTTCTTGTTTGGCGGAGGTATCGGCCCGGATCGGGATAAGGATGCCATTCCCAATCGCAAGGACGAGTGCCCCGATGAGCCCGAGGACAAGGACGGCTTTGAGGATGAGGACGGCTGCCCCGATGTGGACAACGATGGCGATGGGGTCGCTGACGCCAGGGACGAGTGCCCCGACGAAGCCGAGGACAAGGACACCTGGCAGGATGAAGACGGCTGCCCGGACATTGATAACGATGGCGACGGCTTCTTCGATACCGACGACAGCTGCCCCCTTGATGCCGAGGATAAGGATGGCTTTGAAGATCGTGACGGTTGTCCTGAGTTGGATAACGACGGTGATGGCTTCCTGGATGCCGATGACCGTTGCCCCACGGTTACGGAAGTCTTCAACTCTTATCTTGATGCCGACGGCTGTCCCGATGAAGTTCCTGACGATCTTCGGGAGTTTGCCGGTGCGATCCCGGCGATTCAGTTCCAGGCTGGCAGCGCCCGATTGAAGCGCACTGCCAAGCCGATCCTCAATAAGGCTGCGCGAGCTCTTCTCCGCTATCCGGATCTCCATGTCGAGATTGCCGGTCATGCGAGCAGCGAGGGGAATGCCGACTTCAATCTTACCTTGAGTCAGGACCGCACTCAGACGGTGCGTGACTACCTTATTGACAAGGGAATTGATCCGGAGCGGCTGACCGCGCGAGGCTATGGAGAGACCCGGCCGGTGGCCAGCAACGATACTGAGGCTGGGCGCATCACCAATCGTCGAGTGGAGTTTAAGCTCGAGAAAATGGAGTAGCCACCTGAATCGGCACTGCCGTCTCAGGCGCTATCAGTCAGTTCAGCCGTCGCCTGGTTCGGCGTATTTTTCGATCAGATCTCCTACCCGCGGCATTGCAGCTACGACGTGCTGGTGTCCCTTAGGGCGGAGCTTCTGGTAGGCCTTGACCAGGGCTCGATGCTGGCTCTTGCGAGCCCGTTCGTCGGTGATGCTCAACAGCGCATCTGCAACCGCGGCTCCTCGCGCTGCAAAGTGTTCCCGACAGCTGCGACCGGCCGGGTCCCGGCGCCACTCGGTGTAGAAGGGGTCAACCTGGTGGGCAAAGTCATCCAGTAGCGCATCGATGGTCATAGGAATGAGGCCAGGCTTAAGGCCACTGACCATGCGAAAGGTGGCTTTGACCGCGGCACCGCTGAGGCCCCGCTTGTCGGAGACTTCAGCCTGGAGCACCCGCTCAGCGTCGCGAACGATGGCTTGGCGGTGGGTAGGATCACTGAGCTTGCTTGAGATGGCCATAGTCACTCCCTTGGTTGCCAGCTGAACTCTACCTGAGCCGATCGCCTCGGTCTTTCCTCTCTACCCCTCTGTGCCCTTGACCCTGTCCGATTGAGGACGCAGGCTCTTTGGTATGAGAAGAGCACTATTGTTGGTCCTTATGCTGGGAATTACCTCAGCGCCGGTCACTGAGCTGGCTGCCCAGGACTTTATCGTCCCCGAAAG
>DJIF01000124.1 GCA_002433485.1 Deltaproteobacteria bacterium UBA6601
TCGCCGCTGTCGTCGTCGTCGCCGCTATCGTCATCGTCGTCACCGGCCGAGTCGTCGTCATCACCGGCCGAGTCGTCGTCATCATCGGCCGAGTCGTCGTCGTCGCCGGCCGAGTCATCGTCGTCACCGCTGTCGTCATCGTCACCGCTATCGTCATCGTCGCCGGTGTCATCATCATCGACGATGCCCTCATCTTCGCCCGCCCCATAATTGGACCAATCAAAGGGCGGTGGAGTCTGGCTGGAGCCACCCCATGCATACGGCCGATAGTCCGATTCCTCGCTGGCGCTACAGGAAACAACCAACAGCAAAGCGCAGAGCCAGGCCAGGCCGACCGGGGCGCTCCACAGCCGCGCGAAAAGGCTGCTCATGGCAGCAGCTCTACGGTCAGGTTGCTTGAGCCGAGCAGGGAGCCCAGGCTGGAGCGATTGGTGACCGGGCCATCAGCAGCGACCAGCTCGACCTCGTAGAGCCCGCCGTAGGTCACCGAGTGGATGGGATCGTCGCCATCGGCGACCTCAAGCCCCGCCAGGCTCCAGCCCAACTGCAGCTGATTGCCAGTAATCGTAATACTGGTGCCCCGCTCCTGGACCAGTTCGTCGTCTACGGTGAAATTCAGGAGATTTTCGCTCCCGTCTCCATCAGCATCGGGCGAGTCGATGGTAGTGGCATCGTCTACCGCTTCCAGGTAGTCGTTGATGCGACCCTCGGCGTAATAAGCAATGGGCTGATTGAAGATCAGCACCGCAAGCCCCTCGCTATTCCAAAGATCCAGAGACGGACTGGCGAAGACCAGCTGCAGAGAGCTGTAGCCTTCCGGGTTCAAGGTCCAGGCCTGATCGCCCTGACTGCCCGAGGTGTAGGTGCGACTGAGATCGGCATAACCATCCACATCGAGCACAGTTACCGCATAGGTGACCCCATAGACCAGCTCGCCCTCGGCAAAGGTCACCTGGCCATCGCTGAAGGCACGGGTCACCGCGCGGAACTGCAGATCGTCATCGTTGCGCCACAGCTGCCGACCGTGAGAGCCATCAGAGATCCCCACCGGCTCGCTGCTCTCGCTGTAGAGACTCGATGAGGTCGTAGGCTCCAGGCGAATCACCCCCTCGGCCAGGACATCGGGCTCGGGCAGGTTGATGTGAAAACGGACTTCGGGCGACGGCAAGCCCTCGGGAAACAGGTAGGCGTCAAAGTAGAGACTCTCGGTGCGCTCGGGGGTAGCGTCCTCAAACAGCGCGGTGTGCGCCATAAAGCTGCGATAGCCTTCCGCTTCGATGACCACAGTGAAGTCCTGGCCCTCGGGGATGGAACCCAGGGTATAGCGGCCTGAGCCATCGACCTGACCGGCTATGGACTCCCGCCAGTACTCAGCTCGGATGCTGTAATCCATGAGTCGATTGCCCGAAGCGCCGTCATAGACCCGACCGGTAAAGTTGAAGCTGCCCAGCGGGCTACAGCCCGCGAGCATCATCAAGGCGGCGGTCAGCAACAACAGCGGGATAGCCCTAGTGCCCATAGCGCAGCTCCTCATAGCTCGCCTGCCCGTCTTATGGGGCAGGAACAGGGTGAAGCCTACCTCAATGACAAGCGCTATCGCGCGGCGGCGGCCTATTCCCCATCGGCCCGACGCTCCTACCAACTACCAACTCCCGGCGCTCGCGGGCCGCATGGGAACTGTGCAGGTAGGCTAGACTGTACGCTTCAGGAGGCCTGACCTTGACTCCAGTGCCCAGAGCAAGAGAACAGTGCGTGCGTGGCTACCGGTGGCTGCTGGTCCTGCTCGCGCTCAACGCGCCGGCCTGCATGAACGGTGTTCCCACCGCGCCGCTGGTAGCGATCGAGCCCGCTGAACCCAGCAGCGACGACGACCTCGAGATGGTGGTCGTCACTGAAGCCAGCGACCGCGATGGCAGCGTGCTGTTCTATCGCACCGTCTGGACCCGCGGCGGTGTCCAGGTAGTAGAACTCGATGACCGAACCACCGTGCCTGCGGAACAGACCACCAGCGGTGAACAGTGGACGGTCGAGGTGGTTGCCGTCGACAGCGACCTTGAGCTGGGCGAAGAGGCCCAGGCAACTGTAGAGATCAGCAACTCAGCTCCCACGCTGACGGTGTCCATCTTCCCCTCGCCTGCCCCAAGCTTCAGCGACCTCATCGCGACCATCGACTCCAGCGATGCAGACGGCAACGAGGTCACCGTGCGCACTGCCTGGACCGTAGACGGCAACGCACGCGCAGATCTCGATGACACCCTGGTGGTGCCCTCCGAAGAGACCAGCCCGGGTGAGACTTGGGTCATCACCGCCACCCCCAACGATGGCCGAACGGACGGCGCGCCAATCAGCGCAGAGGTCAGCATCATCAACGAGCTACGGCCGCCAGGCAGCGCCCTGTGCGGCAGCACCAGCAGCGTAGCCAACGGAGTCACTCGGGGGGTGCTGTGCACTGCCCCCCTCGACCTCGCCACCAAGCCCGCCAGCAATGATCAACTCAAGTGGTACCCCGGCCCCAGCCAAAGGATCGCCCCATGACCCCTGCCCCCGGCAAGCTCGCAGCCGCCCTACTGATGACCGTCCTGGCTCTGCCGAGCCTGAGCCACGCCGTGCCCCAGCAGCTCGCCCAGCAAGGTCGCCTCACCGATCTCGACGACGTGCCCTTAGAGGGCAGCCACGAGCTGACCTTTCGCATCTACACCGACCTGGACGCAGGGGTCGAGGTCTGGTCTGAGACCCTCAGCGCTGAGTTTGATCGCGGCTTCTACAGCGTCATCCTGGGTACTGACACCAGCGGCAACCCCCTACACGAGCTGCTGCCCATGGCGCCCCCCCTCTACCTGGAGCTGAGCGTCGATGGCGGCGCGCCCCTGCTGCCACGCCAGCCTCTGCTGGCCGTGCCCTACGCGGTCGCCGCCGGCTCAGCACGCAACGTCGACGGCGGCTACGTCGACGCCAGCGAGATCACCGTGGCTGGCAGCACCATCGTCGACTCCGCAGGCAACTGGACTGGCCCGACGCCCTCGGTGGACTGGAGCGAGATCACGGGCATCCCGTCGGGTCTGGGTGACGGCAGCAACAGCGACACCCTCGCCGGGCTCAGCTGCGCCAATGAGGACCGGCCGGTCTGGAGCGCCGCTCAAAATCAATGGGCCTGCACCTCAGCGACGGTCGATCTCAGCCGCATCGACACCAGCACCGCAGGCACCGGGCAGGTGCTGACCTACAACGGCGCGCAGCTGGGCTGGGAAGACCCCAGCAGCGCGCAGGGCTCGCCGTGCTCGTTAGTTCAGACCGCGGGCAACTACGCCGAACTGGACTGTAATGGCACAGACGTGCTGATTAAGGGGCGGAATCGCTACTCGAGTGTTGGTGATTCTGCAAGCAGTTACACCTGTGCACCTTTGGTTAGTGGCAGCGTTGCTTGTTGGGGCAACCTGCCTGACTCAATGGCGTCTTTCCCGTCCGGGTCCTTCAGTCAGATTGCAGTTTCGCCGAATCACGGTTGTGCGATCGATAGTGCTGGCGATGTGTCGTGCTGGGGTCAGAATTCCAATGGCGAGTCCAATCCCCAACAGGGCCCATTCGTCGATATTGCTGCCATAGCCTATGCCACGTGTGCAATCACAACTACTGGGGCAATTCAGTGCTGGGGTGATAGCACTCGATTTTCAGGGATGCCCACCACGGGAGTCTTCTCCTTTTTGGAGGGCAATGACAATGCCTTTTGCGCCCTCAATGCTGGCGGTACACCTGTCTGCTGGGGGAGCCACTCGTGGCATGTGGCCCAATTCGGCTCGGGCGTCACCAACCTCACTCAACTCGATATTGGCCAATACGTGTCATGCGGTGTCGATTCCAACGGATCGGTGGAGTGTTGGGGGGATGGTGGCACGCAGGGTGTCGTCAGTGGAGTTCCTTCAGGGACGTTCATCAAGGCTGTTTCGTCGGGTTATTACACGGCTTGTGCGCTGAATACAGCGGGTGATGTGACTTGTTGGGGACTTTGCAACGATAGCAAGTGTACTCCGCAAGTAGGTCTTTCTTTTGATGACATTACTGCCGGACCAGACCATCTTTGCGGTTTAGTCTCTGGAATAGGCGCTATTCACTGTTGGGGAGCGTCGCCTTTATCCAACAGTGTCCCTTAAGGCCTTGGAGCCGCCGCCCCCTACTCCACCAGCTCCGGCTGCCACGGGCCCACACTCTGCAGCCGCTGCTTGGCGAACCTGCCAGAGGTCACGGTCAGCGAAACCCCCAGGCCGGTCACAGCAAAGCTCAGCGCGCTGGCGGCGCCCAGCCCATCGCGGCGCTGGCGGGCCGCGGCATGATCGGCCATGGCCTGAGTGATCGCGGCGCTGTCGAGGCTGGCCGGATCCGACTTTTCCAGGGCGCGCTGCAGCGCCTCATCCACCACCAACTGCTCGGCTACCGCGCCAACAAAGAGGCCGGTGCCCAGGACCGCCATGGCGCCGCTCACCCCCGCCAGAACAGCGGTGCGCAGGACTCCCCGGCGAGCCCGGGCTTCAGCCTGCTGCCAGCTGTCGTAGGCCTGCTTCACCTTTTCGACCCCGGGCAGCGGCTGCCAGTCAAACACCGAAGCGTTGAGCGCCCCACCCTCGAGCACCAGCTCCACCTGGCGCTCGCCCAGTAACGGGTGATCCACCTGCAGAGTGCCGGTCCCACCAGCGATGGAGTTAAAGCTATAGGGCGGCGCGATGCGCACGCCGGTGTCCCGGTCGATTCTGCCCTGCGCAGCGGGCAGGTCGGCGTAGCCGGGAACGGTCCTGCCGTCGTCGGTCTGGACGGTCATATTTACCGCGGAGCCAGCTGGCAGACCAGACACTGTCAGTCGAGAGGGCAGGTACAGGCGCGGATCAAAGGTAACCTGCTGGTCAGGCACGACGTGGAGGTGGGTGGTGCTGGTGCCAAACTCGTTCTGGACGATGGCCGACAAGCCTACTGCTGTGACCCGAATCTTGGCCCCGGGGCCCACCTGCAGCTCCCGATCTTCAGTGATCAGCAGGGTCGAAGCCAGCTCGGCCGGAAAGTCCACCAGATTGATGGTGACCAGGCCCAGCCATTCGGGCTCAATAAGTTCCTCGCGGGTCTCCCCGGCTGCATAAGGCTCAATGTTCAGCACGGTCGTCTTGAGCCCAAGTCCTGAGACGACCAGCTCCATGGCGGTGTCAGTGGGCAGATCCTGGAACAGCCAGCGACCGTCGGGCAGCGGCTCGTAGCGGCTGCCCTCCTCGCCCCAGTTCAGGCGAACAGTGAGGTCCCCCTTGGACTCCCCTGGAGCCTTTACCCCCACAATAAGCCGCCCATAGCGCGGCGAAAGCCGCTCCACCAACCGCAACACGGTGGGTTCTTCGCCCCCCAACTTGAGGTAGTGGCGATAGTCGAGCAGGGCCAATCTCAGTTGGTTCGCACAGCGCTGCGCATCGCCAGATAACCGCCAGCCATCAGCATAGTCGGGCGCCACGGTGGTGAGCTCAAAGGCAGCGCTGATGGATGCGGCACAGCGACCTTCCGCCAGGGCTGACTCAACCCGCTCCCGGTAGGGCTGTGGGTCCACCACCTGGGTATAGACCTCGGCCGGCTGCGCCGTTGAGCGCTTACCGCGAGGCCTGCTCAGGGCCGCGCCCTGGATCCGCTCAAGGAGCTTTTTGTCATCCTCACTGAGCTGATCGAGTCCAAGCTCTTCCACGTAGGCATCAGCCAGTAGGCGCGCCTGCTTAAAATGCCGTAGCCCACGATGCGCCAGGGCCTTGAGCAGGATGGCCTCTACCTGGCTGGGGTCGAGGCGCAGAGCCGACTCGGCCGATCGAAGCGCCTTTTCGTATTGCTTTTGCTCCAGTTCTTCGCGGGCGAACTTGAGCTGCCGCTTAGACTGGCTGATCCCGGTGTTGGTCTCAGCCCGCACCAACGCAGGCCCGGTGCTGCTCAGGCAGACCGCCAACAGCAGGCCGCAGCAACGCCGTATCCCAGGCCTGGACCAACAGCTCAGCAAGCAGACACCCCTTCCCTGGTCGACAGCGCCAATGAGCCGCGCTGCGCCAGTGATGAGAATATCCCGACCACCAGCAGCGACGCCAGCATCAGCAGCGCAGCGGCAACAAGAGATGAACTCCCATAGAGGCAGGGCTCGCGGCCGTGACGATCACAGCTCAAGTAACGAATAATGGTGGTCAACAGCAAAGCCAGATGAGAGCCTTCTTCACGCCAGCCTTTTGCCCGAGGTCGCCATGCAGCTCGTCCCACGATGGACCCTGATCCTTGCCTGCTCCCTGATCCTGGGACTGCCCAGCTGCGACGCAGACGACCGCCCTCGCAGCGACGATGACGACAGCGCCCAAA
>DJIF01000087.1 GCA_002433485.1 Deltaproteobacteria bacterium UBA6601
TGGGCTGCTGTCGTCGTCGTCGGCTGGGCTGCTGTCGTCGTCGTCGGCTGGGCTGCCAGCTCCACTGAGAGGATCACCGTCCTCCACGCCAGGAAAGCCCACATTACAAGCAACCATCGCAACCATCGACAGCGTGATAAGCCAGGCTTGCTTACTGAGCATGACTACCAACCTTCCCACAACTAACCTAGCTGGTGCGGCTTTACTGTTCGCCCTTTTATTGAGGCGAGCAGCCAAAGTGAAGCAGTCATTGAGTCATTTACTCGGCATTCCGCAACCATCCACGCCGAAGGCTTGCTCAAAAAAGAGGCGCAAGGCCACCCGCATAGGGTTCCATAAGGGCAACTTGATTGGAGTCAGGAAATGACCAGAGCAGTTCATATCTGGGTCGATGCCGATGCGACCCCGCGACCGGTCAAGGAGATCCTCTATAGAGCGTCAGAGCGCTGCCAGATTGCAGTGATCCTGGTCGCCAACAGCTGGCTTCGTCTGCCCGGTCACAAGCTGGTCCGGTTCATTCAGGTCGCTCAGGGACCAGATGAGGCCGACAACTACATTGCAGAGCATGCTTGTCAGAGAGATCTGGTGATCACCGCAGACATTCCCCTAGCCGCTCGGGTCATACCCAATGGTGTCGCTGTCATTCAGCCCAACGGCCGAGAGCTGGATCAGGAGAGCATCGATGAAGCCCTGTCCCTGCGTGACTTCAAGGAGAACCTCCGCGATACAGGAACAATCACCGGTGGACCGCCACCCTTTGGCGCCAAACAAAAGCAACGCTTCGCCAATGCTCTGGATCGCTGGCTCAGCAAACACTGAGCCTCAGTGCCTGGCAGCCACCGCCATAATGACGCCCTTAGCAACATGGAGTAGTTCGCCGTCCTGCTGCCATGCCGCATGAAACAGGGCCTTGGCACGAGCGACCTGCTCATCCAGGGCAAAAGCACAGAAGCACCACATGATCTGGTGATAAGGACGCGCCTCTTCAACAGTCAGATTAGAGACCGCAAAGGTCCACTCAATAGAGTCCATACAGACCCGCAGATCATCACGATGCAGCTGGGGCTGGAAGGGCTTCTCCCAATGCGCATCCGCCCAATCGAAGAACCACAGAAATCGGGTCGACAGCACCGTTTGCAGCAGGCCGGCTTCCATCTCGGCAACCCATTGATCGATGGGTACCTCCTGTTGCGTTGAGGCCAGGTGACTCAAGTGCACTTCCTCTACCCAACCGCTGTGGTAATTGATGCCCCGGTATTGGTCATCAACATAACCGCCCCTGCGACCCTGGTAATCGACCCAAAGGTGTCCACAGCGACTACCTTCGTGGACGAACTGCATGGATTTGGTGCGTCCCTTCCTGGTCACCTGCTTCTCTACATAGCCGTGCAGAAAGGGCCGTCTACTCATGTCTGGATGACTCAGGGGACGACCGGCCCAGGGACTTGCATAACGGGCAAGAGCCGCGGATGCTTCCAGTGGCGGCTGGGGGAAGTTGGGCTCGGTCGTAGAGTGGGTCAGATCAAGGGCCTGTGGAATGGCGACGGTAAGGTACCAACTCCAGAAGTGCCGCATCTTGTGACTCGCGCTGTGCTCAAATTCAGGCAGCCCGTTGGCAATCGCGCAAGCCGCCCACAGCTCCGGCATCCAGGCGCCAGGCGCAAGCTTTCTGTGATACCGGTGCACCTGCTCGGCACCAATTCCGCCGGTGGCAAACTTTACCGCCTGGGTGACGGTAGCCCGGGCCAGCTGCGCCTGCTGTTCGGGCTCGTCCCTTAGGGTCACTGGGTGACCACCTCTGTCTTCACACCTGTCAGCCTCCTTAAATAAGACGAGGGCCTCCTCAGCGGCAGCTTCCAACCCAACCAGATCGGCAGCGTCAACCTGCTTGGAAAGTGTCGTCAACAGGCCTCGGGTAGGCTCGTCCTGAGGATCCAAAAGGGGCCGAACCGCCTGGGCGCAGAGGCTGCCGAGACGAGCAACAATCAAGCGATGCTGAGCCCCGTCCTCAGCCTCTGCTGCCAACTGCTCATAGATCTTGCGCCGCATGCGATCGCTCAGCATGCCCACGTCTTCGGCGCCATAATCGGAAAAACTGGGCCGGCCGATCGTCTCCATGGCTCTGAAGAGCAATTGTTCGGTGCGCTTATCCATTGCCGGGAACCAACATCTTAGCTGAGAGGCCTACAGCACCCGTCGGGAGTTTGCCCGGTCAGTCTCACCGTCAACGAGCGAAGTAACGCTTTATGAAGGTGTTCTCGGCCAGAGTGCCGTCAATAATGGCCCTGGCCTCTGGTTCCGAGAACTCGTAGTAGCCAAGGTAATCGCGCAAAGTCTCAAGAGCTTCCTGGGCGTGCCTAATGTCCACCTCACTATGATGGGTAAACCAGATCAAGGCCTCAGCAGACAGGCCGCGATGCGCACTAAGAAAGCCTGCTATGCGACCGCTCTGGTGTGCCAGCATGTGTTCATAGGCAAAGACCTCGACCATTGCCGACAGCCCCATCTGCCGTAACGAGCCAAGGGCAAAGGGCGCACAAACTGTGTCCTTAAGCCCCTGCCGGGCATCGTTGCGCAGCACTTCAATACGCTCCGAGAGTCCCGCGCCCTCGATCAAGGCCAGCAACAGATCGGGGTGAGACTCACCGTCCTCTTCCTCTACTCCCAACTCTTCCAGCAGGTTGTGGGCCACATTCTCTCGCGAGCTGGGGGCAGCCACCGAGAGCAGGAAGCCGAAGAACTGGGGAGAGTTCTGGTGAGTCCGAAACACGTTGGCAACAAAGCGATCGTAGTCATCAGGAGCGGCTGTACCATTCTCCAGGCTGCGAAATTCGGCACAGCTGACAAATTCTTCAGCCTGACGTGTCCAGGTCTCTTCAATGTAAGCGACAAGATCCATGGCTGCTCCTTAAGCGAACGGTAATTCTACCCAAAAGCCTGACCCCGCCGCCTGAGTTAGACTCGAGGTCCATGGATATCATCCCCTTTACCGCCAATCGGGTTTTTGTCTACGAGCACCTGAATAGGGCCAAGCGCTTTCACTGCTCGGTGACCGGTACCTTCGAGTACGACGTAACAGAACTCGTCGCGGCCATCGATGAGGCACGGGCCCAGGGTCGCTCGATCGGCCTGGTCGCGCTGCTGGTCAAAGCAACCGGGATGCTCATGAACCAACATCCACGAATGAATCGTCATGTCTTCCACCGCATGTGGAAGAAGCTGGAAGTGGACTTTCAGAAGATCAGCTGCACCCTCATCGTGCTGAGAGAGGGGCCGGCAGGTGAAGACATTCTGTTTCCCGTCCTGCTCGAGGAGCCTCACAGCCGCTCCGTTGAAGACATCCACGCCGAAATCAAGCACTACAAGACCGCAGAACTCAGCACGCTGCCCCAGATTCAAGCCTTCGAGCGGATCAAAAAAATGCCCCATTGGCAGATGCGATGGTTCTCCTACAAAGCGCGCAGTGACCCCAAATTCTACCTTCGGTATTTCGGCACCTACGGGCTGTCTTCCATGCTGACCCGCGACTGGGGAGGAATTGGCGGCAGCGCGCTGGCAAACACCGGCTCCGGCTTCCAACCGGGGGTCTTGCGCGACGAGCCGAAGGTTATCGACGGAGCGATTGTGGTTCGCAAGATGCTGCGTCTCAACGTGGTGGCCGACCACTTCCTGCTCGATGGCATGGACGTACTTCGCGCCATGCAGGACCTACGGCCA
This sequence comes from Deltaproteobacteria bacterium UBA6601, assembly GCA_002433485.1. GTDB lineage: Bacteria > Myxococcota_A > UBA796 > UBA9615 > UBA9615 > UBA6601. The sequence continues at coordinate 3,718 of DJIF01000087.1, forward strand.
CTGCTGGAGACGAACCAGCTCATCCCACCCCTTAACAGCGCTATGCCAGAAGACTGATCAGCGGGCGTAAGCGGTCATCTGCAGGCCGTGCAACGGACGCAGGGTCACCAACTGCTCCAGCTCTACCGGATGCCCGGGTACTGCCTCCAGACGAAAGCGCTGTGCAATCTGCGCGACCAGCAGCCGCAGCTCAAGGAGGGCGAAACCTCGACCGATGCAACCTCGAGGACCGCCACTAAAAGGGAAGTAAGCAAAGGGATGGCGCTCCTCGCAAGCGGCGGGCAGAAAGCGATCCGGATCAAAGCGCTCAGGGTCGGGCCAAAATTCGCTATGCCGATGGGTGATGTAAGAGCTGATCATGACCAGGGTTCCGGCCGGAACGGCGAAGCCATCAATCACATCGTCAGCCAACGGAGCCCGACCAAACAACCATCCTGGCGGTAACAGGCGCATCGCCTCGTCGATGACCCTCCCTGTGTACTCAAGAGCCGAGTAATCCTCAAGAGTTGGCGAGCGCCCATCCAGTACCCGGTCCAGCTCGGCCTCCAGCTGAGCTCGGCAGTCAGGGTTGGCGGCGAGCAAATGCCAGGTCCAGGTGAGCGCATTGGCGGTGGTCTCGTGGCCGGCGAGCAACAGCGTCATCACCTCATCCCGCAGCTGCGCGTCGCTCATGCCCTCACCAGTCTCTTCGTCCCGAGCGTGGATGAGCATGGCCAGAAGATCCGCTTCAGCCTCGCCGGTGCGCCGACGCTCCTCGATCATGCCCCGCACAATCTCATCGAGAGTAGCCATCGCAGCGCGGAAAGCGCGGTTCTCCGCGCTCGGCCACCAGGAGGGCATATCCAGCGCTCTGCCGACCCGCTTGTTGGTGATCTGCATTGCGGTCGAAAGGGCCTGACTCAGCTCGCGAGCCTCACCAGTGACATCCGCACTGAAAAGAGTCTCACCGGCGATGCGCAAGGTGACCGTCATCATCTCCTCGTTAACGTCGAAGGCCTGTTCCCGCGAGGCCAACTCCTCCCAGCGGCACAACATGTCCTCTCCCGCTCTCAGCATGGTCGCGGCAAAGCCACCAATTCGCTTGGGCCTGAAGGTCGGTGCGGCGATACGGCGCTGGCGCCGCCAATGGGGTCCATCAGCAGTGAGCAGGCCGTCGCCCAGAATGGCTTTCAACTTCTGAATGCCACGGGTGTTCTTGCCATAGTTGCGATGATTCTTCTTCAGCACCCACGCGATCTGATCGGGATGGCGCAGTAGCATGCAGGGACGATTGAAGAGCGAAAACGAGACCGTATCGCCATAATCTCGGGTCAGATCAGAAAACAACTGGATAGGATCGGCACGAAACTCAGGCAACATGCCAAGCAGCCAGGTGCCCCGCGGCCCAGGCGCAGAAGGAGCGCTTAAGGACGAGCTCATAGTGACTCCTCTAGACCCGGAACGCCGGGACGCAATACCGCCAGCGCCGCAGGAGCAAACAACAGATCGCAAACCAGTGCCAGACCAATCAAGACACCGCCCAGGACTCCAGAGGTCAAGTTGGCCGGGAAGCTCGACAACAACAGAACCCCCATCCCGCAAATCAACACTACAGAGGTCGTCAGCACCGCGCCGATGCAGTGGGTGGTGGCCCTCACAATCGCCTGCTGATGGCTCACCGATAAGGCCAGCTCCTGACGGTAACGGGTCAGGAGGTGAATGGTGTCGTCCACCGCGATCCCAACAGCGATGGTCAGCAAGACCGCCGGGAACAGGTCCAAGTGACGGCCGGTAGCGCCATACCAGGCCAACACCAACAGCAACGGCAGGACGTTAGGGAGAAGACTGACCAGTGCCATCCGCCAGGACCTGAACAAAACACCGATGATCAGCACGATCACCAGCAAGGCCACAAGCAGCCCCCGAACCAGCTCCTCGGCAAGGGTGTTGAAACCAGCAGCGGAAACCACTGCCGAACCAGTGACATGAACGCTCAGACCCAGTTCCCCCAGCAACTCAGCGCCGGCCGCCTCGAGGCGCTCTCTCCGGAGCTGTAGCCAGCGACCGCCGAGATCGGGAGCCGTCGCCGCAATTCTAGCTATGGAGTGCTCCGAGTCGGAGAGATAGAGCCCCCCGGGGGGCGTCCCGATCTCTGCCAATAACAGCAGTTCAGCAGCCTCTTCCCGAGTACCAGGTAGCCCCGGCTCGCCGCTGACCGCACGCCGCAGGCCGCTGAGCTGACCCGCCAGTCCCAGCACTCCAGAGAAACCCTCGATACGAACCCGATCTTCCAGGGCTCTCAGGCCTACCAGGACCGCCGGTTCCAGGACCGTCCCCGGCTCGCCGCGCACCTGAATCTCAATGGGTAGCATGCCTCCCAATTCATCGTCGAGCAGCCGGTTGCCCCTGCTGACCTGGTGGTCGGCCGGGAGCACTCCGCTGAGAAAGAAGTCAATCCCAGCCCCACTGCCAAGCACCAACGATGCACCCACCAACAAGATACCCACCGCTACCCAGGCCCGCGCTGCCTTCGGCTGGACCAGTCCCGTTACCATGCGCTCAAGGGCTGGCTGCCAGCGGCGCGAGGGGTTGTTGGGACGCGCTTTGAAGCGCGCTAGAGCGGCAGGCAACAGAGTCAGGTTGATCAGCAGAGCAAAGACAAAACCACCAGCGGTAATGATGGCAAAGGAGTGCAGCACAGCCATCTGGGTGCCCAGCAGCGAGAGAAAGGCCAGCACCGAGGTTGCTGTGGTCAACACACAGGCCGCACCAACCGAACGCAGGGCAGCGGCGAGCGCGGCCCGGCGCTCAAGGCCAGCTCGCAGCTGCTCTTCGAAGCGCGCGAGCAGGTGCACTCCATCGGCGACCGCGACCACCAGGAGCAGAATCGGAGTGAGCTGGGTCATTGGATTGATGTCCTCACCACGTAAGCCCACCAGTCCCGAGGTCATAACCACACTGAGACCAACTGCGATGAGAGGCAGAAAGGTAGTGACGAGGCTGCGAAAGTGCAGCCAGAGCAGCACGGCCAGGACCAGGTTGGCCAGGGGAAGGAGCAGCATCAGATCCCGCTGCATTCCCCGCAGCGACGCCACCCGAGTCGCCGGCACACCGCCCGGCCAGATGCGCAGCTCAGGGTGTCCCACACCCACCTCATCCCGCGTTTCCTGCAAACGCTCAAGGGCCTGCGCCGAAAGGTAGGGATCACTGTGGGAGTCAGGCAGGCGAGCTGCAACCAAAGCGGTCAGTCCATCCTGACTGATAAGTCGCGAGCCGCCGAGCCCGGCGTCCCGCAAGCGCTTCACCCGCTGGCTCAGACTGCCCGCCGACCCTGCGTCGGGACCAAAGGCTGGGCGAACCACGACTCTGCCTTCGCTGCGCTCGACCAGTGGTGTATGGGCTGGCGAAGCCACCTCAACGACTTCCTCGAGCTCCAACAGCCGGTCGCCAAGCTCGCCGCAGGCAGCCAAAACCGCTCCAGGGTCTGAGCCACTCACCACAAACAGTGCAGTGGTATCGCTAGGGCCAAAGACCCGATAGTGCTCATGGAGCAGCTGCATCTCTGGACTGTCCTGTGCAACGAAATTGCGTGGGTCGCTATCGAGGCGCACATCACGGGCCACAAATAGCGCTCCAAGGCAGGCCAGCAGAACCCCGACAAGAACCCAGCCCGGCCGCCCAACCAGGAACTCAGCAAGGCTCGTCCATCGGTCAACAGGGGTGCCGCTGGAGCTTGACTCAGCCCGCGGATAGTCGGTCGATGAAGGCACGCTAGAACAGCCCCGGAATCAAGGCCGGTACCGAGGATGCGTACTCATCATATTCGTCCAGCTCACGGCGAAGCAGCCGCTCTTCATGATGGATACGCCGCTGAAAAGCCAGCGGCAGAGCAACTGCGGCAAACAGCAAGGTCCACCAACTATGGAAGAGCATGGGGAGACCGAAGTAGCTGAGCATCGCACCGGTGTAAGAGGGGTGCCGAACCAGGCGATAAGGGCCAGTCCGAACGAGCTGCTGCCCCTCCTGGACCCGCACATTCCAACTGAACCAACGGCCCAGCACCAGCACCGCCCAGCTACGCAGGACCAGACCGATAACCAGCAAGAAGGCGCCCAACAGGGCCCAGCCGTCATAAGCCATCGATGCGGGCCAGCGCAGCAACACAGCCTCTAGAAGAGCGGCGATGTTACACAGGTAGATAGACCAGATGATTTGCGCAGCTGTCCAGCGGTCTTCAGGGGTCCGCGCCTTTTCTGTGGGACTGTAAGCGGGCTGAAAGACGTGGGCGAAGGCACCAAACAGCAACAACAACCAGGGGTGCGCAAAGCCAAGCAAATCGGGTTGCAGCCAAACCGGAATGATGAAGGCCAAAGCAGCCATTGCTGCGCCCGACAAGGCCTTCTTCGGAGTGTCTTTGTGCATATCGCTAGAGCCAGCCTACCGCCCTGGCAACAAAACTGTGCCGGCAAGGAACCGGAGGCCGACCGGGATCGTATGGCGGCGACTGGAGTCTATGGGTACTGTAGTGCGATCTTATTCGCTAGCAATAGCGGCCGGCTCAAGACCCACTCCAACCGTAAGGCAGCTAACTATGAGTTCAATAGAAGCGCCCCCGCCCGAAGCGCGGACAGCAGAGCCGACAGCAGTTCCCCTCGAGCTGGCAGAGCTGCAACGGCGAGCCCAACAATTTCAGCGCAAGACCAGCCGCAGAAACTGGATTGAGTGGCTGGCTGCAGCCTTGGTCGCGGGCTGGTTCGGCCACGGAGCACTGACCGCGGAGCGTTCTTTGTTGATGGCAGGCAATGGCATGCTGGTGCTAAGTGCCATAGGCATTGGGATCTATTTGCTCTTAAAAGGACGAGTGACACTGGCCCCCAAGCACAGCGACGCCCCGCACCAGCTTGCACGCGAATATGTGGCAGCGCTTCAGGGGCAGACAAAATTGCTGCGGAGCGTTCCATTCTGGTACCTGGCACCGATGGGCGCTGGATTCCTCATGTTGCTGGCAGACTTCGCTACCGAGTTTGGGGCCAAGACTCCGGAACTGGTGGTCCTTGCCGGCCTGATTGCCGCGCTGTTCCTGACCATCGCCTGGCTCAACCGACGAGCGGCAGCGAAGCTCGACGCTGAGGCCCAAGCTCTGCTGACTCAGCTCGCTAAGCAGGCTGATGTCACCGGTTCGTGAGTGACCCAGGTTCCTCACCCATCACCCTCGCAGCCCACAGCCTAATCATTGACTGCATGAGGCCTCATCAGCGGCAGTCAAGCGGCTGAGGTGGCACGATAGGCTCAGGGTGCGCTACGCCACAGACCCTCGCCCGGAGCCCCAGCATGTACAGCTCAAGCCATCCTCTGCTCCCACTCCAAAGCTCAGCTACCTTTCAACAGGTGCTGTTGGCGATGACAGCGATACTCTTGGCCAGCTGCGGAGTAGAACCAGAACAACGCGACTGCCCAACCGAGCAAGGCTATCTAGAGATCTGCGCCACCCTGTTCGGCGAGCCAGCGGAAGGATTGGGCCTGCTTCGCTCCAACCCGGAAACCGAGCACCCCCTCGAAGCTTTGTTGGACGAACAGGGTTGTGCCCGGATCCAACTTTCGCCGGGCGACCACGAGTGGGCTGCTATGGCACTCTCTGGGAACTGCGTCGCACCCTATGAGGAGGTAACCATCAGCAGCTGTGGCGAGGTCACCGAGGTCAGCATCGAGCTGGACAACTGGTGCATGCTCGGCCGCTGATGGCGGTGCTGGTCGGCCCTGGGGAGCAGAACGAACTCCATGTCAAGCTGGCGATAGATGGCAGGTATGCACTGCTTGCTGCCATCTGAGCGCTCATGAAGTGACTGGAACGGCGCCATCAGGCCCGGCAACTGCAAGGCCCGATCGCGATCGTTCCACTTCCGCTGTTTGCAAGCAAGGCCCTGGTTTTTCCAGCGCCAGAGGGCGGGCCACCAGCTTCCCTTCAGCGGCAAATGGAACTCCTGCTGCTCGTCTCGAAGCGCGCAGCGCCAGGCTCAGAGTGGGGTGCTTCATGAGGACTCCTCGGTTGCTCTAGAGCGAGTGTATAGCTGGCAACAAAGCAAAAAAAGAGAGGTGATTTGATGTAAAAGAACAGTAAATTCGAACAATGAACTTCACTCTCGATCAACTCTCTGCGCTCGACGCCATTGTTCGAACCGGCTCCTTCGCCGCCGCTGCCCGTGAGTTACATAAAGTTCCATCGGCGATCAGCTACCTGGTCCGCGAGCTGGAATCATCGCTGGGAATTGAACTGTTCGACCGCAGTGGCAGAAGCGCCGTCCTGACACCCGCAGGACAACGTCTGCTGGAAGGATCGCGACAGGTCATCGAGCAGGCCCGCCAACTCAGTAGAACCGCAGCAGAACTCCGCGATGGTTGGGAGCCCGAACTTTTTGTGGTCGTGGATGGGGCCCTACCGATGTCGGCGATCACCAGCTGTCTGCGGCGCTTCGCCGATCCCCAGATCCCCACCCGACTGCGAATCGATGTGGAATACCAAGAAGGAGTGATCGACCGCTTCGAGAACCAGCCAGCGGATCTCGCGATGGTATTGGGCCTGGCCGGCGACGCTGACCAGGAAGGCCTGGAGTGCAGGGCCCTAGGCGCACTGGAGCTGCTGCTGGTGGCCTCTCCTCAGCACCCGCTGGCCGCACAGATCGTGACCGAGGGCAGCCGCGCCGACCACGCAGAGCTGGTCGTTCGTGACTCCTCCCCACGCTTCGCGCGCGACTCAAAACGGTCCTTCATGGGCAGCCGAAATGTGGTCTACCTTTCTGACTTCCACTCCAAGCGAATCGCCCTGCTCGAGGCGGCCGGCTACGGCTGGATCCCCAGACACTTCATCGCCGCTGACCTGAGCCAGGGCCGGCTCCAGGTACTTAAGGCTGAACCCTGCACCTGGACCTATGAGCCGCAGCTCATCAGTCGCCAGGGACAGAGTCTCGGTCGGGGCGGACGCCTCTTCGTCAAGACCCTGCTCCCAGTGCTCGAGAAGAAACTCTAGCCAGCTCAGTCGGGGGACAAATAGTTGGCAGCAGACACCCTAAGACTCATTGGCCCCCGGACCGGAACGATCTCGATGAAGGTATAGGTAGATGCAGCAGCCCACTGCCACCAACACCGCAATACTGGAACCTGAAATGGGGCCAATTCCCGCGCCGAGAGTCGGCAGAGAACCATGAATCAGCCAGGTTAAGAGCGCCAAAAAGAGCAGAAGCCAGGCCCGCAGCCGATGGGTGCGCCTGGGGTCTGGCGCGGTCATGCTCGATCTTTCAGCACAAGATCTCCAGGCTCAGAAATGCGATGGGTCCCTGATCACCAGGAATCCTCCAGCACCGATGAGTCTAGCGAGGAAATCTAAGCAGCCGGCAGCCACTAGTTCGGCACATAAAAGAGGTCATTCTAGCGTCCATTGAAGCCAGCACCTTGTTTATGCAATTCAATTGCTATAAAAGGCGGTCTACGCAAAACCAATCCTTGGAGAGAACTCCCTCATGAACGCTCGTTTCCTGCTTACCCTGAACCTGATCCTGACCCTCGCTATGCTGAGTGGCTGCTCCGACGTCGACGACCACGACCACCACGACCACCATGACCACGAGCACGAGGTCATGACCACCGTAATCCTGACCTTCACCGCCCAGGGCTCCGGCGAAATCATCGAGGCCAGATGGGCAGACCCGGAAGCTGATGGCAGCCCGGTCATCGACAGCATCGCGCTGCTGGACAGTGAAAACTATGACCTGGCCATTTCCATCCTCAATGAGCTGGAAGACCCTGCAGAGGAAGTCACCCCCGAGATCGCCGAAGAGGAACTGGAGCATCAGCTGTTCTTCGTTGGCTCGGCCGTGAGCGGACCCGCTGGAACCGGATCGAGTGCCGTCGTCACGCATGCCTACGACGATACTGACTCAGAGGGCAACCCCATCGGCCTCGCCAACACCATCACCACAGACGCCACTGGCAGCGGCGTGATGACGGTGGTGCTGCGCCACATGCCCTATCAGGACGGCAACTCGGTCAAGACCGGCAGTCTAGCCGCGGACGTCGCAGCCAACGGGATCGACGCACTGCCTGGGGCCTCCGACTTCGAGGTAGACTTCGATCTTGAGGTTCTCTAGCACTAAGAAGAGTCGCGTCTCCCCCAGGAGGCGCCCATGCTCTAGCTGCAACCCACCCCCCGCGCGAGGGGTGGGTTGTTTTTGTCGCACGCTTACACTCTCAGCCATGCTGTCCGCACTGCCCACTGCTGCAGTCGCTGAGCAGAGCAAGCCAGTCGTCCTGGACCAGGTAACGACCGCCTACCCAGCCGAGGCACTCCAGCGCGGAGTGCACGGCGAGGTGGTGCTTGAAGTCGAGGTTAGCGCTGAGGGCAGTGTGACGGGCATCAAAGTCATCGAGGGCCACTCGCTGCTGGTGGAGGCCGCCACTCAGGCAGCACGTAGCCTACGCTTCGAGCCCGCTCGTAATGCGTACAACGTGGCCGTTCCTGGCCGTACAAAAGTCACCTACGCCTTTGCTCCGCACCCACACAGTATCGCCGAATCCATAGAGGTGGTTGGACAGCGGGAGCAGCCTGAAGACGACCCAAAGGCGATCACCAACCTGGACGCAGAATCCCTAAGGCGTCAGCGCGGGCGGGATCTGGCGGAAACCCTCGAGGAGGTGCCAGGCGTCGTCATGTCCAGGACGCTAACGTCGGTAGGAAAACCAGTCATCCGTGGGCAGCCTGAGCGGCGCCTGCTCCTGATCGAAGGCGGCGTCCGACACGAAAACCAGAAATGGGGAATCGACCACGCCCCGGAGATCGACCCGTCTGGAGCGGGGGCAATTCGGGTTGTCAAAGGTCCAGCTGGCGTCCTCTACGGGCCAGACGCCATGGGTGGAGTCATCCTCCTGGATCCCCCACTGATGCCACTTGAACCGGGTCTGGCTGGAACCGTGGATCTGGTCGTGCAGAGCAACAAGCCATCCGTCTATGCCGGCGGTCGCATCGAAGGCATGCCCGCTGCGACTCCAGGGCTGAGCTTTCGCATTGAAGGCAACTACCTGCGCGGCGGACCGCAAAACACACCAAACTATGTACTGGGCAACACCGCCGGCCAGCAATGGAACCTGCGGGCAGCCGTCCAATACCGCAACCCGACCATCCGAGCCCAGATTCGCTATCGACACTACGACCTGGGCGCTGGGGTCTTCTATGGCGTGCAGAACTCAACTCCTTCTGCATTTCAGTCCCAGCTCGAACGCCATGTACCGCAGGGTATCGAGAACTGGAGGGAAGACTGGTCTTGGGAGCGCCCCTACCAGCTGGTCACCCACGACCAAATCACCGCAGAATTCCGAGCTCGCCTGGGTGCAGCTGGCTCCATCGAAGCCCGATACTCCTTCCAGTACAATCACCGCCGCGAATTCGAGCACACTCGCAGGTCCGTGGAAGGTCCCCAATACAACTTCCGACTGCGAACCCACACCATCGATCTCAACTGGCAGCAGCCGAGCGGATCATTAGGGCTGGCAACTGGCTCTGGTCAGATCGGCCTGAGCGGGCTGTTCCAGGAAAATGTCTACGCCGGCCTGGCCCTGATACCAAATCACCGTTCACTGTCCGGTGGGGTATTCGCCTTAGAACGCCTGACCTTCCCCAGAGGGATACTTGAGGCTGGCGCTCGCTACGACCACCTGAGTCGCTCGGCCTTCTTTGCCCGCAACCCCTACGAACGGCACCTCGCCCGTGGCACACTTGCCGCTGAGGACTGCTTAGAGGGAGAGCCCCGAACAGAGTGTCCCGCCCGGTTCCATGGGGGGGCGCTCGGCGTGGGGGGAGTGCTCCACGCGCTTCCAGGTGTTGTCGACATCAAGCTTGATCTATCCTCCGCCTCACGCTTTCCCAACACCGATGAGCTGTATCTAAACGGCAGCTCTCCGACCTTTCCCGTGTACGCTATTGGCAGCCCTAATCTCGGCGTGGAGACCGCCTGGGGCCTCTCACCAACGCTCAGCCTGTCACAGCCCTGGTTACACCTTGAGGTCTCAGGGCACCTGACTCGCATCGAGGACTACATCTACTTCGCGCCCGAGCTCAACGAGAACGGTGTGCCCCACATCGATGTCACCATTCGCGGCGCCTTTCCGCGCTACAACTTTCGCTCCATTGAGGCAATCTTCTACGGTGCAGATGGCCACTTGGAGATCGGGCCAGACGCTGTTTTCAGTCTGGCTCTATCCGGCTCGATCGTCCGCGCGCACAACGTCACTACTGGAGCACACCTGGTGGGGATACCACCGGATCGCTTGCGTCTGGCAGGACGCTTTCAACCGAAGAAGCTAGGTCTCTTCGAAGACATCCTCCTTGAAGCAAATGTTCTGTTCGTTGGTAGCAACAGAGATCGGGTGGACCCCAGCGCAGATCTCGCGCCGTCGCCCTCGGCCTACGCTCTGGTCGGAGGAGCGCTGGGCGCGGCTTTGCCGCTCCGCGATGGGCGACTATCCGTCCACTTAGAGATTTATAATCTGCTCAATACCCCATACCGGGAAACGGTGAGCCAGATGCGCTACTACGCCGACGAGCCCGGCCGCGACATCCGCATAAGGGTCGGCCTCGACTTCTAAGCAAAAGAGCCTCCTTTAGCTGGCTTGGCCAGCCTAAGAGCCCAACAAAAACTGCGCATATGCGCCTAAAGCGCAATAGCAACTTAATTGCTATAAATGAATGGAAGCCGAAATAAATCGGTCCAACAATCACGAGAAACAAACTATGCGCATACTTACCGCTCTTATCCTTAGTCTTTCACTTTGCGGTCTCATAACGGCTTGTGGCTCCGGA
>DJIF01000113.1 GCA_002433485.1 Deltaproteobacteria bacterium UBA6601
GGGGGCGATGACGACGACAGCCAGAGCGGCGGTAACAATGGCGGCGGCAACGCGCCCAGCCAGGAATTTGACTGCAACGACGGCGTCGATGAAGACAACGACGGCATGACCGACTGCGACGACCTCACCGATTGCGGCGCGGATCCAGCCTGCGACCAGGGCGGCGACCCGGGCAACGATCCCAACGGCGGCGGCCAGCAAGGCGATGATGATGACGCCAATACCACCGATGACCACATGGAACCCTGGGCCAACGGTGGGGTCTGTAACGAACAGACCTGCCCCAACTGCTGCAACGGCAGCGACGACGATGGCGATGGCCTGATTGATTGCGCCGACTCCGACTGCGCGGCGGTGTGCGGAGCTCTCCACAGCAGCAACCCACACGGGCCCTGCGCTCCATGACCCACCAGGCCCGCGGGCCGATCCGTTGTCAACGGCGAGCAGCTGAGCCTCAACTGGGCTTCCGGCCCGGACTGGCCCTGGTTGGCCTGTTGCTGGTCCTATTGTCACCCCTGAGCTGTACGGTGGACAACAACGGCGACCGGCGCGGCGCCAGCAGCTCGGAGGAGACCGAAACCAACTGTGGCGACGGCATCGATGACGACGGTGACGGCCTAATCGATTGTCTCGACCCCCAGTGTCTGGCAGATCCCCAGTGCCTCGGCGACGACGACGACTCAGGGGCAACCACAGGGGGCGACGACGACGATCAAAACCCCGAGTTCGACTGCGCCAATGGCCTGGACGACAACGGTGACGGGCTCATTGACTGCGATGACCCCGACTGCCATGCGGATCCAGCCTGCGGCGGTGATGATGACGATGGCGGTCCAGGCGACGACGACGATACCGGGGGCGGTAGCGAAGACATCGCCGGCAATGCACCCTGCGATGCAGGAGCGTGCCCCAACTGCACCGACTGCATTGATAACGATGGAGACGGCACCATTGACTGCGAGGACAGCGACTGCATCCAGGTCTGCGAGGCACTGGCCAAGCACGGCGAGGACCACAGCTGTCCGTGACTCAGGACCAGCCCGCCCCATCGGCTGCTGGGTCATTTGGCAGCCGCAACAACTGCAGCGCAATACTCGGGCACAGCGGCGCCCCTGGCAGGCTGCAGAACGCCAAGAGTAAGCTGGGTGCAGAACAATGAGTTCCTGGCACTTAACAACGACCCGTATTCTCGCCACCTTGTGGACTGCTGGGGCACTATGGGGATGCGAAGCAGAGCCAGACATCGAGGGCAATGCACCGGGGGAATGCTCGGATCGGGCCGACAACGACATGGACGGTCTGTACGACTGCGAGGACCCCAGCTGCTTCGGTGCGCCCATCTGCCAGGACGACGTCTACCCCACCGAGCACAACCTCTTTGACACCATGCCCAAGGGCAGCGAGCAGCTCGACCTGCTCTGTGATCGCCTCGCCGCTGGTGACGTGCAGAGCACCATTCGAGATGTGTTCTGCGGCGCAACGAGACCGGAGATCACCAACTCCCAGCAGCTCTTGGAGGCCCTCGGCCTGGGTTTCTATGGGCCCCTGGGGCTGGAAGCCCAGATGATCTGGGACAACGGCAACCCGGCCTGGGCTGCAGCGGGGCACTCAGCGGGCCTGTCCCGGCGCTCAACCAGCTCGGTGAATCCGCGCGTCATCATCCACACGCCAGTTGCATCCCACCTCGACCCGACCCCCGGCTTCGTGGTGGTGTCCATGGCTCGAGGGGAACCGTTTGCCGAGATCATGACCCACGACCCGCAACGGGACGACCTGGACTTCTTCATGTTTCGCTTCGACTTCGGCTGCGAGGACCCGCAGGACTGCAGCGACGAAGAGCGCTTCTCCGACGCCTGGGAAAGCGGCTGGTCAGACTACACCGTATACGATGCAGCCGACCTCGAGAACACCACCTTCGACTGCCTGCACTGCCACGAGCACGGTCTACGCACAGCACGCGCGCACAAGCGGGCACCGCTGATGTTTCAGCTCAACAGCATCTGGATGCACTGGCTCTACAACGTCAACTACTTCCGCGGCTGGACCGATAACGCCAGCGACCAGGGGCCCCTGCACCACATGCTGGAGCAATATGTGGAGGCTCGAGCTACCCCCTCAGAACCCCTGGGCGGAACCTTCGGCGGCATCCCCGGAGGGGCGCTGCACGCCTCACGGCCCAAGTCACTGGAAGACCTCATTGAGGCCAACGGCTTTGGCAACGGCTTCGACCCAGACACTTACGAACCTAACGGTGCAGCCATCGGCCTACTGGAAGATGACCGAGCCAGGGGCCTGATCTTCGACCATCCCTGGGAAGAACTCTATGAGCTAAACCTCAACGGTCTGCTCATCGCGCCCCCCGCGCGCGGCGCGAGCCCCTTTCACAACGGCAGACTGGAGCAGCTCATCAGCGACATGAGCGCCTATCGAAACGGCAATTCAACTAACTTTCCAGACCCTACCGACATCTTCCGGTCCTCGGACCTGAGCGCGGTGGGCACTGCCGTACACCCGGGCCTCAGCCCGCCGGAGATCCTCGTTCACGCCTGCACCGAGTGTCACCACGATGCCCTCAACCCACGGCTGAGCAAGTCACGTTTCAAGCTGGGAGCCATCGCTCGAGGCCGCTCGGGCAGTTCCCTCGGCGATCACTTTTCCAGCCTCGATGAGGCCCAGCTGTTGATGGCCAGTCAGCGCATCAACCTACCCTCGGACCACCTCGCGGCCATGCCGCCAGCCCGCTTCCGCAACCTCACTGACCAGGAGAAGGAGACCGTAACTCAGTGGCTGACTGAAGTCAGCGAGGGGCTCGCGATGGCCGATGATGGACTGGCGCCAGAGCCTCAGGTGCCTGAATTTGACATCGCGCCCCGGGAAGTCGAGCTGCCTGGCCCCCCACACCTCAGTGGCTCCATGACCGGAGCACTGATGCGCCGAGTACAGACCTCGATGGCGGTGATGCGGGCCAGGCCTGGCGCGGATCCGCGCGGCTATGTGGAGTATTACTTCGAGGAACTCTCTGGCAGCCCAGGCGGCAACAGCAGCGGCTGGCAGATGAGCCCTCGCTATGTCGATCGCGATCTGGAGTTGGGAGAGCGCTATCGCTACCGCTTCAAGATGCGCGACCGCGCCGGCAACGAGAGCGCCTTTTCGGCCGAAGCAGAATTCCAACTGAGCTTCGTCAACACCGACTGCGACCACGACGAGCACGAGCACCCGGCGCTCGAGCCAGATGGCGAAGATACCGACTGCGATTCGCTGTCCAACAACCAGGAGGGCTACGACACCGACAGCGACAGCGACGGTATCCCTGACTACCTCGATGAGGACGATGATGGCGACGGCATCACCACCTATGCTGAGCGCGAAGACGGGGTTAAGTTCGGCAACGACGTAGATGGCGACGGGGTCCCTAACTGGCTGGACACCGACTCCGATGATGACGGCACCCTCGACGCCATCGAGGGGGGCGGAGACAGCAACAACAATGGCCTGCCTGGCTACCTGGACCCCGATGAATAGGCTCTCTACTCAGCTGAGCCGCGGGCCTGACGCCCCGTCCCGTGCCCTCGCCAGGCTGCTGCTCGTCGCAGCCCTGCTGCTGATGTGGACATCCTGCAAGCGGGCTCCGGTCGAAGGCTCGACCCCCGGGAGCTGCGCAGATCGCGCCGACAACGACGACGATGGACTGTTTGACTGTAATGATCCCGATTGCACGGCCAGCCCTGACTGTAGTGAGCTCCTGACCGGGGACGACGACGACAGTGCTGGCGGCTGCAGTTCCATCGAGCAGCTCGACTGCGAGGGCTTCTGCGCGCCGCAGGAATGGCTCGGCGACGGCCAGTGCGACGACAGCGCCTATCCCTATTACGGCCATTACGTGAACTTCGCCTGCGAACAACTCAACTGGGACAATGGTGACTGCTCAGAGAGCGGCGACGACGACGACAGCGCCAGCCCTGGCGATGACGACGATGACAGCGTGGTCGAGCCATGGACCTTCGGCGAGATCTTTGCCTTCGCCAGCGACCACTGCAGCTGCCACTCTGAACCAGAGCACGACTCCGGATTCGTGCTGCCGTCAACCGCAGCTCAGCTCTACATCAGCTGGGTCGGCTCAGAGGGTCTGGGTCAACCATCGAGCCAGCTGCCCTCCATGGACCGCATCGAGCCGGGCGACTCAAGCCGCAGCTACGTGTGGCACAAACTGGACGGCACTCATCTTGACCAGGGCGGTTCAGGGTCACGCATGCCCCAGGGGGGGCCGTTCCTGACACCAGCTGCACTCGCCGGGATCCGCGCCTGGATCGACGAGGGCGCAGCGCAGACCCCGTAAAGCCGTAAAGGGAAAGCCTGTGACAACACGCTGCTGCAATCCTACTCACCACGCCGCAGGACTTGGCTGCAGCGATGGTATCCTAACCATCAGACCACTCAAGAGCAGCGCTGCCGCCGAATCTGAAGCATGACCGGGCCCAGCCCAGCAGCAAAGGGAGCAAGCATGTCCGACCGCATCCACGCCAGCGACAACCGACAGCATCGCAAGGTCTCTTCAGCCTTGCTCCTGGGCGCTGGCCTGATGCTCCTCGGGGCGCTCCTTCCTGGTCTCGCAGTGGCCGACCATCCCTGTAGCGTTGACCCCAACTGGCCGGACGGGCAGCTCTGCAACACCGACCCCAACTGGCCAGCGGGTCAGAACGACCAGCACTACGACCCCAATTGCGCGACTGACGGTGATCCTCTCAACTTCAGCAGCATGTGCCTGCAGGAAGGTGAAATTGCTTGCACCCCCATGGGCGGTGGCGGCTGCATGGAGTGTTGGGACTGTATCGACAACGACAACGACGGCCTGTTCGACTGCATGGACAACATCGACATGCTGGGCAACCCGTCAACAGGAGGCGGCTGCTACCAGTACTGCCAGTTCATCAACCCCATCACCAGCAGCGGTGCATTCAACCAGGACCAGGACGGCGACGGCTTCCTCAACTGCCCCACTGCCACCAACCCGGACCCCAGCGTCTACGACTGCGACGACAGCGACCCGGCGGTGCACTCCGGTGCCACTGAAGTCTGCTCCGATGGTATCGACAACGACTGCGATGGCGATATGGACGGGATCGACACCGACTGCGGAGGCCCCGGCGGCGGCGACGATGATGATGACAGCAGCGCTGGCGACGACGACGACAGCAGCGCTGGCGACGATGATGATGACAGCAGCGCTGGCGACGACGACGACAGCGGACCCGCCGATGACGACGACAGCAGCCCTGTCGATGACGATGACAGTAGCGGTTCAAGCAGCGATGACGACGACAGCAGCCCCCCCCCTGGAGCTGGCGGAGATGGCTGCGCATGCGCAGCGGGGAGCCCGACCGCGGCAGGAGGGCTCGGTCTGCTGTTGTTAGCGGCCAGCACCGTGCTGGGCAGACGCCGGCCGCGCTACGGCAAGCGCTAACGAGCCTGACTGCCACTACAACTGAACGGTTCGGCCCCTTGTTTCTCCTGCTGCGCGCTGCCTTCGCCCTGCTCTTTGTGCTGAGTAGCGGCTGCGTTGGCGCTACCGCTGCCCTAGACAACGACGGCGACGGCTTCAGCCCAAACGAGGGGGACTGCGATGACACCAACCCTGAGCGCCATCCTGGCGCTAGCGACCGCTGCGATGGCATGGACCGCAACTGTGACGGCCTGCCCGGCTGCACACTGCAGCAGGTAAGTGCCGGAGGCAACCACAGCTGTGGCATCGGCACCGAAGGCACAGCGCTCTGCTGGGGTGGCAACGAGGACGGCCAGGCCGATGCTCCTGACCTCCAGCTCACTGCCATCAGCGCCGGAGACCGCTACAACCTGGCTCTCGATAGCCAGGGCTACGTCATCGAATGGGGCTTTCACAACAGCGGCCATAGCGCCCCTCCCCCAATCCCCTTCGCCCAGCTCAGCGCAGGCATTGAAAATGGCTGCGGGGTCGACCTTGATGCCCAGTTGCACTGCTGGGGAGATGACGGGGAAGGCCAGTCCGTGCCACCGGATGGGGAGTTCTTGCAGGTGAGTTCTGCCTGGTTCCACAGCTGCGCGGTGGCAATCGATGGTTCATTGGCATGCTGGGGCTACAACACCGACGGTCAGTCCAATGCTCCTCAGGGCCGTTTCCTGCAGGTCAGCACCGGTCGCTATCACTCCTGCGCCATCGCCGAGGGCGGCGGCATTGAGTGTTGGGGGCGCAACAGCGCTGAACAATCAAGTCCACCCCAAGGCAGCTTCACCCAGCTCAGCGCTGGCCTCGACCACAGCTGCGCCCGTCGCCAGGACGGCGCTTTGCTGTGCTGGGGACGGGATGACCACGGCCAGTCGAGCCCGCCCTCCGGTAGCTTCCGCCAGGTCAGCGTCGGTAGTAGCCACAGCTGTGCCATTGGCGACGACAACGAGGTCATTTGTTGGGGGGAGGACCGGGACGGTCAGACCCGCCCGGGACCCTGAGCTGATGCAAGTTCCGCAGGATCGGGCAAAGGCTGCACTTTGAAGGCTTGATCAGGGTGGCTATCCTGTCGAAGATGAAGGACCTCGACCGACGCAGCTTTCTTAAGCTCGCATCTGGCTGCCTGGTGCCGCTGCTGCCCGGCTGCAGCGGTAGCGGGACACCGGACCCCTACGCGGGAGGCGAGCTATGGGGCGACACTCCAGCAGGCCTGGAGCACTCCCTGCTACCGGAAGAGCGCCGCCCCGACGGCATCCTAGAGGTGTTTCTGATGGGTGGTCTGAGCCCGTGGGAGAGCTTCTACACGGTCCCGGGTCTGTGCGACCCAGGTCTCGGCGGGCCCTTCGCCGGCCAACAGTGGTGGACCTTTCAGGACGGGGTCAGTCCCAACGTAGGCGAGTGGTTCGAGCAGTGCGAGGGCGGCGGCCGGGACCTCTACGAGCCCTTCGCCCGCGACGCCATGGATCAAATGGTCAACCTGGGACCCTTCGTCGCACCTTTACGAGATCGGCCTGACATCCTCGCGAGAATGCGAGTCTGGGTCATGGCCCACCCGCTCGAGCCCCATGATGCGGCAATCCCCTACTCGGTAGCGGGTCTGCCCATCAGCAACCCACGGATGGCCGGCTTCGGCACCCATATTCAGCGCTTCTTCGCAGCCCGTGCCGCCGCCGATCGCAGCGCGCCCTTCTCCTACAGCATCTTCCAGAACTCCCTGAATCGGCTTGACCTGGGGGCACCGTCGACAGCCCTGGGCCTGCATCCTGCCGCCGCTCAGCCCATCGCCATTCAGCTGGGCGACGAGCCCACCCTGCCCCGCCAGCTGGCACGGCCGGGAGTCTCCGGCAACACCGGCGCCTTTGATGCCCTCATTGATCATTACGGAGCCGCTTTCAGGGAGCGCCTGCGCCAGGCCGGGGCCGACACAAGGGCGCCGGCCTTTGCCGACTATCTCAGCTCACGCTACGCCATGGGGCGCCACCAGGCACTGCTCGAACTGTTGCCCCCGGACCTGTTCGAACGCGAAGAGCTGACCATGTGTTCTCGGCACCCGGCCTATCACAACATCGACCGCTACGATGCAACTGATGAGACCGGCGCCGCCATCCGCATGGCCCGCCACCTGCTGACCGCCGGTGAGAACGCAGCCCGCTATGTGCAGGTGCTCGATGGCGGTATCTACCCGAACGCCAACGGTCAGGGCTACGACAGCCACGACGAGCATGTACTGGGCCAGGGGGCCAACGTCAGCCACCTTTGCCGACGCCTGGCCGAGGTCATCAACGAGCCTGGCGAAGGCGACCCCAATAAGCTCGACCTTGATCGCCACTTCGTCCTGCTTAATACCGAATTCGGCCGCTCCCCCACCCCAGAGGTGAGCTCGGCCAACCCCAACGGCTTTGGCACCAATCACTGGCCCTGGGGCTACGTCATCGTCGGCTTCGGCGGGCCCATCGACAGCGAGCGAGCAGGGGTAGTTGGTGCCATCGGCGAGGACTCCACAGCGCTGGTCTCCGCCACCCCTACCGAGCACCGCGCTGCCCTGCTGTTGTCCATGGGGATTTGGCCCTTCACCGAAGAATCCTTCGCCGTTGGCGACATCCAGGCCTCAGGCACTGAGCTCGATGCCGCGCTGGCGGTCAAGAGCAAGATCATGGGCTACGACACATGAACCAGCGTGGCCGGCTATTGCTGCTCTGCCTGACACTGGGGCTGAACTCCTGCGTCGCCGCCAGCGAAGGCAGCAGTCCCGGACAGTGCAGTGACGGCGCCGACAATGACGCTGACGGCGATTACGACTGCGACGATAGCGACTGCGCCCTGCAGAGCCCCTGCCCCGGCGCCCCATTCCAACCGGGCATGCTGGAGGACAGCAGCTCCTGCGACGCCGGTGATGAAGCCTTTGTGCGCCGCGTAGTACCGCAACTGCTGGGCCGTCAGCCACGGTCCATCCGCGAGGTAGAGCTGCTGGTCCAGATCATCGAACAGAGCGACCGCCGCACCCTGGTGGGAGCGCTGATGGACAGCCAGGCCTTCGCGATCCGCTGGCTCGACGCCATCAAGGACATGCTCCAGGTCAACCGGGTCGGAGATCGCTCGGGCATTGGCTGTACCTCAACCGACCCCTACATCCTCGGTGATCCGCACCTGTGGCTGGGGCGTCCGGATCTGGCCGCCTTTATCCGCGACAACGGACCCGATGGCCCCCAACATGGTGAGCCATGGACCCTCAACGACCTGATCCTCTCGGCCATCTCTCTGGATGATCTCAGCCCGGTGTTTCGGGCCCAGCTGTTCGCCCAACTGGGCACCAAGCTCATCAACCTCGACAACCCCGGCGCGGAGACTTCATGGCGGGTGTCGCACGCCAACCTGTTCGAGCACACCTACCTCAATCGCCGCATGTCCTGCATGCAGTGCCACAACTCGGAGTTCTCGGTCACCGATGACAGCGACCCGGAACTGGACCGCACCTGGCAGGTACCCGGTTACTTCGAGCGGGCCCTGTTCGGCAGCAGCGCCGGGCGCCCTATCCAGGATCTGGCCGCATTCTTCCGGGTCGAGGGGGTGCTCGCCATGGCCTACTACCCGGAAGGAGTCTATCGGCCAGGGCTCCACTGGGGACATGGCGAAGGCTTCAACCCCTGGGGCATGCACTCCCGCTGCGGCGAGTTCATCCTGCCCAGCGAGATGGAACCTGACGTCGAAGCCTGGACCGGCTACTTCATCGAGCCGGTCGAGGAGCCGAGCATCTGGGAACTGGAGGCCCTGCTGAGAGGAGCCTTCGAGAGCCTCCGCAACCAGGATCTCGACATCGATTCCGACCGCGAAGTAGCCGGCGACCAGGCACTGGCCTGGATGATTGGCATGACAGTGGCCGAGCGGGTCTGGACCGAGCTGACCGGTCACCGCCTGACTGCACCTCACTTCTTCCCGATGAACCGCTATCAGCGTGACCTGCTGGTCCACCTCAGCGAGGCCTTTGTCGGGAGCGGTTATTCACTTCGCAGCCTCATTGAGACCGCGGTGCTGCACCCTTACTTCAACCCCGGCTCTGCCGAGCGCTGCGACGAGCTGGACAGTGCCTACTACCTGGCCCCGGTGTTCAACCCCTGGGTCAGCGAACACGACGTTCCAGAGCTGCGCCTCAACAGCCCCGGTGATGGGATGGCGCGACTACCGGCCCGGGTCCTCATGGACTCGGCGATCTACGCCCTCGACTGGCCTGACTTCGATCGCAACGTTGAAGCCATCTGGGTCAACCCTGCCCTGGATCCAGGCCACGAACACGACGGCGACGGCGCACCAGTCGACGACGACGGCAATCCCCTTGATGAGAACAACCCCATCAACGAGGACGGCTTCCCCCTCACACCCACATACGCTTTTGAGCTAGGCATTGGCATGTTCATGCTCGACTCAGCCACTGGCTTCCGCAACAACAACCTGGCCGAAAGCCTCACCTGGGAAGAGGCCATGGGGCCCTGCGTGGACCCCTTCCCAGAGGATGAACAACGCGGCGACGATTGGATCGACGCACTGCTCCAGAATGCCCCACCGACCATTGCGCTCAGCGATCTGGTCCTGGCAGTCAAAGATCGGCTACTCGCCCAACCCGCCTTCGCCAGTGAGGAAGAGCGCGAGCTCATTGAAGCGCTGGTTGGCGCCCCGCTCGATGCCCCGACCAGTGACGACGAGCCGCTGCGCAGGGCCTGCGGTGTGTTTCTCTCCTCTCCCGACTTCCAGCTGTCCGGGGCGGCGGGGAGCGATCTGCTCGGCACTCCCTCGCCCTTCATTCCCCAAGGCTCCACCGCGCTGGACCTTTGCGAAGACCTGCGCGCACGGCTACTGCCGGGCACCGGCGCCAGCTGCAGCAATGAGGGCCGGCTGGTCCTGTAGCCGCAGGCTCCAGCCTCGTCAGCCCGATCTAAGCAAAAAAAGCACTACAACCGAATTACTTACGCGGACCGCAGCGGTGACCTGCAAGGGCTCTCAGATCGGGCATTTCCGTTCACTGGTCAGGATCTGAAAGGCTACAGCGACCATCTTCCTCTGTTAATGGGGGCGCGGAGCCCGGATCCATGGGGTATCGTACCGGGGTTATCCCGGAGGAATCTCAGATGCGTCGTCTCTCTCTGCTCCATACATCCCTGCTCCTCGCCGCACTGCTGGTTGCCGCCGGCTGTGGCCCCGACCTCACCGAGGGCATGTCCGCCGGCGACTGTACCGACGGCGCCGACAACGACGGTGACGGCGCCTTTGACTGCCTGGACGATGGCTGCGTGGGCTCCCCGGACTGCGCAGGCGACGACGACGACACCAGTGGCGACGACGACGACTCCTCGGTGACCGACGACGACGACTCCTCGGTGACCGACGACGACGACTCCTCAGTAGCCGACGACGACGACTCCTCAGTAGCCGACGACGACGACACCAGCGGCGATGACGATGACGACTCGGCAGTAACTCCTCCCGATCCAGAGACCGGCATTGAGTGCGCAGACGGCGCCGATAACGACGAAGACGGCCTGATCGACTGCGCTGACGACGGCTGTTCCAGCTGGTTCCAATGCACCGAAGACAGCCTGCTGGGCTGCCAGGACGGCGTAGATAACGACGGCGACAGCCTCATCGACTGCGCTGACGACGGCTGTTCTACCCAACCGCACTGTCGCGAACAGGGCAACTGCAGCGATGAGCTCGACAACGATGGCGACGGACTGGTCGATTGCTTCGACACCGTGGATTGCGGCAACAGTGGCGACTGCATGGGTACCCCGGAAGACTGCACCGACCCGGCGGGCAATGACGAGGATGGCGACGGACAATCCAACTGTGCCGACCCCGACTGCAGCGGCCAGGCGACCTGCCAGGAAGGCCTGTTCTGCAATGACAGCATCGACAATGACAACGACGGCGCGGTCGACTGCGCTGACAGCGACTGCGCAGGCGTCAGTACGGTCTGCCTGGAGACCCTCTACTGCAGTGATGGACTGGACAACGACCTCGACGGCAGCGTCGACTGCGCCGACAGCGACTGCGCCGCGCAGTGCTCCAGCGCAGAGAATTGCAGCGATGGCCAGGACAACGATGGCGATGGTAACGCCGACTGCGACGACACCGACTGCGTGGGTGTATGTCTTGAGTCGCTCAACTGTGCCGATGGCCAGGACAACGACGGCGACGGCAACACCGACTGCGACGACTCAGAGTGCGCCGGTGCCACCAACTGCTTTGAGAACTGCAACCTGGTTGGCGACGAGGACGGTAACGGTCAGGCCGATTGCGATGACTCTGCCTGCGCTCAGTTGCCGGCCTGCATCGTTGAGGAGGACTGCAATGCCACCGGCGACGAGGACGGCAATGGTCTGGCCGAGTGCACTGATCCTGCCTGCTGGGCCGTGCTCACCTGCCCTGAGGACTGCGGTAGCAGCGGTGACGAGGACAACGACGGCGCCGCCGACTGCAACGACAACGACTGCACCAACGCCTGCTCAGAGATCTGCAACAACAACATCGACGACGACGCCGACACCCTGATCGACTGCCTGGACGAAGAGTGCAGCAACGGCACCAGCCCACTGTGCGTCGAAGACAGCTATGGCCTGTGCAATGACAACAACGTCGACAACGACGGTGACGGCTTCGCCAACTGCGACGATAGCGATTGTGCCGCGGTGGTTATCCCCGGCACCTCGACCCTGCTCTGCGTACCAGAGATATGCAACGATGTTCAGGACAACAACGGCAACGGCCTGGCCGACTGCGACGACCCTCAGTGCTGGCAATCCGGAAATCCATTTGGCTGTCCGGAGATCTGCGACTCCGGGGCAACCATCGATGAGGACAGCGATGGCCTGGCCAACTGCGCCGACCCCGACTGCAGTACCGATACCAACTGCCCCGAAGACTGCAGCAACGGCGTTGATGATGACGCGGACGGCGCCATCGACTGCAATGACTCCGAATGCGGCACCGTGTCGGCCTGCATTCCTGAAGACTGCAGCAACGGCGTTGATGATGACGCGGACGGTGCGGTTGATTGCCTGGACGACGAGTGCACCAATGGCGCCAGCTCCAGCTGCGTAGAGAACACTGAGGCCCTGTGCACCGACGGCGACGACAACGACGGTGACGGTCTGACCAACTGCGACGACAACGACTGCGCCGGAGTGCTCGACAGCAACGGCGATGTGCTGTGCGGCGAGGCCCTTTGCAACGACGGCAATGACAACGACGGCGACGGCTTCGTGGACTGCGATGATCCCCACTGCTGCCTGGCCGCAAATGACCCCCAGGGAGTCTGTGTCAACGTGGGTGTCTGCGTGGCAGAGGACTGCACCCCGGGCAGCGGCGATGAAGACGCCAACAACCTGGCCGACTGCGATGACCCGGCCTGTACCAGCGTGCCGGTCTGCCAGAACCAGCCCTGGCAAGGCGCCGTAACGGTGCTTTCCAGTTCCACCCCCTGCACCATCCCCGCCAACGGTACGGTGGACTGTGAGCTCATCGCCGGCGATGTAAATAGCGACTCCAGCACCAGCGCCTACATTGCCAACCCGATGCAGATCCAGGGCATGGATGTAGGCGTGACCATCAGTCACCCCAGCGTCGAGGATCTGGTACTGACCCTGCTTGACTGCGGCAATGTTGACCTGTCAGTGAACAACCCCAGCGGCGGCAGCGGCGCCAACTACACGGCGACCATCTTCGATCAACAGGCAGGACAATCCATCACCTCGGGCAGCCCCCCGTTCACTGGCAACTTCCAACCGGAAAGTTCACTGTTCGCCTGCAACGGCTACGATCTAAACGGCACCTGGACACTACGGGTCGACAACAACGGCGGCAGCAGCAGTGGCAGCATCCAGGACTGGAGCATTGCCTTTGACCTGGGAGAGCTGTACTGCGCCAACGGCAGCGACGACAACGCCGATGGCCAGGTGGACTGCGCCGATCCCACCTGCGGCGGCAATCCCAACTGCGGCGGTACTGGCCCCGAGGACTGCAGCAATGGCACCGATGACGATGGTGATGGTGATGTCGACTGCGCCGACCAGAACTGTTCCGGCCTCCCGTCGAACCCCACTGGCCTCCCCCATGGAACCTGTGAGCTGCCCATCGAGGCTACCTGTGATGACGGCTTCGACAATGACGGCAACGGCGCAGCAGACTGCGGCAACGCCAGTGATGGCAGCGGCGGCTTCCTACCGGCAGACCCCCAGTGCAATGGCTCGCCGGCCTGCCAGGGCGGCGAAGCCACGTTCAATGGCGCGACCTGCGACTCAAGCAGCTGTATCAACTGCAACGATGGCAACGACAACGACGGTGACGGCAACGCCGACTGTGGCGGCGCCAGCGACAACAGCGGCAATCCCCTGCCAGCCGATCCGAGCTGCGAGGCCATCTCAGGAGTCTGTGGTGGTGGTGGCGTCTGCGACGGTAGCTGGTCGGGTGAAGAAGATGCCAGCGGTGCTGGCTGCGATGACGGCTGCGACAACGACGGCGATGGCATGATCGACTGCGACGACGACGACTGCTGCGTAGGCCCGAACCCGGACTGCGCCAACGCCAGCCAGTGCAACAGCGGCGGTGGCGGCGGTGGCGAAATGGACTGCCTGGCAAGCGGCACTTGTCCCGGCAGCGCCACCGATCCCAACGCCCACCCCTGCGAAGACGGTCTCGATAACGACAACGACATCGGCCAGGGCGGCGGCGGCGTGGACTGCAACGACGCAGACTGCACCCAGATGGACCCCACTACCGGTTACTCAGCCTTTATCGGCTGTGGTGATGAGCAGGCCTGCACCTCTCTGCCGACCAACCACGCCTTGTACTGCGCCGACCCCTGCGCCGATGGCGTCGACAATGACGGCGACGGCACGGTGGACTGCTCCGATCAAGACTGTGCTGCAGAGGCTCACTGCATGCCGACCGGCGAGGGTACAACGGATTGCCACGACTTCGACCTGCAGCAATGCTTCGAGTGCTTTGATGGCATCGACAACGACGGTGACGGAACGGGCTCTTCGCCCGGCAACGGGGTGTGGACCTCGCAGAATGTCTCAAGCTACGACTCAAGCGCACCCATCGACGCCGGTGCGGACTGCTTCGATGACCTGAGCATCAACTGCGCCAACAACCCCATCTGTAGGATCTGCGCCAACCACGACCCGACCAATCCCAACTGCGAGACCAACTGCAATGGCGATGCCGATTGCATTGCTGGCTGCGCTGAGACCAAGACCTGCTGGTTCTGCTCAGAGAACGGCGCCAATGCAGAATGTCAGAGCCAGTGGATGGAGGACCACACCGCCGGCCTGATCCCCAGTTGCTACTTCGCCCGAGGAGTCGCGGCAGTCGACCACGGCATATATCCGGCGTGTCCCAACTGAGCGCTCCCCGGCGCTCACCGCAGCAGGCCCGGCGCTCTCCTGCACCGCGCTGGTCGTTGATCTGGCTCGCAGCCAACCTAGCGGGGCCACTGCTGGCAATGGGCTGCGCGGCCGACGATGACGACGACTCCAGTTGCTGCGAGGCGCCACCTCGCATCGATGCTGCACTGATCAGCTCAGCTGCGGTGCCCTGTCCTGCGCCGCAGGACCGGGCGGAAGGCTTCATGGTACGCGCCGTGGCCGGACCTGACTTCGCTGAACAGGAGCAGTGGCAGAGTTCCGCCCAGCAGTTACCCTCCGGGCTCGCCGCTGGCGACTACGATGGCGATGGTCGAAACGATGTGTTCTGGCCCACCGGCTTGTTTCTGGCCACCGAGCAGGGCCTGCTACAGCGGGTCACCGACAGCCATGTCCCGGGCTTCGACTACGACGTCGAAGGGCTCAGTCACGCCGACTACGATAGCGACGGAGATCTCGACCTGCTGGTGACCGGCTTCGAGGGCTTCCGCTTACTCAACAACCAGGGCGATGCGGTATTTTCTGACGTCACCGAGAGCAGCGGTCTGGGGAGCAACCAGCTGAACTCAGGGACCAGCGCCTGGGCCGACTTTGATCTGGACGGCGACCTGGATCTGGCGGTGATGGTTCTAGAATCGAGCGACCCGGCCGGCGAGGACCTCGAAGCGATCATCGCTGGAGAGTTGCCCGATGCTCTGCCCAGCCGACTCTACGAGAACCAGGGAGACGGCACCTTTGTTGATCGCAGCGCCCTGCTCCCGGCGGAGAGCAACCGCGGCTACACCTGTGCGGGCGGCTGGCACGACGTCAACCTCGACGGTCGGCCCGACCTCTACCTGGTTAACGACTTCGGCTACCACAGCCAGGCCAACAAGATCCTCCTCAACACCGAGAGTGGCTTTGTCGACGCCAGCGAGTCCAGTCATCTGGGAGTGCCCCTCTACGGCATGGGACTCGGTGCAGGTGACCTCAACGGCGATTTGCGAGTCGACTTCCTGGTCACCAGCTGGGAGGAACTGGCGCTGCTGGAGAGCAGCGAGGATGACACCTGGTACCGCTCTGAGCAGAGCCGCGGAATGCGCCTCTCAGCGCAACAACACGCCTCCTGGGGAGCCCACCTGGTGGACATGGACAACGACCGCGATCTGGACGCGGTGGTCGCCTTTGGCAACCTGCCCGATCACAACGAAGAAGAGAGCGCCGAGCTTGAGGCGGGGCTGGGCCTCATCAACAGCCCCGGACAACCCGACGCCCTGTACCTGCAACATCAGGGCAGCTTCAGCGACCAGGCGTCCAGCTGGGGCGTCGACGACAATCGCGATGGCTACAGCATCCTACCCACCGACCTGAACGGAGACGGCTGGCTCGACCTCATCAAGGCCGACCGCATCTGGCTGAGCCGCTGCGGTGCAGCTTCCTGGTTGCGGGTGCTGCTGTGGGGCCCTTCACCCAACCACTACGCCATCGGCGCCCGGGTCATCATCGAAACGGACGACAGCCGCCAGGTCCGCTGGCTCCACTCGGGCAGCACCGGCCACGGCAGCGCCGGGCCCCTTGAGCTGCACTTCGGCCTTGGCGACAGCGAGCAGGTGGAGCGACTGACCGTACTCTGGCCCGATGGCAAGGAGAGTGTAGTTGAAGCAATTCCCGCCCGACGCGTGGTGCAGTTGGTGCGTGAAGACGCCAGTCTGGCTCCTCCGCCGCTGCCCTCACCGAGCTTCTAGCGAACCATATCGATGAGCTGGGGAGTCGCCGCGGCTTCGTGAAGAATGGCCAGGCGCCGATTGACCGGTACCCCACGAGCGAAGGTCACCGAGCCATCGGGCCAGGTAACCCGCAGCTCATCGAGTTCAGCGACATCACCTAGGCCAAAGTGCAGGCGCGATGGCCCTTGACCCACCGAGCGCAGGTTGTGCATCTCGCGCAGCCACTCCCGCCCGCCAGCGCTGATCTGAACCCGCGCTCCAAAGCCCTCGCTGTTGGCCTCTGGCCCACGCAGCTCCACCTCGACCCAGGCGCCGGCGCTGCAGCGGTTCATCCACAGCTTGGGGCGCCCCTCATCGGGCACAGCCAACAGGTCCCGGGCGCCATCCCCATCAAAGTCGGCCGCTACCAGGCCGTAGTGATCGACCACTTCGTTGAAGCCCAGCTCAAGGCTGCGCTCAACAAAGCCCCCACCATCCAGACCCTGCCAGATGGCGTCAGGCTGAAAGGAGCAGTCGCAATAAAGCGGCGAGCTTGGATCTCGAGGCGGGGTCGAGCCTGCCACGACCGGTAGATCCAGGTTGCCATCATGATCCAGATCAACGAACTCCAGGGACCAGCCAAACCACTGACAGAATTGCTCACCCTCCCCTTCTCCCTGGCCTCCCTGGCCGCCTTGGCGACCGCCGTGCTGATCTTCACTACCACCATGGTCGCTGCCATGATTGTGGCGGTTGTTCTCCGGGTCGTACAAGGGATGAGATTCAAGATCCGGGCTCAGCCCCATGGCCAGGCCCGACTCGACGTAGCCACCGAGCCCGTCGCTAACCAGGCAATAGATGTAGTCATCGCTCATGCAGTAATCCATGAGCCCGTCGCCATTCAAATCGGCAGCAGCCAGACCCATAGCTGAGAATCGAATCGCAGCACCAAGCTGCTCTGCGTCATTCTCCAGCTGGGGCGCACCCAGCGCATCGAGGCCATCGTTACGGAAGAACGCGCTCGGTGGCAGGGGCGGCATGGGCCGGTCGGTCGCTACCAGCAGGTCCATATCGCCGTCCTGGTCCCGATCGGTAAAAGCGCCCAGGATCGACAGACCAGGTACTGCACCGGTGGAAAGCTCGGCATGGACGGAAAAGCTGCCCCCATCATTCAGCAGCAATGGATCGAAGGTGCCGCATTCGCCAACACACTCGCCCTCAAGGCCCAGCCCGGCCTCCGGCAGCCGATCCAGGCCGGGAAGATAGAGGTCCAGATCGCCGTCCCCATCTACGTCACCAAAGCTCATGGTATTGAAGCAGGTCTTGGGAAAAGCCTGCTGATCGTACAGGACCTCGAGCGGACCAAAGCGCAGCTCACCCTGGTTGCGAAACATGCCCGCATACCCCGGTCCCACGATGAAGACTTCCGGGAGCGAGTCACCGCTGATGTCCACGGCCGCCAAGGCAGCGACCCAACGACCAGCCTCTGCCACCAGATCGAGACCTTGGGGATGCCGCTCAAAATGGCCGGTGGAGTCATTTTCAAACAAGTGGGGAAAACCCCGTGCGCGAAACACCAGCAGGTCATCATCCCCGTCGAGATCCAGGTCCTGGGCAACAACCCCGCCGGGAACGACGAAGCAACCGTAAGGTTCCTCGTCGATTTCAATCTGAAGGTCGACCCCCCGTTCCAGTCCCTGCTCGGTGAGCCGATCAAAACCAGTGCTCGGCGAGCCACAGGTGACCTCATCGCCGATGAGCAGGCCTCCCGAGCTGGGCAGGCCGGTATAGGGCTCCGGCTCAGCGCAAGCCTGCAAGCCGCTGATGGCAACCAGCATCAAGATCAGATGGGCAGAAACAGACAGCCAAGAAGCAGGGCGCATCACCACGATTATAGCCGAGGTACCCAAGCCGGGGCGGGCTGCAAACAACCCCGCACCGCGAGGATTTTCATCGGCTTTGACCCTGGCTCCCACAAGCGGCTCCAGCCATGGTAATGAACGTCTCCCAACCGGAGGAACCCCATGAGCGAGATGATCTACCACGGCAAAGTTAAGCAGGTGTGGACCACCGAAGACCCTGACATCATTGAGTTTCGCTACACCGACCAGATCTCCGTCTTTGACCAGATCATTCCCAGCACCGTCCCCCACAAAGGCGAATCGCTCAATCGCACCTCCTGCCACTGGTTCGAGCTGGTGGAAAAAGCAAACATCTGCGAAACCCATATCAAGGAAATGTCCGCCCCCGACCGCGTCCGCACTCGTCGCTATGACGTCATTCGCGAGCCGGGCGCGATCCCCAAGGACGCAGAGAACTTCTTCGTCCCCCTTGAAGTGATCTGCCGCCATTACCTGGCTGGCTCTGCGTGGCGGCGCTACAAGCGCGGCGAGGCCAGTGCCAGCGAATTCGGCTTCGCCGAAGGAACTGAGCTCAAGGAAGGCATGAAGCTGCCCCGCCCCTACCTGGAAGTGTCGACCAAGTTCGAGAAGTTCGACCGACTGCTGGATCGGCAAGAGGCACTGCAGATCTCCAACCTCAGAGAGTCCGAGCTGGATGCCATCCTCGAGGTGGTCGTTCAGGTGGACGAGATCATCGACGCTGAGGCCGGCAAAGCCGGGCTCATCCACGTCGACGGCAAGAAAGAGTTTGCCCTGGGCGCAGGCCGCAAGCCGGTCCTGGTCGACTCCTTCGGCACCCTCGACGAGGACCGCTGGTGGGATGCAGATGCTTACGGCAAGGGTGAAATCATTCAGCTGTCTAAGGAGTTCGTCCGCGGCCACTACATCGAGACCGGCCACCACGCGAGCCTGGAAGCGGCGCGCAAGGATGGCAGCGCAGAGCCGCCAATCCCGGCGCTACCCCAAGAGGTCATCGAGCGCTGCAGTTCTCTCTATGTGGACATGTTCGAGCGCCTCACAGGTCGCACGTTCTAAGCAGCTACTGCCAGCTCATTGACCGCAACAAGCGGAGCCGATGCGCCCCGCTTCAGCGCTCCTCAGCGTCGCTCAATCCCGGCACTGCGCAGGACTGCGCAGGGGGCCAGAGCCTGCGTCTATAGTGCGCAACCAGCCGGTAGCCGAGGTCCCGAAGAGGCGGCGGGATCAACCACAGCGCAGCGAACAACAGCCGCCAGGGCCAGCCCAGGTAGGGAGCCAGCCTGACGATGGCCGCCGAACGGACATAGAGTTCCCCTGCCTGGCGTAGCACT
This sequence comes from Deltaproteobacteria bacterium UBA6601, assembly GCA_002433485.1. GTDB lineage: Bacteria > Myxococcota_A > UBA796 > UBA9615 > UBA9615 > UBA6601. Next base: position 19,792 of record DJIF01000113.1, read on the forward strand.
ACCGTATCCAGCTCCCGCTGGTGTGGCGGGAGTTCCACCTGCACCGCTTGGCCAAGCTCCGAGCGCTGACCGGCAAAGACCAGGCTGCCGGGCTCCAGCAAGCGGTCGTAGATGAAGTGAGCCAGACCGCTGCACATGCCACAGTCGGCATCCAGTACCAGGACATCATTAAGCGGAGGCTGATCTGGGGGTATAGCCATACCCAAGCCTAGCTCAGCAGCGGCAGATTGGAGAGTGTGTAGGCTGCTGCGCTCATATAAGAGGTCGCAGAGCGCAGATCTGGCCCACTGCGTGGGCTCCTGGCAGCCGCTCAGCTACATTGATCTTATGTTCCCCTCCATCTGGACGAAGGCGCCTGCTGCCAGAATCACCATCACAGCAGCACTGCTAAGCATTGCGAGCCTCACATCAGGCTGTGAGAGTGGCCCCATCGAGATCTGCGATGATGAGCTGGACAACGAAGGGGACGGCGCCATCGACTGCGCCGATAGCGACTGCGTGCCGAGTTCCAACTGTCCGGATCAAGACAGTGACGGCTTCGCCCCCTTGGAGGCAGGTGGCCTCGATTGCGATGACCAGAACGCGGCGGTCCACCCCGCAGCCGTTGAACTGTGCGACGGCATCGATAACGACTGCTACCAGGGAGTCGACGAAGACGCTGAGGACGCGACCACCTGGTACGGCGATTATGACTACGACGGCTATGGTGGCACCGACTTCATCGAGCGGTCCTGCTCGCCGGTACAAGGTCATGTCACCAACGTTGACGACTGCGACGACTACAACGACCGCGTCCATCCCGGCGCTGAAGAGCTCTGCGACGAGCTCGACAACAACTGCAACGGCGAGGTCGACGAGGGTGCCGATGACCGCACCTGGTATGGCGATGCCGATGGCGACGGCTTCGGCACCACCCAGTTCACCTACCAGGGCTGCTCAGCGCCGGATGGCTACGTGGAAAACGCCGACGACTGCAACGACCTGAGCGCGCTCGTCTATCCGGGTGCTCCACCTTCCTGCGACGCCGCAGACAGCGACTGCGATGGACTCGACGACCCTGGAGGAGGCGACGACGACGGCGACGGGCAGACCGAGTGTGAGGGTGACTGCAACGATGCCGAGCCGACCGTTCACGGGCTGGACAGCGACGGCGACGGACTCGCTTCCTGCGACGGCGACTGCGACGACAGCAACCCACTCGCAGCTCGGCTCGATGATGACCGGGACTGCGACGGTGTAACCAGTGCCCAGGACTGCGACGACCTCAACTCAGCGATCGGTGACTGCACCCACTGCGCTGGCACCTATCAGGTGGGAAGTGGTGGGACCACTGCCGATCTGATCAGCCTGTCCAGTTGTCTCAGTGTCGGCGGCAACCTTGAAATTGGCACCAGCGCGCTGGGCCACCTCGACGAGCTTGGCCAATTGACCAGCATCACAGGGGACTTGATCATCTATGGCAACCCCAATCTGTCGGACATCTCCGGCCTTAGTCAGCTCAGCACAGTCGGCGGCAACCTGATGATCTGGGACAACCCCTCGCTATGCCAGAGCAGCGTAGTGGGGCTGCAGAACAGCCTGAGCATCGGCGGCTTGAGTCATAGCGCCGCCAACGGCCCCTGCTAAGAGCAGGCCGGCAACCGAGAAAGCTTCAAGCATGGGCGCGTGGGCAGTACTATGGACCCTGCCATCGAACCCATCCCTGCCAAGACGATGCCGCAAATCCGCTTACTAAGAGCAGCAATCAAGCAATACCACCGGGCACCCCTTGGTCGTTCACTTAGCGTGCACCACAGCGGAGCCCTGCTCCTGCTGTTAGCCAGCACCACCCTGCTGCCAGCCTGTCAGCAGGCCAATGAAGGAGCCAGCGCCGGCCAGTGTGGCGACCGCGCCGACAACGACGCCGACGGACTCTACGACTGCGACGACAGCGACTGCCAGGACTCACCCCTGTGTGCTCCCCAGCCCACCGGCGACGACGATGACGACTCGGCAATAGAGTGCTCGCCCTGCAGCGGTGGCTTCTCCATCACCAGCCCAGCCGACTTCAATCTCATCGTCGGCTGCCAGAGCATCTCAGGATCGCTGTCCATCAGCGAGTTGGATGCTGCTGTGACATCGATCCCGGCTCTCCCCTGTCTGCAGCGCATCGACGGGGAACTCACCCTTTCGCAGAACCAGGGACTTCGCGACATCGACGGTTTCTACCAACTCCAGGAGGTCGGGCAGGACCTCAGGCTGTTCTTCAACAGCGAGCTTGAGCAAATCGACGGACTGACCATGCTGGAGAGCATCGGCGGAACCCTGGCCATCGATCTGAGCTACTCCCTAACCCAGGTTGACGGGCTGGCGAGCCTACGCACCATCGGCGCGGACCTGCATCTCTACGATGACCCCCTCATTGAGAACCTGGACGGCTTCGCCGCACTCGAGTCGGTCGCAAACTACTTCGCCATTGGCCTGTTGGGCTCAATCTCCGATCTCGATGGCTTCGCCGCCCTAACCAGCGTCGGCGGCGACCTGCATGTGGACCAGAACGCTTCTCTACAGAACATCGATGGGCTGTCTTCACTGGCTACACTTGGGGGCGATCTGTCCGTCTCGACCAACAGCTCACTGACCCAGCTCAGCGGACTGGCGGGCTTAAGCGTGGTTCCCGGTGACCTGCGCATCTCCAGAGATGACTCGCTCACCGACGTCTCCGGTCTGGCCAATATCAGCAGCGTGGGTGGCGAACTCGACGTCACCGCCAACGCCGCCCTGTGCCAGGACCATGCACTCTCTACGCTGGCTCAAGCGAACGTCACCGGCAACCGGCTGATCAGCGGCAACAACGGCCCCTGTCCCTGAGCCGCCGCGGTACGTACACAGCCTGCTTGTCCTGAGCGATCAGGGCGCCCGGGAGTGGACCACCCGAACCTGACGACGCCCCTCAAAGGCGTCCCAGGTACTCACCTCACCGTCAGGCCAGTACACCCGCAGCCTCGACACCAGCTGGTCCGCACCTAGGCCGAAGTGCACCCGCGCCGGCCCCTGACTGGTAGCCCGCAAGCTGGTCATCTCCCGGATCTGGACACCACCACTCCAGCTCAGCTCAACCCGCGCGCCGAAACCTTCCCTATTGCCCACAGGGCCGGCCAAAAGGACCTCAATCCAGTTGTTACTGCCACAGGGATTGTTATAGAGGCGTGGCACTGAGCCTCGGCCAGCCGTCACCACATCCAGATACCCATCACCTTGGAGATCGGCGCTCACCAGGCCAATGTGATCAGTCAGATCGGCAAAGCCAGCCTCCTGGCTAACGTCAATAAAGCTGCCATCGGCTTGCCCCTGCCACAACAGATCGACAAAAGCATGCAGCCCCAGCTCAATAGCTCGTGAGTCCGGCGATGACGCCTGCAGACAGTCCACGTATCCGTCGTTGTCCAGATCGGTAAAGTCCAATGACCAGCCCACCGTAGTTAGCACCTGCTCACCTTCGTCATCAAAGGAGTCATCGTCGTCGCCGTGATGGTCATCATCACCGTGATGATCATCCTCCCCCGGCTTCGGCGCCGGAGAGCCCGGGTAGAGACCTATGGCGACCCCACCCTCGTAATAGAGCCCTCCGGGACCGCTCATCAAACACAAAGGGCGGCCCACATCGGTGATGCAGTAGTCGAGCTGGCCGTCACCGTTAAGATCGGCACCGTCAACGCCCATCCCCGCCATGTCGAGATCTGCCCCGGTCTGCGGGGCATCATCCACCAACACCGGTGCACCGGCGCCATCGACCCCCTCGTTGCGCCAAAAGGCGGACGGGCCTCCCTCCAACGGCCAGTCGTTCGGCACCAGCAGGTCCTGATCACCATCAGCATCTCGATCGGTAAACATCGCAACCTGACTGCTGGGATGACCGCCCCACTCAAGACTGAGATCAAGACCATGAGAAAACAGTCCCTGATCGTTGATGAACAGGGGCGCCGCAGGGAAATGCAGCGGACCGCCCTGCTCGCCCTCATAGTAAGCACCGGTCAAATAAACGAGATCAAGGTCCCCATCACCATCCACGTCACCCAGGGCCACCGAGGCGTTTACCGCGGAGGCGGCCTGCTCGGGAACCGCGAGGGTCTGCCCGGCCGAAAAGACCCCTTGACCCACATTCATCCACCAGCGCCGGGACGACTCAGCGCTGGAAATCCAGTCGCCGAACAGATCGGGGAGGCCATCGCTGTTGACGTCGTAGGCCGCCAGATAGGTGAAATTACCCTCCTGGGTCGCAGCGACAGGTCCGCTTAGAAAACTGAAGTGGCCACTGCCGTCATTGATGTAGAGGGTCTTTGGCCCCTGCATCAGATCGATGTCGCCGTCCCCATCCAGATCGCTGGCCAACAGTGACCCGCCTCGGCCGGTGGTCGTCCCGACCACCGGATCGCCGACATTGCCAGGGCTGGGGACCTCCACATCAATGCCGCGCTCAAGGCTGACCTCTGCGAGCCGACCGATTCCCTCAACCGGCTGCTCACAGAGCACCAGATCGCCAAACTCAAAGTCACCTTCGCGCACCGGAACGTCGGGCAGGTCATGACAGTCAGGGGAGGCCATACAACCGGCATCCTGGCAGTCGTAGCTACCATCAGCGTCGTTGTCAGCACCATCACTGCAGTCGCCGGGCTGCCCCCCTTCGAAGCGCTCTCCCTGGCAGGCGCTCAACAGCGCTATCGCGCCCACCAGCAGACCGGCCAGCTCCACTCCACGTATCCCTATCACAGCTCAGTTCCCTCGATCTGCCAGGGAATGCTCTCGGGATGCAGCGCAGTCACCAGAGTTCGGGCCTGCAGTTCGGTGGTGGTAGTGCTTCGACCATCTGGCCAGTGAACGGTCAGCGACTCCAGTGCTTCGCTGTCCCCAAGCCCAAAATGCAACCGCGCGGGGCCTTGCGCCTGAGCCCTGAGATTGTACAGTTCGCGCACCCGGCGCTGCCCGGCAGCAACCAGTTCTACCCGCGCACCGTAACCCTCCGTGTTGCCCGCCGGTCCTACCAGCTGGACCTCAAGCCAGGCTCCACTACGACACCGATTCATATACAGCTTCGGTCGCTGACCGGGCCCGGTAGTAACCAGATCAATGGAACCGTCACCGTCCAGGTCTCCTGCTGCCAGCCCGTAGCGAGAGCTCTCATCATTGAAATGAAGGGCATCGGAGCGATCTTCAAAGCTACCGTCCGACTGGCGGGACCAGATCCGATCGGGAATTGCCGTATCTCCATCCATCGCCGCGCCGGTATCCGGGCCACTGGCCTGGATCAGATCGATGAGGCCATCATTTTCCAGATCAGCAAACTCTACCGACCAACCGATGGTCCCAGCCAGACCCACCCACTGGGCTGGGCTGATGCCCATGGCCAGCGAACTTTCAATAAAGGCCCCCGAGCTATCAGAGAGCAGACAACGAGGAGGCCCAATATCGCTGATGCAGTAGTCCAGCAGACCATCGCCGTTGAGGTCGGCTGAGTCGATGCCCATAGCTGCCATCTCCAACGCCGCGCCGCGTTGAGACGCCTCGTCGAGCAACTGCAGCTGACCATCACTGCCGACACCGTCATTCCGGTAGAGGCTGGAGGGCGGCCCGCGGTCCGCGGCAATGAAGACATCCTGGTCTCCATCGCTGTCGTAATCGGTGAAGAGCACGCACTGGGTTCGTGATCCATCCTCACCTGCGATCAAAACCGGACCGGGACTGAATCCTGCCTCCCGGCGCATCAGGATGGTGTCCGGGCCACCCAGGTCCAGCCCTTCATTGGGACCGGCCAGCAGCGGACCTGTGCCCGGCATCAACAGGTCCAGGGCACCGTCGCCGTCAAGGTCACCCAGAGCCGCACTCATGTAGACCTGGGCAATCTCATCGGGCTCGCTGTAGGCATAGACAGCCTTGCCAAAACGCAGGTCGCCAAGATTGGGGTGCCAGGCCATATAGCCGCCTCCGGCAATGAGCAACTCGGGCAGGCGGTCACCGTTCAGATCCGCGGCAATGCTGATGGTGATGTTGTAGGCGAAGTCGGGCAATTCAAGCCCGGTTTCAACTTCCTCAAAGGCGCCCGTCCCGTCGTTGGCAAAGACCAGAGCCCGCTGATCGATGCGCGGAAACAGCAGGTCAAGATCGCCATCACCGTCAAGGTCACGCAGGACCAGCGAGCCTCCTACCCCCTCTACAAAGAAGCCGAACACCTCCTCACTGTCCGGAAGCACCAGATCCAGGCCCCGCTCC
>DJIF01000077.1 GCA_002433485.1 Deltaproteobacteria bacterium UBA6601
GCAGTTGTTGTCGATGCCGTCGCCAACCGTATCGGCGGCGGCAGCGTGAATCGTGGGCTCTGAGTCATCGCAGTCTGTGCCGCCCGAGGCCACAGAGGCGTGCTGATCGCCGTCGCCGTCGGTGCCGGGGATGCCGTCGCAGTTGTTGTCGATGCCGTTGGGTACTGAGTCACTGGCATGGGGATTAACGGTAGCTGCGTTGTCATCGCAGTCTGTGCCGCCCGATGCAAGCGAGGCGACGGTGTCGCCATCAGCGTCGACACCGTAGGCGCCATCGCAATTGTTGTCGACGGCGTTGGCGACCGTGTCGGTGGCGGTGGGGTGAGTTTCTGCGTCGAAGTCGTTGCAGTCGTCGCCACCCGAGGCTTCTGATGCAGAGCCGTCGCCATCCTCATCGGTGCCGGGGATGCCGTCGCAGTTGTTGTCGATGCCGTTAGCCACCAGATCTGTGGCGCTCGGGTAGATGTATTCAGAGCCCAGCTGGCTGGGGTCATCGATGCAGTCATCGTCACAAAGCGAAAAAGAGTCATCGTCGAGGTCGAGACTATCGAGCAGCTCGTTGTTGTCATCGCAATCACTGCAGGCGGGGTCACCGTCGAGATCGACATCTACCTCATCGGCCGCCTGCACACCATCGCAGTCGTTGTCGTATAGATCGCAGACTTCCTGCTGGTTGGGGTTGAGTTGGGCGTTGGTGTCGTCGCAGTCACCTGTGCAGGTGCTGAACTGGTCTTGATCGGTGTCGGTCAGGTTGAGCGCAGCATCGGCATCATCGCAGTCGCCATCGCAGGTGCTGAAGCCGTCCTGGTCCGCATCAGCCGGGTGCAGCGAGGGATCGGTATCAACACAGTCGGTGCCGCCCGACAGCAGCGAGGCGTAGCCGTCGCCATCTAAGTCGACCCCATCGCTGCCATCGCAGTCCTGGTCGATGGCGTCTCCAAAGTTATCCGCTGCACCGGGATACACGGCGCTGTCCTCTGGCTCGCAGTCACTCTCGTTCGGCACCCCATCGTTATCCAGATCGCCTGCATCGCCGTCCGCGCCGTCACAGTCCTGGTCAATACCGTCGCCATAGAGATCGTCGGCTGTGGGATGTATCGATGCATCGGCAGGAGCGCAATCGTCTGCATCCAGCGATCCATCACCATCGAAGTCTTGAAGGACTTCACCGGCTGAACCACAACCCAGCGCCAGTACCGTCATGCCAAGCCACAAGAGCCAGGGCTTCATGAATACCTCCGAGCAGAGATACTAACTCAGGGATTTGAGAAGCTACGGCGTAGACTCAAGTGGAGATGATGGTGAGTACCGACCCGACCTCCAGCTCAGGCCAGGGAGACGGCGAACAACACCAGGACCAGGGCCAGCACAGTGGCTGAAGACACCACTACAGCCTGACGCAGCGGAGCTCGGCCCTGGTTTGCAGCCTCAAAGATCTGCTCCGCCCCGCCATGGTTGTTTGCCAGGTCAGCTTGCAGCCGGTGAATGCGCGGTGCGACAAACAACTCGGCAACGAACACCGAAATCAGGGGGGCGCACAAGGCAACTGCAAGCCCAGCGCCGACCTTGATCGGATCCTCCAGAGCGCTGCAGATGTGGATTGCGCCAATCGTCATGCCCAGGCTTCCCAGGCCGTAGATGAGTGTCCTCGCGCTAAGGAGGACGAGCTGTTGCTGAGCCTGCTGGCGCGCCGTGCAGTGCGCATGAGAGATGTTGGCATTGAAGGCCTGCAGGTGTCCGCCAATGCCGTGAAATGAGGCATTGAGTGGTGCATAGGCCAAGATGATCAGAACCGCTGCCGGCTGGATGAAATGGGTGACGGTTCCCGCCAGGGCGGCGACGAGCAGGAGGGTTCCACCAGCGGTCAGGAGCACCAGCAGGTCAGCGAGCCCAGCTCGCCTCCAGTCACTCGCCAACCCATCTGGTGCCGCATCCGGGCTGCCGAGGCCGCTGATTGCCAGTCGATCGATAAGCGGTGCCAGAGTGAGCTCGGCAAGTGTGACCGTGTACACCATAGAGAGCAGCGTAAGGGCGACCCAGGAGCCCATCAGCTCGGGCTTGGTTATGGTGCCGACTGTGCCAATGACACCGACCAGGAAGCCCAGCCCCCCCTGGGTGATGCACAGCATGCGCAGGCCAGAGAGCACTTGCATCTGCCGCCCGACACCACCGGCCGGGGATGGCGCTCGCCCGCACGCGACCTGCAGGGCGTGCAGCAGGTCAGCTCGATACACGACGACACCCAGCAAGAACGGACACAGGACGCACAGCAGGGCTGCGCCCGGGTGAAGCAACATCTTGAGGGTTCCGCCCTCCCAGATGTGAATGACCAGGACAATAAGCAAGCCAAGCAAGAACAAGACCATGCGTCCCATGGGCGACTCCAGTCAGGCTGATTTGCAGCTCCCCCAGGCACTGCTCAGTCTGAGACGCAGTCCCCTTCTCTCAGCACAGCGTTGAATGGCATTCAGTACGGCCATCCGCCACTTCGGAGTCTAGCGGAGCGCAACGGAAAGGCCCGTAGGAAGTAACTGGGCGAATCTCAGCAAACCTTCTTCAGTCGAACTCTGGTGAGGACCCGCCTAATACCGGAAGGAGAATCACCTATCTGGCCCGGGCTGGAGAACCCATCGATACGTTGGCGCTAGCGACGGGGCCCCAGTGACCTGCGACCGCGACCTCTTCGCCGGCGGCTCGAGGCCTTCTTTGGTGGCGGCGCTTTAGAAGCATCATATGGCACCGATGACTCAAAGGGGTGGCCTCGCACAATCTCAACGCGCTGCCGAATGAGGCGTTCGATATCACGCAGGTAGGCCCGCTCGTCCACATCGCAGAATGAAATCGCCCTACCGCCGGCACCGGCGCGTGCAGTGCGGCCAATACGGTGCACATAGCTCTCTGGGATGTTGGGCAGGTCGTAGTTGATCACATGACTGATCCCTTCTACGTCGATCCCTCGAGCTGCGATGTCGGTGGCGACCAGCACCCGAGTTCGCCCATCCTTAAAGTTCTGGAGCGCACGCTGACGGGCACTCTGGGACTTATTCCCGTGAATCGCCTCAGCTATGACCTTGGCCCGTTCGAGCTTCTGCACAACCCGGTTCGCTCCCCGCTTGGTCCGGGTGAACACCAGAGCCCGCTCAATCTCAGGAACGGCAAGAACGTCAGCAAGAAGTCGGGTCTTGTCCCTCTTTTCGACAAATAAGACACTCTGCTCAATTCGCTCGACGGTCGTCGACGCCGGCGTCACTTCGACTCGAACTGGCTTATTTAAGATGCGCTTGGACAGCTCAGAGATGGCGGCGGGCATGGTCGCCGAGAACAAGAGCGTCTGGCGCCGCTCAGGGAGCTCCTTGATCACCCGTCGGACGTCATGAATAAAGCCCATATCGAGCATTCGATCGGCCTCATCGAGGACGAAGATCCCGACCTGGTCGAGACAAATGTGCCCCTGTCCCATCAAGTCAAGCAGCCGACCGGGAGTGGCGACCAGTACATCACACCCACGCGACATCTTTCTGACCTGGGGGCTCTGCCCGACACCGCCGAAGACCACGGTATGTGAACAGCCGAGCTTCTTGCCGTAGGTGGCGAAGCTGTCGTCAATCTGAATCGCCAACTCACGAGTCGGTGTCAGTATCAATACTCGGGTTCGCCGCGGCGAAGGCCGATTCGCACAGGTCAGCCGGTGAAGGATCGGTAGCGCAAAAGCCGCGGTCTTGCCTGTACCTGTCTGGGCGACACCCAGGATGTCTCGGCCTGCCAAAGCGTGTGGAATGGCCTGCGCCTGGATTGGGGTCGGTTGGGTGTAGCCCTCCTGCTCTACCGCGGCCTGAATCGCCGGATGAAGCTGTAGGTCTTTAAAGGTCTTGTTCTGCATTGGATTGTTGCTCAATTCTTGAAGCTCGCACTCCCCCACTTGTTACGTCGAGGTACTCAAGCATGGAGCCTGCAATGCGCACGAAGGGCGAGGCTCAAAATTACAAGGCCGTGCTCGGGGGCTCCCGTCTCACTGTGGCCGGAGAGGGCCTGAAGGACGACGCACGCTGGTTCCGAGCGCGGAGCGACCAGGTCGCAAGCGCTATATGCCTCCTGATGCGACATAAAGTCAAGAAAAACAAGGGCTTGCTTTAGGAACAGTCGCAGGCACTACCGCCGGACAGTCAGGTGTCTTTGCCAAAGGGAGAAGGAGGAGTGGCGCGTATCGGCCAATGGGTGACCCGCTCGGATCGAGTTCAGTGGAGCATTTTGGGCAAGGTTTGGGGCAGCGACACCCAGGAGTTAGGCCCTGGCTGCCTTTACCAACAAGCGGGCGCTATCAGCGAAGTTTCCCAATCAGTAGGCTCGCTGCGCTATTTTTGCGATATGAGAGCACAAATATATCTGCTGTTGGGCCTGCTACTGGTGCAGGGCTACAGCTGCACAAGCCAGCGTGTTGAGGGCTCGGAGCCCAATGACTGCAGCGATGCAGCCGACAACGACCTCGATGGTCTGTTTGACTGTGCCGACCCCGACTGCGCCATTTCACCCGCTTGTGGCGAGGGAGACGATGACGACAGCGGTCGGGCGCTGGGAGATTGCCGACCTGTAGACCACATCTGGGACCCGGCTACAGAACCCATGCGCCTGCCCTGCCAGCGGACGGTAGAACCCTGCAACCTCATCGACGACGATATGGACGGCTTTCTCGACCCCAAGTGCGGCACGGTCTCCTGCAGTGCCTCGGCGGAGTGCACCCTGGGCGGGCTGATGCCCGACGCCGACTGCCACCAGAACAACCCCGAAGGACCTGTTTGCACCTGGATTGATGGAGCGCCGCCCAGCGATGACCTGCTGCTGTGCCGCGGCGTGCTCTGCCCACCCGGCCTCAAGTGTTTTGCCGGCGACTGCATCGTTCCTGGCAACGGCCAGCCTTACAGCGACTGCTCAAGCGGAGAACAGTGCCCCATTAACGCCGGCTGTCTACCCAAGACCGAAGAAGGAAACGATGCCACCTGCACCTGGTTCTGCCAGGACTTCCCCTGCCCAGCGGACTTCACCTGCAACGAGAAGGTGTTCACCAACACCTGGACAGGAGACACCGTCACCCACCTGATTTGTGAGCCTGAAGGTCTCGACCCAAATCAAGAGGGCGGCTCGCAAGGCTGCCGGCCAGAGTCCTGTCCAGAGTGCGAAGATGGCATCGACAACGACAACGACGGCACCATTGACTGCAAAGATCCAAGCTGCAGCGACTGGTGCGGCTCTGGCTAAGGATGTGCCGCCCTAGTGCTTGCCGCTAATCTGCACCAAAAGATGTCCAAATCGCAGCCCAGCAACCGAAGGATAAACGTCATTCAGGCCCCAATTTATGAGCCAGAGGGCAGCCAGGACTCTAGCAAAGCCAGGCATCAGACCCGCCGACAGAGCCTGCTGGGCACCGGGCGATGAACACCCGGCTGCTCGCCCTGGCTGTGGGATTGATCACCGTATTGCCCGGCTGCACCTACAGGAGCTTCAGCAACGACGACCCAGGCCTTTGGGATGACGATGACTCGGCCGCAGATGACGATGACTCGGCCGCAGATGACGACGACAGCACCCCCGCAGATGACGACGACAGCA
>DJIF01000134.1 GCA_002433485.1 Deltaproteobacteria bacterium UBA6601
GTGTCATCGCATGTCAGGCTGCCAGCACTGGGGCTGCACTGCAGCCCGGCGCAGGTCGGGTCGGTGGCACAATCGCTATCAGCGCAGTCACTGGAGCCGTCCAGATCGTTGTCGAGGCCGTCGTTGCAGTTCGTTTCCGGCTGACAGATTGTGGCGTTAGCACAGTCGCTGTCGTCGCAGTCGCTGGAGCCGTCCAGATCATTGTCGAGGCCGTCGATGCAGTTGAGTTCAGGCAGGCATTGAGCCTGAGCCGCGCAGTCCGGATCAGCACAGTCGGCAAAGCCGTCGGCGTCGTTGTCGATGAGATCGGAGCATGCGGTCTCGGGGCAAGCCAGATTACCCAGACAATCGCTGTCTGCACAGTCGATGTCGCCGTCTTGATCGTTGTCGACTCCATCACCGCACTCGGTCTCGCTCGATGGAGTGCAGGTTACTGTCATGGTGAAGTCTGAGACTGCGCCGTTCCAGCCGTCGATGACGATGTAGTAGGGCGTGCCGGAGAACGCGTACCAGTCCATCTGCTCTGGCTGCGGTGGGGGGTTCCAGCCGGAAGCCTCGCAGTCATTCTCATCACAGCCATCGCTGTCCTGGACCAGCACCATGATGTCGAGGTCTTCGCTGAGGTCGGTCAGGGTGATGTCGATCAGACCATCGTCCTGAGGAGAGAACACCCAGGCTACTTCGGGGCCGCTCCAGCCTGGTCCAAGCGGATTACCACAGAACTCCGTTTGCTGGTCAGTGCTGCCGGCCATGTCGTTGGAACCGGTGATCACGTCGCCGCAGCCGATGTTGCCGATGGGATTGCAGTCGCCCGTTGTAATGCATTCGGTGGCAGCGCTGCAGTCGTTGTCATCACAGTCGATGTCACCGTCGCCATCGTTATCGACGCTGTCATCACAGTCGCTCTCACCGCTCGCGCAGCTGGGATCCGTGGCGCAGTCGCTGTCGTTGCAGTCAGTGAAGCTGTCAGCGTCGTCGTCAATGCCGTTGTTGCAGTTGGTCTCAGGACTAAGGGAGCAGGATGGGAGCGCGGCGCAGTCGGAATCATCGCAGTCGATATCACCGTCGCTGTCGTTGTCGAGGCCATCAAAGCAGTTGACTTCGATGACGAAGATATTGCAGTTGGGATCAGCGACGCAGTCCACATCGGAGCAGTCGGTACGGCCATCCGCATCGTTATCGATGGAGTCGGCGCAGTTGGTCTCAGTGCCGGGTAGGTTGCACAGCGGGTCCGCGGCGCAGTCGCTGTCTGCGCAGTCGATGAGGTTGTCGCTGTCATCGTCGATCTGATTGCCGCAGTCGCTCTCCGTGGGCGGCGGCGCGCAGGCCGGATCGGCGCTGCAGTCGCTGTCTGCGCAGTCGGTTGCGCCATCCTGGTCGTTGTCTACGCCATCGGTGCAGGAGGTCTCGGAGCTGGGCGGTCCACAGTTTGGTGCTCCGACACAGTCGTCGTCTGCACAGTCGGTCAAACCGTCGAAGTCGTCGTCCAGACCATTGGAGCAGTCTTCAACGCCGGTACAGACACCGCCGCAGGTGACCTGATAGGTATTGGCGCAGATGGAGTCCCACAGGTTGTTGCAGCAGTAGGGGTCAGCAGCGCAGACGCAGTCTTCCCCTGGCTCATCGGAGCAGCCTGGGGTGCCGTTAGCAGTGCAGCAGTCGCCGCCGCCTGAGTCACAGGCCGGCTCGAAGGTACATTCTGCATCGTCGCAGTCCACTGCACCGTCACCGTCGTCGTCGATGCTGTTCTGGCAGTCCTCGACGTTCGGGTTAAGGCAGATCGGGTCGGCGAAACAGTCGGCATCATCACAGTCGACCAGTCCGTCGCCGTCGTCATCGAGGTTGTTGTTGCACTGCTCAACGCCGGGTCCCTGGCAAGCTGGCGAGGCGGCGCAGTCACCATCATTGCAGTCAGTCAGGCCATCGCTGTCGTCATCAAGGTTGTTTTCGCAGTCCAACTCGACGGTTGGTCCCAGGCAGTTGGGATCGAGCAGGCAATCACTGTCGTCGCAGTCCGTAGCACCATCCAGGTCGTCGTCAAAGCTGTTGTCGCAGTCCCCCTCGGTGCTGGGGATCTGGCACTGAGGATCGATGAAGCAGTCGGCGTCGTCGCAATCGACCAGTCCATCGCTGTCGTCGTCGATGCCATCGTCGCAGATCGTTTCGGTTTCCGGACCGCTACAGGTACCACCGCAGGAATTGCTGAAGAGATCGATGCAGATGGCATCCCATGCACCCTCACAGCAGAACGCGTCGATAGCGCAGACGCAGTCTTCACCCAGGTTGTTGTCACAGCCCGGGGTGCCGTTGTTGGCACAGCAGTCGCCATCGCCATAGTCGCACCCTGGGAACAGGTTGCAGTCTTCGATGTCATCGCAGTCGGTGTCTGCATCGCCGTCGTTGTCGACGCCATCGTTACAGATCTCGGGCACTCCACTGCAGTTCGGCGCGCCAATGCATTCGTCGTCATTGCAGTCGACCAGTCCATCGCCGTCGTTGTCGATGTTGTCTTCGCAGTCGAATTCGCTGGTGGGTCCTGCCGGACAGTCCAGGCTCAGCGAGAAGTTGGAGATAGCGTCGTCCCAGCCGTCTACTGCAATGATGTAGGTAGTGTCAGTAAAGGCCTGGAAAGTGACCGTCTCGGGCTGTGCTCCTGGTCGCCAGTGGTCGTCGGATGTCACACAGAACTCGGGGCTGCAGGAGTCTTCCTGCTCTGCGGCTGGGTTGGAGAGCAAGACCATGAGGTCCAGATCGGCGGTGAGGTCGTCGAGGCGAACCTCTACATCGCCGCTCACAGCAGGGCTGAAGGCAAAAGCAATCTCTGGCCCGGTCCAGCCATCCAGGCCTTCATCGCACCAGTCCTCCACCAGCTGGGTGCTGCCCGAGTCGTTGTTGGCACTGTTCACCTCGCTGCCGGGCTGGCAACTGAGCGTTGAGTCCAGCGGTTGACAGCCGCCGCTGCCGCCGCAGTCTGGGTCGCCGTTGCAGTCGCTGTCTTCGCAGTCGAAGTCGCCATCGCCATCGTTATCCAGGCCGTCGCTACAGTCCTCTTCAATGTCTGGGTCACTGGCGCACTCAATGCTCAGCTCATAGGTCCCGGCGGCGCCATCCCAGCCGTCCACTACGATAAAGAACAGTTGGCCGGGCTCGGCTTCGAGAATGACGGTCTCTTCTTCCTGTTCCGGGGGGCCCCAGGAGGTGCCGATGCACTCGGTGGGATCACAGGTTACTCCTCCCTCGGTCTCCTCGTCCTCGGCCCCAATCAGTACCGTGAGGTCCAGATCCCAGCCGTCATCCGGGTCACCCGGTCCGCCGGGGCTCGGTGCTTGGATGCGCCGAGCTGTCACCTCAAATGCGCCGGCTCGCTGAGTGAAGAAGGACCAGATGTGCTCCGGACCATCCCATCCTCCCGAATCCGAGTCGCAGTACTGGTCGAATTGGTTCTGTCCCGTCTCGGTGCTGTCGATGGTGCTGATATCGCAGCCAAGCTCACCTTGTGGGCTGCAGCCCACCACCTTCACGCAGTCGGGCGAAAGGCTGCAGTCGGAGTCATCGCAGTCGATCAATCCGTCGCCATCGTTGTCGATGCCGTCGTCACATAGCTCAATGGGGTCTTCGCTGCAGTCCGGGTGGTCTCTGCAGTCTGGGTCCTCGCAGTCGGTGAGCTGGTCGCCGTCGTTATCCTCGCCATCGGTGCAGTCCTCGCTGCCCGGGGCACAGCCAGGAAAGGTCAGGCAGTCCGGGTCTTCGCAGTCGATGAGTTGGTCATCGTCGTTGTCGACTCCGTCCGCGCAGTCCTCAAAGCTGGCGTCCGTGTCGCCGGTGCCGGTGAGGACTACCGTGGCGAAGGCTTCGGTGCTCGCCGGTGCATCTCGACCGCATCCGCTGCTGCAGCCGCCACCACCGATTTCGTAGTCAAGCATCCACAGCTGCGCAGTGAGGGTGGCCTCATAGGTGACCGCTTCAAGGGGGCTAAAGAACACCTGCAGGTCAATGCTCTCGCCTGGAGCCAGCTCCAGCGGCATCAAGACCCCTTGCGGGGGCATCCAGGAGAAGCGCTCCGCCGCACCTGCTTCGGCAGCGCTTATGGAGATGCGGGTTAATTGATAGGTGGCCCCGCTGCTGTTGGTGAGGCGGAGTGCAGCTGAGTTGACCAGACCGGGAACCGTATTCGGTGCGGTAAAGCTGTCTGGCGTGAAGCTGAGGGGCTCAGGAGCGCCGCCATCCTGACAGCCCTGCAGCCCTAGGGCGCAGAGCAGTGTCGCTGCGGCAAAGAGTCGGAGAGGCAGCTTCATCGGATCTCCTGAGGGGCCAGTTCGGGTGGTTTCAGCGACAACACGGAGGTGAGCCCATGCATGCTACCCGTGCTGGTACTCGGGAGCTAGCATTCCAATCATCATGCGGCGTTGTGCTGGCTTCGTCGCGGGAATCTTCGCACCCGGCTGTGCATCCGATGGATGCTCGCCGGGCTGCTGGCGCCGGGGGTGGCTATGGTGCTGGGTATTGCTCAGCTGGCCGGCCGCTGGCTGCCAACAGTGGTTACATCCCGTACGTATGAGTGCCTCTGGGGCTTGCTCTATAGGGGCGCGATCGATACCATGCTGGGCCCTTAGAAAGGGGCCGAACAAGGCCCTGTCCAGCCCGAGGAAGCGAGGCCATGAGCGACCCCAACGAAGTCCTTTTTCAGATTACGCGAAAGCACCTTAATTCGGGCCTGCGTGGCTATCCGGTGGGAACTTGTTGGACTTCCAAGGTCGATCCTAACGAAGGGGTCTCTTATGTCGGGCACCCGATCGCTGAGCTGGCCTATCTGGACCCAGAGGCGGTTGTCTTTCTGCTGCATAACAAGCGCATCCCCGGGGACGCCGAACTGACAGCTTTTAAGGCGGATCTTGCAGCCCGAGCCACTGTCGATCCGCGGGTTCTTGAACTGCTCGCTCAGTTGCCCAAAGACGGCCATCCAATGGAATGGCTGTGTGCCGGCTTGCTCTACCTGGGAATGACCGGGCGCAGCGGCGATTATGCTGAAGACGCACTCAACCTGGTGGCGCGAAGCCCAGAACTGGTAGCGGCGATCTTCCGTCTTCGCGGGGGATGGGGAGATCCGATTCCGTCTCGGCCGGAACTCGGCCTGATCGAGAACTTCGTGCACATGTTGGGGATGCCCGGTGCCGATCCCGCCCGGCTGGTCCAGTTGATGCGGACCTTCTACGTCCTGCACATGGACCACGGCGGCGGCAATCTCTCTACCTTCACCGGTAAGGCAGTGGCCTCGGGCCTTGCCGATATGTACACCGCCATGGCGGCTGCTATGGGCGGGCTTTCCGGGCCCCGCCATGGCCGGGCCAATCAGGACTGTCTCAACTTTGTTCGTAAGGTCGGCTCTGCTGAGCCTGCCGATATTGAACGTTTCCTCCGTGATGCTCTGGCCAACAAGGAACTGATTTTCGGTTTTGGTCATGCGGTGCTTCGTGCTGAGGATCCCCGCGCAACGATTCAGTACGCCCTTGGTGAAAAGATCTGCCCCGATGATCCGCTGTTCAGGACTGCGGCGGCGATGCGCGGAGTGGCTGTGGAAGTCCTCAGCGAGAATCCCAAGATTTCAAATCCTTACCCTAACGTGGATGCTGTATCAGGAACTCTGCTGAACGCGACCGGTTTTACGGAGAGTGACTACTACACAGTTCTGTTCGGCCTCTCCCGGGTGGTGGGTATTAGCGCTCAGATCGTCGATGAGCGGCTCAAGATGAGAGACGGTAAGGGGATTCCTATTTATCGATGCTCTTTCAAGGCAGAGAACCAGCAGCGCTGAGAACTCTGCTGGGCCTTCTGGCAGGTCGCCTGGGCGGCCTTGCTGCCCTTGAGTTATCTGCGGCATTTCACTCTTGACGAGGTCCCTCTACGAACACTTTTTCGTGGCTACGGAAGACGGCTGGTCCCTTGAGGTCTTGTGTCTTCCTGCTCAGGGCGAACGACGCGGCGTGTTGTTGGCCGGCCACGCGATGATGGTGGACCGTCGTTCTCTTGATCGTCCTGAAGGAGCAGGAATGCTCTCCTATTTTGCCTCGCAGGGATGGGAGGTCCTGGCTCCAGACCTACGGGGCCGGGGAGCTTCGGGTCCATCGGTTTCTGCGGGTGGGACCTGGAGCTATGAGGATCTGGTGCGCTTTGATCTGCCTGCCTGTGTTGCTGCAGCATGCGAACGGGCAGGTAGCCTGCCCGTTGTGGTTCTTGGCCACTCTTTGAGCGGGCATGTGTCTATCGCGGCTGCTGGAGCGGGGCTCTATCAGCGACTTCCTGATGCCCATGTGTTGCTCTCTGCCAACATGTGGGGGCCGACTCTTGAGCCGGGCTGGTGCATGCGTTTGCTTAAGGGTCTGTCGATCAGGCTGCTATCACTGGTTTGTGCGCTGGCTGGTTGCTTCCCAGCCAGGCGGCTGCGGGTCGGTCCGGTCGATGAGGCACAGCCCTATATTCAGGACTTGATCCGGTTCTGGCGGCAGGATCATTGGGCCACAGGAGATGGCAGCATTGATTATCTCTCTGGGATGGGGCGGGTCGCGGGTCCAGTACTGGCCTTGGTCGGGCGGGCAGACCGTTTCCTCGCCCATTGCGATGGTGCTCGAGTATGGAGTTCCCGGATTGGTGCCGGTGGTGCTGACTTTCGGGTTGTCGGAAGAGGTGATTGGGGACTCGACTTTGATCCTGATCACATGGAGTTGGTCACCGATCGGCGCTGCCTGCCGCTGTGGCAGGAAATTCACCGGTGGCTGCTGGGGCGCTTGTCTTGATCCTGATAGCTGTTGGCCCCTTCCCCGCGAGCCTCGCTCCGTGTATTGAAAGGTACAGATGAGCATCCGTCCTGATCCCCACCGTTCGATCCGCGTTGGCCCGTCTCGCTCCCGGCCGATGGGTCTATATTTGGTTCTTGGCCTGTCTTTATTGGGCAACCTCTACTTTGTGTTCAGTTGGCAGCCCAAGCAGCCGCCTACCGAAGTCTCCTCTGACCTGCAGGACGGCCTTACAGCGGTAGCCGTGCGGGCGGCTCGGACCGCAGCCGAACAGGATGCCAGTGGCCCAGCTGAAGCCGCAGAGGTTGCCACTGAGAAAGAGGTCGGCAGTGAGGTGACCGCGCCGTCGCCGACCGGTACAGCTCAGCAAGTGGAGCAGCCTGAGTCGCCGCCGCCAAGCGTCGAACCATCCGTCAATGAGCTAACTCCTGCTGGTGGAGAGGTGAAGCCTAAGCCGAGTTCGCTGCCGGCCGGCGCTCGCTCCATCAAGGTCCTGGTCGAAGGGCCGATCTCCAGGGGGTTTGAGAAGGCCGTCGGAGGCTCCGGCGTCCGGCTCGCGATGGTCGCTTCGCGACTACTGGTGTGGAATCTGAACCTGACCAGGGATCCTCGTAAAGGGGATACCATCGATCTCATCTACACCATGGGTGAGGGCAGTGAAGGCATTGTGATCCACGCGTTGCGCTATCGAAGTCAGAAGTTCTCGCGCAGCTTTGAGGCCTATCGCTATCAGCCTGAAGGCAGAGCCTATGCGAGCTATTTTGATGAGCAGGGCCGGGAGGTCCCGGCTCGTCTCAGGGATTCGCCGATCGCCAGTTATCAGGAGATCACCTCACTGATTGGCGATGGTCGTGGCCATCAGGGGATGGACTTCAAGGCGCCGGTAGGAACGCCGATTCTCGCCCCTTGGGATGGTCAGATTCTGCGTAAGAACTGGAACTGGAAGTACAATGGCAACAGCCTCGAGCTGAGCTCCCACGACGGGCGACGCGTGGCTCGCTTTCTGCACCTCGACAAACTGGCCGACGGCATTGGCTCTGGGGTCCGGGTAAAGAAGGGGCAGCGTCTTGCTGATAGCGGTAACACTGGTCGCTCTTTCGCCCCCCACCTGCATTATGAAATTAGTGACGGTAGCGGCCGCGTACTGGACCCGCTTGATGTGCACGAGACTCACCACCCTCGCCTGTCGGGGGCTGCCTTGCAGGGCTTCGAGGAGGTCATGACTAGGCTCGGCGCAGGTCTTGGGGACTGAGGGGCTCCAGGCGCTTTGATTCTGCGGCCGCCACCGCTCTCGCTGCGCAGCATTCTGCTGCTTGCTCTGGCTGTGGCCGCGCTGTTGCGGGTGCTTGTTAACCTGGCTGCCCCAACCCAACTCCATCATCCGGAAGAGTTTGTAAATCTGCGGCTGTCGGCTGCCTTGCTCGGCGGTTACCCCGACGAGGCAGGGCTGTTGCCTGAATTCCCAGCGGCTCCTCCGGGCAGTGAAGCGTCGCTGGCCCCTAGCCTGTTCGACTATCAGTATCAGGATTGGGATGGCGGCACCCTGGTGGTGGCGGTGGTCCTGGTGCCAATCGCTGCGGTTTTGGGCTTGAGCGTTGCGGCGGTGAAGTCGGGTGCAATGCTCTGGGCCCTGGCGGTGATTGCCTCCTGGGTCCTGCTGTTTGCTCGGCTCTACGGACGTCGTGGTGCGATGCTCGCTGCCCTCTGTTTTGTGGCGACACCAGTGCCCTATTTGCTGCAGAGTTGCATTCATTGGGGAAACCACGTTGAGTCTGCCTTGTTTGTGCCCCTGGGTCTGCTCGCACTGATCCTGGTGATGGAGGCCTCGCAGCCACGTAGGGTCCTGTTGTGGAGTGTTGTCCTTGGCCTGGTGTTTGGCTTTGCCAGTTGGTTCTCGCTCCTCAACCTCACTCCAGCGTTATTGACTCTGGTAGCGCTGGCGCTGCTCTCCGGGCGGCAGGCACCAGTGCGGTTGTTCTGCTTTGCAGTGGGCTTTACAGCCGGCTTCTCGCCGTGGTTTGGACGTAATGACTTCGGTATCTTTGGGGACGAACTGGTGCATGGCCAGAGCCTGGTCGATGTGTTTTCAGGAGTACTGTCCTACGGTTGGGGTCCGGCTGACCTGTGGGACCTTTTGACCGGCTATCCACGGTTCTTTGATTGGAGTATTCACGGTCTATGGCAGGTGCCGGAGGCTGTGCTCTGGCCTCTTGATCGCTTGACCCGTATTACAGTCCTGCTATGCGGGCTGTTGGCCCTGCTTGATGCGGCCCGGTCGTCCCTGGCTGTGGATGGCTCCAGCGGCAGACTTCGTTTTGGCGTACTCCTAGTAATTAGCCTATCTGCGCTTGCCATGCCGATTTTGCTGGCCTCGCAGGGTGAGCACAGTGACCGCCGCCTTGGACCGATCTATCCGCTGCTTTGGGCGCTCCTCGCGGCGGGTGTGGCCAGCAGCTGGCTCCGGCCTCGCCTGCGTTGGTTGCTCGGTGGGCTGGTGGCTACGGTGTTGGTGGCCAACATCAGCGCTACGATGGGCCTGATCTCTTCCTGGGATCGCCCGGCTGATCGGCTCCGCCCGTGGCAGCACTTCGCGCTGCCAGCAGCTGAGCCGCGGTCGCGCATTGAAGCTTGTGTACCTCATCTTGCAGCCCATCAGGTCGCGCCACTGAATGCGGCTCTGAAGACGCTCTATGCGGGGAGCCGTTCTGGCGGGCTTGAAGAACTGCAGGGTATCTGTCGGGCCTTTGCAGGTAGAGGGACTTTCCTACAGAGGCCGAGCGCCGACTGCCCTGAGCGCGGGGAGATCGATATCATGGAGCTTTGGCTGGTTGACGATCTGGCCGAGGCTCGGGCCCTTGGCAGAGGACTCGCAATCCGCTGTAGCCAGGGTCTTAGTGAGCTCGGCGGTGTCTGCGACGAAGTGAATGGTGCTGAGCTACGGGAGGCCTGCAGGCAAGGCCTCACAGAGAACTGAACTCCTCAGTTAATACTCGAAGCGTACTTCAGAGACCCGAAGGGCGGCCTTTTTGCCCCAGCCTTCTGGCAGTGCGTCCGTAGTCCAGCGGAAAGCTCTACTGGAGCCCGGCGCCAGCGGTGGCTTCATCGTTTCTGGGGTTGGGAATGCACCCAGATCAGGTGCAACGGCCCACCAGGTATGGTCCGGTCCCAGGGCTTCTCCGGTGTCATTTAGTAGGTCTATTTTCAGCTCGATAAGGCTCAGCGTCCGCCGACCTTCGTTGATTACGTTGGCGAGCACCGCCCAACCATCTAGCGGGCCGTCCTGCTTACCACCCAGGTTGATCTGCTCAACCCGGAGTTCAGCGATGCTCACCCGGTCGCGATAGAGGATTCGGTCCAACAGGTCACTGGCTTGCTTGGTAGCAGAGCCCTGGGGGTGTTGCTCCAGGTAATTTTGCAGGGCCTGTGCGGTGCCCGCGGTCGCCGCTTCCGAGAAAGCTGCCTGATCTGCTGCTACTCGGGCCTCGCTGGCCTTGTTGCCCGTCGGGTGTTGCTGAAGATATTCGCGGAAAGCATCGGCAGTCCCCAGCTCCACTGCCGTTTGGAAGTGCAGTTCATCGATACGAGCCATGAGAGCGGCTCGTTCGGCTGTGTCCGGGTATTCTTTGAGGAAGCTCAAATAGGCTTCTGGATTGTCTTTGAGGCGGGCGTCGTGGAGGGCCAGGCTCTCGCAGCCCAACGCGCCGGTAAGGAGCAGGGCCAGGAGGAGCGGCGAGGCGGCTTTGTTGAGCATTGAGGCTTGCTCCGGGCGGCGATTTAGGGGCGGACTTTGGGCGCCTGAAAGACTAGCGGAGTAGCCCGCCTGGCATTGTCAATTGTTCAACAAGATGTGCTGATCCCAACGACTATGAGGCAGGGGCAGTTGACCCGGGAAAAGGCGGGCAGTACCATCGCGCGCCAAACGTCCCAGAAAGGCTAGAGAGCAATGAAACACGCAGGAAAGATCGCGCTTGTAACCGGTGGTTCGAGGGGGATCGGTAAGGCCATCTCTATGCGCCTGGCTCAGGACGGTGCCGACATCATCCTCAATTACAAGAGCGATTCGAAAACAGCGGAAGAGAGCGCCGCTGAAATTCGTGCCCTGGGCCGGCGAGCCTGGGTTTTTCAGGCTGATATGAAGGATGACAAGGCGATCCGCGCCATGTGCAAGCAGATTACCGATGACATCGGTCAGCTCGACATCCTGGTGCACAACGCGGCCTTTGGCACCATGGGAAGCATCCTGAGAATGGGCTTGTTCTCGTGGCGTGCAGCGATGGATATCAACGTGACGGCCCTGTTGTTGCTCAGTCAGCGGCTGGCACCGCTGCTGGAGAAGAGCGGTGGGCACATCATCGGGCTCTCCTCGATTGGTGCGGACATGACTTTCTCCGAGTACGCCTGCATTGGGGTTAGCAAGGCTGCAATGGAATCTCTGGTCCGGTACCTGGCCTACGAGCTGGCCGCTAAGGGGATTCACTGCAATGGAGTGTCTGCCGGACCGGTCGAGACCCGCGCTATTGATTGGTTCAAGTGGCCAGATGCCGTGCACCGATATGCGACTACCAAGTCCCCATGGAGTCGTATTGGACAGCCCTCTGACCTGTCGGGGGTTGTTTCGTTTCTTTGCACCGAGGATGCCGATTGGATCACCGGTCAGATCATCCGCGCTGATGGCGGGATCTCTATGGGCGAGGACTTTAACGATTGGCTCACGGAGGAGCAGAAGGCGGAGAGCGCTGCTCGGAGCTAGCCAGCGAGTGCGGGCCCTGCAGTGCTGCAAGGCCACGCTTGTCAACCTTTACGCTTAGCTTGCTCGGGAACTTAGCGCTGGTCATCTTGGTGATGACCTAGAAGCGGCGGTCAAAAAAGCGGGTGCTGCTCTGTTACGCCAGGAATTGGTTTGACCTTTTAACCTCTTTCTTTACAGTCCCGCGAGCGCGTGATATCTAGGGCCTCCCGTGGTCCGAACCGCTTTTGGCCGCTGTCACCTAAGTCACTGATTTAAAACAGGAAATTTCACACCTTTTTATGACAGAGCGCATCGCAATTACCGGCATTGGAATGGTGACCGCGGCGGGTCATGGTGTAGAGGCTTGTTGGGAGACCCTGCAAAAGGGGCACAGTTGCGTTTCGAGAGTGAGCTACTGGAACCCTGACGGAATGGCCTGCCACATCGCCGGTGAAGTCCCGGGTCCCCCCAAGGTGCCGAATCGAGTCGGGCGCTATGACGTTGCCGGTCGCCCGCTTTCGTTTGCGGTTTACGCTGCTCTTGAAGCCCTGGATCAGGCGGCCATCGGTGCAGAGGTTGCGCCGCTCCGGCGGGCCGTGGTTGCTTCGGGCGGTTTTGACGATCAGATGTTGCCCATGATGGCCCGAGGCGCCGACCGGGTGGTCCCCGAGGGAGAGAACTCCTTTGAAGCCCTTGAAGCCGATGCCTTGGCGCGTGCCATGTCGGCCCCCGAGACCCTCGTTGAGATGGCTCGTTACTCTCAAGTGGAGATCGCCCAGGCTCTAGCTGAGCACTTTGAAGCTCGTCAGGCGATCACTGTCAGCACTGCATGTGCCGGCGGCAGCACTGCCATCGGCGATGCTATCGGCATGATTCGGCGCGGCGAAGCCGACGTCGTCCTGTGTCTGGGCGTCGACAGCCTCATTACCTACGAGATGATGGGTGGTTTTTGCAACCTGACTGCTTTGTCTACCCGCAACGATGAACCCGAGCGGGCCTCTCGTCCTTTTGACAAGGATCGTGATGGATTTGTCATGGGTGAGGGTGCTGCGGCCATCGTACTGGAGCGTGAGTCGGTTGCTGTTGGGCGAGGCGCACGAATCCTGGCGGAGATGGCCGGCTTCGGGTACTCGGCCGATGCCTACCGTCTGACCGCCCCCCATCCCGAGGGTACTGGGATGGCGCTGGCCATGCAGCGGGCCATCGATGATGCAGGGATGCGTCCTGATGAGATTGATTACGTAAATGCTCACGGCACCTCGACCGCCGCTAATGACAGCGCCGAGACGACCGCCCTCAAGCTGGTCTTTGCAGAGCACGCTGGCAGGTTGGCGGTGTCGGGTACCAAGTCGATGATCGGTCATCTGATTCATGGAGCTGGTGCGGTTGGTGCTGCGGTAGCGGTCAAAACCCTGTTGGAGCAGCAGGTCCATCCCACCGCAAACTATGAGACCCCCGATCCGGCTTGTGATCTTGATGTGGTTGGTGGCGAGCCGCGCTCCATGGCGGTTGGTGGTGTGATTGTTAATGCCTTTGGCTTCGGCGGGCAGAACGCCTCCCTGGTGTTTCGGAAGTACCAGCAACCTGAGCATGGAGCAGAACAGATTTCCCATTGAGCTTCGGTGTTGGCTGGGCCTCCCTGGAGGTATCAGTCGGCCTGGAGATTTTCAGAGAACCCCCGCCGCAATGCATGAGGCACGCAGCGGAACCCATAGAGGAGCAGAGAGAAATGGCTGAACGGACTGAAATCCTGGATGAACTCAGGACCATCATTGTCGAGACTCGCGGTGTCGATGAGGATGAGGTAACCGAGGGCGCGACCCTCTTCGCAGATCTGGGCCTTGAGTCCATCGACTTCCTTGAGATTTCCTTCCGCATGGAGGAGAGCTTTGGCTTTCCTTTCCCGACGGACGATCTCGGGAACATCATGAACTCGGTCAACGAGAACAGCACCACGGACGACGTCACTACGGCGCTCGATACTCTGGCCAATGACTTCCACATGAAGTTCGACCGCAAGCAGATCGCCGGTGTCGATCCTTTCGACGCTGACCAACTGCGTGACTCTGTGCTGCAGCTGTTCACGGTGGGAGCATTGGTGGACTTCGTGGGCGCTCAGGCCGCCTAGTTGACTGCTGCGCGAGCGTCTTAAGCTGATGTCTGACTCAAGTCCTAGGGTAGTGATCACCGGTGTGGGTGTTGCCTCCCCTTTGGGGGTGGGTCGGCAGGCCTTCGCAGAGGGACTGACATCAGGACGCAACGCGATTCAGGATCTCGACGGCCGCCTGTCCCTGGTTGGGCCAGGGGCGGGCGCCCTTGTCGATGTCTCCCGGCGGGACTATCGGAATTATTTCGATACCCGGCTGCTGCGTTTGTCGACCATGACTCGGCAGACCACCCTGGGTTGCATTGCGTGTGGGACTCTCCTGGAGGACGCTGGCTGCCCTCCTAACGGCGAAGTTTATCCGGATCGAGGCGCCTACCTGGGCTCCTTTATCGTGCCCCCTGACTTCGCCAAGCAGGCGCGCTTCGCCGCGCTGATGAGTCATCGACCTGAGAATCAGGAGCGCGGCTATGTGATCGATGACTCGCGTCTCGAAGAAGCCCTGAAGGTTGCGTCGGCCTTCGACTTCTTGCGGGCCCTGCCCAACATGCCGTCGGCACATCTGAGCATTCAAGCCGGCTATCAAGGGCCCGCCTGTACCTATCTCGGCAGCGATAGTTCAGGGCTGCAGTCGGTAGGAATGGCCGTCGGAGCGATACGTTCTGGTCTTGCTGTCGCGATGATTGCTGGTGGCGCGTTCTGTCCCTTCCAGGAGGTTCACCTTGCCTGGCAGCAGGTGCGCGGCCTGTGGGCTCAGCGGGCCGCAGAATCGAGTCCGATTCGACCTTACGGGTTGGGCCGTAGTGGCACTTTGCCTGGCGAAGGTGGTGCTCTGTTTTTGTTGGAAGAGCGTGAGCATGCGCTCTCTCGGGGAGCGACCATTCTGGCCGAAGTTACAGGCTTTTCGCAGCGCTTTGCAGCGCCAGGCAGCGACGATGAAGTTGCTGTTCGAGCGGATGCCCTGAGCATGGCGATTGATCAGGAGCGACCTGATTGGCTGGCGCCTTCGGGCCTGGGGCATCCTGACCTGGATGAACTCGAAGCGCGTGCTTATGAAGACGCTCTGGGGTCTGAACTATCCAGCGCCGGTCTGGTCAATGCCGTACCTCAGTTGGGCTTCTCGGGACCTGCCGCAGGGCCCATGCAGTTGGCTGCTGCCTTGTTGGTGGCGCGAGGTGAGGCGCGCATTGCTGGCCTCGATGTGGAAGCTGATCCTGACTGTGCTTCGCTTGCAGCCGCGGGCGGTCGTGACGGGCGAACGGGTGCCGGCAGCGTAGTGCTTGCCTCGTCGTTCTCGATGGACGGAGTCCACGCGGCAGTGGCCCTGCGTGTTGAGGCCTGAGCAGTGGAGCAGCAGGGCCCAGCAGAGCCCCGGGTGGTCGTTACCGGTCTGGGAATGGTGTCGGCGGCCGGTCCTGACGTTGGTAGCGCTTGGCAATTGATTCGTGAAGGGCGTAGTGCTCTTGCCCCGGTCGAGCTCTTTGACTCTGCTCCTTATGGAGGGGCGCTGTCTGGAGAAGCACTCCATCTCGAGCGGGAGCGGGGAGAGGACCGCAGTCTGCAGCTCTTGCGCCTGGCCTCTGCCGAGTTGCTTGCGGACTCTGGCTGGGGGGAGGAGCAGCGCGGAGCGGATACCGGTGTAGTTCTTGGTACCTGTCAGGGTGCTATTGAGAACGCCAAAGGGATTCACCGAAGCTTTTCCAGTCGACCGCATACAGCACCTACGTCTGAGGACCGACGTGCTTTTGCCGAGTATCGGCCTGGTTTCGGCACCCAATTTCTTGCCGATCGCCTTGGTGCGGAAGGGCCACGTTCAACGGTCGGCATGGTCTGTGTGTCTTCATCTGTGGCGATCATTCATGCCCTGGATCTGTTGCGGCGTGGCGCGGCGCGACGCATTGTCGCCGGTGGCTTTGAGAGCTTCTCTCAGTTTGTCTTTAGCGGTTTTCACTGCATTGGAGCGCTGGCGACGGGCCGCTTGCGTCCCTTTGATGAGCAGCGCGATGGAACGGTGCTTGGTGAAGCGGCGGTGCTGCTGACCCTGGAACGGCTGGAGGATGCCGAGGCTCGAGGTGCCCATATCTACGCTGAGGTTCTCGGTGGGGGCTATGCGGCCGATGCCTTTCACATGACGGCTCCCGATCCAGAGGGGGGTGGGCTGGAGCGCGCCATTCGGCATGCCTTTGCCGACAGCGGGCTGGGCACCGACGATGTGGACTATGTCTGCGCTCACGGTACGGGCACTGTATTCAATGATGGCATGGAGTGTGCCACCTTCGGTCGACTGTTCGCTGAGCGTGCCGCCAGCGGGACAATGCCAGCCATCTCTTCGATGAAGTCGGTCTTTGGGCACACCCTTGGCGCTGCAGGTGCTTTGGATGCAGTAGCTTCGGTTCTTGCCCTGGATCGGGGCATGCTGCCACCTTCCGTTGCCTTGGAGCAGCCCATAGCCGACTGGGATTTCGTGTGCGGGACTGGCCGCGACTGCAACGGAGAGCTGAAGATCGCGCTCAGCACCAACTCTGCATTCGGCGGCAATAACTCCGCATTGCTGTTGGCGCGAATTCAGCGGGGAGCGCAGGGATGAGCGCGTCACGGCTGTTGCTGAGCGGACTTGGAGCCCTTACCTGGGAAGGGGCTGGCCTGGATGCGGTGTCTCGTGCTCTGGCTGGCACCGCTGCTCCCTTTGCCCGCGAAGAGCCCATTGACGGGCTTGGCGTTGAAGTGGGGCGCATTGGCCGAATTAAGGATCCCGACTCAGCGCGCTCTTATAAGCGCTGGGGGCAACTGGATACTTATTCCCGATATGGCTTCGTCGCTGCAAGGATGGCGCTTGAGGACGCTGGGCTTGAAGGCGCACAGGAGGACCGAGATCGGATTGGTGTGTTGCTGGGAACGAGCTTCGGTTGCATGGAAGAGAATCAGCGTTTCGATCGCTATGAGATTGTTGATGGCACCGTTAAGGGAGCCTCACCGCTGGTTTTCAAGGGTACCGTCGACAATGCGCCGGCCGGTTGGATCGCCGTAGCCTGGAAATTGCGTGGTCCCAATGCGACTTTCGTGTCGGGCTCCGGTTCCTCGTTGGAGGCGCTCTGGTCCGCCGAGGGGCTGTTGCGGCGGGATCGGGCACGAGCTCTTCTGGTTGGTGGCGTAGAGCGTTTCAGTGATCTTCACCTGCTGCTTGCTGACAGTAAGGATGGCCGCCATGGCGGCCGGCTCGCCGAAGGTGCTGGGATTGTGGTTGTTGAGCGTGAGGACAGTCTGCGCTCGCGTGGCCGCAGTGCTCAGGATGCCCACGCCGAGCTGGTTGGAGTTGCGCGCTGCTCGGGCTCGCTGCCGGCTGCACTGCCCCGGGCGTTGCGACAGCTTGGTGTGAGTGTTGCTGAGGTTGGCCTGCTATCGGTCGCTATGCCTTCCCTTGAGGACCTACCCGAGGGGCTTGCGGAGGAGCTCGCTCCAAGAGCGAAAATTGTTGCCGAGAAGGAGTACCTTGGAGAGTCCCACGGTGCTTTTGGCGGGCTTGCTCTTAGTGCGGCGATCTGCCGCCTTGATAAAGAGGGTACAGGCTGGCAGGGTCTGCCGCTCGCGGTGATTCATGTGTTTGGCGAGGCGCGCGAGAACTTTTTCGCGGTGCTTCGCGCGACGAAGGGAACTTGAGATGACAGGATCAAAGGTCGTAATTACCGGAATGGGCGTCGTGGTGCCCCATGGCGACGACATTGAACAGGTCTATCAGCGAATTATCCGCGGCGAGAATGAGTGCCGTCGGATTACCCGCTTTGATGCCTCCACCTATCCCTGTCAGATTGGCTCTGAGGTGCGCTACGAGGTAGAGGCTCCCGATAAGATCGGTCCCTACACCATTCACAATGAAGCGCTCAAGTATGTTGCCGGGGCTACCGATCGGGCCATTAAGGCAGCTGCTATCGGTCCTGCCGAGGGAGCTGCTCAGGATCGGCGCGCCATCGTCCTTTCGACTGGAGTCGGGCCCGCTAATATCGACTTTCTAGGTCCCATTGCGTTGCGGGTTCACGGCTCCGATGAGGATCCCTACAAAGCTAATCTTGAGGACTTCTACGGTGCGGCCCCGGCTGAGCCGGAAGCTCAAGGCCTCGATGAGTTCCATCTTGATACTGCGGCGCCAGCTTGCGCCATTCAGTTTGGCGCCGCCCATGTCTACAACACCGCCTCCGCCTGCGCTTCGGGCTCCCACGCAATCGCTGATGCTGCGGCAATGATTCACCGTGGTGAGGCCGATGCTGTGTTGGCCGGTGGTGTTTGCACCCCGGTAACTCGGGTGCTGGTCCCGGGCTTCTCGATGCTGCAGGCTCTCTCCACTCGTAACGACGATCCGGAGCATGCCTCGCGGCCTTTCGATAAAGATCGGGATGGTTTTGTGATGGGTGAGGGAGCCGCGGTTATGGTCCTGGAGTCAGAGGAGCACGCGCGCGCCCGCGGGGCGACGATCCTGGCAGAACTTGCAGGCTGGGGATATTCCTGCGATTCCTACCGACTTACTGATCCGCACCCGGAGGGGATTGGCATGGCGCTATGCATGACACGGGCTCTTGAGTCCGCTGGAATGGCGCCCGAGGAGATCGATCACGTTAACGCCCACGGTACCTCTACGGCCTATAACGATGCTGCTGAGACGCTAGCCATCAAGAAGGCCCTTGGGGAGCACGCCTACCAAGTGCCGGTCTCTTCCAACAAGTCCATGTTCGGCCACCTCATTCATGCCGCTGGTGCCCTGGAAGGCTGTCTCTCGGTGATGACGATTCTGCAGGGAGTGGTGCCGCCGACAATCAATTACCAGACTCCAGATCCCAGCTGCGATCTGGACTATGTGCCCAACGTCGCACGGGAGATGCCGGTTAATGCCGTGCTCAAGAACTCCTTTGGTTTTGGCGGAATGAACGTGTCGGTGGTCTATCGCCGCTATGAGGCCTGAGAGAGGCGGGGAGAGAAGATGACTTCGGATAGGGTAGTTGTTACCGGTTTTGGCGTTGCCAGTCCTTTTGGGCTCGGAATCGACGCGCTGTATGACGGGATGCTGGCCGGCCAGTCGATGGTGGGGGAGTTACCTTCCCCAAGAAGTGCCCTGGCTCCTGGTTATGGCGGTCTTGTGACCCTCAAGGCGAGTGCGATCCGTGGCCTCCCCAACAGCAGGGATATGCGACCGGGAACCATGACTCGCTATACTTTTCTGTCGACGTTGGCCCTGGGCAACGCCATGGAGCATGGCGATTGCCCTTGGGATGATGGGGACGGTGCCTTGCGGCGAGGTTTTTATGTAGCCTCTTACACCAACTCCGATCGCTTCGATAAGTATGTTCGCTTTGCTCATCATGTGATTGATCAGGATCAGGACCGCCCCTTCATTAATGACAGTGAGGTGCCGCAGGCGATTCGCAAGTTCAGCGGCTTTGAGTTTCTCAAGCTGATGAACAACATGCCCACCGCTCACGGTGGGATTCAGGGGCGCTGTCAGGGCCCTTGCAATACCTTCCTGGGTACTCCTTCCGGTGGCGCTCAGGCGATCGGACGATCGCTGGCCGCCATCCGTGACGGGCTTGCCGACACCATGTATGCCGGTGGGGTTGGTTCATCTGCGCATGATCACATGATGATGGTGCGGGCGACCCGTGGTCTGAACTCTTCTGCTGAGGTGGCGCCGGTGCAAGCGGGTCGGCCTTTTGATCGTGGCGCGACTGGCATCGTCCCCGGTGAGGGAAGCGCGGTCCTGGTGCTGGAGCGGGAGTCTACCGCCCGGGCCAGAGGGGCTAAAATCTATGCAGAGCTTGCTGGCTATGGTGAATGGTTTGCTCCGCCAGCCACCCGCGAAGGTGTTCAGCCCGGACCGGAGGCGACGATTCGCTCCATGGCTGCCGCGTTGAAGATGGCAGGGGCTGACTCCGGTGATGTCGATGTGGTGGCTGTGCACGGCGAGAGTCGCAATGATCTGGACGCTCTGGAGGCCAGTGCCTTGGCTGAGAGTCTTGGCAGCCGGGTCTCAGAGGTGCCAGTGATGGCTCTCGCAGCCCATGTTGGCAGTGTCGAGGCGGCGGTCGGGCCAATGGGCGCAGCGTTGGTCTTGCAGGCCCTTGAGACGGGCAAGGTTCCCGGAGCCCTCAACCGTCAGGATCCGCTGCCTGAGTATCAGGGGCCTACCAGCAGTGAGTCGGTCACCATGGATGCCCGCCTTGGGGTTGTTTCGCTTACCACCCGGGAAGGGGTCAGCAGCGCGCTGGTATTCCGGAAGCTGGAAAACTGAGCAGGCCGGCTGCACACGCCGACTACTTCCCCGGCTCGAAACCACCGCGGCCAAGGCGCAGGAGGCCGCTGCTGTTGGCCGCCCTGGGGCTGTTGACTGCGTTGTTTTTTTGGCAGTGCCGTGGGGTGGGTGCAGGCTTCATTGACCAGCAGTCGCCTGCTGGGCAGCTGGCACCGGGAGACCAGCCTGAGCTCCCTTAGCGCCCCTCCGTCAGGTCTATAGGCGAGCGTCTTTACCGTAGATTTCGTGGACCCACTCTTCGAAGTCGATGCCCAGGGTCATCCCGCCATCAGCGACGACACTCTGGCCGACGATGTAGCGACTCTCTGTGGCAGCCAGGAAGGCTACGATGGGCGAGACAGAATCGGGCTTGGCGATCCCCAGTCCGGTAGTTTTCTTCTGGACGAAGGCACGAACTTTAGGGCCGATTGCCCAGCGCTCCAGGTTGCCCGTATCTACCGTCCCACAAGAGACTGCGTTGACCCGGACCCCGGTACGAATCCACTCCGATGCCATGTACTGCAGTAGGGACTCAAGTCCGGCTTTCGCAGCGCCTACTGCGGCAAAGCCGGTCAGCGCCGCGTGCGACCCTACGGTTGATAGCAGCACGATTCGGCCCTGGCTCTCTTGAAGCATTGGGTAGGCGGCCTGACAGGTCTCAAGGACGGCGTCGAGGTGAATGGCGAAGGAGCGCTGCCAGACGTCGACGGTCATCTCCTCGAGGGTGAGGATCTCAGAATGACCGGCGCAAGGGACCAGGACATCGAGTCGGTCAAAGTGCTCTTTGAAGGCATCGAGTAGCTTCTTTGGACCGCGATTCTGGGTGAGTTCCTGGGAGATCGCTACCGCTCGGCCGCCGAGCTTCTCGATGGCTGCGACTACCTGCCTGGCGCCCTGTTCGTCACTGTTGTAGGCGACCGCGACCGAGGCTCCTTCCGCTGCCAGCCTTTCGGCCACTGCAGCGCCGATCCCGCGGCTTGCTCCGGTGACAAGGGCCACCTGACCTTCGAATCTTCGGCATTGAACCTGGCTCATGCTGCACCTCCTGTGGACACTTCGGCTGGATCGCTGGCAGTCGTTTCGTCGGTACCTTCGTCAGCTGGGGCCTGCCACTCTTCGTAGTCCACGCCGACCAGGATTCCACCCTCGGCGACGATGCTCTGTCCCCAGATCCAGCGACTCTCGTCGGTACAGAGCCAGACCGCTACATCAGCGATGTCTGCCGGCATGCCCATGCGTCCAGCCAGTCCCTTGCGAGCGGTGAAGATACGGACTGCTTCGGGATAACGGAACCAGTCGATGGCACGGGTCTCGACCGGGCCGGCCGCGACCGAGTTGGCGCGAATCCCGTACTTGGCCCACTCGAAAGCCATGTACTTGACCAGGGACTCCATGGCTGCCTTGCTGCTGCCGATTGCGACGTAGGTCGGATAGGCCGTATGTGCGCCGAGGGTTGAGGTCGCGGTGATTACTCCGCCCTTGCGCTTGAGCCAGGGGAGGGCGGCCTGCGCGGTCAACATGGGGGAGAGTACGTTGGTGTCGTAGGACGCCCGCCAGGAAAAGCGGCCCATTCGTTCGACCTCACCCATGGTCCCGAAGGCGGCGTTGAGGACCAGAATATCGATCTGGTCGAGCCCCTCACGGACCTGGTCGAAGAGTGCTGTCACCCCTTCTGGCTTGCGGAGGTCACCGGCTACCAACTGGACCCGTCGGCCCTTGGCCTCGAGCGCATCCTTGGCGGCCTTGGCGTTCTCGACATCTTTTTTGTAGGCGAGGATGAGATCGGCCCCCCGATCGGCCAGACGGTGGCTGATCTCCAGACCAATCCCACGAGTACCGCCGGTAACCAGAGCGACTTTTCCTTCGAGTTGCATCTGGGCTCCTTTTCCTGGGTAGACGCGTACCGAAATGGTTTGCGAGCCGGCGGATTGTACGCAAAGCCCGGGTGCGCGTCGATGTGCGGCAGCGCTGATTCGAGGGAATCTTGCATAGCCTTGTTACCAACAGGGCTCGCGGGTAGGATTCGCGCGCTCTTCGTGGCGGCGCATGCTCTCTGTGCAGTGGCGTGGGGAGAGACGTTGCCCCGCGGCGGGGCCTTGGGAAGGAGCCGGCAATGACCAGGCGGGTCGTAGTCACAGGAATGGGAACGGTTACCCCCCACGCGGACCGCGTGGACGAGTTGTTCAGTCGGCTCTGCGAAGGGGAGTCCGCGGTACGGCGCATCAGCTTGTTTGATCCCTCCTCCGTACCCTGTCAGGTGGCCGCTGAGGTGCGCTACGAGGTGGGTGGACCAGACCGTATCGGGCCATACGATTTGCGACCTCGTGCGATGCGTTTTGCCCACGGCGCTGCCCAGCGAGCTCTCGACGCTGCAGGCCTTGATACTGCAGCGGAGGATGATTTCGCCGAGCG
Organism: Deltaproteobacteria bacterium UBA6601; assembly: GCA_002433485.1. GTDB lineage: Bacteria > Myxococcota_A > UBA796 > UBA9615 > UBA9615 > UBA6601. The sequence goes on from DJIF01000134.1 coordinate 22,311, forward strand.
TTCTAGGCGCGCAGTCCAGCTGGCGGTTGGGGTGGGCTCCACTGCGATGGAGGCTTTGGGGCCGTTAACCCTGAGCACCTGGGGGCAACCCGAAGGTGGTCAGGACCGCGATCTGCCGGCTTTTCGACGGGCGGCAGCCGCGGCCCCGCAACTCTGCGAGAAGCTCGATGAGTGGTTTATCGACCAGGCAGCGCCCGCGCTGGGGATGTTGCTAGGAGCAGATCGGATCTGCACCGCGGCCTCTGCCTGCGCATCGGGTTCGCATTCCATCTTCGATGCGGTGCAGCAGATTCGCCTGGGCCAGGCCGATCTGGTCCTGTGTGGCGGGGTCTGTACTCCAATCACCCGTTCCATGATGCCTGGATTTGCCATGCTGTCGGCATTGACCTCGCGTAACGAAGACCCGGCAGCCGCATCTCGTCCCTTTGATCTGGACCGAGATGGTTTCATTATGGCTGAGGGTGCCTCGATGCTGGTGTTGGAAGAGTATGAGCAGGCTCGGGCGCGTGGTGCTCACATTCATGCCGAAGTGCTCGGTGTAGGCATTGCAACTGATTCCTATCGGCTCACCGATCCGGAACCCAGCGGTCGGGGTATGGCTGCCTCCATGCTGGGGGCTCTGAGTGATGCTGGCCTGGGGCCAGCAGATGTCGACTACATCAATGCCCACGGGACCTCGACCAAGCTCAATGACGCCGCTGAGACGTTGGCGGTTAAGGCCGCCTTTGGCGATCTGGCCAGGAAGGTCCCGATTTCGTCGAGCAAGTCCATGTTTGGCCACCTTATTCACGCGGCGGGAGTTACTGAGGCCATTGTCTGCATCAAGAGCATTGAAACTGGAGTCGTCACTCCTACCATCAATCAACAGACCTCAGACCCGCTCTGTGATCTCGACTACGTGCCCAACACAGCGCGTGAGCACCGGGTTGGTGTTGCCGTGAACAACTCCTTTGGTTTCGGTGGTCAGAACGTCTCGGTGGTCTTTGGTGAGCTGCAAGGAGATCGAACATGAGCGTTGCTTCTGAGTTGTTGGTTACCGGCTATGGGGCGGTCACTGGCGCCGGTGATGAGCTGGCTTTTCGTAAGCTCTGGCTTGAGGGCAGCAGTGCTGTCCGCCCATTTGAAAACGGCCATGAGGGACTGCCTCCTGGCTATGGGGCCGCGGTCCCCTGGAAGCACAAAGAGCTGCGCGCCTTACCTGGTGGCCGGGGCATGCGGCCTGGGACCATGACGGCTTCCACCTTTCTGGCGGTGGGCGCTGTAGGTCGGGCTCTGGCTAATGGTGGGATCGAAGATCCTGGCGCGCAGGAGCCGGAAGTGGCTGAGCGCCGGGGCGTTTACATTGGTTCCTATACCAACTTCCCGGCCTTAAAGAAGCACCTCAAGTTGGTGCATATCATGGGGGATCTGGAAGCCGCGCGCGTCGGTGAGTATCGACAAGACGATGCTCGCATTATGGGGGGTATGAAGGGTTTTACCGGCTTTGACTTTCTCAAGCTGATGAACAACATGCCGACTGCTCATGGCGCCATTCAGGCCAACGGGCGAGGGCCGGCCAACACCTTTATGGGCTACTCATCGGTGGGTCTTCAGACCCTCTCTCGAGCCTGCGACGCGCTGCGCCTGGGGCTAGCTGATCAGTTCGTCGCCGGTGCTTGCGGTCCGGGCACCATGGAAGGCTTGACCCTGGTGCATGCTGCTCATGGCATGTTGTCTGACGCCGGGATTGAGCCCAGCGCCGCTGCTCGCCCGCTGGATCAAGAGGCGACCGGGCTGGTGCCGGGAGATGGTGCGGCGGCCCTTATCATTGAGACTGAGGGCTCTGCCAGCAGTCGTGGAGCCCGCCCTGTTGCGCGCATTGTCGCGGCCCGGGATCTTTTTGTTGCGCCGACCTCCCCGCGTGGTCCCATGGCGGACAGCTCCGGAATCGTTCGCCTGCTGAGAGGACTGCTCGATGAGGCTGGCTGGCAGCCTACCGATGTGGACTACCTGGCTGCGACCGGTGCTGGTCTTGCATCTCTGGATCGGCTTGAGGCTGAGGCCTATGGAGAGGTCTTCGGTGCTCATCTCGCTCAGCTCTATCTGGCTGTACACACCGGAGTCCTTGGCTTTACTGAGGCGGCCCACGGGCCGATCGGCGTGGTTGGAGCTCTGCAGGCCATGGAGGATGGTCTGCTGCCGCCTCATTACAATCTCGATGCTCCTCACCCCGGACTCGAGGGAATGCGCCGGGTCGCTGCTCCCGAGCCCGCTGAAGTGCGGCGAGCGCTTGCGGTGTCTCTAGCTCCCGAGGGAACCCTTTCGGCGCTGGCTCTGGAAGCTTGCTGAGCTGAGGAGGCCATTGCGCTGAGTTCCTTGATGCCGCAGGTCAATCCACTCGTAGAGGCAGTTCCCAACTTTTCCGAAGGCCGGGACCAGCGGGTCATTGATGCCATTGCCGCGGCGCTGGATGGTGCGGGCAGCCGCGTCTTGCACGTGGATCCCAATGTCGATGCAAATCGCACCGTAGTTACTCTGGCCGGCCCGCTCTCGGCGGTTATGGCTGCTCTGCATCGCGGGGTTGGGGTTGCTCTCAATGAGATCGATATGCGCAAGCAGCAGGGTGCCCATTTGCGCATTGGCGCGGCGGATGTCCTGCCAGTCGTGTGTCTGGAGAGCGGAGAAGCTGTTCGCGCTGCCTGTCGGTTTGCCGTCGATCAACTGGCGGAGCAACTGGTCGATGACTATCAGCTCTCGCTTTTTCTGTACGAATCCTCAGCTCGACGCCCTGACTTTGCTGCGCTTCCGCGCTGTAGGAAGGGCGGTTATGAGGCCTTGCCTGATCGTTTCGTGCGTCCTGACGATGGTCCGGATCTGGGTCCTGGGCTGAACTCATCTCGACTGCAGCGGCAGGGTGCCTCGGTGCTCGGCTTGCGAGAGTTGCTGGTGGCGATGAACTTCACCTTGGATAGCGAGGATCTGGGCCTGGCTCGTGAGATTGCCCGGGCTATTCGCAGCAGTGGCCCAGCCGATCGGCCCCATGCCCTTCCGCACGTACGGAGTTTGGGCTGGAAGATGGATGGCTACGCTGGGAAGGTTCAGGTCTCAGTCAATTTGTTGCGTGTGGAGATTTGCCCAGCTCATCGGGTTCTCAATGTGATCAGGCAGCTCTCTCCGGTGCCGGTGCTCGGCGCCGAACTCATCGGCCTCGCACCAGCGAGGGTCTTTCGGGATGCAGGTTTGATTGCTCGGGGAGCTGAGCCTCCGCCAGACAGCAGCAGCGGGGTCCTTAATCCCGCTGCTGCACTTAACCTCCAGTTGCTGGAGGCGGGCGCTGAGTATCTAGGTCTGGATCACCTCAGAGCCTTTCGGTTGAGTGAGGATGTCGGTATGAGGACCCTTGAGGGCCGTCTGATAGATGTAGGGCTGCTGCCGCCAGCTTCCGGTTGAATAGCGGCATGAAGATGGACTCTCGCTGAGGTTGAGCGTCGAGGACTGCCATCAGGCGCCTTTGCCTTCGCTCTATGTCTTCAGTCTCCAAGACCTGTTCCCAACTACGTACTCTCGCTTGTTTCATCACGCTGCCTTTCGTTGGTTGCGGTGGCCGACGCCAGCTTTGCTGTTGTCGCTGAGGGCGAAGCGCGCTGCGCTCACTCCTTTGCTTAGAGCAGCGGTGAGCCGGGTACTGTGCGCTTCGCAGGCGGCCAACTCAGCTGCTAGAGCGCGGCGCCTTCGTTGCAGGTCCAGCCAACGTTGGTAGTCACGCTGGAGCCCCAGGTGGAGAGTTGGCACCCGGGTTGCGAGGTCCGGCCGCAGGGACAGCGTGGTCAGCATATGGGCAGCGTTTTGGAGGGAGCGTTCGGTGGACATCGATGGGTTCTCCTTGAGGTTTTTGTTGGTGTGTTCAGTGTCTCTTGACGGTGGGACAGAAACTGTCCCGGGTTGAGGTCAGTCCTGCTAGTGTTCGCACCTATGAAGACGAAGGATGAATCGGTAGTACCTATCCGACAGGTGCTGCGCTGCTCCCGATTACTGCGGGAGGGCTGGCACAGTAAGGCAGAGTGCGCCCGTCGGTTGGGGGTCAGTGAGCGGACCGTTAAGCGCTACCTCAAGGCCATTGCCGAAGAAGAGGATGGCTTTGAGGTTCGAGAGGTGGATGAGCGGGGCCTGCGCAAGTATCGACTTCGAGCCCCTCGGGTGATGGATCGAAGGCGCGGTTCGCCCTTTGAGGTGATGGCCCTGGCGATGGCCCAACGATTCTTTGAGGCCTTTGATCCAGGAGGTGTCGCCGATCTCATTGATCAGGTCCTTTATGAGATCACCGGTGAGGAAGAAGAAGGCGAAGAGGACGCCGTGGACCGCTCCCGCAAGAGCATGGCTCGGCGCTTTGTAATGACTCGTGAGATGCAGCCGCTGCCGGGTCGGGTCCGCCGAGTTTTTGATCAGGTTCTCAGAGCGCTGGTGCAGTGCAGAGTGGTGGATTTGCGCTATCGACCTCGCCATGGACGGGAGAAGCGGTACGTGTTGCGGCCCTATACCTTGCTGATGGGCGAGCGCGAGCTGGCGATCACCGGAGCCACAGGTGAGCCTCCTGCCGATGGCGCTGCCTCAGATCAGGACTCAATGCGTACCTTTGCTTTGCATCGGATCACTGAGATTCAGCTACGCATGACTCGGTTTCGGATGCCTAACCTGGGGCAGTGGAACCCCCGAGCTGTCTATCAGGCGGCCTGGGGTTTGTACTCAGGCCCTCCCAGGCAGGTCACGGTCGAGGTACACCCTGCTTTTGCTGAGGTAGTGGCCGAGCGCCGCTGGCACAGCAGTCAGCGGGTAGGAGAGCCGGTTGCCGGTGGCTGGATCCCGATCCACTTTGAGGTCTTTACCGACGGTGAATTCCGGAGCTGGTTGTTGAGCTGGGGCCCGTGGCTGCGGGTTGTTGAGCCGCGCGACCTGGCAAGTTGGCTTGAGGGCCTCTCAGCACTCAAGCCCGGGGAGGGCGAGCCCGAGGCGAGTGAGGTGTTTCGTATCGTCTGAGGGCAAGCAGGGCCAGTAAGGCCAGCAGCCAGCCAGGATTCTGGTTGGCTGAGTTCCCGGGGCTGCAGGAGCAGCTTGCTCCGGGACTGTCCCATTCACTTTCGGTGTCGTCATCATCGAAGCCACCTCCATCGCCACTGCCAGTGTCGTCGTCATTGCTTACAAAGCTATCGTCATCGTCGCCGCTGGTGGCGTCGTCGTCGTCGCCGCCACACTCCTCGTCAAGGCTGTCGATATCGCCGTCGCAGTCGTCATCAACACCGTTGTCGCAGTCCTCGTTAGCGCCGGGATGAATGTCGGGATCGGTGTCATTGCAGTCGTCGCCATCAAAGTGGCCGTCTCCGTCATCGTCGACCGCGGCTCCCGAGTCCAGGTAGAGGTTGCGCCAGAAGGGGCTGTTTATGCCGGTCTCAAGGCAGGGGAAATTGGGGTCAGCTGTCCAGAAACCCTCGACATCAGCGACCACGACCACTTCACCGCCGGTAGGTAGGCGGTCGGCTGCGGCGAGCACCTGGGTGCTGCCGTTGCCCTCATATCGGATCAGGGGGTCGCCACCGACCAGAGTGTTGGTCTGCGCGTACTTCCAGCTGCTCAGTCCGGTGGTGAGGGCATCGGGGACAATGTCGCTGGTGGTCAGGCATTGGGTGCCAATGTTGTCGGTACCGATCTCTATATCCACGTCCGGGATCGACGCGAGCAATTCTCTAAGGCCATTGTTCTTTGGCGCTTCGCCGCTCGAGTCGTTATCTGCCAGGATTACCAGCCTCCCGCCGATGCTCAGGAACAGCGGGATGGTCATGGTCAGGTCGTGTTCACACCAGGGCGACGGGTAGCTGTTAGGACTGCCCCAGTCGTGATAGCAGGGGTCGCTGGGATTCAGGTTTGGATTGGGCTGGGTGATGATCAGCAGCCTGTAGTTACCGGTGCTGAGTGCGTCGTAGTCGAGGGTGGTGTTGACGTCGACCACGCTGCCACTGGGTGCAGGGTCTCCATTTGCGGCGGCCTCGGCGGCGGCCTCCGCATTCCAGATCGCTATGGCGTCAGCAAAGGCGCTCTCACAAAGGCCAAGGTCGGTGGTGCCGTGCTTGCAGTCGATCCACACTCGATTGCCGAGGGCGTGGGAAGTGCTGGTGGCAGACAGGCTGAGCAGGGCTACCATGAGGCCGGGCAGGATTCTGGAGCGCATAAGGTCTATCCTGTGGGTAATGAGTGAAGGTTCCCAGCTGGGAGGAAGTAAGTCGGTGGTCTCAACGCTAAACTCTAGCAGCCCGCGTCCGGAATGCTCCATTGCCGTGATGAGGCGATTCTTCGCTACGCTGCTGGGGGCCTTGCTGGCTTTGTGCTGGGCTCCAGCTGTGCCGGCCGCCCCGCCGGAATTGGGCCCGATTAACTTCAGCCCAACCGTACCGGTCGAAGGGCAGTCGATTAACTTCGTCTTGCTGGCCACCGACCCGGAAGGTCAGACCATGACCCGCAGTTGGGACTTTGGTGATGGAAGCGGTTCTAATGAAGTGGACCCCAGCCACAGCTATAGCACCGATGGGGTGTTCCAGGTCCAGTGTACGGTGACCGACTCTGCGGGAGAGTCGGCCAGTAGCAGCGTTCAGGTCGTCGTGGAGAATGCCAGCCCGGTGATTGAGCAGATCAGCGGCGATCTCAGTGGCGAGACTGGGGTTCCATTGAGCCTCATTGCGACGGTTACCGATCCTGGCGGCGATGCCATTGAATATGCCTGGGACTTTGGAGATTCCAGCCCGGTTCAGGCGGGCCCTAACTTAAGCACCGTCAGTCACGCATTCAGCGCGGCTGGCGTCTATCTGGTGACGCTGGTTGCGACAGATGCGCAGGGCGCCTTCAGCCAGGAGACGGTCTCTATCGATGTAAATGCGGTCCCGGTAATCAGCGCATTGAACGTTGATCGGAGCAGTTCAGTCGAAGGTGACGTGGTGTCCTTTGAGGTGGTCGCCAGTGATGCTGATGGCCATGTCCTTGCATATCAGTGGGACTTCGGTGATGGCAGCCTCCCTCTGTTCAGCGCCAGCCCCTCCCACGCTTTTGCCGATGACGGTGACTTCACTGTTTCGGTGACCGTTACCGATCAATTGGGTGCTGTCACCAGCCAGTCGATGGTCTTTCCGGTGCTCAACGGTCCGCCGCAGATCCTGGCCCTGGTGGGGCAGAGCAGCGGCCCGATGGGTCAGGCTCTGACCTTTCGGGGTAGCGTCATCGACCCAGCCGGCGGAGCCGATACGCTGACCTGGAGCTGGGATTGGGGTGATGGGGGAACCGCCAGTGATGGGGTCGACCTGCACACGGCCACCCACAGCTGGTCTGGCGCCGGTTCGTACTCGTTGGTGCTGACCGTTGCCGATGAAGATGGCGGCAGTACCAGTCAAACCTTGCCGGTCTTAATCAGCAATCCGGGGCCGAGCATCGGTCCGGTTACCGGGCCTGTTGCGCTCGATGAAGGCAGCATTGAGGCTTTTCAGGTCAGCGCTGCAGACGCGGCAGGTAACCCGGTCGACATCTCCTGGAGTTGGGGAGATGGCAGCGCCCCTGATGTGGGGCTTGCGCTTGCTGGGGCCAGTCACGCCTACAGTGATGACGGTAGCTATACGGTCACCGCTACCGCCAGTGATGCCTTTGGCGCCACGGTAAGCTCGAGCCTGCAGGTTGAAGTGCTTAATGTCGCCCCCAGTTTTGATCTTGCCCCAGCCTTAACCGCCACTGAAGGTATTGCCTATACGGTTGTGCTGTCCTCGGTTGACCCGGGCACCGACGAGCCCAGCTATACGCCGCTGCAGGTGCCCGTCGGTACTGTGTTTGATTCGGCAGCAGCCTCGCTCGTCTGGGAGCCTACCCTGACGCAAGTCCTCGCCGGACCGGCTCAGTTTGAAGTCCGGGTCGAAGATGGGGATGGCGGCAGCGATATCTATAGCTGGTCAGTGGTGTCCAGCTGGGTCGATGGTGATGGCGATGCCATGGCCGATAGCTGGGAGACTGCTTTTGGCCTAGATCCGCTCCAAGATGATGCTGCGGAAGATCTTGATAGCGATGGGGTCAGTAATCTGGACGAGTGGCTGGGAGAAACTGACCCTAGCGCCCCTAATGGACCGGAACAGCCGCAGCCTTTAGCGCCAGTGCTCGGCGCTACGGTGCATGCCTCGATTCCGGTGCTGGTGGTGGAGAACGCGATCGATGTCGATGACAACGTAGAAAGCTACGATTTTGAGATCTACGAGGATGCTGGCCTGTTGACTCTGCTCTATTCCGGCACAGAGGCCGAAGACGATGATGGTGAGACGGAGCACGCGACGGTCAGCGGTCTGCCGGAGAATAGGATTCTCTACTGGCGGGCTCGTGCCAGCGACCCTGGCATTGTTGGTGCTTGGAGCCAGGTGGCGGAATTCTTCATGGATGCAATGAACGATCGTCCGGATACTCCCCAGCCGCTCTATCCGGTGGACACGAGTGTAGCGACGCCAACGCCGACCCTGATCGTCGCTCCGGTTGCCGAGCCTGAAGGTGAGGAGCTCGAGCTTACCGCCTCGTTGTTTGAAGATGGTGTGGGGCTGGTGGCAACGGTGGTTGGTAGTGCTGCGGGCAGTGGCGATGGTAGTTGGGTCTTTCAGCTGTCCAGTCCACTTGCTGAGGATGGGTCTTACCAGTGGAGCGCTGTAGCGGTGGACGCGCGTGGCCTGCCTTCGTTGCCGTCGGAGTTGGTCTCCTTTCAGGTAGATGCGGGCAATCAGGCTCCGTTGGTCCCAGAATTTGTTGATCTTGACGCTGAGCTGGCTACCGACGTGCCGGAGTTGATCGCGCGGATTGGAGAGGACCCGGATGGGGATGACCAACTGCTTCGCTTTGAGGTGGACTCGCGTGCCGACTTTTCTTCTCCTGATATTCAGAGCCTGGCCCTGGTAGAGCCCGACACCGAGGGCGTGGGGCGAGCGACCGTTGCTATGCCGCTGCCCGAGAATGAGGATGCCTGGGTGCGAGTTCGCGGTGAGGATAGCCGGGGGTCGGTCTCCCCATGGAATCTTGCCTCATTCTTTGTCAATGCTCAGGAAGAGGCCCCAGGTCCCGTGGTCGTGAGCTCGCCAGCAGTTGGACAGACCGTCTCAGGCCTCGGCTTGGAGCTGCGCTGGATGGCCAGCCTGGATCCTGACCGAGATCCTTTGACCTACACCCTCAGGGTCCTGAGCGAGGACGGTGAGCTGGTTTGGGAAGAGGGCGGGCTCAGCCTTGCGACAGGTAATGCGGCTCTGGAAGGTTCCCATCAGGCCGATATTGAGCTTGCCGCCGGTGGGTATATGGTCAGTGCAAGGGCCACCGACGATACTGGCCTTGAGGGTCCTTGGGGACCGGAGAATGGCTTTGTGGTGTTGGCAACTCCAGGCTCCGGTGTCGACCTGGAGGATTTCGGTACCGGCTGCCAGTGCAGCCAGGGTAGTCAGCCGTTGTCTGCTCGTTCAGGGCTGGTGGCCTTGTTTGTGCTGCTGCCGCTGGTCATACGGCGGCTTCGAAAGGGCTGTTGAGGAAGGGCCCTATAGGTTTAGGCCCACCCCGGCCCAGACGCGGCCATTGAAGTGGGAGCCTATGAAGCCGGCTTCACCTTGAACCCTGGCGATGAAGCCCTTGTCGGGTCGGATGGTGAAGTCCAGCCCCCCCTGGATCGCCACCCCGCCCAGATGCTCTTGAGTGGAGAGCCCGTCTCGGTTGTGGGCGTACTGCCCCACAATGCGTCCATAGGGTGCCAGTCGCCCGACTCTCTGCACACCAATCCCCAGGCCAATCGGCGCAATGGCGACCGGGCCAACGATGGGAGTGTCACTGTCTGAGGTTGGAAATTCAGCTACCTCTCCCAGGGACGGACGCAGGATTAGTACTGCATGGAGCGGGCCGAAGAATTGGTAGCTGACGTCGATGGCAAGCAAGGCATAGGCAAATGGGTCGGCGTAGTGAAAACCTGCTCCCAGGGCTAGCCGAAGCCTTCGCTCTTCGTAGGATCGGGACTTCGGCTTGAGGATCAGGCCGGGCTTGCTGGCCGCGCTGCTTTGCTGCTGCGTCGAGCCTGAACTTGTCGGGGCTGCAGTGGCGGTCGTGGTGTCGGGGCCGCTGCTCTTTGTAGCGATCTTCTGACCGCGGCTGGATCCCGACTGTGGCGCGACCGTTGCAGAAGCTCCGGCTACCGGGTCTTCTTTGGCTGCGGTAGTGCTTGTTGTTGCCGCTTGCTGAGTGGCTGCTTTGGCATCTCGCTTGCGAAGCTTCTTGCGGCGGCCTGTGGCACCGGCTCGCAGCTGCCAGCGCTTGTGGCCTTCGCCTACCGCCGGCCAACTTGATGCGGAGATCAGACGCCCTCGGTAATGGAGGATGTGAATGTCTCCCTGCTGACCGCGGAACTCCTCGGTGAGCATCAAGGACATGGCCTGCTCACCCCCCGGTGTTCTACCGGCGTCGGCCCATACTGCTCGACCAGCGTTGGGCAGGATGAGCGCTGAGAAGCGCGAGCGGATGCGAACCCACATGCCTTTTAGCTCACCGTCCTTGAGAATCTGCACCAGGTGCAGCCCGGGTCGTGCAACCACGCCAGCGCTGTGGGCCTGCTGGCGTTCGACGCCATCGACGTAGATGGTCTCGGCTCCGGGGCCGGCCCAGATGAACAGGCGGCCGTCGGGCAGCGGCTTGATTCTGCGGCGAGCAGCTTCAAGCATCTCACCGTGTGCCTTGGGGAAGCCGCGCTCGCCACCGTAATCGGTAACGAAGCCCAGCGCCTCGGCCATGGAGCGTTCTGCGCTTGAGTCGCCCATGTCCAATAGGGTGGCGCCTCGCAAGAAGGACATGCGAGCTAGGGAGTTCGCCTTAATGGGGGTGCTGGCACATGGGGTCAGGGTGGAGAGAATGTCCAGCGCTCGGATCGCAGTTTCAAGCTCATAGGAAAAGACTGCGTCCTCGATCTCCTGCAGCTTGCCTTCGATGTCCAATGGGATGGGAGCGCCTTCGCATTGCTCCACCTGGGCATGGCCGGCAAGGAGTCGGGTAGGTCCGGACAACACCTCGCTGGACAGAATCAGAGTCGGGGCAGTCCCGGTTCTGTCGGTTACCCGCTCTGCGGCGTCCTTGTCGCGGCTCACCCCGCCGTCATGTAGGACGATGTCAGCTTTGCTGGTGGCAGGCAGGGCCATACCTGTAAGCCAGCTCAGGGTCGCGATGCATAGAGTCGAGCCGAGCCGCCGCATCAGCGCTTCCTCTCGTTGATCGCATAGAAGTCGACCTTGTAGATCTTCTTCTCTCCAGCTTCGACGGTGATCGTTTTACCGCCAGTGCGGTTCTTGAAATTCTTGCACTCCTCTTCATCATCGCAAATGAAGCGGATTCGATGTTTGCCTGCTGGCAGCCAGACACCCTTGCGGGTGTCATCGGTGGTGCCCAGCGCTACCCCGGCGTCAGGTGGACTGGTCCTTGCCTTGGCCCACGGACAGGGGCAGGTGTGGCGAATCACCCGGCAGCGTGGTCGAGCTACAAGCCGTACAAAGCCCATCTCGCTGGGGTCTGACTCCTCAGCGGCCGGGCCCACGGGTGCGACCACGCTTTGTGGGGCAGGTGCGTTCCGCCGCGGTTGCTTTTTTGTTGTGTTGCTGCGCCCGGAGCTAGTGGTTTTACTGGTGCGTTTACTCGCTTGTTGACGACTGCTTTCGCTGCGGGCTTTGCGCGTGGATCGATTGGGTGCGGTGCTACGAGCTTTGGCGGCTGGCCTGACGGTACCGGCTCCTTCGCTAGTCGCGTCCTCGATGATCAGAACCGCGCTACTGGCGTCGTCGTCCTCCGCTGCCGCGCTGTCGCTGGGGAGTTGCTGTCCTGGGTTGGTGAGCCCGTCGGGCTCAGGAGCAGCCCTACCGGTCCGGCCCTCTGTGGCAGCGGAATGGCCGGAAATCGCCGCGGGTGGGGCTTGGTCAAGGGTCGGTTGCAGTTGCCCGGCATCGCGGCTGGAGAACCAGGTGATCCCAGCGACCAGTCCCAGGATCAGCAGCGCTGAGATGAGTCCGCTGGAGGCACCGATGAGAGCCGGCTTAGACCTCGGTGCTCTGCGGTTACCGGTCGGTCGCTGCTGTTGGTAGCTACCACTTACAACGACCTGAGCATCGGTGACCGTGATTTCGTATTCGTCATCTTGGCCGGTTGGGCTCTCGTTGTTCGGACTACCGTCTTGAGACAGCAACTCGGCTGCTGACTCCATGGGACCGGTATAGGCCTGAGTAGGCTCTTCGCTAAGTCCGGCGGCGCTGAGCGTGGAGGCAGACTCCAGTTCACCGGTATAGCGCTGGGTGGGCTCCTCCCCATCAACAGGATAGCGGTCGGTGGGCTCCTCACTCGCTGTCGCCGCCTCCATGCCAGCCGAGTGGAGAGCCGGCTGAGATCGGCTGGTAGGGCCGAGGTGCTGGACGATCTCTGAGCCGAACGAGCGCACTGTGCCGGTCACCACCCCCATGCCTCGGGTGAGCGGTACCGCTTCCGGCGAGCTATTGCCAGGCAGGGGGTCGTCATCTGCAACCGCACCGGCGGACATGCCGAAGAACTCGCGGGTTCCAGATCCCGATGGACCGGCGTCTTCGGGTACCGACTCGGCGGGATGGTCACGCCGCTCCAGGTCGCTGAAGGTGACATCGCGGTCCGCGGCGGCCGCCTCCACTTCGTGGGTCCAGAAGTTGCGATTCTCTGCTGGAGGATGGAGGCTGCGCAGCCGCTCCAGCTGCTGACTGAAGCTGGCTGCGCTGTCCGGACGGTAGTTGCGGTCCTTCTGTAGGGCTGCGCGTAGCAGCCCGATCCAGCCACCAATAGCCTCCTGCGAGAGTGCTCCATTGTGATTGGCTTCAAGGTGACTGCGAAGCGCATCGAGGCGGGACTCGATGTCGAGCTCAAAGGCAGTGTGCATGGCTCGCACCAACTCAGCCGCGGTATTTACCTCGACATCGAGCAGTCGAGTGCCCATCAGCAGTTCATAGAGAATGGTGCCCAGTGAGTAGATGTCTGAGCGTCCATCGAGGGGGTCGCCGGCCAACTGCTCGGGGCTCATGTAAAACACCGTGCCCTTGGTCTGCCCTTCCTGGGTTCTCTGCGCTAGGCGGTCATCATCGGTCGCTTTGGCAATGCCGAAGTCGAGCACTTTGACCTGCCCGCGGAAGTTGACCATCAAGTTCTGTGGTTTGAGGTCGCGGTGAACGATGCAGACCGTCTCGCCGTCGCGGTTTTGCAGGGCGTGAGCGTGCGCCAGAGCATCTGAGATCATCAGTCCCATATGCAGCACTGCAGTAGCTGGGACCGATCGCTGCCGTGCTACCAGTCGGCGCAGCAGGGTGCCGACATCGGTGCCGCGTACGCACTCCATGACCATGAAGTAGACGTCCCCGAGAAGGGGGTGCTCGATGTGCTTGAAGTCGACGACTTTGACGATGTTGGGGTGGTCGAGCTGACTGAGGATGCGCGCCTCGTCGGCGAGCGCCCGTGCGACATTGGGGTTATCAGCCACCACGTTGGCTTCGAGTACCTTGACCGCGAAGTCCGACACAAAGCCCATGTCGCCGCGCACTTCGGCGCGGTAGACCTGACCGAAGGCTCCGACCCCGATGCGGTGGACGAGCGTATAGCGGTCAAGCTGAAAGGGCAGCTTCATCGAGGCCCTCTCCGTCGCCGTCGGGTGCTTCCGAAAGTAACGAGCAGGCCGATGACCAGCACCAGCGCAGCGCGGTCGCTTGCTGCAGACTTTGGCTCTGCCAGATCACAGGCGAGGATGCAGCCATAGGGGATGTCGTATCCCGGGGGAGTTGCATCCTGGCAGTTGGGGTTCTCATCGACCCGATTGTCGCAGTCGTTGTCGTAGCCGTCACAGATCTCTGCCGCACCGGGGCGAATGGCAGCAACGCTATCGTTGCAGTCGCCGGCACACGATGAAATGCCGTCTTCGTCCCGGTCATGGGGATTGAGGGTGGCGTCGGAATCATCACAGTCAGGTACCGGGTCGCAGGGGGTGCTGTCGTCGCCGTCGCTGTCTGCATCTTCGATGGTGCTTGGGTCACAGTCGTTGTCCTGGCCATCGCACTGCTCGGGAGCGCCCGGGAAGGTGTCGTTGTCGCCATCATCGCAGTCATCATTGTTCTCGGCATAGCCGTCGGGCTGATGGCAGGCCTGCACCGTCACCGACGGTCCTGCGGCGCCGTGGCCGTCACCGTCGAGATCGCGGTACCAGGTGCGCTCACCGATGGCACCAGACTCATCGATTTGACCGTCGCAGTTGTCGTCCACGTCATTACAGATCTCGTCGGCACTGGGATAGACAGCAGCATCTTCATTGTCGCAGTCTTCCCAGGCACAGGCACCGTCGAGGTCAAGGTCGTCGCAGGGCAGCTGTGAGATGCTGAGTGCGGTGTGATTGATGATCGTGTCATCGCCACATGACCGCAGTAATTCGTGGTCGCTACCACCGGTACCAATGGCCGAGGACCGCCCTCCACCAAAGCTGGTGCCGCCTGCCAGGGTGACGTAATGGAACTCGATGTGGCTATCTTCTTCAAACAGCTTGATCTCAAACTGATTCTTACCCTGCGAGTTGAAGTGCGGGATCTGGTACCAGGCAACCACGTGGCGCCGCGAGCCGCTGACCCCGAACAGGCTGGAGTAGACCCCGCCGTCGCCGTCGAGTCCGCTGCTGGGGGCAGGGTTTAGATCGGACCAGTACCCCGCGATGGTTGGTGCCGGCCAGGTCAGCTCATTGCAATTCCTTGAGACCCCCTGGCTGACGTTGGGACTACCACGAAACCAGAACGAAGCGGCCAGTGGTGAGGGGTCGTTGCCGAAGGTAATACCGCCGTTCGAATGCACCAGCATCTCGGTGTAGGTCTCCCCGTAGAATTGGAAGGGGAAACCGATGCTGACGGTTACCGCCGTATCATCGCCGAGCTCCAGCGGGTTCGCCGGGCTGCTCTGTGGTGTGAAGTCAGGGGCATAGGTCGGGCCGCCGACGTTATTGCTGTCGATCCAGATGTAGCCGTACTCGTCCGGGCCGCCCTCATCGGCTTGAGCCGTCGGGCCGGTTAACAGCCCAACAAGGCACAGCAGGCCGGTGAGCGCGCTGACACATCGCGGGTCGCTGCTCGCGTTTCCTGATCGCACAGTAGTCATCGTGTACTCGTGTTCTGTTCCCGACAAGAAACCGGGCTCGAAGGCTAGATACAGCCCCAGCCCTCGATGGTCAACCCGCTATTCAAGGGGGCGCGCGCGTGAGCGGGATCTAGTAGAGCGGGATCTAGGGGTCCAGCCAGCGGCTGGACCAGCGCCGAGCTTGTTGGCTTGTAGCTGAGGACTGGAGAGCTCAGTACAGGGGCCCTAGGACCAGCCGCGGGTCTGGATAGCGTCTCAGAGCCGCCTCCCTATCCTGCAGGGTTACGACTCCGGGCAGGTCTGCTTTGGTCGGTCGCTGCCATGACAGCTGGAAGTGGAGGTGTGGAGGCCAGCCGCCGTTCTCGTGCGGCTCGCCGAGGTGGGCGAGCACTTCGCCGCGCCGGATTTTCTGGCCTTGCTCGATCCCGCAGATCGACCCGCCGTCTAGGTGACCATGGAGGGCGTAGATCTCGTAGCTGTCAAGGCGGTGGCCAGTGACCAGGGTGTTGCCGTAGTCGCCTGGTGCTGAGTTGTAGCCAAAGTGCTCGATCCAGCCATCGGCAAAGGCATATACGGCAGTGCCAGCCGGCGCGCCGATGTCAATGCCCAGGTGCACGGTTCGCCCTTCCGCGAACAGGGGCTCGGTATAGGTGTCAGGACGCAGCTCGTTGTAGCGCCCGATGCTGAACTGCGAACTGCGCGCGGGCCGGGCTGAGGCTGGAATGCTCAGATCGAGGACGTCGTAGTTTTTGGGTAGCTGGACGACCGGATGAAAGTCGTGGGCAGTGAAGTCAATGGGCTGGCTCAAAGAGCCTCCTCGAGGATCGGGTTGTAGACCCCCTCATTGCGAACTGCCCCTGGTGGCAGCAGCCAATAGCGGTGGCTGCCCTGGCGGCTGCGAAGAGCCATCTCCTGCATCTTCTCGGTGTTGTTGGCGTGCAACAGGAAGCTCGGCTCTCGAGGGTCCTCCACTCGCCCGCCTCGCTCGAGAGTATCCAGGATCGCGCCCCCCTGAAGGTCCAGACCATAGACAAAGGAGTTGGTTGGGCAGGTGTGATACGGGACATGTGGTTCGACGATCTGGAGTGGGCCGAAGCGAGTGTGGATGCGCAGGGCAAAGTTGTCGAACTGGGCGACCCCGAGGCAGGAGCGGCAGCCATAGGCCTTCAGCGACAGAACCTTGCTGGCGAAGCCCAGCTTGCGGCCGGGAATCACCGTGGACATGGAGTAGCTCATCCAGCGACCGGGTTGAGCGGTGGGGATGGAGATGGCTTCAGAGATGGGCACCAGCCCCTGGTAAGAGCCGATGTCGAGGCTCCATTTTAGCTTCTCGGGGAGTCGCTCGGCGCTGACTGCAAAGCCAATGAATGCTGAGGGCAGGATTCCGCAGTCGATCTGCACCCAGGCCGGCATGCCCATGTCTTTGCCGCCGTAAGCGAGCCCATTGAGGCGATTGATGAAGTTGTGAAAGGGTAGTTGGGCAGGGTCATCTGCTGCCAGCATCAGCAGCTGCTCGCCGAAGGGTGCGGGGTGCAGGAGCTCAAGATTGGCTCGGCTGCCGAAGGCGAAGGGCACAAAGCCCTCTTTCACGAGTGATGCGATGATGTTCATGACCGCAAACTCTATCAGGACAGTCCGGGGCTTCCTTGGCTATAGTTAGGCAACCCCCGCCCGGGTGCCCTCGATCTGGATCTTATTCCTCGTCGGTGTCTACCGGGCCAGTCAGGGGGTAGCGACCTTGTCTGGTCCTATTGGGAGGGTCCCGTGAACCGCATCAACTCTTCACTTATTGTCTCTGCCTTTTCTGCTCTACTGCTGGTGGGCAGCGCGCATGCCTACACCATCACGTTTGACAATCAGACTTCTGGTTCTTTAGGCGGCCAGCAGATTACTTTTGACAGCGTCTGGCGCTGGGAGTCCATGTACGGTGGAGGCAGTGGACACCTGCACTCGGGGACCGGTAATCCCAGTCCCGGGATGTATATCCATGGCAGCTGCTGCTCGACCCCCTATCGCCTGTCGCGAACCGATGGCGCGACCTTTGACTTGAGCTCCGTGTGGGGTGACAGCTCAGCTTCGGGCAACTTTAGCTCCAACAAGGGAGGCTCTCAGAGCATCAGTTCAGGCACCAATAATTTCTCGGGAAATGCCTGGACCGGGGTCAGCTGGGTTGAGTGGTCTTCTGGTGGCGGCTCCATTGATAACGTGGTGGTCAATGCCTGCTCAGGCAACGTCTCGGTGGCGGCTGGCGGACCCTATACGGTCAATGAGGGGGGCTCGGTGACGGTCACCGCGAGTTCTCCAAACAATACCGTCAGCTCTTATGCCTGGGACCTTGACGGCAACGGTAGCTTCGAGACCAGTGGCGCCAGCGTCACCTTTGCGGCGGGTAGCTACGATGGTCCAGGCAGTCGGGTGATTTCGGTCGAGGGCAGTTCTAATTGCGGCAATGACACCGCCCAGGCGACCGTCAACATCAACAACGTCAGTCCCAGCATCAGCTCAGTGAGCGCGCCCAATGGAATTGAGGGCGGCGCTATCAGCTTCAGCGCCTCGGCGACTGATCCCGGTCCCGATACGCTCAACTACACCTGGGATTTTGGCGACGGCACCGCTGGGGTCGGCGCCAGTGTTCAGCACAGCTATCAGAATGAGGGTGTCTATTCGGTGGTTTTGACGGTTAGTGACGGTGATGGAGGTACTGCTACTCAGAATCAAACTGTGACTGTTAGCAACGCTGATCCGGTCCTTAGCGCCATCGTCGGCGATGCCACTGGAGCCGAGGGTGAGCAGCTCTCCTGGACTGCCGTAGCCAGTGATCCGGGCAGCGACACGCTGACCTACAGCTGGAGCTTTGGTGACGGCAGCCCGGGGGTTTCCAACTCGACCCTGCCGGTCGCCAGTCACACCTATGTAAATGAGGGTAGCTATCAGGTGTCGGTGGTGGTCTCTGACGGTGATGGAGGTACCACCACCTCCTTGCTTACGGTTGTGGTCAGCAACGCTGCGCCGCTGCTCTCTAATCTGACGGGAACCACCTCCGGACAGGAGGGGGACAGCTACAGCTATTCGGTGCAGGCGGCAGATGCTGGCAGCGGTGATGTTCTCTCGTACTCTTGGAACTTTGGTGATGGTAGCGCCCCGGTGGTCACTACCACCGGACAGGTGACCCACGTGTTCACCGATGATGGGACCTTTGGGGTGACGGTGACGGTGACGGACAACGCCTCGCCGCCTGCTTCTGACAGCGCCATGATGTTGGTCACGGTGAGCAACGTCGCGCCAAGCCTGTCCGTGGTTAATGCTACTGGCGGCAACGAGGGCGAGTCGCTGACCTTCAGTGCAGCAGCGACCGATGTCGGCTCAGATACCCTGGTCTACACCTGGGAGATGGGCGACGGCACTACGCTTATCGGTGACACGGTTACCCATGCCTTTGCTGATAACGGTAGCTACCCAATGAGCTTGGTGGTCAGTGATGGTGACGGCGGTAGTGACAGCTCGACAGCGACGCTGCTGATCGCCAATGTGGCACCGACTATCACCTCGGCGACCATGCCCGGCGGAGCAGAGGGGCAGAGCCTGGTGTTTGGTGCTGCTGCTACTGACCCTGGCGCCGACACCCTGGTGTACACCTGGGACTTTGATGACGGCAGCACAGGGCAGGGGGATAGCCTCACCCACACCTTTACCGACAACGGCAGCTATACGGTTGAGCTGACGGTAGACGATGGCGATGGTGGGATTACGACGACCGCCTCAGTGGTGACCATCACCAATGTGGCGCCGGTGATCGATCAGATGACCGGCCCCGCGCTGGTGGACGAGGGGGCTGTGCACACCTTTACCGCGGTGGTCAGTGACCCTGCCAGTGATGACATGAGCTCCATGAGCTACAACTGGAACTGGGGTGATGGTACCGCTGACTCTAGCGGTGCGAGCCCCGATCATGCCTTCCCTGACGACGGCAACTATACGGTTGTCCTGACGGTCGATGATGGCACCGAGACAGTCACTCAGCTTCATCAGGTGCAGGTTGATAACGTCGCTCCAGAGCTGAGCTCGATTCCGCCCGCGACCGCTGAGGAAGGCATGCTCTATACCTATCTGCCGGTGGTCGTCGATCCGGGTGATGAGGTCTTTGTCTGGTCGCTCGCGGCATCTGCTCCCGCTGGCATGTCCATGGACGCAAGCACCGGTGAGCTGAGTTGGACTCCTGCCTACGCTGACAGCGTGGTCGGCAGCTTCGCCGTTACCCTCTCGGTAGATGATGGTGATGGGGCTAGCGACGGGCAGACCTGGACCATCCAGGTCACCTTTACCGATGCGGATGGTGACGGCATTTCGGACACCTGGGAGGATGCCAATGGGCTGGACTCCAGTGATCCGAGCGACGGCAATGCTGACAACGACGGTGACGGCGTCAGCAATGCCGATGAGTATGCTGCCGGTC
>DJIF01000140.1 GCA_002433485.1 Deltaproteobacteria bacterium UBA6601
CTCATAACGGCTTGTGGCTCCGGATCAACGGGAGCTGCTGGCGATCCTTGCCATGATGACGGCGAGTGCTCCGGCGACCTTCACTGTCACATCGACGATGGAGCTGAAGAGGGAGAATGTGAAGCTGAAGAGTAGACCTTAACGACAGCAAGCGGTTCGCCCGTGGGAGCCTTGGCGCTCGCCACGGGCGAACCCCCAATCTCAAGCCGAAATACAACTCGCACAGGTTCCGCTAATCCGCACCTGGAAGTCCGCTCCGCGAAGCACCTCTGGAAGCTCGCCTGCAGCGACCCGAACCTCCAAGGGCGGCAGGCAGCTGACCGTACCGCAGTCGTTACACATAAAGTGGGAGTGCGCGTCGGTAACTGGCCGACACGCGTCGAGCAGCTCATAGCGCCAGACTCGATCACCAAGATCCATCCGCCGAAGAAGCTCTGCATCGGCCAAGTCCGACAAGATCCGCCAAACAGAAGCCTTATCGTAGACGCCGCTGGGAAGACGTTTCATGACCTGCTCATGGGTCATCGGTCCGGCCTCCTCATGGAGAACCTCAAGCACCCCTATGCGGGCAGCAGTAGCACGCAAGCCCCGCCCTCGAATCAAGGCACGTACTTCGTCCCTAACCTGCTCAATCGGAATGGACACAGCGCCTCCAAACCTGACCAGCACCAAAACTGCTGGGGGCGAAGAAAGAATACGCAATGGCTCTACCAAGAAAGCTGAAAAAAAGCTATCGCAAGGGACTTGCAATACAGGTGTCCGACATCTAATTAGCTCTACTCTAAAGTCGCGCTATTGACTGACTTGAGGAGAGGAAGAAAACATGAAATTCAGCTGGATCGATCAAGCCGGCACCATCGCCAGCGCTACCTGCGCCGCTCACTGCTTGCTGCTGTCAGTGGCCCCAGCACTGCTTTCTCTGCTCGGGCTCGAGCTGCTGAAGCATGAGGCCCTTGAGTGGGGCTTATTCGCCATTGCCTTGAGCATCGCGGGCCTGGCAGGAGCGCTCGGCTATCGAGTTCATCGCAGTTCCTGGGTGCTCGGCAGCTTTGGCGTCGGCATTGCGGTGTTGGTTGCCGGCCGGATGGGCGAAGCGCTCGAACTCTATGAGGGCGCTGGCATGTTGGCGATTGTGGGAGGGCTGCTGCTGGTCGCCAGCCACCTGAAGAACATTGGCAGCATTCGTGCTTGCCAGGAGCCGTGCTGCGACAGCTGAACCCGAAGCTCTACAGCGGTCCCCCGGGCAGGGCCAAATACACGGGATTCCAGCTCCATAGAACCCACGGAGCCGGGGCCTGGAATCTTCCAGGGCCCCGGCTCATGGATACCTCTAGGTTAGGGTTTATCCCGCTTAAACTCAGCTCCCTGGACCGACCACGAAAGTGATCGTGTACTCATCGAGGACCGCGTTATTGCCGGTGATGGTGAGCAGCATGTCAAAGGTCTGGACCTCGTCGGTAGGGATCACAGCGGTGCTGTTGTCGACATTAAAGCTCCAGCAAACGGTGGTCCCAGGCAGGACGCTGGTATAGGTCTCGGCGAAACCGTCGCCATCGCTGTCCAGCGCCGGAGCATCCGTGCAACCATCAACCCCACTGACGACCTCGAAGTAATCCAGGAAGACCAGGGAGTCTCCCGAGTCCCCGGGCAGGTCAGTCGCGGTAACCGTAACCTCGACAGGAACGTCCTCCACCAGGGTCTGGATCGCCTCTGTGACAGCTGGCACCACCTCAGAGCCAACGCCCGAAAACACCAGGGGGTTGCCATCAGCATCGAAAGAGCCGGCTTCGGTAGCCACAGCCTGAAGATCGGCCAGGCCCATGCTGTTGGTATCACAGTCAATGCCGATGTACTCGATGTCCTGCGACTGCAGCGCGGCACCGGCCATGGCGGCATTGTAGGTCTGTGGACTGGACTGGTCGTCTTCATCAGTGACCTGCACCAGGACCCGCACAGAGTCATCGCGATAACCCGGGCAACCGATGCCATAAGCGGCACAATCGAGGGTCACTGCGGGGCCGCATGCTGCCGGGTCAGCAACACAGGCGGCGGCCTGGAACAGGTTCTCATCGCTGCCTCCGGCGATAGAGGTCGGGAACATGCTGGCAGTCAACGCCGCATCACTATTGATAGAAGCCAGGTTGGTCACGGAGAAGCCGGCGTCCTGATAGGTGCCGGTACCCGACCAGAAGCTCGGGACACAGCCCACCAGGGCAGGATCCTCAATGCACTCGCCCTGCCAGCCGCAGACCTCGTCGGAATCACAAGCAGCGTCCTCATCACAGGTTGCGCCCGAGCTCTCGCAGGTCAGAGAGTCAACGATGTCGACCATGGCGTCGGCCATCGCTTCAATCTCAGCCGACATGGAGCAGGTTCGATCCATCAGGAACCACACATCGAGCTGCTGATAGTTGGTCGTGGTGGTGATCAGATCGGTGCTGACCGTGGTCTCTGAGGTGACATCAATGACCTGATCGCCATTGTCGGGGGGATTGTCGGTGGGGTCGGTCGGATCGGTGCCAACAACATCTTCAATCAAATCGCTCGAACCGTCGTTATCCGAGTCGCTGTCCACATAGTCGGGCTCGCCGTCGCCATCGCTGTCAACGTCACCCTCCTCGGCATCGCTGATGCCGTCATTGTCCGAGTCGCTATCCACATAGTCTGAGATGCCGTCGCCATCGGTGTCGACGGTGCCCTCATCTGCATCACTGATACCGTCGTTGTCCGAATCGGTGTCCTGCCAGTCCTCGTGACCATCGCCGTCGGTATCGACGTTGCCTTCATCGCCGTTGGTGATGCCATCGCCATCGGTGTCGAGTTCGGGCTCTTCTTCGCTGCTGTCATCCTCAGCGCCATCGTCGGCCCCGCCGTCATCATCGTCGGCCGCTCCGCCACCAAAGCTGTCGTCATCATCAGCAGCCCCGATGTCCTCCTCATCCACGGCGCCGTCGCCATCCACATCCTCGCTGTCGACCACGCTGTCATCGTCATCGCACTCCACCTCTACGACGGTCGGACCGGCGCTACCGGCATCACCATTCGATGACCCAGGCAGCAGCTCACAGCCCGTGAGCGCAAGTGCCATGAACCAACAGTTCAGGATTGTGTTTCGATTCGTAATCATCGTCTTCATCCTCCTGGGCCCATCTCGACGACCCGGTTGATGACAAGGGTGACTTCCCTGGTCGCCAACCAGGTTCGCGAAATCGCTGTAACCGTTGGGTTTCGGCTTGTTACGAGATGTTTCTTCGCCGGACGGACAGGCTGCCGGAGGATTGGAATCGACTCATGTTTGCTGCGGTAAGTAGCGCATTGGCCGCGGTCCAGCTAAACAACCGCCGTGAACACCACTGAACCCGAACTTGATCGCGACTGGCTGCTGCTGTTCAGCGCCTGGTTGATCGCAACACTGGCCGCACTGGGGAGCTTGTTCTTCAGTGAAGTAATGGAGTTCGCGCCCTGCTCGCTGTGCTGGTATCAGCGGATCTTCATGTACCCGCTGGTCCTTGTGCTGGCCATCGGCCTGTTTCCCGTCGATCGGGGCGCGGTGCGTTTCGGACTCCCGCTCGCCATCGGTGGCTGGCTGATCGCGGCATACCACCTGCTGCTGTACCTGGGAATCGTCCCGGAGAGCGCGTCACCGTGCCGCCAGGGGGTCTCGTGCAAAGAAGAGTACATCGAGGTGCTCGGATTTCTATCGATCCCGGCCCTTTCACTGCTGGCATTCAGCACCGTTGTCGGGTTGCTGCTGATCCTACGAAGGAGACTCAAAACATGAACAAAAAGATGCTGGTCACTGCCACCCTGATCGCCCTGATCGTAGGCTTCGCAGTCGCTACAAACTGGTACCGAGGCGCCGAAGCAGAGCGCGTCGAGACCATTGCCGATGAGAGCACCAATGTGCTGGTGCCGAGCCACGCCATGAGCCTGGGGCCCGAAGATGCCCAGGTGGTTCTGGTGGAGTTTTTTGATCCCGCATGTGAGACCTGCGCGATGTTTCACAAGCCAGTCAAAGACTTGCTTAAGCAGTACCCGGAACGCCTCCGCCTGGTCCTTCGCTACGCCCCCTTTCACCACGGCTCTGAGGATGTTGCAAAGATGCTTGAGGCGGCCCGTCTACAAGGCAAGTACTGGGAGGCCCTTGAAGTGATGTTCGCTACCCAGCGACGCTGGGCGAGCCATCATCACCCACAACCGGAACTGCTCTGGGAGCTGCTACCGGCTGCTGGGCTGGAGTTGGACATGGAGCGCATGCGGCAGGACTTCGCTGGCTTTCAGATCGACTCCATTGTCCAGAAAGACATCGCCGACGCGGCGACATTGGGGATCCGCAAGACGCCTGGCTTCCTGGTGAACGGCCGACAATTACCCAGCTTTGGCCTGGCCCAACTCCACCAACTGGTCGCCGAAGAAATGGCAGCGAAATACACCAAGTGAGCTGGACAGCTCAGCCACCCAACAACAGAGAGGAAAGGTGCCGCTACTTACTGTAGTACGCCAAAGCTCTAATCCGACAGCGGATCAGCTCAGCCGGTCCCGGTGATACCTACCGCAAAGAGACTCAGTTGCAGCTGGACGATTGAGCCTGGTACTCGTGATAGCAGGAGAGTTCCCAGTTCATGCCGCCAAGGTTGCCGCAACATGTCGATCCCGTGGGACTGACGATGTCACAGACCTGAGCAGCAGCTATCGAATCAGCGCACGCTCCAGGAGCCCCGGTAAAGGGCGTCCCCACATAGGTCCCCCCAGCGAGCCAACTCTGCCCCGAGTAGAGATAGTGGACGCAGCAGGGATCTGCTGCCGGTCCACCAACACCATCACAATCCTGATCGATGTCATCGCCCTGAATCTCAATTTCACCTGGGTTGATGTCGAAGTCCGCAGGGGCGCAGTCGTCATCTACGGTGCCAAGGACCCCGTCTACACCGCAACTTGTGAAGCCGTCGCCATCGGCGTCGAAGCCCTCGTCGATCTGCTGATCACAGTTGTTATCCATTCCATCACAGACCTCAACCGCAGCGCTGTTGGTTGTGGCGTCGTGGGGCGCGCAATCGCTACTGTCAGGATCGCCATCACCGTCGTCAGAGCGCTCGACA
>DJIF01000065.1 GCA_002433485.1 Deltaproteobacteria bacterium UBA6601
GTCATCGTCATCGGGCCCAGAGTCGTTCTCTGTTGTGTCGTCGTCATCGGGAATGGCGATGGTGCCTGTGCCGGGGTCGGGACAGCCGAGCAACTGAACAGCTACCAGCAGGGCCAGAGCGCGCCGCAGGGTTATCCATGGGAGTGCGTTTAGGTTGGCTGGCCTGTCCATCTATTGGGCTCCTGCTGCTCCGCACAGCTCAGGCTAGGCGGGCGGAATCTGGTCGTTTGCAGACGAGAGTTACTGTGATCATATTAGCCTTTTGGCTGTGCAGAGGCAGTAGTTCGCCGGTTGGTTGCTGTTGGCGCCGCTCAGTGAGCAACGTGCTGCTTGAGTGTTTGCTGGGCAGGCCAGGATTCCCGCAGCATCCGGTTAAGGGATATGGTTCTCGGAATAGGCCATCACGGAGCGATCATGACCGCAACTGGACCCAGGAGATCCCGCCCGACCCTTGCTGATGATCTGGCTCCGGTGCGGCTTGAGATCGATGTGGCCTGGGGTGAGATGGATTCTTTTCAGCACGTCAACAACATCATCTACCTGCGTTGGTTTGAGAGCGCGCGCATTGAATACTTTCGCCAGACTGGCTTCATCGAGCATATGCAGGCCACCCAGGTAGGGCCCATACTGGCGGAGTCTCGCTGCCGCTATCGGGCTCCTGTGACCTTTCCGGACCGGGTGACTGTGACGGCCTCTGCTCGCCAGGTTAGCGAGGATCGCTTTGTCATGGACTATCGGCTCTACAGCCAGCAGCAGGGCTTTTTGGTGGCGGAGGGCGATGGGACGGTGGTCTGCTACGACTTCGCTGCCGGGCGCAAGGCTCCTCTTCCAGCTGAGGTGCTCAGGGCAATGCAGGAGCTGGAGGGGCGAGGCGACCTCGCCACAGCGGCTGAGTAGCTTGCTCAGTATCGAATCAGGAGCAAGCCGTTACTGTTTGGTGCGCTTTGCCCGATTCCGCCAGGGAGGTTGGGAGCCGAGCTAGCTTGTAGGACTGTCCTTGCCGTCGGCGGGATCAAGCTGTACGTGGCTGACCTCTGCTGTTGCATAGCCGGCGCCAACGCTGGCATGGTGACATGTGATCTGGCAGGTTGTGCTCTTGTAGGGGGCCGCTGTTGAGCTGGTCAGGCTCCCTATTTTTCACCCTCTTCCATGTTGCCAGCTTCCACAGAACCAGGAGCGTTCAGCTCGACCAGGGTGGCACCCCAGTTTCCTCCACCAGGCCCAGCTTGCTGGTAGCGGGCAACCCGGGGGTGTTTGTCGAGGACGCTGCGGACCTTTGCCTTTAGCTGGCCGCTGCCTTTGCCATGAACGATACGCACAGTTTTGATCCCTCGTAGCACGCACTCTTCGAGGTAGTGGTTGACCAGGTCGCGGGCCTCTCTGGGATGAAAGTTGTGGAGGTCCAGTTCTCCGTTTATGGGTACGACGATGGCTTCGGCTTCGGGGTACTCAGTAGCACCGTTGCCGCTGTCATAGACGCTCATTTTCGCAGGCCTTCCTCGACTCGTATCGGACTGCCCGCGAGTACCGCGGAGCGCTCCAGAGCGCAGATCCATTCCAGATCGGCAAGTCCGTCTTGGGCTGACCAGCTTGTAGCGGTGGCCTCTCCGTTGATGCGTGCCAGCCAATCGAGCAGGCACAGAGCTGCCGCCTGTTGGTCGTCGGTCAGGCGCTCTCCGGGGAAGGGGCTTGTGACTTCGATGGGCGTGGCGCAGTGGAGAATTAGCTTGGCCTCGAAGTTCTGCTTGCCAGACTTCCGGTTAACCCGCTCGATGACCATGGCCTGGCGCTGGCCGGCGGTCCTGCCGATGACTAGGTCAGGGCTGCCCAGGCTGCCCTCCTCTCCCAGCACTGCCCAGCTGCCCCGGGTCCAGGGGCTGTCCTGCTGCCACAGGGCTTCCCCATCGGTGAGCTGAAATACTGCCCCGCCATCGCAGGCGATGGTTCCGCTATAGAGGGCTTGCTGGTCGTGGCCTTTTATGGGTAACAGCGCCCTTCGGCCGCTAGCCTGAAGTGCCGTTGGCCGACCTAGCAGCTGTCTGGCAACGGCGGTGGCGTGGTAGCGGTAGCCAGCTCGATCGCAGCTGATGAAGCGCGGCGTGCCGATGATCCCAGCATCGATAACCGCCTTCCAGAAGCGTTGTTCCAGGAAGCGAGGGTTCTGTTCTGCCACTTCAATGGGTATGGAACTCTGCTCAACCCGAGCAGCCAGGGCTCGGGCATCGTTGAGCTTAAAGGCGAGCGGGGTCTCCAGCAGAGCTGGCAATTGAAGGTCCAGACTCTGGTGCGCAAGGCGGTGATTTTCTGGCGAGCTGGCACAGAGGATGGCCGCCCTGGCGCCGTGCCGGGAGACTGCCTCATCAAGACTGTGAACAAAGGGCAGACCCAACTCCTCGGCGAGCTGGCTGCCCCGCTTTTTACCCCGTGAAACCAGTGCGCACAGCTGCGCTCGATTCCCCAGGGGACCAGCGAGAAGGGGGCCATAGACCGTCTCACTGCGCCGTCCGGCTCCGACCAGGGCGACGGGTAGGAGCGCCTCAGTCAAGGGCAGCCAGGCGAGCTGAGTAGTCCATCATTCGCAGCCTTCGTCAACCACATCGTCGCAGTCGTTGTCGATGTAATCGCACAGCTCAGGAGCTCCAGGATGCCTGTTGAGGCCGTTTGTGGTGCCGTTATGCCAGTTGGCACCGGGACCATCGTCGCAGTCGCCACCGCCAATGATGCCCGGAGCCACGACCGAGGAGGCCAGCGGCGAGCAGCCGATGTAGCCGTCGCCGTCATCGTCAAGTTCATCGGGAGTAAGTCCTGCGCCGCAGTAGGTGGAGAGGCCATCGCAGATGTTGTCCTGTTGGAAAGCCGTGCGCGGATAGCGAACTGGATTGAGGTCGTCGCAGTCGCTGTCATCGCTGACGTAGCCTGTTGGTTGAGAGCAGGCAAGCAGGCTGACATCGGCCTTGCCGTAGCCGTCTCCGTCCGCATCCCGGTACCAGGGAACCGCTCCGACCGTTGTTTCCGGATCAACGACGCTGTCGCAGTTGTTGTCGAGCCCATCACAGACCTCGGTGGCGCCTGGGTTTACCGACCCATTTGAATCGTCGCAGTCCTGATCATTGCTCACAAAACCAACCGGCGGAGTGCAGGCAGTGATTGTGCCGCTGCTCGGATCCCCATAGGTGTCGTTGTCCATGTCGGCGTAGGTAGTGACTGCGCCGATGAGGCTCAGGCTTGGGTCGTCGTCATCGGTGAGCTGGTCGCAGTCGTTATCGATTTGGTCGCAAATCTCGATCAGGCCGGGGCTCCGGGCCGGGTTGTCGTCGTCGCAGTCGGTGTCCGACAACTGGTAGCCCACCCCCGGCGGTTGGCAGGCATCCAGATGGTTGCCTGCACTGCCAAATCCGTCGAGATCGTTGTCCACGAACCACCGAACCGTGAAGCTGGTGCTGAGGCTTGGGTCGGCGTCGTCGATGAGTTCGTCACAGTCGTTGTCGATGCCATCGCATTGCTCGGTGGCACTGGGGTGCACCGTTTCGTTGCTGTCGTTGCAGTCGCTGCTGTCCAGCACTGAGTCACTGCTTGCGCACGCCAGCACCGCTGCATTGGGGTCACCGAAACCATCCTGGTCGCCGTCGCGGTAGCGGGTGCCGGCGTCTACAGCGCCTTGTTGGGCATCGCCATCGCAGTTTCGATCAAGGCTATCGCAGAGTTCCTCAGCCCCGGGCTTGATCGATGGGTCTTCATCGTTGCAGTCCTGACCCTGGTACCAGCCATCACCGTCGGCATCGATCTCCTGCTGGCAGAGCAAGCAGCCGTCGAAAGGCTCTTCGTTGCCATCGTCGCAGGCTTCGCCCAGCTCAACAATGCCGTTGCCACAGAGGCTGACCGTATCGTCATCATCGCCCATGCTGTTGTTCTCGTCGATCTGACCGTCACAGTTGTCGTCAACGTTGTTGTCGGGGAGCTCTTCAGCTCCGGGGTAGATCGAGGCGTCATCGTCGTTGCAGTCCACCGCGCTGCTGAAGCCGTCGTCATCCAGGTCCACAGCGGTGCCGTCGATGCCGTCGCAGTTGCTGTCGAGCTGATCTCCGATCGGGTCCTCTGCACCAGGATGAACGTTTGCATTGCGGTCGTCGCAGTCGATGGCGTTGCTGTAGCCGTCGTCGTCCTGATCGACCGAGTTGCCGTCGACGCCGTCGCAGTTGGAATCGAGCTCATCGCCGTAGGGATCTTCTGCGCCCGGATAGATCATGGGATCTGCCGGTGCGCAGTCGTCTTGATCAGAGCTGCCGTCGTTGTCGAAGTCGGTAACTGAAGTGGTGACGGTGCAGGAGCTGCTGAACAGCATCAGACCAGCAAGCAGGCCGCCTCCGATCAGGCTGCGGCCGTGCCATTCTGGCCTTAGCAGCGGCAAAGCTACTTCCGCCCGTACTTGACCGAGCAGCCATAGGCTTTGCTGCGGGGTCGCTTGGGCGCCTCGCCAGCGCTTAGCGAAGTGAGCGCCTCGGCGACGAAGTTGGTGCTGTTGCCTCTACCCATCGGTGCACCGTCCAGTCCTCCTGCATAGGCCAGCTTGCCCTGTGCGTCGACAACGAACATGTGCGGGGTAGTGATGGCCCCGTAGCTGCGTCCCACCTCGCCGCTGGGATCGAGCAGAACCGGGTAGTTCATGGCGTATTCTTTGCGGGCCGCGATGTTTCGCTCCAGTCCCGCGCCCTGCTTTCCCGCTGCTCCCGAGTTGATCGCCAGCCACACGACGCCACTTGCAGTGGCCGCTTGCGGTTGCTTGCT
Source organism: Deltaproteobacteria bacterium UBA6601 (assembly GCA_002433485.1). Lineage (GTDB taxonomy): Bacteria > Myxococcota_A > UBA796 > UBA9615 > UBA9615 > UBA6601. The sequence continues at coordinate 4,786 of DJIF01000065.1, forward strand.
GAGTGGGCCTTTTTCACCGTGGGCGTAGACGACGAAGGGGCAGTCTGGATTGAACCATTCAAGGACCACCGTCTTGCCCTTGAAGGAGCTGAGACGTACGGCGTTTCCCTCGGTGTCTTTGAGCTCAAAGTCTGGGGCCGGCTGACCGATTTCGGGACCCTTGGGGGCCGCGCTACTTGAAACTCCGCTCAGCAGGATGAGAAGGCCGGCCAGAAGGGCGGTAAGAACGGGCGAGAAAGATCGGTTTGGAAGGTACATGGAGGGAGATTAGTTCACTCCCGCCTGCTTGTCCCCTGTTCTGGTGGTGGGCGGGGGCCTGAGCTAGGGTCGAGAGGTGAACATCAATCCAATCGGTGTCGCAGTTCCGCTGTTCTTTGTGCTGCTCGGGCTGGAAATCCTGCTGGCAAGGCGAACAACCCTTCGTCTCCATCGACTCAACGATTCGATGGCCGATCTGGCCTGCGGAATGGGCGATCAGCTGATTGGCATCTTTACCAAGGCCATTCCCCTGGCTATCTACACGTTGGTTGAAGGACGCTACGGTCTACTCCAGTTGAACAGTTCGGCGGTCGCGGTTTGGGCAGCTGGAATGCTGCTGGTCGACCATCAATACTATTGGTATCACCGCTTCAGTCACCGGGTGAACCTGGGCTGGGCGACCCATGTTGTTCATCACCAGAGCGAGGAGTTCAACCTCGCCGTGGCCTTACGCCAGCCCTGGTTTACTCAGTTCTACAACTGGATTTTCTACCTGCCGCTGGCTCTGCTGGGCATTCCCGCGCTGGTCTGGGCAGGATGCTACGCGCTCAACCTGCTCTACCAGTTTTGGATTCATACCCGGCTCATTGATCGGTTGGGACCGTTGGAGTGGGTACTGAATACACCGAGTCATCACCGGGTTCATCACGGAATTAATGATGAATATCTGGACCGCAACTATGCAGGGGTCTTGATCATCTGGGATCGACTTTACGGCACCTTTGAGCCTGAGCAGGCTGAGGTCTTGTACGGGACTCGTCGGCCCTTGCGCAGCTGGAATCCGCTGTGGGCTAACGTTGAGCCCTTGCTGCACATCGCCAGGCTGGTCAACTCCGCTCAGGGTCTGGGGGAGCGAGTGTACGCTCTTGTCGCTCCTCCTGAGTGGGCGCCTGATGCGGCTCCAGCGCTGGCCAAGGGGGACTTCATGGGGCGCCGCGGCTACGACCTGGATGTGCACGCTACTGTGCATTCCTATCTGTTGGCTCAATTGCTGCCAGTGGCGGCGCTGATGAGTTGGATGTTGACCTTCGAGCAGAGTCTGTCGTCGATGGTCTTAACGCTGGGCTCACTGCTCATTCTGTGGACTGCTGCTGGTTGGGTGGGCTTGCTTGAGAGACGCTCTTGGGGTTTTCCTGTTGAGCTGTTGCGGCACTCGGCCCTGCTGTTCGGCTTGTTGCTCGCTCTGGGTCAGGGTCTGGCTCCCCTTTGGGCCTTCTGCTGCCTTGGCTTTGTACTGCTTAGCCTGGCCTTCTTGCTGGGCAAGCGCCGGCTACTGGTCTGAGTTCAGGCCTTTCTGCGCCGGCGTCCGGAACCCAGCGCGGCCAGCAGCAGCAACAGCCAGGATAGCTGGGGCTGGTCGCCGGCAGACTGGGAGCATCCACAGGCAGGGCTTGCTCCTCCGTAGAGGCTGTCGAGGACATCACCCACCGGGACTTCCGGCTCATCGGGCTCCTCGTCTTCAGGGGCTTCTCGAGGGTCGAGGACATTGATGATGCCGTCGCCGTCCTCGTCTTCCAGGCCATCGGGCCCATCCAGGATGCCGTCGTCATCGGTGTCCGAGTCGAGGGGATCTGCGCCGACCTCCACCTCCGTGCCGTCGTCCATGCCGTCCTCATCGCTGTCGGGCAGCAGCGGATTGGTGCCGTAGTCGTTGACCTCTTCACCGTCGCTCAGCCCATCGCCGTCACTGTCAGCGTCCAGTGGATCGCTGCCGTAGAGCAATTCGTCGCCGTCACTGAGTCCATCGTCGTCGCTGTCGGCGTCCAGTGGGTCGGTCCCTTGCTCAAGAACCTCCTCGCCGTCACTGAGCCCATCGTCGTCGCTGTCGGGGTTGTAGGCGTCGGTGCCCCACTCAGCCTCCTCGGAGTTGCTCAGACCGTCGCCGTCGGCGTCGGCGTCAGGGCCGTCGGAGTCGTCTGGATCCAGGAAGTTGGGGGTGCCGTCCTCGTCCACATCACCCGTCCCCTCGATTTCGTCCAGGATGCCGTCGCCATCGGCGTCAGGGTCCGCTGAGTTGAGTAGACCGTCGCCGTCCACGTCGCCGCCGCCCTCATCGGCGTCGGCGATGCCGTCGTCGTCACTGTCCAGATCGTAAGCGTCCAAGGCCCCGTCACCGTCGCTGTCGCCATCCCCTTCGTCGGCATCGGCGATGCCGTCACCGTCTGCGTCGCTGTCCAGGTAGTCAGGGATGCCGTCGCCGTCAAAGTCCCCGGCACCTTCCAACTCATCACTCAATCCGTCGCCGTCGCTGTCCTCGTCCAGGTAGTTGGGCACCCCGTCGCCATCGGCGTCTTCATCAGCGATGCCATCGCCATCTGCGTCGCCATTCAGCTCCTCGGCCGTGGCGATTCCGTCGCCGTCGTCATCCGCCTCTAAAGCGTCGATGATCGTGTCGCCGTCGCTGTCCTGGGGATTGCTCAGATCCGCACCGACCTCCTCGCCGTCGCTCAGCCCGTCGCCGTCGCTGTCTGCGTTCTGGGGGTCGGTGCCCAACTGGGCTTCTGTTCCATTGCTCAGGCCGTCGTTGTCGCTGTCACCATCGGGGCCATCAGAGTCGTCGGTATCCAGAAAGTCAGGGATCCCGTCTGCGTCGTTGTCGCCGGTTCCATCGGTGAAGTCATCAATGCCGTTGCCATCGCTGTCGTCGTCCAGATAGCTGGGCGTGCCGTCGGCGTCCGGATCGCCAGCGCCCTCTTCGCTGTCGCTCAAGCCGTCACCGTCGCTGTCCTGATCCAGATAGTTGGGGACCCCGTCGCCATCGTTGTCGAACTGCCCCTCTTCGTTGCTGGCGATGCCGTCGCCGTCGTCGTCCTCGTCGAGGGCGTCGATCACGCCGTCGTTGTCGCTGTCGATGGCAGCGGTGGGATCACCGCCCACTTCCTGTGCATCGCCGATTCCGTCGCCGTCGCTGTCCCCGTCCAGCGGGTTGGTGCCGGCACTTGATTCTTCGCTATCACTGAGGCCGTCGTTGTCGTCGTCGCTGTCGATGCAGTTGGGCTGGCCGTCGCCGTCGCTGTCCGCAAAGCTGTCCACCAGCGAGCCGTCGCAGTTGCTGTCAATAGCGTCGCAGCTTTCCGCTGCACCTGGGTAAATGCTGTCATCGAGTGGCGCGCAGTCCACTACATCGGGGTACAGGTCGCCGTCTACGTCGTCATCGCACAGGTCACCCAGGCCATCGTTGTCCAGGTCTTCCTGGCCGCCGTTGGCCAGCAGCGGGCAGTTGTCTGCAGTGTCAGCGAGACCATCACCATCTACGTCAGGGTCACAGACATCCCCAGCACCGTCGCTGTCGAGGTCCTCCTGGCCGCCATTGGCCAGCAGCGGGCAGTTGTCTGCGGTGTCCGCAACACCGTCGCCGTCGTCGTCGTCGTCGCAGGGGTCGCCGATCCCGTCCAGATCGGTGTCGAGTTGGGTGGAATTGGCGTTCACCACGCAGTTGTCGACCCCATCAAGCACTCCGTCGCTGTCGCTGTCAGGATTGAGGGGATTGGAGCCAGCCAGCGCTTCATCGGAGTCGCTCAGTCCGTCGCCATCGTCGTCGGGGTCGCAGGCATCCCCACTGTTATCACCATCGGTATCGAGTTGATTGAGGTTGGCATCCGCTGGGCAGTTGTCGTGTAGATCGGCGATGGTGTCGGCGTCAGTGTCGGTCCCAAAGACGTAGACTTCCACGCCGTCGGCGCTCAGGGTGGTCTCGGTTCCAACGATCAACTCGCCCTGGGCGAACTCAAGCCCCCGCCCCCAGCGGGCACTGACCAGCCCGGGATGTTGCCGAACTACAGTGCCATTGCTTGGATCCAGGCCCATAAAGCCGCTGGGGCTTCCACCATTGAATGAGCTCACCCACAGCAGGTCTTCGCTCGGGTCGTAGGCCAATGAGGCCCAGTCGACCGGTGCCGGCAGGCTGATCTCGCCGATCTGATTAAAGGGCGCTGGCGCCTGGACGTTTATGACCTTGATCTTGTCGGGGTTGCGGTCTTCGCTGCCTTCCCAGATTAAGCCTCCACCGAAGCCAGCGCAGTGACAGTTGCCGGCATTCGTGTCCACCGGCGAGAAGCTGGTCACCTGGGCACCGCTGTCGGCGTTGTAGACTCGCCAGCCGCCTGCCTGCCAATAGTTGACCCACAGCAGGTTGCGCTCTTCGTCATAGCCAAAGGTTGGGGTGCCACCCCCGTTGGGTCCGCTGCTATTGACGTTGAAGGAGCCTACTTGAGTGTAGCTTCCGCCGTTGCGAGTATAAATACGGATTTCGTTCCCTGAGCCCACCCAGATGCGATCGTTGTGGGCAGCAACGGCGCCCGTTGAGCTGGGATGCCCGTTCCAGTTCTCAATGAGCGAGCCGCTCATATCGTAGACCCGTACCGTGCTGGAATAGTTGGTCACGTAGACGCGGCGGGCTATGGCATCTACGGCCAACCCCTGCAGGTTTGCACCTCCACTGATGTTGACGCTGTAGTTGGCCGTTCCGCCATCGGGCACGCTGCTGATGTTGGGAAAAGACCGAATGCGGTTGTCCTCGGCCTCAGTACCCCAGACCGTGTCAGTTACCGGGTCGTAGTCGATGCCGTGAAAGTGCTTGCCGCCCTGGGCAATCACCACCTTGTTGCGAGACAGTGAGGTGGGGGTAGTGTCTGCTTTTTCAAAGACTCGCACCCTGCCTGAGCCACCCTGCTCGGCGACCGCTATGTGGTTGCCGATGCGGGTAATGCCGGCGAGGCTGGCCCCGCCAAAGGGTTGAAAACTGTCAATCTGGTTTCCATTGAGGTCCATCTCGATGACGCTGGCGCCTGAGACTACAAATAGAGTGGAGCCGTCAGCGCTTAAGACCAGGCCGCCTACATCAGCGGGTGCTGTGAAGGAGGCTGCGGCGGTCACCGCTGAGCCGTCGGCGAAGGACAGCATGTCAGCCCAGCGGTAGATGGTTCCGTTGCTGCGGTCTGCGCCGAAGATGTGGTTGTCGTCGCTGCGTAGGGCGACTCCAACCAATCCTGAGGCCTCAGTTCCAGCGATGAAGCGGTCCAGTTGCGGCGCAGTCTGCCCCCAACTGACATTTGGCAGCATGGCGGCAACCAGGGCCATGGCTGAGAACCAGACGAGAGGGGAAAAACGCGGTGACATAGCAACCTCCGCGGCCCGGAGACTCCAGCCGGACCAGTCTCAAATGCTACCCAATCAGGCCCTTCAGCGCCGCGCAAATTGATTCGATGTGTTGCTGCTCTCCCTGGCTTCGGCCTGCTGCGCTGAAATTGAGGGTTCGCTTCAGACAGAAGCTGCGGCGGCCGCAGGCAAAGAGAAGTACGCTGTAGTGGTGCGGTATCTGTTGCCAGTAGCTATGCGTTCGGCCCTGTCTCTAGCTGTGGTGGCATCTATCTTGCTGGTTGCCCCTTGTGCAGAAGCGCACTTCACCATGACCTTTACCGGCATTAGCGGTCAGCCTCACTCCTGGCAGGAGGGAGCTTTCAGCGTTACCGGCAATTGGACTCAGGACGGAGGCCTTAGTGCCCAGCCCGGCCAGCTTGAAACGGACAACTGGCTACAGGGCGGGGACCACATAACCTCCTACGCGGGACAGAATTCCAATTGGCTGGAGTTCACCCGTCAGGGAGTGCCATTTACCCCCCTGAATTTTCACATCGCTGAGCGCAGCGGCACCCAGACCTTCATTGCTTCCAGCGGTGCTCAGCTCACGGTAACTGGAGCCGTTGGGGACTATTTTTTCTTCCCGACCGGAGACCTGGACTGGATCGACCTGGATTGGTTGGTGCTTCACACCAGTTCCGGTTTTCTGGGCCTGGATAGCTTTTCGATGAACGTCTGCCCCGATCCGGTGATCTGGGGGCCCTACACCGTGGACGAAGGGGGGGCGGTTCTGGTGTCGGGCTATTCAGAGGGCGCCAATCGAAACTTTAGCTGGGATCTCGATGGTGATGGCAGCTACGACGATGCCACCGGTCAGCCGACCCTGTTTAATGCCAGCTCCCTGGACGGGCCCAGTCTGCATCAGATCGGTTTACAGGTGAGCGCTGACTGCGGACTCTCCGGGGTCATGATTGGGACCACGACGACTACGGTTACGGTCGAAAATGTTGCGCCCAACCAGTTGGTCTTGCAGGGGCCGGACCAGGGCAGCGAAGGTGATCCCCTGAGCTGGCATTTGAGCTGGAACGATCCGGGTCTCCAGGACGATCACACGGTGGTCTGGGATCCCGGTGATGGCAGTGGTCCGGTGAGCGCTGGAGACAGCTTCGCCCATACCTACACCGATGAGGGCAGTTACCTATTTACCGTGACTATAAGTGACGATGATGGGGCTTCTGCCAGCGTTGTAGAGACCATCACCATCAGCAACGAGGCCCCCATCCTGAGTGGCTTTGTGGTTCCTGATGGTGATGAGGGTGAGCTGTTATCGTTTGCCGTCCAGGCTCAGGACTCCGGCAGCTCAGATCTGCTGAGCTACCACTGGGACTTTGGTGACGGCAGTAGCTCGACCGGCAGCAACACGGCCCAGCACATCTTCAGTGACGATGGCAGCTACGAGCTGGTGCTCACAGTGAGCGATGAGGATGGTGGGGTCGCTATCGCCACGGCGATCGTCACCATTGCCAACCTTGCCCCCAGTATTGCCTCGCTATCTGTACCGTCGGTGGGCTCGGAAGGGTCCCTTCTCAGCCTCAGCGCCAGCGCCAGTGACGTTGCCGCTGACACTGTCTCTTATCACTGGAATTTCGGTGATGGCAGTCAGCCGCAGGTGGGCAATCCCATGGCTTACGCCTGGCCGGATCAGGGCAGCTATATCGTCACCTTGACGGTGCTTGATGACGATGGGGGCTCAGCCCAGCTGAGCGCTACTGTCGAGGTGGCCAACGAGCCGCCTCAGATCGATGCTCTGGTGCTGCCCAGCAGTGATTTGGCTGAGGGTTCGCTGTTGCTTTTTTCTGCAGCCGCGAGCGATCCGGGCGAGGATCAACTGACCTTCAGCTGGGACTTCGGCGACGGGAGCGCTCTGCTGAGCGGGGCCAGCGTTCAACATCGCTTCATCGATGAAGGCAGCTTCCAGATTAGCCTCTCGGTCAGTGATGGAGATGGGGGTACTGTCCAGCAAAGTGGCAGCCTGAGCATTGCCAACCGGCCGCCGGAGATCCAGGCTCTTACTGGTAACAGTGCGGGGCTTGAGGCTCAATCGCTGAGCTGGTCAGCTCAGGTCGTTGATTCAGGCAGCGCAGACTCGCTCTCAGGCTCCTGGGACTTTGGCGACGGGAGCGCTCCGGTTGCCGGCATGAGCGCCAGCCACAGCTATTTGGATCAGGGAACTTACACTCTGAGCTTCACCGCTAGCGACAACGATGGCGGAGTTTCCAGTCAGAGCCTCATCGTAAGCATCGCCAACGAGGGTCCTTCGATCACCTCCCTGACGGTCCCGGGCGGCAATGAGGGAGAGCTGCTCCAGTTTGCGGCCAGCGCTGTTGATCCGGGTGGCGACCCACTGAGCTTCAGTTGGGATTTTGGCGACGGGAGTGCTGTTCAACAGGGTGCTGGCGTGCAGCACGCTTTTCAGGACGACGGTACCTATACCGTCACCCTGACCGTCACCGACAACGCTGGCGGGAGCGCCAGCAGCAGTGCTGCCGCGAGCATCGTCAATCTGCCACCGAGCATCTCCCAGCTGTCGGCGCCAAGCAGCGGCAACGAGGGGCAGTTATTGAGCTTCAGCGCCAGCGCAGTTGATCCTGGCAGCGTTGATCAGCAGAGTCTTTTGTACACCTGGGATTTTGGTGACGGCAGTCCTGTTCAGCAGGGCCCCAGCGTCCAGCACGCCTTTTCCGATGAGGGCAGCTGGCAGGTTCAGTTGCTGGTTGACGATGGCGAAGGTGGACAGGATTCGCAGAGCCATTTGGTCACTACCAGCAATCTGGCTCCCAGTTTTGTGTCCAGCGCTCCGCTGTTGGCCCAGGAGGGACTGTTCTACAGCTACCTGCCGAGCGTCCACGAGCCGGGCAATGATGTGTTGTCCTTCAGACTCGCGGCTGGCGCGCCCAGCGGGCTGGTTCTGGATCCCAGCAATGGACGCATTACCTGGACACCTGAGTACCTGGATGCTCTGGGGCCTGCGGTCAGCCTTACCTTGATCGTCGAAGATGAAGACGGCGGGCTGGCCATTCAGAGCTGGAACATCACCGTACTTTTTCGTGATCAGGATGGTGACGGCATGGCCGACTCCTGGGAGTTGCTGCAGGGACTCGACCCCAACGACTCTGCGGATGATAGCGCTGATCCCGACGGTGATGGCCTAAGCAACCTGCAGGAGTTTATCGCTGGCAGCGACGCCTTCTTATTTGATGGTCCTGGTGCGCCTACCCTGTGGTTGCCTGAAGAAGACGCTGAGGTGGATTCCAAGACGCCCTGGCTGGAGTTGATTGCAGCTCAGGATCCCCAGGGTGAGGCAGTTGATCACTACTTTCAGGTCTTTGCTGATGCTGCCATGGGGCAGCTGTTAGCAGCGGGCACGGTGTCCTCTGAGTCAGAGAACGCCGTGGTTCGTTGGAAGGTCCCTACCGTCCTGGCCGAGAATTCTTTGGTGTTTTGGCGGGCCTCTGCCACCGATGGCTGGGTGAGTGGGCCCTTCAGTGATCTTGGTAGTTTCTTTGTCAACAGTGACAACGAGGCTCCACCGGGACCATCCCTGCAACACCCTGAAGAAGGTGCACTGGTGGCTGATGGAGAGCTTCACCTGCAGTGGGCCCAGGACCCAGATCCTGACCGCGACTCCCTGCATTGGGAGGTGCAACTGCGTGACGTTGAAGGGCAGCTGCTGCAGTTTCCTGCTGTTGGCTCCAGTGGCACCAGCCAGCCATCCCTGTTCTCCTGGCCGCTAACAGAAGAGCTGCGCGATGACACGCTGTATTTCTGGCGAGTAGCCGCCCAGGACGAGCATGGGCTTATGGGCAGCTGGAGTGATGAGCGCAGTTTTCGCTTCTCCAGCGAGAATACGGCGCCCGTCGATTGCCGCTTACTTGAACCTGAACTGGGTCAGCCTATTGAGGACCTGGCACCGGTCTTTCTGGCCGATCCTGGTAGCGACATGGACGGCGAGATCGCTGAAGTGCTGTTCGAGATTGATGTAGTCCCTGAGCTGGGCAGTTCGGAATACATGGCCTGGACGATCCACCTGCAGGATCAGGAACTGGTGTCCTGGGATCTGGCGGCTACTGGCTTGACCTTGCCTGAGAATCGCTTGCTATACGTGCGGCTGCGCTGCTTTGATGCGGAAGGCGCCAGCTCCATTCCTCAGCTTGGCAGTTTCTTCTCCAGGGGGCCGAATGAGGCTCCCCTGTTGCCTCTTCCACAGGCCCCGTCATTAAGTAGCTCGCGGAGCGACGCGGCTGTTACGCTGCAGGCCATCAGCTATGGCGATCCGGAGCAGGATCTTCATTTCTTTGAATTTGTTGTTGCGGCTGATCCCCAGCTGGAGGCAGTGCTCAGGAGCAGCGGGCCGGTGTTGCCGAGCGCCGCTGATTCAGCGGGTGAGAGCCTGGTGCGCTGGTCTGTTCCCCGCCTGCAGGGTGAGCTGTATTGGGCCTTGCGAGGCATAGACAGCTTCGGCGCCGCAAGTCCCTGGACTGCAGCCCTGCCGCTGCTCTATCCGGAAGAACCCCAGCCTGTTGCTGCTGGCCCAGGCTGTCGGGCCCAGAGTCACGCGCCAGGGTCAGAACTGCGGCCCAATTGGCTAGTCCTTATTGGAGTTTTTGCTTGGCTTTCTCGCAGGCGAGGCACAGTGCCGCCCTTGGCAAAGTCATGATTTCTGCGATCCTCTCTGCCATGAGCACTGCAACCCTCCGTATCTTCTCCATCCTTCCTGCGCTTCTAGCAACCTTCCTGATGATCTCTTGTGATCAAACGGATGATCCTGCGGGAGTGCCCTGCGAACAAGATGAGCGGGCTGAGACCTTTACTGCCGACATGAGCCGAACCGGAGCAGCAGGCCTCGCCATCTTTACGCTCCACAGCATTTCCCCCGCGCCTCCCGACGTAGGGCTCAATGACTGGAGTATTTCGGTCCGTTCGGCCGCGGATGACAGCCCGCTCACTGGTTGCAGCCTTAAGCTGGTGCCTTGGATGCCCGATCACAATCATGGCTCCAATGAACCGGGCGGGATTGAAGGCGAGCCTGGCACCTATCAGGTCGATGGACTTCGCTTTGTGATGCCAGGCTACTGGGAAAACAGCGTTGAACTGGAGTGCGGTGCGGCCGGCGATGACGATGACTCTGCCAGCGATGATCCGGGCCCATCTTTGAGCGACAGCGCTATGTTCAGCTTCTGTGTAGTCGGCTAGCTGCTTTCAGTTGGACTCTACGCAATCGCCGATTTCGCCGCGCCATTCGAGCACGGTGCTTTCCAGATCAAAGGTTGGAAAGGCGCTTCGCAGTTGAGGGTCTAGGTCGCCTGATTCGATCAGATCGTCGATGACGTCGAGACCCATCGGTCGGATTCGCTCGCGCAGTGTAATTCGGTCCGGCACCGCCCCGAGCACCGGATAGCGATGTTCTTTGTAGTGATAGAAGGCCGGATTAAGGGGGTCTGTGGTCACCGTAGTGGTTAGCAGATTGCTTTCCACCGAGGTGATGTCCCAGATCATGTGGGTCTCTTCACCAGCCGCATTAAAGCCAGTGTCTCGCAGCAGAAAGAGGTAGGGGTCCTCCAGTGATAACAGCGCTTGATCGTCGGCTACGACGCCGCTGCTGAAGACCTCCTCCCCATTGGCGTAGGCAATGACCTCGCTCCAGGCCCGGCGATCATGAGCAGCCCCGGAGGGCCAGCTGTGGCCGACCCCAACGTTGTCCAGCAGCACGACGATTTCTGCGCCGCCGGGGAGCGGGCCAACACAGATGCTTGCATAGAGGCTACCGGCCAGCTCTTCATTGACCCAGGCTCGTTGTCGTTCCCGGTCGGGGAAGTCGGTAAGAGCGATGTCGACGCCAGCCATGCCGTGCCGGTGAACTCTGCGTTCCGGAGCATTGGGCAGGTCTGCGGCGCGCCCGTCGTAGCCTCGTGCATGACAGTTACCGCAGCTCAGTCGGAACACGCCTTCTTCGGCGAAGATGCTGCTCTGCCACTCCTCATAGGTTCGTTCCAGGTGAACACCAGCTGGGGTCACTACGTCGTGACATGAACCGCATAGGTCCGAGGACCGCAGGTCGTTACGATCATGGAGGTTGGAATAGGCAGAGCTATGTGCTCCTGTGGCTATGGGTTCTTGGATGCCGCCGCGCATCACTCCATCTTCATTGAGCTGGAGGGCCGCGTTGTGGCTACCGACAACCGCATCTATCTGGTGGCAATAGGCGCAGGTGACACCTCTCAAGTGGCTCGGTAGTTCGGCGATGTTCAGGCCGTCGCTGGTCTCGTCGAGGGCCAGAGCCATCGGTGCATGACATTTCACGCAGAAGTCTCCGAGCTGGCCATTTGTCTCTCGCTGGCCCCGCTCGTTCATCGCCACAAATACCGGGTCATCAGCGGCGTAGGCATGCATGGATCCGGCCCACTCCTCGTAGTGTGCAGGGTGGCAGCCGCGGCAAGACTCGGGATCGCGGATTTCCTCGATGCTGAGTGCTGGCGCTGGAGGCTCTCCGCAGCCGCTGAGCAGGACTAGGACTGTTATCAGCCAGATTGGGGAGCGTGAGGCGACGCCTCTGCAGCTGCTTAAGCTTCCTGGTTGGCGGCGTTGGACCATCATCTCAGGGAGCAAGGTAGCCGATGTTACGCAGTTGTTGCTCCAGGCCGCTGTCGCCGGGCGCTGGCTCGGTTGTCGTGACCGGAGTCCTTGAGGGCAGCACATCGGTCCAGCCGACTGCACAGGACAGCATGTCCTCCATGGGCAGGCCGTCCAGGCCTCGCGGTACCTCAACGCCCAGCAGAGCGAGGGCCGTAGGGCAGAGGTCCAGGAGGCGCAACTGGGCCAGCTCGACGTCTTGCAGGATTCCCGGCCCACCGGCAACCAGGATGCCATTCATGCGATGATTGCCGGTGTGGCGTACTGCAGGCTCAGCGGTGATCACTCCAGGAGGTCCGATCTCGCAGCCTGAGCGGGTCATCCACAGATAGTCTCGCGGAACTACGACCAGATCAGGCGCCTGGCCAGCCATTGGTCCCCAGTAAAGGTCTGAGCCGCGGAACACGGCCGAGACCAGCGGTCGGTCGGGTTCCTGGGGGTCCTTCAGGGCGAGCAGGTGGTCGCTGATGCTGCTTAGCAGTTGTTCCGCTTCTGGGCCCGGCTCGACCTGTCCATGTGGCTGTCGGCCCCGTAGGTTCAGCCAGATATTGCCCAGCAGCCCTCGGGAGAAGGCCCTGGTTTCTGCCCACTCAATGTCGCCGAAGTCGCCACGGTAATCGGCACCAGAGGAGTTGAGCAATGGGCGCAAGCGCTTTGGCAGGGTCTTGCGGACCCGCTCACGTAGGCGCCCAGCGCGCCGTACTGAGAGCAGTCCCATTTCTTCCAGCACTCCGTTCAGGTAGAGGTCGCCTTCCAGGTCGCCGAAGCCATGGTCTGAGACCACCATTACAGTCGCCTGCTCACCGGCTTGTTGGACCAATCGTCCCAGGATCTCATCAAGCAGTACGTAGACATCCTTGATCGCCGAGGAGAACCGCCATCCTAAGCGGGCGCCGTCGGTCCAGGGCAATGAACTCTGTCGCCAGAACGCATGTTGAACCCGATCGGTCGCGGTAAACACCGCCATTAACAGATCGGGCTGTCTGGTCTCCAGCAGCAGCTGAACGGCTTTTCCCCGCGCCCGGGTCATGGCCATAAGCTGCTCAAGAAAGTCGGCTGGGTCGGCATGCTCAAAGCTATTGCAATCGATTTGATAGTCGGGAATCTCAGCCATCAGCTGGGTGGCGAGTGCGCGGGGCCAGGTCGCGCCTTCCAGTTTGGCCGCACCCAGACCGGGGACAAAAGCGCTGCGCATCAACTCCCCGCTGGGGTGACTCATGGGTACATTCAGTACCGCAGCACTTAGCCCTGCAGCTTCAGCGATCTCCCAGAGACTTGCTCCCTGGCGTTGACGGGCGTCGGTCGGATCAACTCGATAGGTACCTGGCACCAGGTGGCCAAAGTCCCAGATCCCATGTCGGCCAGGATTAAGGCCGGTAATGGATGTGGTCCAGGCCGCTGGGGAAAGGGGTGGTAAGACCGAGCGCAGCGGAGCGTAGCAACCCCGTGCGCGCAGGGCGGCGAGATGGGGCAGCGAGCCATCCTCCATCCAGGCTTCGACCAGCTCTGGGGTTGCGCCATCCCAGCCAATGACTAACAAAGGCTGAGCGGAGCGATCGGGGTGGGCAGGCTTCATGGCCTGGACTCCTGACTGCCTTTGGCCAGCACAGTGGGGCTGGAAAGCCAACCGTTCAGGCCGCTGTAGAGTTTTTCTGCGACAGGCCCCATCGGGCCCGTTGAGAGCAGGTTGCTGTGCTCCTGGGGATCTTCAGCCAGAGAATAGAGGTGCGCGGAACTGCGCTCCATTTGCCACGGCGGCGTCACGGCACTGATGAGCTTCCAGTCAGGGGTTCTGGCAACCAGGTGATTTGGCCCTGCCAGGTACAGGACCTGATGTACTGGCCCCTCACTCCAGCCGTGGCAGCTGGCCTCCAAGGAGCGGCCCAGGCGCTGGGCCTGATCCCGTGTTCGCTGCTGCTGCGTGCGTAAGTCCAGAAGATCGAGCAGGGTCGGTGCCAGGTCGGCGCTCTGCACCAGTCCGGGCTGCCGGCCAATGGGTAGGCCAGTAGCCTGGCGAAGTCCCATCACAAAGGGAACATGAAGGTGGGGATCGAAGGGGGTCTCTGTTTGCTGTGGGTGCTCACCGAGTTCCAGGCCGCTGGCCCCCAACAGCACCGTCAGCTGCCCCGCGTTATTAGGAGCAGTGAGCTGGGCGAGCTGCGCCAGAACCCCGCTGAGGTCTTCGATTCGTTCCGCATAGGCGTGGCGGAGGGCTACAGCTTCGGTCGTCCTAGCGTGTAGCGGCTGGCCGGAGACATTGAGGTCCAGCATCAAGAAGCGAGGGCCTGGCTGGCTCGATTCCGCCCACAGTCGCTCGACATTCTCCAGCAGGTTCTTCGTATCAGGACTCAGCGCCGCCTGGTCAAACAGAGCTGCAGTTCGTTTGTGCAGCGCGCTGCTGTCGGTCACCAGTAAGGTCTGATATCCGGCATCACGGAGGCGTGGCACCAGGCTTTCTGGTCCCGGACTACGGTCCAGGTCCAGAGCTAGGTCGCCTTGCAACATGGACAGGCTTGAGTGAAGCGCCACGCTGGACTGGGCAAAGGCTTGTGGCCAGAACAGCAGCTGATCTCGATCCAGACCCAGACTGCTGGCCAGATCCTTGGTGGAAAGCGCGTCGGCGCGCAGACCGGCAATGTGAAAAACCACCACATCGATGTTACTCGGAAGCCTGCCGCTGTCCGGGCGACGGGTTTCTAACCGCAGCCACATCAGCAGCATCAGGAAGGTGCACAGCAGCGCGATCAGGCGCAGATTCCGTCGACTCCAGCGCAGCGGGTCCTCGATCGGTGGGGAGGTCGTGTTCACACTGTTCAAGGTAGCATCGACCCCATGCAGAGTCCCTGCTATCGCATTTCCCAAGGGGTCATGGATGCTCCGCCGCCCCCACTGGCGGGAGCTCTTGCCGCCTGGCTTCGTCACCAGCAGCGGCAGGTTCGGGTTGTTGATCCACGTGGTGGCTCGGCCGACTGGAGCGGCGATGGTCCGCTTTGGGTTCACCTGGATGCAGGCTTCAGTGAAGCGCGTCTGCGGTCCATTGCGATGAGTGCTGAGGTGCACTTTTTTGGTCCGGCCTTGGCGGACTCAGAGGTCCAGCTTTACCTGAAGCAACGCTACTCCCGGGGCATCCTGGTGCCAGGAGATCCTGAGGGCTACGCCGGTGGCCCGCGGGATCTTGCTGAGCTACCGATCTGTAGTTACTACGGCTTCGGTGAGCAGCCTGGGGGCCTGTTCCGGATCCTCGCCGGGCGTGGCGATCGCGCTCGGCCGGTTGATGCTGTGTGCCGGGAGATTGTCTACCTGGTCGAGACTTTCAGCGCGGGACATCTGCTCTTCGATGACGCCGATTTAACTGGCTATTCGGGTTGGCTTGAGGCCTTTATCATCGAGCTAAAGAGGCTGCCTTGGTCGTTGACGTTCGAAGCCAATGTCAACGGTGACCGCCGCTGCTTTGTCGGACGATCTCGACCAACCTGAGCTGTTGGGCATGTATCGGCTTACTTAGTTTGTGACGAGCAGGTCGCGCGCAAGCTATGATTCATGGGAGTGGGCACCTCCCTTCCCCAGCGTCTGCAGGTTGAACTCACCAATGCCTGTTCTCTCTCGTGCGCCTCCTGTGCGCGTAACGAATGGGACCCGATCAAGAATGCCGATGCCTTTATGGCCGAGGACACGCTGCATCGTTTGCAGCCCTTTTTCGACGCTGCCTTAGAGGTCAGCTTTGGTGGCTACGGTGATCCCACTTTGAGCCCGCTGTTGGCCGCAGCTGTGTCTCAGGCTAGTAAGGCCGGGGCTGCGGTGCGTGTTATCACGGGTGGGGCGGCCTTGAGCCAGGCGCTGATCAAGAGGCTGTGCGAGCAGGGCCTGGACCGGCTGGTGCTGTCTATGGATGGAGCTCGTGATGAAAGCCTGAGGCGCTTGCGGGGGCTGCCCTTGAGTGCTTATCTCCGCTGGCTGCGAAGCTTTCGAGAGCATCGGAGCAGCTCAATTCGACCGCTGCTGCAGCTCAACTTCGTTGCCCAGCGCAGCAATATTGCTGAGCTTCCGGAACTGGTCGAGCTGTGTGCCCGCGAAGACATCGCTGGGCTCCATGTGTTCCACATTCAGCTGTATAGCAATCAGGGGGGCAAGGTCTCGTTGCTCAGCTGCCCTGAGTTGGCTCGTCCGATCTTTGCGCAGAGCGCGGCGCGCGCAGCCGAGTTGGGAATCTTCCTGCATCTGCCCCGCCTCGATGGCGAGCCACGCGACTGCCGACAGCCATTTGAGCAGCTGTTTGTCCGGCACGACGGTAGGGTCAGGGGTTGTTGTTCGGCGGTTTTTGATCCCGGTGACTATGGGCTTGAGGTGGGGGACCTTTCCAGCGCTCCGCGCGATTTGTGGCGCGCGCCAATCCTTGAGCGCTATCGCCGAGCCGCAGCAGCCGGTCGACCAGAGGCACTGCCCAAGCCCTGTCAGAGCTGTTCCTTCCGTCTCCCGAACCTGGCTGCACATCAGCGACCTCTGACTTTGCTTCCTGAACGGAACGCCGGTGCCAACCCCTGAGGCTGCTGTACAGCAAAGTATGGGGCAGAGGCTGCGTCTGCTGGCGCACTTGAGCTGGTGGGACATGGTGGCCCAATACTTCGGCTCGTGGATTGGACTGTTGTGGAACTTTGTGATGCCGGCAACCGTGATCGTCGTTTATCTGGCGGTCTTTGAGCTGAGTCCCGGCTTCCGCTTTGGCGGTCATGAGACGGTCGGCGGATACGGCGTCAATCTGGTCGCTGGGCTGATTCCCTGGCTGCTGTTTCAGGAGGCTGTTTCAAGAGCCGCGGGAGTCTACATTGAGCAGCGCCATCTGCTGACTCAGGTTCCGGTAGATCCGGTGCTATTCCCTCTGGCAAGCGTTGTTTCGGCCCTTGCCCGTCACTTGATTGCCTTGGCTCTGTTCGCCGGCATTGTCTGGATGGCTGGGATTCACCCGTCGCTGCTCTGGCTGGGAGTTCTGGCTCTGCTCCCCATCCTGCTCCTGTTGACTGCCGCCTGTGCGCTGCTTGCCGCCTGCCTCACCACCGCATATCGGGACGTCTCGCCAGCTGTGGGAGCGGCTATGCTGCCATTGTTCTTCACAACCCCGGTCATCTACCCGGCCCACATCGTCCCGGAGTCGCTGCGAATTATCATGGATCTGAACCCCATTACCCCTGTGGTCATGGCCTATCGGGACCTGTTGGTGACCGGTAGGGCCCCGTTATTCCTCGATCTTGGCTGGTCGCTTGGGGTCGGGCTTGTGCTGCTTGGATTGGCGGTGATCGTGATGCGCCACATGGGTCCTCAGCTCGCGGAGCGGGTGGGATGAGTCTCGGTTCGCCGCTTGCTGTGGAGGGGCTCTGGAAGCGTTTCCGCGTCCGCCCTCACAATGACACGGGCAAGTTCTCAGCACGCAGCGGGGATCCACTGGAACGTTGGGCTCTGCGTGGGGTCAGCTTTGACATTCCGGCCGGAGGAGCCCTGGGGGTTATTGGCGCCAACGGCTCGGGCAAGTCCACCCTGCTTTCCCTGGTGGCAGGAGTCCTCCAGCCCACCCAGGGGAGGATTCGTAAGCGGGGTCGCACGGTCGCTATCTTGAACCCGACAGCAGGCTTTCATCCTGATCTCAGTGGTCGGGCCAATATCCGCATGCTGGCTACCTTGCACGGCTTCGGACGGGCGGACATCGAGTCAAGAATGGACGCCATTATTCAGTTTTCGGGGCTCGGTGACTTTATCGATCAGCCGCTACGTACGTTCTCTGCGGGCATGATGATTCGGCTTGGCTTTTCCACTGCTTCACATCTTGATCCGGACATTCTGGTTGTGGACGAAGTCCTGTCGGCAGGAGACCTGGCCTTTCAGCGCCAAGCCTTGGGGCGCGCCAGAGATCTACGTCAGCAGGGTACTGCCCTGCTGGTCTCGACCCATTCCCTGGCCGACTTGTCGACTTTGTGTGATCGGCTGATGTTTCTTGATGGTGGAGAAGTGCGCAGTGAGGGCTCTGCCGATGAGGTGGTAGCCAGCTACATTCAGCACATCAACAAGGCGGGCAGCGAAATCGCACCGGGCCTGGCAGTGCCAACCGGCTTGCAAGCTAGCGGTCCTGGAGACGCCATTCGCTTACTTTCGGTCACCGTTAACGGGCAGCAGGATCCTGCCAGGGTCGAGATCGCTGCGGGCGATCCGTTGGCGATCGAACTGGAATATGAGGCTCGGGTGGCTGTAGACGATGCTCTATTTCGAGTTCAGTTTTTTCGCAATGACGGGCTCTTTGTGCATGGCCAGAATACCGCCAGAGCTGGCTTGGAGACGGGCGTGCTGGAAGGTCGCGGACGAGTGCGACTGGAGTATTCATTGTTTGGCTTGCTCGGTGGCGACTACTTTCTGAGCGCTGGCATCTGGCCCGATGAGTACCGCTCTTACACCACGGGTGAAGCCTACGATCATCGTCCCAGCGCAACCATCGTCCGGGTGGGTGCGCCGCGGCAGCTGGGAGGAGGAGTGGCGGGCTTCCCCTGTAGCTGGAGCCTGCAGCGGGAGCTCGGCGGGCAGCTCACCAAGCTCGGCCGGGGGGAGGCCTCATGAAGCGTCGCGTCGCGCTGATCTCGTCTTCTGCCCCACCGCAAGCAGGCGGCCCGACTACAGGTGGAGGGCTGCGTACCGCCCAGTTAGCAGGCACCTTGAGAGCGGCTGGACACACGGTTCGAATGTTTATCGAGCGGGCGGCCTTGACCGATTCCGCCCCTGTCGAGCTGCTCGACAATGCCTTTGAGCGTGAGGGTCTGGCCGAGCAGGTGAAGGCATTTCGGCCATCAGTCCTGGTCGTCGAGCAGTGGGCACTGGTGCCCCTTGTCGCGCCCCTGGGCAAGCCGCTGGTCGTGGATTTACATGGCTCGCTGTTGCTTGAAAACCTGTACCGCAGAGGTGAGCTGGAGCTGACCCTGGATGCGGGCAGCAAGATCGAAGCGCTGGCTTGCGCAGATTTGTTGTTGGTCCCTACTCAAGCGCAGGTTCATCACTTCTCCGCCTGGGCGACTCTGGCGGGTTTTGACCCTCGCGAGGTGCCCATTGCCTTGATGCCGCTCGCCCTTGAGGGTGAGGCTATTGTGCGCTCGGCGCGCAGGCCTCCTCTGCGGCTCGTCTATGGGGGAGCCCGCTGGCCGTGGATTGACTCTCTTGAGCCCCTTAGTTGGGTCGCCGAAGCGGTTGCTGAGTTGCCTGCCGCAAGCCTTGATGTGTTTACCTATTCGCCTCCTACTCATGGCCTTAGCTGCCTGGAGGGGCAAGGAACCTGGCCAGAACTCCTGGAGCTTCTGGCTCATCGGGAGCAGCACGACATTCGACTCCATGAAGGGGCTGATCACTGCAGCTGGCAGGTCTTCCTCAGGGAGCAGGCGACTGTTGCGCTGGATTTGTGGCAGCCCAACGCAGAGCGCATGTTGGCTCTGACGACCAGAAGTGCCGAGTTTCTTTGGGCTGGGCTCGGTTTGATCACAGTGCGTGGTTCGGCCTGGTCAGAAGCACTGCATCGCAGTGGCGCCGGCTGGACCCTGGCTGCCGATGATAGGGAGGGGCTCAAGACACTCCTTCATCAGCTCGCTGAGCAGCCGTCTCAAATCGCCAGGGCGTCGAGGGCGGCAAGCGCCCTGGTTGGTGATGAGTATCAGCTTCAAGCAGCCGGATCAGCCTTGCTGGAGTTTTGTCAGCAACCATCACACCCCCATCGTAGTCCGCGCAGCCTGCCTCGCGAGTTGGTGGCTCTGAGGGAGGATCAGCTCAGCGAAGAACTCCAATCCCTGCAGCGGGCCCATCGGGACGAGCATGAGTGCCTGGTCGCGGCTCATCGTCAGGAGCGACAGGAGGATAGGCAGCATCATCAGCAGGAGTTAGAGCGTCTTCGTCAACACCATAAGGAGCTCTCTAAACAAGCACGGCAAGAGGCTCGGCAAGAACTCAAGCTCGCCGCTGGTGAGCACCGCAAGGAGCTGAAACGCCGTGATGAACGAGCCAACCAGGAGCTGCAGGCAGCGGTGCAGTCGCACCGTAAGGAGGTTGAAGCTCTGACCTTGCAACACCGCGAACAGCTCGGGCAGCTCGCTGCCGAACAGCGAGAAGAGTTGAGCGGGCTGAAAGCAGAGCGCCAGGCCGAGAACCAGCGGATCGTCGCTCAGGCAAAGGCTGATTTGAAGCTGGCTGAGCAGGGCTCTAGAGCGCAACTGCAGCAGCTGACCAGAGAGCGCAGTGCGCAACTCAAGGAGGCTCGCAGTGAGGCTCGTAAGGAACTTAAGAGCGCGGCAAAAGAGCACCGTCAGGCCCTTAAGAAGGTTGATTCCGAGGCGAAAGCTGAACTACAGAAGGCGGTTGAGGCCCATCGTGCTGAAGTCTTGCTGCTGACCGGTCGACATCGGACCGAGGTTGAGGAGCTTGCTGCCGAGCGACAGGATGAAGTGCAGAAGCTGGTTGCACAGAATCAGGCGGAGCTTGAGCGTGCCGATGAGCGGCATCGCGCTGAGCTCAAGGCCCTTGCTGCCGAGCGTCAGGATGAAGTGCAGAAGCTGGTTGCACAGAATCAGGCGGAGCTTGAGCGTGCCGATGAGCGGCATCGCGCTGAGCTTAAGGCCCTTGCTGCCGAGCGTCAGGATGAAGTGCAGAAGTTGGTTGGGCAGAGTCAGGCAGAGCTGGCCCAGGCCGATGAGCGGCATCGCGCTGAGCTCAAGGCGCGAGTTGAGGAGATGCAGCAGCAGCAGGCAGCCCTCCAGCAGACCATCGAGGAGCTTCGGGGGCGGGCTGCCACAGAACGCCGCCGGATCAAGGAGGATCGGGCGCGACTGGAGGTCGACTTGCGTGCGGAGATGAGCCAGAGGGAGGCTGAGCTGCGTGCTGAGCTGACTCAGCAGGAGGCCGAACTGAGGACCAGCTTGAATGAGCGCGAAGCCGAATTAGGCGTGCTCTTGCAACAGGCCAATCTCAGCTTAGCGGCTCGGCTTAGAGAGAGGATTGGGGCGCTGGGCCCAGCCAAAGGATCCTCCGGTCGGCTCGCACCAACTTTGCGTCTCGCTCGATTGTGGGCAGAACACGCCGCCGATCATCACCGCGAAGGGCAGGAGGACTGAGCGATGCGGGTGCTGATGGTTCATCCCCATGACATCTACTCCCCCCTTGAGCCATGGACGATTCGTATCGTTGCGCTGGCTCGCGAGTTGACTGCTATGGGGCATGAGGTGCGACTGGTCTACCATCTTGCCGATCCTCAGCAGCTACCGGGTGATGTTCGTCACCGGCAGGAATTTCCATTTCAGGTAATCCCGATGATCCGGCACATTGGCATCGGGCTGCGCAAGAGCAGGCAGTTGGTTCGCCTCGCACAGTGGGCTGACATCATGCATGTGCAGAAGTGCCTCGCCCATGCGGCCTTACCGGCGGCCGCCGCAGCCACCTGGCATGGCATCCCCTTGCATTACGACTGGGACGACTGGGAAGCCGCTATCTATGAGGACAGCGTTGGTCGAGATGCCCACTGGCGACGGATTCACCGCTTCGAGCGCGCCCTCCCGTCCATCGCCGCTACCGTTTCAGTAGCTTCAGCGGCGCTGCGGGAGCAGGCGAGAGCACTAGGTGTCGCTGAGGAGCGCATCTTTGATGCACCGGTAGGAGCCAGTTTGACGCAGAACTGCGGCGGGGGAGACGGTGGTAGCTTGCGCGCTAAGTTGGCTATGGAGGGTCAGATAAGCCTCTATCTTGGGCAGCTTGCTGGAGCGCACGCAGCGCCCCTGTTCCTGGAGGCCGCTGCCCTTGTGGCGCAGCGCGATCCCGGCGCCAGCTTCTTGGTGGTCGGCGGAGGACGCAGTCTGGCCGGACTAAAAGAGCAGGCATCCCGCACTGGACTTGGTCACAGGGTTCACTTCACTGGAGCAGTGCCGCACCATGAGGTCGGCCGCTATCTGGAACTGGCCGATCTGTGTGTAGCGACTCTGCCTGACACTGCTCAAGCGGCGACCAAGAGCCCACTTAAGGTGGTTGAGTACATGGCGGCTGGCAAGGCCATCGTCGCGAGCAGGGTCGGCGAAGCTGTGCGCTTTCTCGATCATGGCCGGGCCGGGCTCCTGGTGGAGCCGGATAGCGCGGCGAGTCTGGCCGATGCGATGCTCGCGCTGCTGGGTGATGAGCACCGCCGCTCCGAGCTGGGAGCTCTGGCTCGTGACCATCTCCGCCGTAACTTCACCTGGCGGCACAGCGCCGAGTCCCTGCAGGCGGCATATGAGTCTGCCTTGTCATGGCGAGGGCGATTCGCGGGTGGCCGGGCGCCGGTCCGGGGCCTCGGGCCTGACGGGCGGTCAGCAGTTAGTCCTTCAGGGTCCTCAGCCCTGGCCGTCCCGCAGGCCAACGTGGCACCTCCTGCTCCGCCACCCATTACCGGAGACCTGGTCAAAGAGCTGATCCGAGCGCCGGGGCAGCGTCTGCAGTCTTCGCTACAGGGCCGACTGGATCTGGTGGGGGTGTTTCACGGTGATCAGGCTTTCACCGGTCCGGGGACGATTCAGTTGGATGTCACCAATCGCTGCAACAACGACTGCATCGCCTGTTGGCTGCATTCTCCGTTGCTGGCCAAGACTGGTCCTAACGCTGAAGACCGCCGTAGTCAGCTGAGCTTTGAGGTGGTTGCCCAGCTCATCGACGATGCCGCGGCGATGGGCACTCGTGATTTTTACATGGCGGGCGGTGGCGATCCCATCGTCTACCCCTGGCTTCGCGAGACGCTGGAGCGGATCAAGGGGCATGGGATGGCAGCGGCGGTCAATACCAACTTCAGCCTCGCCGATGAGGATTGGTGTCGCTGGGCCTGTGAGATCGGGCTGGACGATTTGACCATCAGCGTGTGGGCCGGCTCGGCGGAAGCTTATGACGCAACCCATCCCAACAAGAGCGGCAAAGACTTTCATCGATTGGTCGAGCTGATCACCTACCTGAACCGCTACAAGCAGGAGCTGGGCCAGGGGCCGACGGTCAAGCTCTACCATGTGGTGAGCAATCTCAACGCCCATGAATTCGATGCCATGTATCGGCTGGCCGAGCGCACCGGGAGTGAGGCCGTTGAGTTCACTGTGGTCGATACCGTTCCCGGCCATACGGATGTCCTCCTCTTTGACGACGAGAGCAGAAAGCGCTTGCTTACGCAGAGCCTGGCTCTCCAGGAGCGGCTCGCCAGCCGCGGCGAGCAAAATCGCCTGTTTGGTTTTGAGCAGTGGCTGAGACGCTTGCGCTGTAAGGATGTGGTCGATGGGCTCGGCGATGCCAACATCGTGCACACCTTTCCCTGCACCATTGGCTGGACCTTCCTCCGTGTCATGCCCGATGGCAGGGTCACTTCCTGCCTAAAGAGTCATCGGATCCCAATTGGCAACGTCAACGATGAGCGGCTGTTTGATATGTGGAACAACGCCCATCAACGGCGGTTTAGGCGAATGACCAACGTGGTGGAGAAGCGCGATCCCTGGTTCTCCAATATCGGCAACGATCCAGCAGCAGCCTGTGGCTGTGAGAAGAGCTGCGATGATCTGGGTCGTAATCTGGCTATGGTCAAGCGGGTCTCAGCCATGTCGCGGGCGGAGCAGAAGTTGGTCAAGGCGGCCGGCAGGCTGCTACCAACCAGCAGGGAGCCGTCTGGGTGAGCTATGCACCGGTGCTGCTTTGGCAGCGCTGGCAAACTCTTTGCTCGAGACCAGCAGCAGTCATGTTAAGAACAGCAAGCACACTGGTTTCGTTCTTTCTGGTTTGGAGGCCTTCAAAATGAGCACCGACATCAACTGGTACTACCATCGAAAGTCTTGACTGAGCTGCAATAGAGCCCAGGAGTTCCTGGCTCCAAGAGAAGTTGCTCAGCCTGAGTTCGTCATCGCAAACAAGGTCAAGATTCACCGCGAAGAAGCCCTTTCCTTAGCCCGTGATTCGCAATCCGTCTGGGTCTCAAAAGGGAAGAAGCTGATAAAGCTGGAGCCGGTCTCGGACTTTAGTGATGAGGAGGTCGCAAAGCTGATCCTTGGCCGTAGCGGCACCCTGCGAGCTCCGGCATTCAGGGTCGGCGGCACCTTCGTGGTCGGTTACCACGAGGAAGGTTATTCGGAGTTGTTCGGCTAAGCAGTTCAGCTATAGCGGAACTGTAGGCCGAGCCCGCCTGATGCGGCCACTTCGTAGCGCTCTGTGAGCGCCTCAAAGTCGCGTTCCAGCCAAGTCGCGATTTCCTCGGAGTCTGGGCGGTCGCCCACTACCGAATCAATAGCTGCGTCCAGGCTGTTCCTGTCGATAAAAGAAAGGGATCGATAGATCTCGGCAACCGAGTCGGGCGAACGATAGCTGGGCAGACTGCCTGGTGAGGAAAACAGCAGCCGGCCGTCCGTCGTACGGGGTTCTTCCAGGCCATCAAGGGCCAGCGCGCCCTTGAGACCCTGCGGCTCAGCATAGAGTTGCTCGAGCAGGCCGATCAGCTGGGCCGTGATCGGAATCGGTGCGCCGCGCTTGCCGACCACCGACCAGCGCGCTCCTAGCTCCAGCACCTCCTCAAGCGTCAAGGAGGACAGGGCCGATGCGTTTCTATCGGCGCCATGCTCACGCTGTATCTGTCCTTCCAGCTGCTCGGCTTGAGACTGGGCTTCCTCGCTGTCCAGCTCTCTGAGTCCCCGCTGAATGGCGCGCAGCCGGTTGATTTCGTCCGGGTCGGCTCGATAGTCCAGCGAGAGCACTGCTCGATGCAGGATTGCCCGCTCAGAGCGCCCGGCTCGCACCCGCTCGTAGGCATAGACCACTACCGAAAATAGGCTGCCATGGTCCATGGCTACCAGTTGAACGTGCTGACTGTTGCCGAAGCGTGTGCTCATCCGAGCGCCTCCATTGTCGCTTCCTGTAATCGCAGCAGGCTTGGTCCCCACTCCGCAATCAGCTCTCTACTTGAGGAGCGATCAACTCGAGCCGGGCAGCCCCATGCTTGTAAATCTGCTGCCGATCCTACGCGGGCGAGCGCAGGATCGGTAGCGGTTGCGAGCTTGTCATGAATGGACTTAAGGGGAGCCGCAAATTCGCCTCCGCGCGCTAGATGCAGCAGTGCCGGCCAGGCGCCGAACAGCAGGTCACGCACTTCGAGAGCCGGCCTGTCGCCCATCCAGCAGGAGCGTGTCTCCATGGTCAGACTGGCAAATTCGCAGTGCAACTCCAGCGCGCTCAGAGTAGCGCTTGGCGGTACCAAGGTAGGCAGCAGGTCTTCACCTAAGAGCAGTTGCGCGTGCTGAGCCAGGACCGTGCCGTAGCTGGGTTGTGGGAACAGCTTGCGCTGCATCATTGCTGACAGTGAAGACTGCGTCAGTAGAGCTGGAGCACCGGCATGGGGAAACAGTGAATGCAGCCGGGCCCGGTCCACCATCGCCATGTGCTGGGCAAGGTGCTGGCCTAAGCGGACTGCCTCCAGCAAGGGTGCTTCGTCTGGCAAGACTGCGAGCAGACGCCAGCGATGTCGCGTGCCGTGTCGCCCCGGGGCAAGATAAAGAGCCAGCAGGCGGTCTCTGGCGGGCTGGCCAAGATCCGCCAGAACCGGGGCCAGTAGGTTGCGTGCCATGGTCGCGGTCCGCTGAGTGGCGACTGGCTGCGGCGCTGCCGCTTCGTATCGGGCCTCATCTGGCAGTGTCGCCTCAGCTGAGAAGGCCGCGTGAAAGACGCCCAGTGCAGCGGCGCAGTGTTCATCAACGGGGGCATCTGGTCCCGCTAGCGGTGGGAAGTGGGACGCTACAGAGGTGGTGGCCAGTACATCGCGTAGCGCAGCGCAGCAGCTCTTCGCCTCAGCTTTGGTTGAGGCTTCCGCAAGCCCCTTGGGTAGTGCTTCAAGATGCAAGTTACTGGCTGCTCTGAGCAGCAGTTGCCGGTGTTGCTGAGGGGCGATCTCAGGCGCGGGCCCCAGCTCTCCCCATTGCGGCTTGGGATGCAGCTCTACCGGAAGTAGAGAGCCCAGCAGGCGCCACTCCGCTTCACTCAGGGCCAATACGGAAGCCCCTTCAAAACCCTTGCTGAGGCTGCGGAGCAGGAGCGCCCGTCGTTCCGGAAGCAGAGGGGGGTGGATCAACAGCAGCTCAGCCGGAGCACGTAGACCTGGAACTGTTGTTCCCATTGGGGCAACGAAGCGCGCTTCAATCTCCAGTTCTCGTAGCCATCGGGCGAGCCGACCTGGAGCGCCACTCGCCAGTTGCTCGGTGAGTAGACGTGAGACTCGCCGCAGTAGTTTTCCTGAAGGTCGCAGGACAGGAAGGTTCACCGGGAGACTCCAAGCAGTAAGATAAGTGTGAAGCAGAGCTTAGCTGTGACGTCGCTCAGTGGTAGTCCCCCAGCACAAAGCCAGCACCACCTGCTTCATGCCAGCGCTCGGCTGCCCGCCAGGAATGCCAGGCATTATGAAAGAACTGCGAGTCCTGGTCGGGCCAGACGCTTAGGTCCTGCTCCTCAACGTCAAAGGACAAGGCTGAGTTGGCAAGTTCGATGGCGGCGCCCCGAATCAACTCCAGCCGCACGCCTTCGGGGAGCTGGTCCAGTTCCGGAACGCCAGCCACAAACAACAGCTTGGGGCGTGCTGGAGCCCGCTGCAGGTTGATGTCGGCCAGCATCTGCCCAGCGAGGGAGCACAGCGGCCGACTACCCCAGGAAAGTGGTCGACACAGCATGGCAAGCAACTCATCCTGACGCTCGCGAAGCCGCCCGTGGTCCATCGCTTCGCCGACTCCCACAAGATAGGGCTCGGCAACTCCAGGTCCAAGAAACTCTGCCGAGGAGCGCGCCTGCTCCAGCAGTTCGGCCGAGGTCAATTGGAAGCTTGAGAACATCTGGTCGCCAAGGGCTCTACCCATTCCATGGGCCAGGATCTGTAGCTCGCTGCGAGTGAGCTTATGACGCTCCAACAGGGCATCAACGGCCTGACTGTCTGCAGTGGGCTGGCTGGCGAGTAAGGCCGGAGTGCTGCCGATAAAGCTTCCCAGGGCTGCCAGGTGGTTGCCGCGGCTCACCGGATCCCTGGTGCGACATTCTTCATGAATGCGTTGCGGTGGTCCGCGGCCTGGCCCAAACATCTTGAAGTAGTAATAGGGTTCAACACGCTCAGCCACTGAGCTGGGGTCCCGGTCGTGGATGAAGTCGCCAAGTCCTTGCGATCCACCTACCAACAACAACAACCCAAGTCCCGCAATGGCAAGCCGCCGATAGCGGCGGGCAAGTACCGCTAAGCACTGAGCCAGTAGCAGCAGCCAGAGCAGGTAGATGGGAATCAAATAGCGCGGTGCATTGACTCCAGGGGCGGCAGGCGGCTCAATCTGCGCCCACTCGGTCAGGATTGCTTCAGCGCGTAGGGGAGATAGCACGTAGGTCAGAGCCCAGCTGAGTGCAAGCAGGGCCACTGCCGAGGCTCCGGAGGATCGCTGTTGGCCCCTCTTCAGTCTGTTGTTGAGCAGTGAATAGCTCCATCGGAGCAGGCCAAATAAGCCCCATATGCTGGCCACCAGAAAGCCGCTTACCCAGAGGACTCCTGAGGCATAAGCGAAGGGACGTTCAGGTACTATTGAGTTCACAGCACTGGGGGGCTGGGCAAAGAGCAATGACAGGTAGGGCAGGCCAATCGCCTCTCCTACTTTGGCCAGCAGGTCTCGCTCTGCCGCACCTAATTCGCGCAGCTGCCAGGTGACCTTAGCCGCCAGGGCGAGCACTCCTCCAGCTGCATCCGGGCTGTCGGTGATCCACAGGGCCGCGATGTTCAGCAGCACCAACGCGGGAAACAGTAAAAAGCCAATAAGAAAGCGGCGTTGAGCGTCCCGACCACGGGGATTTAGGGCCAGCAGGAGGGCAGGTATGGCCACTGCTGCGCTACGTAGGTACCAGGTTCCAAGGCCTAGCAGGAGCCCTGCCAGGAGCGGACGGCAGGAGCGGCCATTGGTCGGCCCAGCCGGCAGCGCTACTGCCAGCGCCACGAGCACATAGAACAGACCGGTAGTGTGACCACCAATGGCTGCGAGCAGGCCATCTTTGACAAGGAATGGGGCGCAGGCCAGCAGTAGCGGAAAGCTGAACGCCGCGAAGCTACCGGAGCTCCGCTGCAGGACCACCGCGCCCGCTGCAGCTATACCGACTGTGTAGGCCAGCGACAGCCACTGCCAGGCCAGGAGGTGGTCGCCAAACAGCAGAAAACCGAGGCTGGTTAACAGTCCGTCCAGCAGCAGCGAGCCTTGATAGACGATGAGCTGATAGTGGAACAGGTCAAGCAGATGACCGTGTCTTAGCTCCCGACCGATAGTCGGTGTGATCAGCGCCTCTCCATCGATGAAGTAAGCGGGGTGGGCAAACAGCCTTGCCAGCAGAGCCAGCAGGGGAGCGGCCAGGAGGAAGAGCCAGCGGTTATCCCGCCATGACAGTCCTGGCCCCACCGTTGTGCCTCCTTCGTTCAACCGTTGCGGCCGATGTTCTCGCCCGAGTCGGCAAAGCTCCGGTTCTGACTCAGCTTATCGCGGACTGCCGTCGCTTCTATCGACCTTGCGTTGCCAGCGCTGATGACGGCGATGGCGCTTTTTCTCATTGACCCGGCCGATGGTTGGATCGTGGTCGGGAGTGCGAAGATCTGAGCGTTCATTCTTCTTGTCGTCGTACTGTTGGTAGCGCTGGCGGGCCAGGAGAGTGAACATGGAATAGTCAATGTGTTGATCGGATCTCTCAATGAGGGGCTCCCGGTCCTCCCCCAACATCAGCCACAGTTGCCCCGGCTCACCCTTGGAGTGGGCTCGGAGCCGATGGCGACCTTCGCTGATCGGCACAATCTGTCCGTGCTCAATGGGCTCTCCGTTGAGCCATGCCTTGCCAGCCCATTCGCCCATGAACCACACGGTGTATGAGCCCGATACCAGTAACTCAACTTCCTGTTCAGCCACCTCCCCATCCACCTGCATTCTGCCGCCATGCAGGTAGAGGTTCGGTCGATAGGGCAGGTAATGTTTCCAGAGCCACTTTCGCTCGCCGGTGTGCAGATAGCGCCGGCGGGTCATGTAATTGCGAATAAAGAAGTGCGGTTTTCTCTTGCGCGCTCGCTCAATAAAGCCGTTGCGACCTGAACCTTGGCGAAACCACTTTCTAGCCAGAGCTGTGCCAAAGAAGGTGGTCTCTTCGTAGCCAGGCACCATACCGATGGCGTCCCAGTACGGGACGGGCTCTGGAAAGACTTCCACAGCGCTCCGCATGACTGAGAGTTGTGGCTGCATGTTGGACGCGAGCAGATTCTTGTACGGCGCCCAGGATAGCTGCGCTTGACCTGCTACCAGCAGTACTAGCAGTGCAACAGCGAGCCAGCGGGAGAAGCGTCGCTCCAGCCAACAACAGGCTGAGCCAACCGCAGCTCCGGCGAGTAGCGCCACGTAGGGATCAAAGGAGGCGATGTAATACAGAAAGAAGCCGCGGTGGAAAAAGATCGTGCCGAGCATCCCTGTGGTCATCACCAGCGAGGCCAGCCACAACGGTCGACTGCCAAACTTCCATAGCGCTACCAACGTGCCCAGTCCGCCAGCAGCCCACAGAACGGGACCGTAGCCGATTGCCATCTTCAAGGCGCGTAGCTTATTGGCGAAGGGAGTGGACTCTTTGAAAGCGGTCCGAACTGCGGCACCCAGTTGGCTGCCGACGAAGCCAGTATCTTCCTGCAGTAGAGCCATCAGCAGGTACCAGGCGGCCACAGCGCTCAGGGCAGTAAAGACTGCAATTGCCGCGCCCATAAGGTGGCGCTTAAGGCTAAGGCCACCCTTATAGAGCAGGACCATAGAGAACAGCAGCCAGCCAGCGCCGAGTGCGACGGCGTTGTAAAGAGACTTCTGTGAAATAAGTCCCGTTGCGGCTACCAGGAGGCCCACCAGGACGGCTCTCTTCCACGGTAGCTCAGCGCGCCACAGCAGGCCCATGGCGAGCAGGCTTAGAGGGATTACGTAGGTGTCGGTTCGAACCTCAAAGCTGTGCGATTGCCAGCTCATGGAAGTAGCCAGCAGCAGCACAGCTGAGAGTCCATACCAGGGCCAGCCTGAGGGGGGGCTGGTCGCTTCAGCGGCTGCCTGCTCAGGGGCAGCAACAGAATATCGTGCTGCCCGTTCGCAGAACCAGAAGCAGGCGACCAGGGTCAGCGCTGATGCGAGGCTCGCGGAGAGTCGAGCGGCCAGGGTGATCCAAACCGGGTCCTCCAAGGCAATCAATGGGGTCAGCGCCATCCACAACAGGCCGGGCCGTCCCGCTCCGCGGAAGTGACCACGATAGAAGTCGCTGACATGTTCGATCACGACGAATTCGTCGCAGTGGAGAGCAGCGGTCCAGGCAGCGGGAAGCAGTGAGACTCCACACAGGGTGAGGATCAGCACCGCAGGCCAATTTGGCCGCTTCTGAACGGAAGGGGTCGGCTCAGGCTCAGACACCGCGAACACCTAGCACATTTGAGCGTTGAGAGACCAGCGAGCGCTTTGCGGCTACGATTTTCGCAGCCTATTGAGGTCGCCCGACCGGCGTTTTTGATTGCCGTCGAAGTAGTGACGCACGACGCTCGGCTTCCTTCAACAGTGGGTCAAAGCGCTCGTCACATGCGGCTGACTCTGGAACGCAGAATAACCACTCTGCTCCGGAGATCAGCGCGTGGATCCGCTCCGCGCGTCGTTCAGGGGGGCATTGCCAACCACAAGGACTGGTGCTGATCAGCGTGGTCCGTGACCGAGTTGACGCTGTGGCTGCGGCGCTCTCATCCAGTACGGAGCTGCTCAGGTCCCAGCCGTCGAGTTTTACTTCTGGTAATGGGTCGGGGGCAGGGATACCCAGCAGGCTTGCCAGGGTAGGCACCAGATCGATCTGTTGAAAGCGGCCCTGACGTAGCTCTCCAGCAGCTCTGCCGTCGGGCAAGCGAAAGTAGATTGGGATCCGCACCAATTCCGGGTGAGGGGCGCTCTTAAGTGTGGTGCTGGCGTGCCCGATGCCGTTGTGGTCCAGCAATTCCTCGCCATGATCAGCCGAGACCACCAGCAGCAGGTTCTGGTAGCCCTGTAGTGCGTGGAGGATCTGTCCAAGCGCCTGGTCTTGTTGAATCAGTTCTGCGCTGTATAGGGTCCTGATTGCCGGCTTTAGCCAGCTGTGTCGACCGGGGAACTGCTCCCTGGGGACGGTGTAGTGGCTTCTGGCTCGATCGAGGATCGGTGCATTGGGCAAGCTGCTCGGTAGGCCCAGCGCCTCAAGGTCCTGTGGGCTTGCGTCGTAGGGAGCATGGATGTCCCTTAGATGCATCCAGACAAAGCTGGGCCCGGCAGCGCTGTTCAGGGCCTCAGTGATCATTTCCGGCGCCGAAAGGGAGTGGTTGAGTCTGTTGGTGAAGCCTAGACCGCCGTAGTTCTCATCGCCGTCAGCGGCAAAGCCATAGGAGCTGTAGCCGTGCCGATTGAGCTCCTCAATGAAGGTTGTGAGGTGATCAGGTAGGTCGCGCTCACGTTCCTCAACGCCGTGCACCGCGGGATGCAGACCAGTGAGGAAAGAGACGATTCCCGGCGAAGTCCAGGCAGAGTTGGCGAGGACTTCGGCAAAGCTGACTGATGTGCGGCTAAGTGCCTCAAAGCTGGGCAGGGCTGCCGGTGCCTGGCCCCAAGGAGGCACAAAGTCAGCGCGCAGGGCGTCGATGGTAATGAAGACCACGCTTGCGCCTGAATAGGGAGCCTTAAGAGCGCTTTTTGGAGCCTTGGCAGCCCTGCTCCTGGTCTCGGCACTGAGGCGAGCAGCTTGCGGTGTATCGGAAGAGCTGGGTAGCGCGAGGGGATCGGCCGTTTGGGCGGTTGGTGCCGGAATCTGAGCAGGAGCAGCTCCAGTGATTGGGAGCAGCCACAATGTGGCGAGCAGCGCAAGCAGCGGCGCGCAGGCCCACCACGAGCGTTTGCCCCCACTGAGGAGCGCGACCGTTGCGGTGGCGATGGCAGCATTGGCGAGCAGGTCCCGGGGGTCAAAGATTCGCTTTGGGAGCAGGGCCTGTAGCAGTTCGTCGACCATGCCGATGCTGGATCCCAGCAGCACTGCTGGAACCAGCTGACCGGGACAGGCGAAGAATGCCAGCACGCCGATGAGGACGTAGCTGGCCAGATGAAGTTGTTCTTCGATGGCGCTCCACATGGGCAGCAGCGCAGTGCACAGCAGGATGTACAGGAGCATGGCTCCGAGCGGAACAGGAAGCTGCTTGCGGACGTGTCGGATTGCGAGTCCCAGCACACTAAGGGAGAACAGCAACAGCAGGGTAAGTACAGGCTGGAGCAGTTGTTGAGAGCGCAGCAACGCAGCGAGAGCTGGGGCCGACCCGAGGCTCAGGTACAGCACCGGGACCAGCACCACCAACAGCGCCCTCGCCAGGGAAGATTTCATGGGCTGAGGGCGTCGAGCAGGCGTGCCTCGACCGCATCCCAGGTGAAGCGTTCTCGAACTCTGCGTACCAGCGCACTGTCGGCTTTGCTGCCGCGCTTCCAGGCACCGGCCAGAGAGGCTTCGAGGGCACCCTCTTGTTCTGGCTTGAATAGGAATACACCTTCACAGCTTCGATCCAGGTACTCAGCGGCGTGGCCGGTGTCTGAGGCGACCACCGCTGCTCCCGAGAGCGCCGCTTCGAGGCTGCTTCGCCCGACCACCTCGGCCCAGGATGCGAGAACATGCACTCTGGCCAGACCCATGAGATGGCGCAGCTCGGCGTAGGGTAGAACGCCCAGCCAGCGTACCTGCGTTTGACGCTTCAGTTCCCGTAAGAGCAGTGATTGATAGAGCAGGTGACGAACTCCTGGAAGTGGGCCGGCAAGAGCCAGTGGCAGGCCAAGGGCTGCGCAGGCTCGGACTACCGAGAGGCTGTTTTTGAGAGGCTCAAGACGCCCCGCGCAGAGCACAAAATCGTTACCAGCAAAGGGTGGCCGAGCCTGGCCTGACAGGGAGACTGTGGCGGGAATTGCCACCGGTACTACGGTGGCCTGCCGTGCTG
>DJIF01000003.1 GCA_002433485.1 Deltaproteobacteria bacterium UBA6601
CCGCCGTCACCGTCGGCATCCACACAGCCTGAGAACAAGATCGCGGTGCCATCGACCACTGAGGGGGTGTTGTTGGAGACTTGCAGGTAGTAGCCGGAGCTGTGTGTGTTGCCCGCCCAGTCCTGGACACCCACAGTGGCGCTATCGCCGAAGTCATAGATTCCCGGACTGCCAAAGTCGGTGTCCGCCCAGTGCATGGAGAAGCTGCCGTCGGGGTAGAGATGCAGCTGGAAGGAGCCCGGACTAGGGGCTCCGTCTCTCTGGATGCCTTCCCAGGAGATGATGAAGCGATTGTTTGTGGCGTCGGTGGCGTAGTAGACCGCGCCGGTGCCGTTGGGGCTTACGCTCAGGTCATCCCAGAAGACCGCGATGTCCATGCGTTCGTACTGCCCGGTTCGTGGTAGGGGACCGTTGCTTGAGCCGAGGTTTCCGCCCGCCTCAAATGAAATCAGTCCATCTACACCAACACTCGCGGTCTGGTAGCTCTGCCCATACCAGGGGAAGGCCCAGGGTAGGGTGACGTCCTCTTCTCCAATGTCACTGCCGGTGGCACCGCTGAAGCTGATGGCCGTTCCGGTAAGGCTGCCGCCTGCTGCCGGGTCCAGTGGCTGGAAGTCGTAGGTGGTTTCGGTCCAGTGCAGCCCGCTGGGGTCAAAAATGGGCTGGGCCAGAGCGCTGCCAGAGAGCAGAAAGCAGGCCAGAAACGTCGCGGAGGTGAGGCTTAGGAGCCGACGTTGCATTAGGAATCCCCCAGTGGAGCCAGATGAAAGACCACGCAGCTAGGGGGATTTGACGCAATCAGACCCTCCTATCTGAGATTGCAGGATCAAAAAATACCTGAGTCTGAAGCGTGGAGCCAGCACCCGATTCTGCCCGAGTCCTCACGAGCAGGTTGTTCTAGGTGCCGGTGGGGAGCGATCCTGGTGGGGCTCTTTGCTTTTATGAGCGCCGGCTCTGTCAGCGGGCGCCACCCTTACCGAGAGGGCTGCCGAAGCGGAATAAAAGCTGTGCGCTCAGGGTCTTGCCGCCTCCTCTGCGGAGGTGTGAGTTCCACTCTTTTCCTGATTTTGGATCGCGAATTACATTCTTGTGCAGCAGGTTCATCCGATCTCGGCGGACTTTGCCTGAGACGAAGTGGATCAAGTGGACTGTGCCGTCCGGATCGACCCGCTCAACCAGGGCTATGTGGGTGAAGCGGTCGTCTCTTCGACCGTTGCCGTTGCGGTCATGGGTGTGATGGAAGAAGGCCAGATCACCGGGGTTGGGGCGTCTGCGTTTGTGGATTAAACCTTGTTCTTTAAGACTGTTGTAAATGAGCTCAGTCCCGGAGCTACCCTGCGCCGTGGGCAGCGTAAGTTCGCGGCCGATCTTCCAGAAGCAGGCGCTGACGAAGCCCGAGCAATCGCTGCGAAAGGGCTTGCGTTCCACCCTGATTTTCTTTTCGCCCAGCAGCACCACACCCTGGTCGAGCACCCGTCGCAGCTCGCTTTTATAGCGACGCTTGTTGGTGGTTGCGCAGCCTGGCAGCAGGAAGGCACAGAGCAGCAGCACAACCAGAACCCTGGCAGACAACTTCAAGATCGGTGCGGCTGCAGTCTTCATGACTGGTTTGGAGTCTATCAGGCGATGGGCCTGTTCGAAGTGCTCCTGACGCCCAGGCCAGCTAGGCTAAGCGGTGAAATGACGAACCCAGCTTGTGAGTTTTGGCGGCCGATGGCCGGCCCCCTTGTTCACGCTCATCGCGGTGGTGCTGGCCTGGCTCCCGAGAACACCATGGCGGCCTTCCGCAACTCGGTCGCGCTGGGTGCCCACTGCATTGAGCTTGATGTTCGCTTATGTGCTTCCGGTGAACTGGTGGTTGTGCATGACGAAGATCTGCGGCGGGTTGCCGGACTTGAGGCCCGGGTCGCCGAGCTCCCCATGGCTGAGCTAAAGAGCCTGGATGTAGGCTCGCACTTCAGCGCCGAGTTTGCCGGGGAGTCCATTCCCTGTCTGGTCGAGGTACTGGAAGAACTCGGGCAGGAGACTCTGTTTAACATTGAGGTGAAAGAAGAGTCCCTGCTTGGCGACGGCACTTCTGCCCGTCTCGGTCCCCTGCTCTCGTCGATGGGATTAGAGCAGCGCTGCCTGGTCAGCTCCTTCAATCCTGGCGCACTGCTTCGGGTCGCGCGTGACTGTTCTGCCGTTCTGGCTTTGCTCTATCCGACCGAGGGCGCTGGTCGTCTTAAAGACCGTCTCAGCGCGCGCCCATGGCTGGCTCGAGCGCTGCCGGTGGTGGCGATTAATCCACATTATGAGTCGGTTTCGCCGAAGCTTGTCTCCTGTGCCCACCGGCGTGGCCTTGGGGTTAATGCATGGACGGTGAATCAAGCTGCGGTTATGGCTGAGCAGCTGCACATGGGGGTTGACGGTTTGATCACCGATCGCCCTGATCTTGCCCTTGAGTTGTTGCTTTGAATGGTTGGATGCGGCGTTAGGGAGCGCAGTCCTGCCAATCTGCTCAGTAGCGAATGGCCATTCCTACTTGCAGGCTGGTCGATGCGGGTCCGCTGCGCATCACATTGACGTCACCGGAGAAGCGGAACTGCAGACGGTTCCCGCCGACCTCGATGCCGCCGAATAGTCGATGAATACGAAACATTCTTGGATCGATTGAGGTCTCGGCCTCATCGCTCCACGCTGAAACCGGCCCTACTGCCGCTACGGAGCTGGCAAGTGGCCGGGCGTGGGCCATCAGGAAGCCATAGCCGACAAAGGGTGAGAAAAACATGTCAGGGTGGGAGGAGATGCCGGGAGCAAGAAAGGTGTAGCCCACGGAGAGATCGGTCTCAAAGACCCCAAGCTCAAGCTCATCGTTGCCCACATATCCGGTGTAGCGGAGCTGGATTGCTGCATCAGGAGCACGCCTCCAGCCATCCAGGAAGGCCAGCTTGCCGTAGCCACCAACGGTCATCTGACTGGTCCCAGAGTGCCAGCCGATGTCGGCGCCCACCTCAAAGGAGAATGGCAATCCCTTGCGGAGTCGAATAGCGGGAAGCCACTGGACCTTGCTGGGGTCGCCGCCTTCCGTCATGGCAGCCCAGGGGTCGGACCCGTTACCGAGCACAGGGCCTGCGTTGATGAAGCCTAGGCGGTTATCGAAGCCCAGCTCAAACTCGTAGAGCCCGAGCGAGCCCACCGCGCTGTTGGGGTGCGGCGAGATGGCCGTCGCCAGCTCACGAATCACGAAGCCGAAGGCGCTCTGCCGCTCTACCGATGGGAGCCTATTTAAGCGTTCAACGGAAATATCATCGGGGCTGCCGGCGCTGGCTTCGGGACCTAGCGAGAACCCGACTGCCAGGGTCAGAATGCAGGCGCAAATAGCTGTCTGCTTGCAACGAGGCTTCATCGGGGCATCTTTGCAGGCTGCGACAGTACGAGCAATCTTTGCCTTCTACGGTTTAGTCCCGGGGATCTGAGCTCCCTTGAGTGTCCATGACCGGTCGCTGATGTTTAGTCGTCCTGCTCTTGTTTGGCGCTGCATTGGTGCCGATGACGCTGGTGCTGCCGATGCTGCCGGTTGTGGGGCACTTTTGATTCTGGTTGGAGAAGTTGCTGTTGAGCGCCTCAGGTGTGGTTTGGTCCCTGCTGGGATGGAGCTGTTATGGAGGCGCTCTGGGTAGATGTCCGCGGGGTCCCCCTCGTGATTTTGTTCTGTGCTCGTCTAGACTGAGGCGGAGGAAGGGATTTTTGCAGATGCTTCGGATCGAAGAGGCTCAAACACGCATTCTTGCTGGGATAGAGCCGCTCGCCATGGAGCAGGTGCCCCTTGCGCAGGCCTGGAGGCGGGTCCTTGCTGAAGACCTGGTGGCTGTTCGAGATCAGCCCCCTTGTCATAACTCAGCGATGGATGGCTATGCCGTCCGTCTTGCAGATGTGGTCGGGCTTCAGGCGGATGTGGATGGTGTGGTGCTCCGGGTGCAGGAAACCCTGGCCGCAGGCGCCCCACCAGGGCGACCGCTGCAGCCGGGCTGTGCGGCCCGCATCATGACCGGCGCTGCCCTTCCGGTTGGTGCCGAGCTGGTGGTCATCAGGGAGCGGGCCGAGCCCCTGGAAGGTGGGATGAAGGTTCGCCTGCGTGGTGCCGGTCCTCTGGGGGATAATGTCCGCCGGGCCGGTGAAGACATCCAGTGCGGTGCCCGCTATTTGCGCGCTGGTAGATCGTTGAGTGCTGCGGACCTGGGTCTCGCTGCCAGTCAGGGACGCGCTGAGCTGCCCTGTTACCGTCGCCCGCGGGTTGCTCTGTTGAGCACCGGTGATGAGGTGCAAGCTCTTGGCGTGGAACTGGAGGCTGGTCACATCTACAGTTCGGGCAGCTATAGCCTGGGCGCGCTGATTACCGAAGCAGGGGGCGAGTTCGTTGACCTTGGCATCGCTCGGGACGAGCCAGACGCCATTCGAGAGCGGGTTGAGGCCGGACGGGGCGCCGATGTTGTGATCACGATTGGCGGCGTCTCGGTTGGGGACTTTGATCATGTCCGCTCGGTGTTTGCCGAGATGGGCGCTGAGGAGCAGTTCTGGAAGGTCGCAATGCGGCCGGGTAAGCCGAATGCCTGTGGGCGTATCTTCGGGGCTTTGTGGTTCGGCCTGCCCGGTAACCCGGTGTCCAGCGCTATCTCGTTCCTGCAATATGTTCGGCCTGCTCTGCGGGCGATGCTGGGAGCTACTGATCGCTTCCTTCCGGTGGTAACTGCCACCCTGGAGCACCCCATTCGGAGTCGTGAGGGTTTTTTGTTCCTGCTGCGTGCCGTGCTTCGTTTCGATGGCGCGAGCGACGGCTTTATGGTGCGGACCACTGGACCCCAGGGCTCGGGGATTTTGAGCTCGCTGTCACTTGCTAATGGCTTGATCGTAGTGCCTGAAGACTGCTCTTCGCTGGACGCCGGTGATCGGGTTCGAGTTCAGCTGTTGCCCTCTTTTTTGTTGTCATCCCTTGAGTCAGACCTAAGGGGGCCTTAATGAGCCCTCCGCCCTCGGTCAGTGCGGCGGTTTTGGTTGGGGGCCGATCGGTGCGGATGGGTGCAGACAAGGCTTCCCTGAACCTGGCTGGTCAAAGCCTCTTAGAGTTGCTTGTCGACCGCTTAGGGAGCTGCTTTAAGCCACCAGTGATGGTCGTTGCTCGTGCTGGTCAGCAGCTGCCGAAGCTACCTGTCACCACCGATCGGGTTGAAGATCTCGCTTCCGGTGGTGGACCGCTGGTCGGTCTGCACGCCGCCTTGAGTTGTTGCTCAACTTCCTGGGTTTTTCTCACCGCCTGTGATCTACCGTTGCTCTCTCCAGCATTGGTGAGCTGGATCTGTTCGCTACCTGTCGCCGATCAGCTGGCAGTTGTTCCTTATCGAGATGGGCGACCGGAGCCGCTCCATGCTCTCTATCATCGAGACTGTTTGCCGCATGTGGAGGATTGCCTTGCCCGTGGGGTGAGGAGTCTGAAGAGTCTGCTCAAGGAACTGCCGATCAAGGTCGTGCAGGAGGATTGTTGGCGGGAGCATGAGCCGAGCGGCAATTCTTTCCTTAACGTCAATCGACCCGAGGACCTGGAGCGGGCCCGCCTCCTCCTCAGCGTTCAGTCTGTTACTGTGCCGCTGTAGACATTCAAGCTGGACTGGCGAACGAAGCCCACCAGGGTGAGTCCAAGCTCGCGGGCCAGGTCAACGGCGAGGCTTGAGGGTGCTGACACGGCCACTACTGCGCCGATTCCCGCCATAGCGGCTTTTTGCACCATCTCGAATGAGGCGCGGCCAGAGAGCACCAGGATTCGGTCGCTAAGTGGCCATTGTTCGCGAAGCGCCATGGTTCCGAGGATTTTGTCACAGGCGTTGTGGCGGCCGATATCTTCGCGGGCTGCGATCAGCTCGCCGGTGTTGCTGAACAGTCCGGCGGCGTGCAGGGCCCCAGTGTCTTCAAACAGCTTTTGTTCCAGCCGCATGCGTGCTGGCAGTCCGAGCAGCAGCTCGGCTGATATTGGCTTCATGGCTTTGATGCTCGGGCAGAGCAGGCGGACGGAGTCGAGGGTGGTTTTGCCGCAGAGGCCGCAGGAGGAGCTGGCGTAAACTCGTCGCCTCGCCTGCTCAGTAGCTTGGAGATCCGGGTCCTGTGCCAGAACCCGCACGATGTTAGCGGCCTCGAGGTTCTCAGGATCTCTGCAGTGAGCGGCAGAGAGGACCTGCCCTGGATCGCTGAGAATCCCTTCTGAAAATAAGAACCCTACTGCGAGCGCAATGTCGTCGCCCGGGGTGCGCATGAGCACCGCTATGGGCTCGTCGTTGAGCCGGATCTCGAGGGGTTCTTCAGCGATCAGACGATCTTGGATGGTCTCGGGAGCCTTGCCCTGCGAGCGACGAATAAGTTGGGCTTCGACAAGGGGCAGCATCACTGAGTCACAGACCTTAGCTGGCATTGTGGAGGCTTGCGAGGAAGATGGAGCGGCGCTCGCCTTCCGGCTCCTGTTAGGCTCTGCTTATGTCTGGTGGAGAGCAAGTCCTCTCGACGCTGCCTGGGGCGTTGTGGCGTGCCCGCGGTCGGTTCCGCTACAGCCTTGACCTGTTGCGGTATGGCGTCTGTAGCGAGTGTTCCCTTGGTGCCGGCAGACTTGGATCCTCGACGCCCTTTGGACTGCATCTTTGTTCCTTTAGATTGCAGCGACTCTCGCGTTGGACTGCTTCTGGATTGGAGCCCGCCTCACTTCCCCCGATATCTCGACTTCGAAGCCTGTCCGAAACAGAGCTTTCTGACTTGGGTCGTTTGTCGGTCCCCTTGCTGCGGAGGAGCGATGCGGAGTCCTTTCAGGTGATCTCCTGGAGCGATGCGGCGAAGCTTGCTGCCGCCCGACTTGGCGAGGCGCGATCAGGGTGGTCGATCTGGTGTGAAGGCAGCAGCAGTACCAATGAGGGCTATCATTCTTTATTGAAGCTGGCTCAGGTGTTTGCCGCAAGGCAGGCAAAAGTGGTGCTTCCGCAGGGCTATGCTCGCAGTCAGCGGGCCCTTGAGCGCTGCTTCGGGGTCGCTGCATCTACGGCATCGCTTGGCGACCTTGGTGAGGCTGAGCTGGTCCTCAGTTTTGGCAACCCTCTCAGCTCAGATCCGCTGCTTGCCAACTGCCTGGCCCGAGCTGAGGAGCGGGGCGCTACGCTTGAAACCATTCCTGCAGTGAACACTGGCCAGGCAGGCGAGCAGCCATCTCAGGAGCAGGCGCTGTTGGCCGGAGTCCTTAAGGGGCTGTTGACCTCCAGTGGATTTGATCGGGAAGAGATGGAGCGTCGTGTTGGCCAGTGTTCGGAACTTGTGGAGCGGCTCGAGCAATGGCATTGGGATGAGTTGATTTCGACAGCCAAGTGCCGTCGAGAGCGAATCGAGCAGCTCGTAGCAGCTCTTCAGCGCGCATCGAGTACGGTGATGCTGGTCGGCAATGATTTTGCGCAAGCTCAGGGTGGTTCTGAGACTCTGACGATGCTGCTTGCGCTGGCAGCAAGTGCTGGGCTTATCGGCCGGCCGGGCAGCGGAGTGCTGAGTATGGGCGGTGGGTCTGCTGCCCAGGGCGCGCTTGATCTGGGGATTAGCCCTGAGTTGCCCAGTCCAACAACACTCGGGTCGGATCGCCTGGTCTATGTGGTCGGCAGGGCCCTGGCTGACGCGCTGGTCAGTGAGCAGTTGGCTGCCGAGCCGGTGAGCAAGGCCCAGGTTCGCATTCATCAGGCTCATTTCATTGATAACTCGATGCTTATTAATGCGGGTGAATTAACCCTGTTGCTGCCCATGCAGTCACGCTATGGGCAACGGGGTGGCTGTACCCTCACCAGCGTAGATCGAACGGTGCATTTCTCACCTGAGATCCGGGGCAACCGGATTGCTGACGCGAGGCCGGATTGGGAGATCCCAGCCCTCATTGCACAGCAGGCAGAGAGTGTCCCTGAGGAGCTTTGGGCCTGGCTGGATTCGGGGGCAGTACGCGTCTCCTTGGAGTCAGCGGTGCCTGCTTACCAGGGCCTTTCCGGCCTTCACGCCCCAGGTCAGTTTTTTCAGTGGGGTGGCGCGACCTTGCACCGCGATGGCTGTGCTACCGAGGATGGCAAGGCACGCTTTGCTCATCTCAGCCTTGCCTGAACAGCTGTCGCCTTGCTCGCTCAGCCAAAACAAGCCTGATAGAGGCAAGTAGCCTGTTCGATGGCTGTTGCCTCATCGGGGAATGGTCCCTGACTTCTGCCGTCCACGCGAAGCCAGAATCCAGGGAATCCTGTGGCCTTTTCATCGGGGCCCATGGTCCCATCGGTGTCGTATACCAGCGCTACCTGAACTGGCCTACCGTTGCCATCGACTCCTTCCGCACTGCACAGAGTGCGGACGATCTCGGTGATCGGCATGCTTTGGTGGGGTGCCGACTCAGCCGGTGCAGGCGCCGAGCACCGTGTACTCGATCTCCAGGGTGTCGCCGTTCTCGGGCACGTAGTCGATGTCGAAAACGATGGCCTGAAGTCCTGAGTTGTAAGTCCATCCGACGAACATCGGGACCCCATTCATGCGGACCTCAATACTGTCTTCGACCGGAGTCTGACTGAGCTCAAAGGTGTCGGCAAAGGACTGGGAAAGCCAGGCCAGAGCCGAGAGAGTACTGACCCAGTTGGGATCGCAGATCGATGCCGAGATGCCGTTGGTCATGTTGGTTGCTGAGACGAAGCCAGTGCCATTCTGGGCACTTCCACCATTGCCGCTGCAGCCGGAAATCCCGCCGGTAATGTCGGAAAGCACCACGTGGTCAGGGTTGGCCTTGAGACCCTGGAAGAAGTTCACATAGTCACCGACACCCCAGCCCAGTACGCCAGAGCTCTGCTCAGGCTCGTCGGAGACGAAGATGATGCGGAGGCCTGCATCGTCGCGCATGAAGCCGTAGTTGGCGCCTCCGGGCTGCAGGTTGTTGTTGCCGCCACCTCCCAGCGCCAGATAACCGCAATGCAGGCCCAGCTCATCGATGGCACCGCTGGTGCCGAGATTGACGTTGAAGGCGAAGCTGCCTGCCGGATCAGAAGAGTTTGGGCTGATGATGTGCTCGGT
The DNA here is from genome assembly GCA_002433485.1 of Deltaproteobacteria bacterium UBA6601. Lineage (GTDB taxonomy): Bacteria > Myxococcota_A > UBA796 > UBA9615 > UBA9615 > UBA6601. The sequence continues at coordinate 9,088 of DJIF01000003.1, forward strand.
ACCTTGCAGTGCGCCGTTGTCGCCCTGGTCGGTGGTGGTTACGCCGATGTGATAGTCGATGTCGATAGCGTCCACGATCTGAATGAAGGAGGCAAAATTTACCGCCAGCGAACTCTGCTCCTGATTCATGGAGCAGGAGTTGTCGACCACCCAGAGGATGTCGGTGGCGTTGTTGCCTTCCTGATAGTACTCGTCGATGTTGCTCGCACCGAGTTGGGCGATTCCGTACTGAGTGGCCGTGGCGTCCGGACTGCTGGGATCGTTGCTCTCAATATGGAGGACCCCGGTATCCGGTTGGACATCCGTGGGCACGTAATGGATTTCAACCGTTACTGGGCTGCCTCCAGCCGACATGGGATCCAGAACCAGACCTTCTTCCGGCAGGTTGTGAATTAAAGACATCTCGCCGTTGCCGCCCAGATCTTCGAACCAGATTCCATCGTCTTCGATCTCAAGCGGAGCCCGCCCGATGTTGGCGATGGTTACTTCCAGCTGGCTCACACAGCCCAGCTCTGGGCTACCAAAGTCAAAGACTGGAGGCTCAATAGAGATGGCAGGGGCCAGGCCTTCGGCGAGCAGGCGTACCAGAACCGCGGGGTTCTCGCGGTCGTTGGAGATGACCGTCATGGACCCGTCGGTGTGCTCGTCTTGCGTCGGGCTGTAGGCGAGCTGCACCAGAGTGCTGGCCTCGGGGGCAAGGAGGCGTTCCCAGTTGCCGTCGTTTACAACGTCAAAGGAGCCGTCGATGACCAGCTCTTCGATGTGCAGTGTGTCGGTGCCGATATTGCGAATCATCACATCCTTTTCACGGGTATCGCCGGCATAGACGTCACCAAAGTCCACCAGCAGTGGGTCACTCGGATGATCGCTGCTCACTTCGATGGTGGCCTGTACGCGGGTCGGCAGCCCAGCTCCGGGCTGCCCGATCAGGGTCGTCTCTGAGCAGCCGAGCAGGCCGACGGCAAGGATGTTTCCCAGAGCCAGCGAGCCGAGGGTCAAATTGAACTGGGTGGTGCGCACAGTGCTACCTCCTAAGTGGCATAGCCCTGAATTTTGGCGGAGGATGGTTTGAAGTCAAGGGCAGGGTTCTGCCGTCTCCGTGCCCGCGCGTGAGCGATCGGACTCTATCCAGCCTTTTTCTGCCGCCTCCTTCGACCTTAGGGCACTTACTAGGGCGCGGCCTTTCAGCAGGGCTTCATGCCACTCGCTGTCGGCTTCGGAATCGTAGACGATTCCCCCGCCGACCCCGAAGGAAACCTGTTGCCCCTGGAACAACAGAGTTCGTATTGCGACTGACAAGCTCAAGGTTCCATCCAGTCCAATCCAGCCGATTGCCCCGGTGTAAGGACCGCGCCGACTACGTTCTAGTTCTTCAAGCAGGGCCATTGCACGTAGCTTAGGGGCGCCGATGCAGGAGCCTGGTGGAAAGCAGGCGCGGAGCAGGTCAAAGGCATCGCGACCTTGCCCCATCTGACCGCGCACGGTCCCGACCAGGTGCCAAACTGAAGGATGTGCTTCGGCGATCAGCTGCGGGTTTCGATCGACGCTGCCGGGTTCACAGACCCTGCCGATGTCGTTACGCATCAGATCTACGATCATGGCCAGCTCGGCGTGGTCCTTCTTAGATTTGATCAGCTTCTCTCGTTGAGCCCGGTCCTCTGCGGGCTGTTGCGGTAGTCGGGCGATGGTTCCTTTGATCGGCTGGGACTGCACCCGACCGTCTCGCTGCAGTTCAAGGAAGCTCTCCGGGCTGGACGAGACCAGGGTGCAGTCGGGAAGGTCCAGATAGGCCGCGTAGGGAGCGGGGTTATCACGCAACAGCCGCGCGAAGGTGCTCAGCGGGCTGTCGGGATGGGGGCATCGGCCGCGCATGCGAAAGGTGAGGTTGGCCTGGTACACCGATCCGGCGCGGATTTCTGCCTTGATTCGCGCTACAGCCTCGCTGTGTTCTGCTTGACTCAGTTCGGTCTGTAGCGTGCCTGCAAGCCCAGCCTTGGGATCTGGAAGCTGCACAGGCGAGGTGTTTAGCTGTTGCCAGCGCTGGAGCAGAGTAAAGGGTGCTCCGGGCAATCGGTGGTGGCGAATCTCTTGGGCTCTATCCCCGCCGATCAGCAAGACTTCATCATAGAGGCCCAGCTGGAAATCCCACGGGACCTCTGTCTTGAGTTGATGGGGCAGATTTTCAAAGCGCCGTCCAAGATCGTAAGAGAAGCAGCCGGCCAGGCCGCCCAGAAACAGGGGTGGTTTTGAGCCGCTGGGAGATTCAGTGCCAGTAGGCGAGAAGCGCAGCCGGTTGGCGATCCGTTGCAGCCGATCAAAGGCGTCTCCCGGTCCTGGATCAGCGTCCCTAAAGCGCCGCAACCAGCCGCGGTCTCCCTCAGGTCCAGGCACGATCTCCAGGAAGTTGCCGGTCCCGCGAAGCCAAAGGGCCGGAGTTGTTGAGATGATTGATTGGGCGCTCGCTCGACGGGTGCCAGCGGTCTCCAGCCAAAGGCTGCCCGGAGTTCGAGCAAGAGTAAGTAAGCGGGCCCGTGTTGTGCTGGCAGCGAAGCCTGGGTGCAGTTGGTTGGTGGTCATCAGGGCCTACAGCTGAATGGAGCTTTGGGTTGCTCAGAGCGCTGAGTCGTCGTCGTCTCCTGCTGCGGTGACGGTGATTCCTGAAGTCGCCGATGAGACTCCCACCACCACACCGGGGAGTTCATCGACCAGGATGTCAGCCCGGACCTCTCGACGAACATCTAAAAGCGCCGTTCCTTCGGGCAGGACACTGAGATCGTCGGACGTCAGAGTAAAGGCTCCGTCGTCCTGAACTCGGCAGGAGACCCAGTAAAACGAATCCCCTTCACTGTGAGTGGCGAGAATGGTGATCTGGTTCATCTCCGCACCACCCAGCCACTCGATGGAAACCTCTCCACCGGCCTCGACCAGGGAACTGATTGCGATGCTGGGAGGAGTTCCCAGGGCACCCGTGAATTCAGTTGCTGATAGATCCGGTCCGCCGCTGGTCTTGATGTCGAATTCCTGATTAGGAGTCCATGAGCTGTAGGGCAGGATGGCTTGAAAGTGATCATCCTCATAGGTGAGTTGATATTCACCATCACCCATCACCAGACTTACGTTACCTACGTCAAGGGTTGAGTCTGGGAGGCGGTATTGGCCGATGGGAGACTCGCCACCGTGACAGCTGTCGATGTCGTTGGGAGGAGTGGGGCGCATCTGCAGGCTTTGGTGTGGGAACCAGGAGGCGACCGCTCGGACAACCGGACTGGTTGTGCCCTGGGCGTCATTCCGAGTGACTTCAACTCGTGCTACGGCCCAGGTTTCATCGGGTGTGCCGCCGACTGTGTCGTCGTCGTCGTCGCTACTGCTACCGCCGCCACCGCCGCCGCCCCATTGGAAGGGCGCTTCCTCCTCCTGGCAACCTGAGCTGTACAACCCCAGCAGCACCAGAGTGGTGATGAGCAGGTAGTTGGTTATGGTGACGTTCAGGAACATTGGGCTTCCCATCTCCGGTTGCTGTTACTCCAGCTTGGCATCGAGCCCTTGCTGAAAGGCCATCGCTGTTTCTTTGTAGCTGGCCGATGAGCTGATCGCTGAGATTACTGCGACGGCGTGGACTCCTGTCTGCTTGAGGTCGGGTAGGTGTTGCAACTCGATCCCGCCAATGGCCACGACCGGTACCCTAGCCTTCTGCACCACCTCCTTCAAGGCACTGAGGCCCACTGCAGCCCTCGGGCTGCGACGATCGTTGGGGCTGAGATGCTTGCCACTGGAGCTATAGATCGGGCCGAAGCCAATGTAGTCGATGGGTAGTTGTTGGGCAGCCAGCGCCTCTGCTGGGCTGCTGGTGCTCAGTCCGATCAGCGCGCTGGGCCCGAGGGCTTGACGGGCTTGGCGGGGGTCGATGTCTTCCTGACCGAGGTGCAGTCCGAGTCCTTTGCAAGAGGCTGCAACTTGGAGCCGATCGTTGATGATGAGGCTGGCTCCATGAGCCTGACAGGGTCCAAGCAGTGCTGGGACGAGAGCCAGGTGTTCGGCGTCGCTGGCGTCTTTCATTCGGAGCTGAACGATGCGCACTCCTGCTCCCAGGAGTGCGAGACATAAGGCGCGGGGATCTGGGCTACCAGGTGCCGCTGGATCGATGATCCCATATAAGCCTGAGATGGCGTCCAGACACCGGCTTTCTGGCCCGGGGACTGTGGTCACTGGTCAGCGATTCTTGGACCGCTTCGGGCGGTATTCCCTGGTGTCGAGGGAGTGTGCTGCCAGTTTACGGCGCAGGGTGTTGCGGTTGATGCCAAGCAGGCCCGCGGCGCGCAGTTGGTTGCCTTCCATGCGCTTCATAGCCAGATCAAGGATCACTTTTTCAGAGGTGCCGACCACCAGCTCAAAGAGATCCGAGCGGGTCTCCGCTTCAGGCTCGGGGTAGGTCCGTACCAGAGCTCGAAGTCGCTTATGCAGGGTTGCCTCAAAGCTCTCATCCTGCGCGCCGGTTCGTCGTCGGGCAAGTCTCCCTGTGGGGCCGATCAGGTCTTCGATTCGAATGGATGGCCCCTGGGCGTAGGTCGCGGCTCGAACCAGCACGTTCTCCAGTTCGCGTACGTTGCCCGGCCAGGTGTATTGGCAGAGCCACTCAATGGCCTCTTCGCTGAGATTTCGATTGGGGATTGAGCCACTCGATGAGTGCTTTTTCAGCAGCCAGTTGGCCAGCGGTGGGATGTCATCGATCCGATCGCGAAGTGCCGGCAGGTGGATGGTAAGCACGTTGAGTCGGAAGAACAGGTCGCGGCGAAAGGTTCCGGCGCGGACGTCTTCGGCGAGGTCCCGGTGGGTTGCGGTGACGATGCGCACATCTGCGCTGACCTCTCGGTCTGCGCCCAGTGGATAGAAGCTCTTCGCCTCGAGAACGCGCAGCAGCTTTGCTTGCAGTGCCAGCGGCATCTCCCCGACCTCATCGAGGAACAGGGTGCCCCCATCGGCGGCCAGAAACTTCCCTTGGGTTGCCGTGTGAGCACCGGTGAACGCCCCGCGGGCATGGCCAAACAGCTCCGCTTCAAGCAGTTCACCAGGAATCGCGGCGGTATTGACCGCGACGAAGGGCGCCTCCGCTCGGTCGCTCTCCTGGTGGAGGATGCGAGCAACCAACTCCTTGCCTGTGCCACTCTCGCCACTGATCAGAACCGAGTGCGGGCTGGCGGCGGCTCTGCCGATGCACTTGAAGACATTCTGCATTGCGCGGCTGTGACCGTATAGAGTGCGTGAGTCGGCAGCTGACACTGCAAGGCTGCGGTCTTCGATGACCTTGGGTGGCTTCGGCAGTTGGCCTCGATCGCGTACCGCACGCATGACCAGCTCTTCAAAAAGGTCCACATCAAAGGGCTTGCACAGGTACTCATAGGCACCCCCCTTCATGGCCTGAATGGCGTTGGACATGGTGTTCTGCGCAGTGATGATGATGACGTGGGGAGGATCTTCCAGGTGTGAGACCTGAGAGAGCACTTCAAGTCCCGTCATCGACGGCATCTTCAGGTCCACGACCGCTACATCGAAGTGATCCTCGCGGAGCATCTTCATGGCGCTGCTACCATCACCCGTCTGCTGAACTTCCAGACCTTTCCGGCAGAGGCTCTTGTTCATTACGGTGCGGAGGCTTAGGTCATCCTCGGCGATAAGCACTCGTGAGGGCATCAGGCGTTCATTTCCAGTGATGAGGCCCCATAGAGCCGGCTGCTAGGATTGTTGCTCCAAGGGTCCAGGGCGCTGGAGTTCCCTTCGGCGAGACGCTCAAAGAACACCAGGGTAAAGCGTGCGCCCAGCCCCGGGCGCGGCTCAAGCAGCAGCTTTCCGCTGTGTTCCTCTACCGCTAGGCGAGTCAAAAACAGTCCGAGTCCGGTCCCTTCAGCTTTGGTGGTCGAGAATGGATCGAACAGGGTCGAACTGCGGGACGGCTCGATGCCTTCACCATCGTCGGTTACCTCAATAGCTACGGGTCGGCCCCGGTTCAGGCCGGAGTCCCTGCGGTGTTGATCGCTCACAATCCGGGTCCGAACGATCACGTGAGAGGCAGCCGCCTCTACGGCATTGCGCAGGATGTTGCTGGCTGCCTCGCGAATTCGCTCTTCGTCCCCTTCGATCTGAGGTAGGGACGGATCGAGGTCCAGCTGGATGTTCAAGCCTGGGTTGGCACCGCAGCGTGCCTCGATAAGTGCGACTTCATTGTGAATGATGCGGTTGAGGCAGTGCAGGCCCCTTAGCAGGGGTCTGGGTCGGCACAAGGCCATCAGTCGTTCAACCAGGGTGTCGATACGGTCGGACTCGCGAATGATCAGCTCTGTCAACTCAAGCTGCTCGTGGGGGTCGAGGTCCCGGCAAAGCAACTGAGCAGCTCCGCGGATTCCACTGAGTGGGTTGCGAATTTCGTGAGCCATTCCAGCAGCGAGACTGTCGAGCCAGGCGAGGCGTTGGCGGAATTCTTTGGCGGCTTGAGTCGCAAGGTGATCTTGCTCTTCAGTTAACTGCAGTACCACTTGGCCAGGCTGCGGGCCGCTCGAGGCAGTAATGCTGAGCTCCCGCTTGGAGAATCCCTGCTTCCAGCTCAGGCCGCGATAGCTGCAGGTTGACGCTCCCTGGTCTATTCGCTCAACGATTTCAGCGACCTCGAGCGGCAGGCAGCTCCCTATGGGGCAGCCAATAAGCCTGGCGAGGCTCTTGCCTAACAGCTCTGCCGCAGGGGTGTTTGCGTACAGAACCATGCCCTTAGCAACGACAACTACGCCACAGGGAAGGTGCTCAAGTACAGTTTCGGCCTTGGTGCCGTTCATCTTGCTTCGCGTCTTGCCTCTTGCTCCGCTGGGACGGAGGCTTCGATCAGTGGTTCAAGGAGCGATGTGCCGACACGGCTCTAGAGCTATGACGACCCACCGAACAACCCGGATGGCCACATCATCGGGGACACTCGGAAGACGCTACACAATGGATTTCTAACACAGCGCAGAGGCGCGATCTGGCGCAAAATGAAGCGAGCCGTGATCTTTATCATAAGTACCCGGCTCAGAAGAGAAAAGTGACCCCTGGCAGGAATCGTCCTTGACCTGCTCTCGGGAATTTATGCCAATATGGGCGACAATGCCCGTTGTACCTCCCGCTGTTGTGGCGTCTCGTTGTCCACTGATCTTGTTGTTCAGCTTTGTGCTGGTGCTGACCGGATCCTTTCCTGTGCACTCAGGTTGGGCGGCAGCCGACTCCTCAAAGTCTGTTGGCCTAACGACGGTTCGTTCTTTATCTGGCGCTGCGCCGGTGCTTTCTGCTCGTGCTGAGAAGCAGCGTCGACAGCGACTGCTGGAGCGGTTACGGGATGTGGAGCAGGAGACTATTGAAGCAGCCAGTCCGGAGCGGGTTGATGGAGAGATCGAGGCCTTGTTGCGAGATGTCCTCGACGGTTTAGAGGTACATGAAGGCAGGGAGGTACTGGCTGCTGCCGCGGAGCGAGCCTCGGTCGAAACGGAAGAGAGTGCATATTTCGGTGCATCGGATCATCTGGTACACCCCTCACTCGATCTCTATCAGGATCCCCTAAAGGCGTTGAGTGGCCGCCCGGAGCTCTATCTGGATCAAGTGGACCCGCGCGACTTTGATTACCCCATCGTCCTTAACGCTCGAGTTCAGAACTGGATGGTCTACTTCCTGACCCGCGGCAGAAAGTGGTTCGTGAAGTGGCTGGCCCGGGCGGATCGGTACTTTCCTCTCATTATTCCCATGCTTGAGGAGTCAGGCATGCCTCAGGATCTGGTCTATCAGGCGATGATTGAGTCGGGATTTAATCCCTATGCAACCTCAAGCGCCCGAGCGGTCGGTGTCTGGCAGTTCATTTCGTCGACTGGGCGAGAATATGGCTTGCAGCGGAATTGGTGGATTGATGAGCGACGCGATCCGGTCCAGGCGACTCGATCTGCTATTGCGTTTATGAGCCACCTGCATCGCCGCTTTGGCAGCTGGGAGTTGGCCTCAGCGGCCTATAATGCTGGTGGTGGGAAGATTTCCCGAGCCATCAAGATGTACGGCACTCGCGATTTCTGGGAGTTGGCTTCCTCTTCGCGCACCTATCTCAAGCCGGAGACCAAGAACTACGTTCCCAAGATCATTGCCGCTGCAATTTTGAGTAAGTACGCAGACCGCTACGGTCTGCGAGCTGAGATTCCTGAAGAGCACCGGCTCAGTCGCTGGGAGCACGACCTTGTGGTGGTTCCGGAAGCTACCGATCTTGCGGTCGTCGCGCGTCTTATCGAGGGTACTGTAGAAGATATTCAGTCGATCAATCCTGCCCTGCGTCGAGGCTACACCCCACCGGGCATGAACAATTATCGCCTTAACGTACCTAAGGGTAAGGGCAAGCTGTTCAGTCGGCGTTTCGCCAAGCTTCCTGAAGCGGAGCGGGTGACCTTCCTTCGCTATAAGGTTAAGCGTGGCGATACTCTCGGTCGCATTGCTGCTCGACATAAGGTGCCCGTCAACATGATTGCCAAGCTCAATCATGTGCGTGACGCCCGTAGATTGCGGGTGGGACAACGCTTGTTGATTCCCGTGCGCGCAGCCTCGATGCCGTCGCGAAGCATCCGGCACATTGTTGCTCGCGGAGAGACTCTGTCGGGGATTGCCGCTCGTTATGGAAGCTCAGTGGCTTCTATCAAGGATCTCAACAAGCTCAGTGGCGACGCGGTGCGGGTGGGCCAGAAGCTGAAGGTGGTTACGCGTGGAGCACCAAGCTCTTCAGCAGATTCTGCCTCGACCCTTACGAGCCCAGCTGGACGAAGCTCACAGCGTCCAGACCAGTACACCGTTCAGGCAGGTGACTCCCTGTCGCGGATTGCCTCGCGCTTTGGCATGTCTCTTAGCGAATTGCGTCAGCTCAATGAGCTGGGCCGAAGCGCCACCATCTATCCCGGTGATCGGTTGCGCTTGAGGCGAGCGGCAGATGGGCCTGACGTCCACCTATATAAGGTCCGCTCGGGCGACAGTTTATCGGGGATTGCCGCCCGTTATGGCATGAAGCTGGCCGCCTTGAAGTCTCGCAACGGGCTTAGCAGCGACGGCATTCGGGTGGGTCAGGTGCTGAAGGTCGTTGCCGATGGCAAAGCAGGTTCGCCGATCTTGGTTGAGGTGCGTAAAGGGGACTCCCTCTATGGAATTGCGGCCATGCATAAGGTCAGTGTTGAGGCCATTCGTAGTTGGAATTCGCTGGCCAGCACTACGATTCGAGTGGGTCAGAAGCTGACCGTTTATCCGGGGCAGAGCCTCGCCAGTGTGGCACCGCGTGAGCGGGCTATCGCCTATCAAGTTCAGTCGGGCGATACCTTGTGGGGTATTTCACGTAAGTACGGTGTGTCGATCAAGGATCTCAAGAGCTGGAATGGTATGCGTCATGACAAAGTACGCCCCGGTCAACGGCTCCGTGTGATTCTGCGTTGAGCGCGATTTCGCCGCCAGTTTGCCGCGCGCGACTCCGCCCGGTTTGAGCCGAGTACTATCTTCTGCTGCGCTTTGATCATGGTGTACCGGGGCCTATTCTGCAGGCTAGCTTATAGGAGGTGGGGGTCGTGAATCATAAGTTGTTGATATTGTTGTTTTTGATGGTAGCTCTGTCGGTTTGTGGCTGCGGAGCTGGCCAGCGCCTGTCCAACGATGATGACAGCTCCAGCGCTGACGATAGCAGCGATGATGACGCTACCGATGATGATGACTCTGCCGATGATGACGACAGCAGCGATGACGATGACAGCAACAATGATGATGAGGTGCACGGCGATGATGACACGACCACTGAACCTGAGTTGCTAGGTGATGGTAGCTCCCAGCTGACCGGAACCTGGACCTTTCACTATTGGGTCGATCGCTCCAGTCAGGAGCTTGGCTGTGAGCAGGTCTATGAGTGGACCGGCGTTGCTAGCTTCAACCTTAATGCGTTGGGCAATTCTTGCCTTGAGTGCTCGGGTTCTATTGAGGTGCTCAATGTCGTTGACCGAACGGAAAGCCACCCGGAAGGCTGTAATGTCGCCGATGATCTGGCCGGTATTGACCTTGGAGACCGACTGACAAATCCTGATCCTGCTAACCCATTTCGTGATTTCATTTTTCCCCAGGGACTGATCACCAGGGACTATGGTCTCGATGCAAGTCTTCAGTTAACCAATGATGGCAGCATCAACTATCAGACCTTTGCTGGGCAGGGCCCGGCCGGCTCTTTCTTCAGTCATGTGGGTTACCTTGAGGAGCTTGAAGGTCGTTATTTTGACTCGGTCAACAGTGGTGACGGGCTGTCTCTTCTAGCGGCTGCCCCGCCTGGAGCTCCTGGCTGGGTACCCTTCTGGAGGTACTACGGGCTGCTTGGCGAGTCTTCTCTAGGAGCGATGTCCGGGCACTATTTTTACAGCTCTCTCTGGGCGGTTAGTTTTGGCGATGGGACCTCCATCACCTCGGTTACATTTAGCGGTGAACTCGATGCTGTCTTCACTCCCCAGGGCTCTGCCAGTTGATCCACAGCTCCGCAGTTCCGCTCTTTGCTTGGCCTTGGTGGAGTTGAGTTGATCTGTTCGCCCGATTCGATGGACCGGCCAAAGGTCTTGATTGTTGATGACAACGAGGAATTTGTCCGCCTGGTTCGGGACATCGTCCACAGGGCCTACCCCAAGGCTAGCGTCGAAGGAGCGACCAGTGGCTCTGCTGCGCTGAAGCTCCTGCTAAGTGGCAATTTTGACGTCGTTTTGTTGGATTACGGTCTGCCTGATTTTGACGGTATTGAGGTGTTGGCAGAGATTCGCAAGAACCTTCTCGACGTTGCGGTGGTTGTGATCACTGGAGAGGGTGATGAGAGTCTCGCGGTAGATCTGTTCCGAATGGGAGCTATCGATTACCTATCGAAGTCTTCGGTAGACAGCAGGGCCTTGAGGAGTTCCATTGATCGTGCCTTGTTGCGTCGCATGATCCAACTTGAGGATCAAAGTGATGAAGCGGTCAAGATGAGTCGCGCGCTCGAGGAGCGGAGCCGGGCTTTGGATATTGCTTATGAGAAGTTGCGTTCGGAAAAGGAGCGACTGCGCCTTTTGTCCGATTCTCTAGAGCAGATCATTACTGATCGGACCGAAGAGCTGAATCGAACTACAGCCTTCCTGAACGAGGTGCTGGCCTCCACTTCGGACTACTTTATCGTGGCTTGTAGTTATGACGGGACGATCCTCTCCTTCAATATGGCTGCCGAGTCCTTGTTTGGTCTTGACGCTCCCGATGTGGTTGGACAGCGCCACTTTCGTACTCTGTTTGCCGACCTAGCCACCAGTGGTGCGGCTGAAGAGCTGATGAAGAAGGTCCAGAAGGGCGAGTGTCCCCAGTTGGAGATGGCGGGAGTTGTTGGTGGCAGTGAGGGCTTTGTCGCCAAGGTGAGTTTCTCGCGTCTTGAGGTCGAGGAGCCCACTTCGGTGGATCGGACTGGGGATGGCTTCGTTATCATCGGCCGGGATGTAACCCACGAACGTGAACTTGAAGCAGAGAACCGGGCTTATATTCGCCAGGTTGAGGAGGCCAACCGGGGCCTTCGGCTTAGCAACCAGAAGATCCTTGAAGCGAATCGACTAAAGGATCAGTTTTTAGCCAATGTCAGCCACGAGTTGAGAACGCCACTGAATGCCATCATGGGCTACGCCGATCTGCTCTCTGGGGGCATTTATGGTGACCTGTCCGATCGACAGGGAGGGGCGATTGGGAACATCTCGCTGCGAGCTTCAGATCTGCTGTCCCTTATAGAGCAGATTCTCGATCTTGCCCGCCTTGAGGCTGGTGCCCTAGAGGTGCGCCCCGAAGTCTTCAGTCTGGATGAATTGCTCTCCGAAGTCAGGGATACCGGTGGGGTTCTTGGTCGAGAGAAGAGCATCGATGTGATTTACAATGACCAGCAACAGGAACCGCTGATGATGTTCAGCGATCGACAGAAGTTGCAACAAATCTTGCTGAATCTGGTCAACAACGCGGTGAAGTTCAGCTCTAGCGGTTCGGTCGAGATCAAGCGTCTGAAGCTGGAAGACGGCTGTGTTGAGCTTACCGTTCAGGATGAAGGGATCGGTATCCCTCCGGACTCGCTTGAATCCATTTTCGATGAGTTTCGTCAGGTGGATGGAACCTCAACTCGCGAGTATGGCGGCAGTGGTCTCGGTTTGACGATTTCTCGGCGCTTCGCTCGGCTCCTGGGCGGGGACGTCTCGGTGGTCAGCACAGTCGGGTCTGGCAGCACCTTTAGGGTGGTTGTCAGCAGTGAGCTCCGCTTGCCTTCTGAAAGAGCTGATCAGGTGATTTGATTATTCAGCTTGGAGTTGGAGCTGTACCAGTCTGCGCAGCTCCCCGACACCGGCCTGATCCTGCTGCTCATCGAGCAGGGCGATGAGCTCAAGTCGCATTTCTTCAGCACTGTTGAAGCGTTCATTGGGGCTTGAGGCCATCGATCGGATCAACAGTTCTGTCAACCTTGGCGGTAGTGGGGCAGCCTCAAGTCTGCGCAAGACTTCGCGGTCATCGCGTTGGCGCTGCCAATCAGAAGAAACATCGCCCGAGAGTGCTTCGGGACCAACGACTGCTTCATAAAGCAGGGTGCCGAGAGCGAAGATGTCAGTGGCCGGTTCTGAGCCAGCACCGGCCTGTAATTCAGGGGCAATAAAGGCCCTTGCTGTACCGAACTCAGGGTCCTCAGAAGCTCCTTGATAGCTGGTTAGCTGAGTTCCCCGAGGTTGAACCTGAAACAGGTTGCCCAGCCGTGCTTCTCCCTGCGCAGAAACGATTACGTTGGACGGAACAACACCGTGGTGAATCAGGCCTGCCGGGGCCCAGGGTGGGACGCTCAGTTGATGGAGATAACAGAGCACTGAGCACAACTGCTCGCCCAATTGTAGTGCTGCGATGATTGGGAATTGGCCCTTGGCCCAAGTCTGCTCGAGCAGTCGTCTCAAGCTGATTCCATCTACCCACTCTCGAACCTGAAAGGTGCAGCCTTCGTCGCGGCCGTAGTCGATGACCGAGAGCAGCCCTGGGTGATCGAGCCGCAGGCCCAGGCGGGACTCATCGCTGAGTTCTTTTGCGCTACTGAAGCCAAATTGAAGGGTCGCCTGGCAGACTTTGAGAAGTACCTGTCGCTCCACTCCAAGGCCGGAAGGCCTTAAGGCAAGGTAGCTGCTGACTCCACGGTGAGCCGCTAGTTGGCGAACGATCTCGTAGTCGTTCAGAGCCGGCCAATAGCCGGTCAGCGAAGCGGGAACTTCAGCCGTCAAGGTTTGCTTCCATCGCCGCAGAGTCCAGGCTTGGATCCCTGAGCTTACTGTCATGTTCATGGTGGTTTTGGCTGCGAATAAGCCGGATCTGGTTTGAGCGCAGCGGGTCCATGGATCGAGGTAGCTGGACCAAGCGGGCCGACAGGTGGTGTCCGAGTTCTTGCCAGGGTCTAGCCTGTGGTTCAGCAGCAGGTTGTGGAACTCTTCGGCTGGAGCGCTCTGGGAAGGACTCCGTGAGGAAGTCACGAAGTGCGGCAGAGCCGTCCAGCACACGGCGGTAGCTCATCAATGCTCTAAGGTCGCAGTTCAGCTCTTTGGCCGTGTGGTAGCGATTCTCCGGCTTTTTGGCGAGACATCGGGCAACAAGCCGTTCGAGGGCTTCGGGAACATCGGATCGCAGGGTGCCGAGGGCTGGGGCCTGGCAGTTGGCCAATGATTCGCGCATCTCGTGCTCGCTTGCTCCGTCAAATGGCCGCTCCCCGCTCAGGATCTCAAACAAGATGCTGCCGAGGCTGAATAGATCCGCATGCTGGCTACCGGCACTGGCTTTGAGTTGTTCGGGGCAGCGATAGGCCAGCTCTGCGGGTCCGGCTCCAAAGCTACGAACCCGCACCTGCCCACCGATTGAGAGCAGTACTTTGTCGGGGGAGAGGGAGCCGTGGTAGTCCACTGCAGCTTTGGGTCGCGGGCTCAGCGAGTGTGCGTAGTTGAGGGCCTCGCCTAACCGGCTTGTGATGTATAGGGCTACATCCAGAGGAAAGCGGACTCCGCGCAGGTGAACCCTTCCTAGTAGTTCTTCCAGATCGGGGCCTGGGAGATACTCATAGACAATAAAGTAATGGTCGCCGTGCTGACCCCCACCCAGGATCTGAGCAATAGAGGAGTGATGCAGTGCACAGGTGGTGATGTGTTCCCGCAGGAGTAGTGCTGGAACTTTGTCAGGAGCTCGAGAAGGCGCTGGCATACACTGGATGAGGACCTGACGACTGTCCCTTGAGGCCCGTCGCTCAGTCCCCAGGTACAGGCTCGCTTCATCCTGTGCTGAGAGCAGGTGCTCTATTTGATAGTTGAGGCGACGCGGTTCGCTCACGATCTCGACCTAGCTTTGGAGCTCGGTAAAGTCTCGGAACACGTGGTCTCGGTACCAGCTCAGCTCAGCGATGCTCTCGCGGATGTCATCCAGCGCCAGATGCAGCCCTTTTTTCTTTGGCGCGCCACTTAACTTGGGCGCCCAGCGCTTCACCAGTTCCTTGATGGTGCTCACATCGATGTTTCGATAATGGAGGTGTTGTTCCAGCTTTGGCATAAAGCGCCGTACGAAGCGTCGGTCATGAGAGATCGAGTTGCCGCACAGTGGAGATCGTCCGGGGGGAACCCAGTGGGCGATAAAAGTTGCCACCTGATCGTCGACTTCCTCAATGCTAACCGGGGACGCTTTGACCCGGTCAATGAGGCCCGAAGCTCCATGGGTTCGGGTACACCAATCGTCCATTGCAGCGAGCACTTCGTCACTCTGATGAACAGCGACGCATGGCCCCTCGGCGAGGACGTTCAGCTGCGAATCAGTGACCAGAACTGCGACCTCGATGATCAGGTCCCGCTTCGGATCTAGCCCGGTCATCTCCAAGTCAAGCCATATCAGGTTGTTTGAATCGTGCATGGCGGCGCCAGCCTAGCAGAGTCGGGGAACCGGATCCGATCTTGCCGGGACAGAAAATGTCCCGCTTAATTGGCGCTTTCGTCGGGCTCAGTCATCAAGTAAGGTTCCGCCCGCTCGTCTCTGGGGAGAGTTGAGTGTGGCCCTAGTCCGGGGCCGTACGGTTTCTGGAGGTTGACTCATGTCGCTGCTGATCATTCAGATTCCCTGCTTGAACGAGGAGCAGACCCTGCCGGTGACGGTGGCTGACCTGCCGCGCTCGATTGAGGGTGTTGATCGGGTTGAGTACCTCATCATCGATGACGGTTCCACGGATCGAACGGTTGAAGTGGCCAGGCAATTGGGTGTGCATCATCTGGTTCGCTTTCCGCGCAATCGCGGTCTAGCCGCGGCTTTCCGGGCTGGGATCAACGCGTCGCTGGCGCTCGGCGCCGATTACATCGTCAATACGGACGGCGATAACCAATACAGCGGCGATGCTATTCCGCGTTTGGTGGAGCCAGTGGTGGCCGGTCGGGCTGATGTGGTCATTGGTGATCGAAAGACCAGCGGGATCGCCCACTTCTCCTGGACCAAGAAGCGTTTGCAGAGCCTGGGCTCATGGGTTGTCCGACAGTTTTCTGGCACCGAGGTTCCCGATGCGACTTCTGGCTTTCGTTGCTGGAGCCGTGAGGCCGCTATGCGGATGAACCTGGTCGGGGAGTACACCTACACCCTGGAGTCGATCATTCAGGCCGGTCATGGCGGTATGAAGATCGAGTCGGTTGAGGTGACGACCAACGAGAAGCTGAGAGAGAGTCGTCTGATCTCGAGCATCCGTAGTTATGTGTCCCGTTCGGCGGTGACGATTCTCCGCTCTTATCTGCTCTACAAGCCGTTTCGGTCCTTTCTCACCTTGGGTGGGTTGAGCTTTGCTGCCGGCTTCGGCTTGGGGCTCAGGTTTCTTTGGTTCTACGCTCAGGGCCAGGGCAGCGGTCATGTACAGTCGGTGGTGTTGAGTGCTGCTTTGTTGGTGATCGGTGTTCAGCTTGGAATGATGGCGATGCTTTCGGATCTGGTGGCCGCGAATCGAAAGCTTAGCGAGGAGGCGCTGCTTCGACTGCGTCGTCTTGAGGCAGCAAGTTCCAGCAACCCTGCTGATGCTCCCAGTACACGACTCTCTGACGGCCCTGCAACGGACTGATCTTGCGACTGATCTTCGACGTTCTTCACCCTGCCCATGTGCACTTCTTTCGGCCGCTGGCCCAGGAGGTGCTCAAGGATGGGGGCGAGGTGCTTTTCACAGCGCGGGAGAAGGATGTAACCCTCGATCTACTGCGCTCCTATGGATTGCCCTATGAGGTCCTGACTGGAATTGGCGGCGGCATGGTCGGCCTCGCTCGCGAGCTGGTCATTCGTTGTGCGCGACTGACCTGGAGGGTTAAGCGTTTTCGACCGGATCTTTTGTTGGGCATTATGGGGCCGGTGATTGCGCCGGTCAGCAGGGTCACTCGGGTTCCGTCCTGGGTTTTCTATGACACCGAGACCGCGGCGCTGACCAACCGTTTTGTCTATCCAATCTGTCATCGGCTCTATCTTCCGGGTTCCTATCGGGGTACTGCACCGGAGCGGGCTATTCGTTACCCGGGCTATCACGAGCTGGCCTATCTGCATCCGAGCCGCTTTACCGCTGATCCAGCCGTGCGTGAGGAGGCCGGATTGGGTAGCAAGGAACCCTTTGCCGTGGTTCGCCTGGTCTCCTGGGAGGCGAGTCATGACCTGGGCGATTCGGGTTTCTCTGATCCGGTCGCTTTTGTTACCTGGTTATCGTCGCAGATCAGGGTGGTCATCAGCGGGGAGCGGGGCGTTCCTGAACCCTTGCAGCATCTCGCCTTGAAGCTGGCTCCTGAGCGTATGCATCACTTGCTGGCTGCCGCAGATCTTTATGTGGGGGAAGGGGCGACGATGGCCGCTGAAGCTGCTGTCCTGGGCACGCCTGCGATCTTTGTGCACAGCGCCAGACTTGGCTACATGCTTGACCTTGAAGAGGAATTTAGCCTCTTATGGAACATGAATGGAGAGCAGCAGGCGCGTCCGGCAATTGAGGCCTGCTTGCGTGATTTAGAGGTCACTCGAAAGAGCTTTGAGCGGCGCCGCGAGGCGATGCTGGCGGAGCGTATCGATGTGGGGCAATTCCTGATCCGTGAAGTACATGGAGCCCTCAAATCCTGAACTTCGTTAGGTCTATTCGACCTCTTCTTCAGCCTCTTCTTCTTCTTCTTCAGCCTCTTCCTCTTCAGGATTGTTGCTCCGCAGTGGTTCTTCTTCTTCGGGTTGGCTGTCGTCGGTTGCCGGACGTAGATTTTCATCGCTGTCCAGTTGAGCCTGCTTCTCGTTGCGCTTGCGGATAAGATCCTCGCGCTTCTTCTTACGTTCTTCGCGGCGCTTGGCGCGCTCTTCTCTCAGGCGCTCCCGTTCTTCATCCAGCTCTTTTTGACGAGCCTCTCGAAGCTCCTCTTCGGGCTCTTCCTCTTCCGCGCTGGGTTCTGGGTCTTCCTTGCTTTTAGGCGGCGCAGCTGGCCGAGGCTTTGTTCGTTTCTTTCCTCGTTTTGCTGCTGCTGGACTTTCGCGCAGCCTAGGTCGCTGTAAGGTTCCATTCACCTGATAGTGGTACCAACCTCGGTCATCTTTGTGCCGTGGGTTGGAGCCAAACTGGACCTTGAGCAGCCCATCCAGGTCATCTCTGACCTTGAATCGAAAACGCAGTGCAAGGCGACTTCGGCTGATCTCGGTGTTCAGGTTGATGTAGCCCTCGACTGCGAACTGCAGGACTTCAGACTCAAACGAGGTGTCGCGAAATTCTGCCCGACCCCGGCTTACCTTCAGGTGGGCTTCGGAGCGGTCAAAGGAGGTCTCGGGGAGGCCGAATCCGGCCACCGTGAGGCCTTCCAGGAGCAGTCCATTGGCTACCAGATCAATGGAGCCGCTTGATTTCTTAGCGTCTTCCCAGTGCCAGGTCAGGTCGCTTCCGCCGCGGAGCTTGCCTTTCGGATTCGCCGTTACGCTGCGGGTCGAGAGGCGGTAATCAGTGAGGTCGATCTGGCTGAAGTCCGATTTGATCCGGGATACGTTCCCGTCGCTTTGGGCCTCAAGCTCAAATTCCCCGCCGTAGAGGTCTACTTCAATTTCCAGTTCCTCAAGGGCTTCGAGGATTCTTCGATTGGTCTCCGTGCCACTTGCTGGCGAGCTGCCAGTCAGGATGGAGCGCAGTTCCAGCGCTGCGCCAATCACTCCTGAGCTGCTACTGCTGACCTTGACTCGCTCAAGGTTCATCAGTGGACCTGTCTGCGGGTCTTTGGAGTTCAGGGTGAGGCCTTTTGCCTGCACGCTGGATGTTGTGGCGCGCACTGAATCGAGCAGCAGGTTGGCTCCCGAGTCGGCAGCGGCGACTACGATCTGGTCGCGAACCCGGTCCCAGGGAAAGGTAAGCCAGAGCAATATAGTGAACACCGCGCTGAACCACAGGGAATAGCCCATGGCGAGCAGCAGCTTGCTGCCGACCAGTTTCATGCTCCCTCCAGTGGACCAAGTACCGAGATGTCGATACGAACATCGAGGAGAGCGGCTTCTTTGCGATCGGTCTTGAGTCGAACTTCGTCAAAACGCACCGCCTGCGGGGCTGACTCGAGGCGATGGAGGAGCTCTACGGTTTGCTTGAGGCTGATGTTGTCCACCACGATGTTGACCTTCTGTGCCCGATAGAAGTCGGTCTCAATGACGCCTCTTTCTGTCATGGAGCGAACATTTGCAGAGATGCCCATCTCGTTGCCCATCTTCTCCAGCCAGGTGAGTGGGGTAAAGCCGAGGCCGGCTTGCAGTCGCGCTTCGAGGGCATCAGCAGCGCCGACACGGCTTTGGTAATGGGAGAGCATTGCTTCAACTTGTCGTTGAGCCTCTTCTGCTGCGGCCAGATTTCGATTCAGTTGTTGGGTCGACTTCTGCATGCTCTGGAAGGCGAACCAGCCGGCGACGAGGAGTACGACGGAGATACCGAATAGAAGGGTTCTTCGGTCGCGCGGGGTCAGCCCTCCAAGGAGCGTACGGATTCGATCTGTGATGGAGTCGATGCTGTCTTGCAGGCTCATCCTTCGTCCTCCTGCGAAGAGTCGTTTCTTGGAATGGTGACGGTGAAGCTCATCTTGCCGTTACGGGCCTTGTTGACGTTGCTTTTCTGCGCCTGCTTGAAGTGCTGGTTGCCGAGAATTGCTGCTTCAATGCTGTCGACTGAGCCGAAAGAATCGGTCTTGGCCTGGATCCGGATCATCTCGTTGTTCAACAGATACTCGCTTACATCGACTTTGACCTCGGTCGGCATGATCTCTGAAAGCTCTTTGAGTGCGAGCAGTGGGGTCAGCTTCGGGCCAGTGAGATTTTCGATGCGCTCATCGACGTTGGCGACCTGCTCGTTCATAACGCTCATTACCGATTCAGAGCTGAGTAGGGCCGAGGAAGGTACGCTGGGAAAGGCCTGCTGAACCGCTGAGATTAAATCCTCGTTGATGCTAGCGAGCTCTGCTTTGAGCCCAGCTGTTTGCGCGATGTGCATGCCGATGGCGCTCAGTGCGAGCAGAACCACCGTGGCTACAGCAAGCAGAGTCAAGCGGGCCTGAAGCTTGCTGTCTGCCGCGTAGGCAAAGGCCTCTTTGCGCAGCTCAGGCACTGAGCTGCGATTTTGACTCAGGCCGGCGAGTGCCAGCGCGTAGCACAGAGCGTGCTCTGGATCGGGGCGGGGAGCCTTCTCTGCTCCCTTTGGCGGAGCAGGTAGTTGAAGAACCTCGCAGGGTACTCCAAGCTCTTCGGCCAGGCGCCTGCTAAGGAGCTCAAGATGCTCGCGGTCACCGCAGAGATAGAGGTGTTCTACTTCTGGGGCTCCAGCTTCTTCTGCAGCAATCAGGCTGGTACGGAGCTCATTGATCCACCGATCCAGCGGTTCGATGTCTCCTGGAGTCCAGGCGGAGCTTCCCATGGGAGCTGTACCGCTGAGAAAGTCTGCGCCCCTTTCTAGACCACGAATCCAGCGGCATGTGCCTTTGCAGACCACCGAAACCAGGGTCGAATCCGGGTCGATGTTAAGGATCGCAATTCCTTCATCGCTGTCTGGCGCGAGCAAGGCCAGTGCTGCAGCATCTACGGTGAGATGGCGTGGCTCGACCCCTGCAGCCGAGAGGCTGTCGAGCTGGTGTTCAAGCCGGTCAGGGGCTGCCATGACTGCAAGAACCTGAGCGCCGTCTCGGCTGCCGTCGACGATGCGGTAGTCGAGGATGACGTCGTCCAGATCCCAGGGAACGTAGTTTTCGATCTCAAAGGCGAGGGTCTGGGCGATTCGCTTTGGATCCGAGAACGGCATTTCAATCAGCCAACTGGAGAGGCTCTGTGCCGACATGCTGGCAACGATGGTCATCTGGCTGTAGCCCAGGGTGTCGATGATTGCATGAGCAGCAGCAGCGACTGCTTGGGGATCTTGAAGTTCGCCAGGTCCAGGTTGTACGGGCTCGACGCTAAGAAAGTCTTCGATCTCGTAGCCTCGGAGCGAGGTCTTCAGCACCGTTGCCCGCACACAGCGAGGGCCAAGGTCGATTCCGACGACATAGCCAGCCATTAGTTATCCTTCCACAGCAGATATCGTACGCCGTTGTTGTTGATTCGAAGTACAGCGACCGTGTTGTAGGTTGACTCATTCACATAGCCTGTAGAACTGAGCCGGAAGACCTTGCTGTCGGTACTAATCACGCTCTTTAGCCGATTGGTGTCGCGAAGAGTGATGCCCTTGGCCTGCACCCTTGAGATGAAGTCGGTGGGACGGGCGTAGGGGATGAAGATCCGCTCTGCCATGAGCTCGGGAATCTTGGTGTCGATGAGCTGCATGGGCACTATGGCAGGGTCTGAGTAGGCGCGGATCAGGGCGCGGATCATCTCCGGACTTGAGGAGTTGATGTTGACTTTGAAGTTCTGAGTGTGAACAGAGAGTCCCTCCCCGAATAAGGCCCATACTTCGTCGGTGACGCCGTGCACCATCCGCAGCTCCTCCACCGTATCGAAGCGACCGTTCTTAGAGCGGTATCTGGGCTCGTAGTTGTCGTACAGGGCGTCTTCGTCACCGCCCCAGATTCCAGACCGCTCTGAATCGGGGTCGACCCAATCCTTGATGTTGCCGATGAGCTCCCAGCGGTCCATCTTGAGACGCTCCTCGAACAGTGGATCGAAGTCCTCATGGGCCATCAGGCCGTAGAGCATCAGCGCGGTGGGGTGTTGTTGAATGGTGTAGCCAGCCCAGGTTTGGTTGGCGAAGCCATTGAGATCAATGCGACTGGACTCATCTATGCAGTCCACCTTGAAGTCGCCTTCAAAGGCCAGCAGGTCACGCTTTAAACCTTCAGGTTCGTCGTCAGCGGTCGCGTCGATTTCACCGCGGCTGGGGGAGGTGGGGCTCTGACTGTTGTCTGCTTGTCCGCCAACGCCCACCAGGCTGAGCAGACCCTGTTCTTCCTCTTCACTCATCATCCCTTCACCGACCTGGGTCATGAAGCGGAGCATGGCAGTGTCGAGAAAAGGAATGCTGCGGCAGACCATGGCTGCCCCATCCAGGTTCATGCCCATCCCGGCCAGGAAGCTTTGTGCCATGGGGTTTCGTCCGACCTGACGACCCATTACCAGCAGCAGTCCGTAAGTGCGGATTCCGGACTTGGCCAGATAGTTGGCACGGACATCATCGCGATGGTGTCCTGCGCTGATGATGTCGATGCGGCTCTTGTAGTTGAAATCGGTGACAAAGGCGGTGATCAGGACGACCAGAATCAAAGCCATCAGCAGGGCAAACCCGTTCTGCCCTGAGGGTCGTTTTGTGTCCCCTCCAAGGTGACGGAGAAGTACTTTGGTCGAGGCGCTCACGGGGTCGCCCTGATGCGGGTGAATAGGGATGTCGCTCGTCCCCCATCGTCTTCGAGCTCAAGGCGGATCTCGAAGGCGTCAGGCACGCGATTCATCTGATCGCTGCTCTCGCTGTCCCACTCATCGAGCCACTCTTCTTTGTTCTTGTCGTAGTAGCGAAGATTCAGGGAGCGCATGTTGTGGGCCATGGCCAAGACCCGTCCCCCGCGCTCAGGCTGGTCGTCGACAATCGTGGACTCGCGGTGGACCAGAGTACGAAAGTTGCCCTCATTCCAGTCTGATTCTGAGAAGTAGCCGTATTCGGCAAAGTTGCTCTCTTTGCGATTGGCGTAACGTTTTTCGTGGGCGGTGGCGACGAAGTAGACCTCGTCGGCAGGATCCCGATCTTCTGCCTTGAACACGGTTTTGAAGTACTCGGTCTGGTTCTGGCTGATAAATGCCTGGCTGAGCTCCCTGGTCATGATCCGCATGGCGTTGCGTCCCATCTTGTCGAGATCAGCGCGAGCTTCGGCCTCTGCCGCGACTGCCGCCGAGCCATGAAGTACGGAATAGGAAATCACCGTAATGACCGCGATGATGCTGATGCTGAGGGTCAGCTCGATGAGGGTGAGCCCTGCCTCAGGATCCGAGTAGTTCCGTTGACCCAGAGCGCTCATTGGCTGGCCTCCAGATCCTCTTGGGCTTCGAGCAACAGCTGTTCTTCTTCACTCATGACCCGGCCGGTCGGATTGACCAGGTGGGTGATGAATTCGACGCATTCGTCGACGGGCTGGCCGTCCGCATTGTTGCCATCGGGGAAGCAGACTCGAACTCGAGCTTCGCGCAGAAAGTTGCCCATCATGTCACTGAACATGGAAAGGTCGAGGCCCATTGCATCGAGAGCTGCCAGGTCATTGGCTGGGGCCGCTCCTGAGCTGGAGATGCCGGCCGCATCGCCAGCAGCATCGGCGCCTTCGCCAGCCAAGCCCATCAGCTGGTCCAGGTTGGGAAGCTTGACCTCTACTGTTTCGACCTCATATTCCCAGCGGTAGTCGTCGAAGAAGCCGGCAAAACGCTCGTCATTGAAGTCGCCCCGCTCGCGGACCTCGATCTCTCCGAAGCCTTCTTTTTCCATGCGCAGCTCAAGCAGGGTCATTACCTCTCCTGCGAGCATCGTTGCTGTGTTGATGCGCTCCGCCCTGCTTTGTGACCGAACCGCCCAGCTCTGGCTTTCAACCAGGATTACCAGGGTGGTGGAGATGAGCAGGAGCGCCATCAGGCATTCCAGCAAAGTGAAGCCTGCGCGGTTTAGCCGGAGCATCAGTCGAGCCTCCGGTCCCGATCCCTTGCGTCAGGGATTTCGACTTTGTCCCGGATCGTACGAACCCTACCGATCAAGGGGTCTACGACCAGGGAGGTGATGGTCTCGCCATCCTCGTCGCTGAGGAAGACCACCGTGTCTTCCATGTAGCCACCAGGGAAGATATGGGTGTAAACAACGCGCCATTCCTGCTGTTCTGGGTCTTCACGCAGCATGGCCTCGACTTCAAATTCGTCCATCGGTCGGATGACTTCGTCGTGCTGTGGTGTCCATACCCCCCAGAACTTGGTGGTACCAGGGAGTTGGTGTCTGGCGAAGGCTTCATCACCCTCGCCAATCGGGCTGAACTGGTTTACTGCGTGATGTCCGACTCCGCTCTTTGCCGCGAAGCTGCCTCCGCCCAGCATCCCTCCGAGCAGGCCGCTGAGGGCACCGTCGCCTTCGCCGCCTCCCAGGCTTGAACTCAGCTCGGTCAGCGTCGGTTGGTTGTTCTTACGGAGCTCGGCCTTATCTTTGACTTCCTGGTCGGAGATCTGCTTGGCAGTCATGAACTCATCAAAGGCCTCTTTGTCTTTCCGAGAGCTGAAGATGCGCACCTCCGAGTCCGCTGCTTCCACCCACCAGTTGCGATTGTCGAGGTCGTAGGCAATGCGCATGACCACGTTTCGCACTGAAGCTTCGTCGTATACGTAGCGAAGACTGGCTGCGAGCTCACGGCTGGCAGATTTGAGGTCGACCCCCATGACAGCACGCATTGACGGAACCGCTGCCAGCAGCAGAACCCCGACCAGGGCCAGAACAACTACCACCTCGATGAGGGTGAGACCGTTCTGGTCGGCCTGGTCGGTGGTCAGGCCGTTGCTGGTAGCGCTTCGGATCACATCCCCTGCCAGTTGTCGATGTCGGCGTCCGGTCCATCACCTCCAGGGCTGCTATCGGCTCCTCTGCTGGTGATCTTGTAGGGCTTCCCGTTGGGGCCTGGCACGCTGTATTCGAGCTGGTTTCCCCAGGGATCGACCAGCAGGTTGCTGTCGTCGAGGAAGGCGCCTGGTGTGCGGCCATTCTTCTTTGGCGGTGGGGAGACCAGAGAGTTCAGGCCCTGACTTGAAGTCGGGTACTTGCCGTACTCCTGTTTGAATGCATCGAGGCGTCCTTGGATGGTCTTCATCTGGGTCAGGGTGATTTTCACCTTCTGCTCTTCAGCCATGCCAAAGAAATTCACCGCCAGAACCGTCATCAAAAGTCCCAGCAGGGTGAGCACCACCATGATTTCGATGAGGGTCATGCCGGCTTGGGAGCGGCTGCGGCCGGCGAGCCTGCTCAGCCGTCGGTTTAGGTGGATGCGTTGTGTGGTCATTGGCTTCTCCTTTTGTTCAGCGCCCGGCCAGGGTGTTCATCTGCAGCATCGGCAACAGCACCGCCAGGGCGATAACGAAGACGATGCCTCCCATAACAAGGATCATCAGGGGTTCGAGTAAGGCTGTGAGGGTGGCGAGCTTGCGGTTAACCTGGCCTTCATAGGTGCCGGCGACCCGCTGCAGCATGGGGGAAAGTTCGCCTGTTCTCTCCCCCACGGAGATCATGTGGACGACCATGGGTGGGAAGCGTCCAGATTGTTTGAGGGGAACGCTCATGGGCTGGCCCTCGCGGACTGCCACATGAGCAGTGCTGATAACGTCCTTTAACACCACGTTTGAGACAATGTTGCGAACAATGTTCATGGCGGTGAGCAGGGGCACGCCGGAAAGCATCAAAGTTGCGAGAGTGCTGGAGAACCTGGAGATGGACACCATCAGGAACATTCGCCCGAGTCCCGGCAGCTTAAGAATCCAGTCATCTGCTCGTTTGCGGCCGTCCTCGGTGCGGTACCATCGCAGCCCCGCGATAGTGGCTACGATGCTTCCGCCGATCAGCAGCCACCAGTAGCCCTGTAGCAACTTGGAAAGAGCGATGACGACCTCCGTAATCCACGGTAAGTCGGCGCCCATGTCTTCAAACAGCTTGGTGATCTTGGGAACTACGTAGGCCATCATAAAGGCGATCACCGCCAAGGCGACCAGCAGCATGATGGCCGGATAGGTGAGGGCTGAAGCGACCTTGCCTCGCAGCTCCACCGAGGCTTCGGTGTAGTCCGCCAGGCGCTCCAGTACTTGCTCCAGGGCTCCGGCCTGCTCGCCAGCGCGGACCATGTTGACGTAGAGATCAGAGAACACCCGGGGGTATTCGCCGAGCGCATCGGCCAAGGAACTTCCTTCGTTCACCTTCTGTTTTATCTCTCTGAGAATGATGCGGAAACGTTCCTTCTCCACCTGATCAGCGAGCGCGCCCATGGTCTCGACCAGAGGGATCCCCGCCCCCAGTAGCGCAGCCATCTGGCGGGTCATGAGCGCAATATCCGTCACTCCGATGGGACTTAAGTACCTGCTTAGATCCACCTCCACCGAGAGCGCTTTGCCGGCGCCTTTCACTGAGCTGGGTCGGAAGGCGCTGCCCCCACTGCCCTTGCCCTCAAAGATGTCGGTGGTGAAGACTCCCTGTTTGCGCAGCTTCTGACGGGCCGCCTTGGCACTCTCAGCATCGACCAGTCCAGAGCAGCTTTTACCGCCGCTGTCGAGGCCCCTGTACTCGAAGACAGGCATGGTCTATCCGGCCTCCGCTCCGTCGGAGAGGGAGACGCTATCGTCCTGGGTGATGCGCATGACTTCTTCGAGGCTGGTCTCTCCGGCTAGCACTTTCTCGCCACCGGAAAAGCGCAATGGAACCATTCCTTCCCTTACGGCAGCATCGCGAATCTCGGTGGAACTCAGGTTGCGGACGATGAGCGAGCGTACGTTCTCGGTGATGGTCAACATCTCATAGATGCCGGTTCGCCCTCGATAGCCGGTCTGCAGGCACTCGGGACAGCCACCAGCTCGCGGGCGGTAGATGGGACCTTGGACCTGGGTAGGATCGATGCCGACTTCGACCAACTCTTCAGCAGGGGGTGAGTACGGCTCTCTGCACTCAGGGCAAAGGCGCCGGAGCAGGCGCTGGGCCAGTACGCCGATGATGGAAGAGGCTACCAGAAAGGGCTCTACCCCCATGTCGACCAGCCGGTTCACCACCGTAGCTGCGTCATTGGTGTGGATTGTGGAGAGCACCAGATGGCCGGTGAGAGAGGCTTGAATGGCGATCTCGGCGGTCTCCAGATCGCGAATCTCTCCCACCAGAATGACATCGGGGTCCTGCCGCAGGTAGGCCCGCAACCCCGAGGCGAAGGTCAGGTTGATCTTGGGGTTGACCGCCATCTGACCGATGCCGGTCATCTGATATTCGATGGGATCTTCGACCGTGAGAATATTGATGTCGGGCCGGTTCACTTCAGAGATTCCGGCATACAAGGTGGTGGTCTTGCCGGAGCCCGTCGGTCCCGTGACCAGAAGGATTCCATGAGGTTGGTGGATTAAGCTGCGAAAGGACTCCAGTACCTGGCCGGACATGCCGATCTGGTTCAATCCAAGCAGTCCCGCTGAGCGGTCCTGCAGTCGCAGAACAATGCGCTCACCGTGGGCGACTGGCACGGTGGAGACGCGAATGTCGACGTCGCGGCCGGCGACCTTGATGCGGATCCGCCCGTCTTGGGGCAAGCGCTTTTCAGCGATGTCGAGCTGAGCCATTACCTTTACTCGACTGCTGATGGCCGCTTGCAGGCGCTTGGGTACCTCAACTTTGTTGTAGAGGATTCCGTCAATCCTGAAGCGGACCTGCATGATCCGCTCGAAGGGCTCAAAGTGGATGTCTGAGGTTCTTTCCTTGAGAGCCTCGGTGAGCAGCGAGTTCACGAAGCGGATGATCGGCGCCTCGTCGTCGCTGTCGACAATATCCTCGATCTCTTCGATCCCTGACGCCTCGCTGCTTTTGTCTTCTTCCATTTCTTCGATGACCTGGCCGGCACTGCGGGCGAGGCGGTCGTAGATCTGGTTGGTGGCGTCACGGATGCCGCTGGGGGTAGCGATAAAGGTGGAAAGAGGTCGATCGAGTAGAACTCTGAGGTCGTCGATGGCGGCACTCGCCATGGGATTTGCGACGGCAACCGCGATGGAGCTGTCTTCATCGATCCAGAGCGGCAGGACCTGGTGGCTTTTGGCAAAGGAAATGGGCAGGTCGGTGAACAGCTCCAGGTCCACTGAGTCCACCGGTATAGAAGCAAGCGCTCGCAGGCCAGTCTGTTTTGACAGGGCTTCGCTTACCTGCTCTTCACTTACCAGGCCGAGCTTGATCAAGGCCTCTTCGAGGCGCTCAATTCCGTGTTTGCCCGCGTAGTCTCGGGCATCGTCCAGGGAGTCCTGGGCGACCACGCCGCTCTGCGTCAGGAGCTCAGTGACGCTGTGGCGACGGATGGGCATCTCAGCCCTCCTCCGTTGGTGTCACCTCTTCAGCTGGACCAGCAGTGTCTTCCTCTGCCTGTGGAGCTTCGGTTTCATCAGGGTCCTCAGCGGAATCTTCAAGAACACTTGCCGGCTCGTCCTCTTCATCTAGTTTGAGTTCAGCCTCTACGTCCAGTTCAGCCTCTACGTCCAGCTGGGTTTCACCCTCGGCGGTGACCAACATGTCCTGGTCGCCAGCCTCTACGTCATCAAGTGCCTCAAGCAGCTCAACGTCAAGTTCGGGCGCGCTCATGTCGATGGTGTCTGGACGCTTCTCACGGACCTGATCTCGATAGACAGACGGGGAGTCCGGAAGGTTCATGGAGAACCGGATCAGCTCGTTGAGCTCGGCGAGCTGTTGTTCGTGAGACTTGCCGTAGAAGCGGCGCATGAACTCTTGACGCTGGAACATCTTGATTCGGTAGACCTCCTGGAGGTCTTCAGGACTGTCGATGACGTGCGGAGTGAGGAAGATCAATAGGTTGGTCTTGCGTTTGGTCTTGGCCTTATTGCGGAAGAAGAAGCCCAGCAGAGGTATGTCGCCAAGAATGGGGACCTTGCTCTCACTCTCGGTCTCTACCTCCTGCATCAGCCCGCCTATGACGATGGTCTGGTTGGAGCGGACACTTACATGGGTCTCTGCCGAGCGCTTGGTAGTGGTTGGTCCACCGCTGCTGAGGGTGTCGGCGGTTGAGCCCTCTTTGACCTCAGAGATCTCCTGGTAAACGTCCATGGTGACGTAGTCGCTCTCGTTGATCTGAGGGGTGATGCGCAGAATGATGCCGACGTCTTCCCGAGAGAACGAGATGGAAGGGAAGCCGCCAAAGCCCGCAGTAGCCCCTGCCGCGCCAGCCAATGCACCTAGGGAGCCGCCGGTTGGGAAGGGCACGGTTTCGCCGATTTCGATGGTGGCTTCTTCGTTGTCCAGGGTCAGGATGTTGGGAGAGGACAGCACATTGGTGGAGCTGTCCTCTTGAAGGGCGCGTAAGACCAGCCCAAAGGCGGGAATCTGAAGCCCGCCCTCAATGCCAGGCAGAGGCACGCTGACCGATTGGCCAAAGACTCCCAGCGCCAGGCCGCCAAGCAGAGAACCATCCAGGAGCGCAGTACCCAGGTTGACGGATTGGCTGCCCCGTGCGCCCAGGATGTTGATTCCGCCTTCCCCTTCGCCAGGTCTGCCGCCGTGCCAGGAGGCTCCAGTATCTCGCCGGTCCGAGTCAGAAACCTCCATGATTACGGTCTCGACGAAGACCTGCTTGCGGGGGATGTCCAGGCGGTCGATCACTTTACGAAGTCGGCGGAAGTCATCCCGTGAAGCGGTCACCACCAGGGCGTTGGTGGCCGAATCGTGGGTGATGCGGACCTCATCCTGAAAATTTCCTCCCAGTGAGCCTGCCTTCCCACCTTTCAATGCGCTCTTCTCTTTGTTCTTCTTGTTGCGGTTGCTCTTGCGCTGACTGGCCTTCTGATTGCTCTGCTGGATGAGTGAGTTGAGGGTCTGACTGAGTTCTTCAGCCTTGGCGTGTTCCAGGTAGACCACCTGGATGTCACTGGCTGCAAAGGGGTCGGTCTCGTAGTCGAGCTGGGCAATGAGGTCGCGGATCTCAAGCAGTGATTTCTCAGTAGCGAGGACGATGATGGAGTTGGTTCGTTCGTCGGCGAGCATCTTGCCGATGAAGGAGGTCTCCTGACCGACCGAGGTGCTCGAGGCTTTGGCCGGAGCCTTTTTCTTGCCCTTCTTCTTTTTGTTGCGCCGTTTGGTCTTGGCCTTTTTGGCGGGCTTCTTCGCCGAACTGGTGGCTTCTTCGCCGTAGAGTTCGCGAATGATCTCGACGATGGAGGCTGCCTCAGCGTGCTCGATCTGGAAGATCTCCATCTTCTGCTGGGGCGCGGAGATGTCCAGCTCCTTGATGAGTTCGAGGATGCGCCGAATGTTGTTGGCCGAGTCGGTGAGGATCAGCGTGTTGCTAGGGGCATAAGCGAGCAGATCGCCGGCTCCAGAGACCCACTTCTGGATCACCTTGCTGATTTCGTCGACAGGGATGTTTTCCACCTGAATCAGACGAGTGATCAGGTTTGCGCTGCGAGGTGTGTAGGCGCCTTTATAGAGCTCAAGGGGCTCGGTTTTGGCATCCGCTGCCGACAGGATCCGCGTCAGCATCGGCTTGCCCTTGAACTTGCCCTGGCGGAAGCGGGCTTCGACCACAGTGGTGAATCCGGCTGCGTCGAGAGCCGCCAGGAAAGCTTCGTAGGCTTCGTCAATGGACACCGGCTTGGGTGCGATGATGGTGATCTTTCCAGAGATCTTCGGATCGATGAGGAAGTTACGACCGGTCTTCTCGGCGAAGTCTTTGATGACGTCTTTGAGCTCTGCGTTGTCGTAGTCGATGTGAATGAGCACCTTCGGATCGAAGGGTGGCAGCGTTTTGCGAGCCTGAGTTCCAGCCTTCATGTTGGCGGCGCTCGAGGTGCGAGAGCTGGCCGGGGAGGTGCGTGCTGGCGCGGAGCTGGTACTTGCGGCGGTATCGCTCCCGTTTGTGGTGGCTCCAGAGTCGCCGGCGTCTGCATTTGAGGCTGCTTCAGCTGCTCCAGCGCGTGCTTTGGCCCGGTTGGCCGGGGTGACAGCTGCTTTGCTTGCAGGTTTCAGGGAGGTGATGCCCTTTGCTGGCAGTTTGACCTTGCCAGTGGCGGCTGTGACACCGTCATCTTCTTCGCCTTCCGCTGCCATGGTCGGGCTGACTGCCAGGAGCAGGGCGAGTAGGAGGGCCGTCTGCTGCAGTGTGGTTCGGGTCATTGGATGTCGTACTCCATGGTCATGGGCTCGCCGTTCCGCAGGATGTCCAGACGGAAGCTCTTCTCGGTCTGGAGCTTCGAGTAGATCTCCAGGGCCTTTTGCGTATTGGAAAGGTCGAAGTTGTTGACGCCGGTCAGCACATCGTTGTTCTTGATGCCCATCTTGCGCAGCGCGCTGTTACGCCGAATAGAGAACACCTTGAAGCCATTGGTTGCACCGTCCTGGAAGTTGGGCACAACCCGGGCTTCGCGACTCAGCTTGTCGAGATTGCCCAGGGCGTAGTCCACCTCAGACTGGTCAATTGTGTACTTGTTGTCGCCGGCCTTGCGGATTCCTGTCCACTTGTGGCGCCCAGACTTCTTCGGCTTCTTGGTCTTCTTTGTGGTCTTCTTCTTGTCGGCTTTCTTGGTCTTCTTCTTCGCGTCGCCAGCGTCGATGTATTCCTTGTTGCCTTCCCTGATCACAATCATTCGCGCCGGATTGTGCTTGCCGTCTTCACTGAGGTAAGGGCGCTGTAGATCGTGAACCACCGCGGTGAGAATGGGATCACCGATACGAAACACCTGAACCGTCCCTGCACCTACCTGGGCGAGCGCCGTTGACCACATGGCTGGGCTGGCGACGGACACCGCGAGCAGAGTGATTTCGAGCTCCGACTTACGGAGTTCTCCGGCCCCATCGTTCAGATTCTGAGCCGGCTCTCCTCCCGGGCTTGCAGTGGAGTCAAAGATGTTGCGCTTGAGGATTGGGTCGAGGAACCACTTGAGTTTGCGATTTATGCTTTTGTCGGCTTGCTTGCCGAGCTTTGCTGGGTCCGCTTTCGTCGATGGGACACTGGAGTCGGCGTTCTCGTCTGGACCGTTGATGATGCTGGCAGATTTTTCTGCTGCAGCAAGCCGTTGGGGATCTACTGACAACAGCTTCGAGAACACGGCATTTACCCCAAGGGCGAGCCCTAGAGCGAGGACGGCGAGCAATCCGAGTCGGACTGTCCAGGGTGGGAGGCGCTTCAGCACGATAAATAGCAGCGAACCGCAATAATCGTGCCGGGTTCCATTCTCTGTAGTTAGGGCCGGGTGTTTTTTTAGAAATCAAAGAGCAGTGCCCCACTTTTTTGCTAAAAAATCGACCTCTCAAGATTCTCTGAGAGTCCCATTTGAGTGTCGGCTTGTGGCCACCTTCGACATTGTGACAATTGCCGCAGTTCTTCCCTGGGGGTCGTGACAATTTGTCATTTGGGGGTCCTTGATTTCTCAGGTCGCCGTTTTCGAGCTTGAGTTGGTGGTGCTCGCGCTGAGTTGTAGTTGCACCTTGGTGTTGCCGACTTGTGCACAAGCTGTGTCTTCGCCCGGATCAACTTGGAGCCACATGAATTGCTCCTTATACAGAGCCTCCAGACGCTCCTGTTCGAGCTCTGTTTTGTTTCACGGTGGAGAGTAAAAAATGACCGCTATGCGCATGTTTGTTCGCTGTTTCGTGGCAATGGCTCTATTGCTTGGTTCAACCGCCTGTACGACTGGGCTGGGCGATGCTGTCACCCCGGTCGAGGATGAAGAGCTTCCGGCTGCACCCCCTGAGGACGGTACTGACGGTTCTGCTGACGGGAGTTCCAGTGACGATGAAGGCGATCGAAACGGGGGCGGTGTCCCCGGCGGTGGTCTCGATAATGACGATGATGGCGGCAGCGGAAATAATGGCAGTCAGCCTCCCGCCGGTGGGCAGCCTCCAGCGGGTGGGCAGCCTCCAGCGGGAGATACTTCGGATCCCTTGACCGGCGGTCCATGCGCTCCGGTAGCAGCTCTCACCTGCGGCGCCAGCCTCAGTGCTTCGACCAGTGGTCCAGGAGCCACTGATCAGGTTGACAGCTATTCGGTCTCAACTTGGGATGCGACCGGTCCGGAGCTGGCCTATGTCTTTACTGCTGAGGCTGATGAACCGGTTACTGTTGCCCTGAGCGAGATCGAATCCGGTCAGGATCTGGATGTCTATGTCCTTACCGCGAGCGGCAACTCCTGCCACTCCGATGACTCGACTCATTATGGCAATGTCGATGCGACCTTTGATGCAGTGACCGGTCAGACCTATTACCTGGTCGTAGATGGCTATCTTGGTGCTGAGGGCAGTTTCTCCATTGGACTTTCTTGTGGCGACGACGTGAGCGGCGGGGGCAACGGAGCAGGCAACGGAGCAGGCAACGGAGCAGGCAACGGAGCAGGCAACGGAGCAGGCAACGGAGCTGGAGCAGGCAACGGAGCAGGCAGCGGAGCTGGAGCAGGCAACGGAGCTGGAGCAGGTAATGGCGCGAGCAATGGCACCGTGCCTCCTCCTCCATCAGTGACTGAGAGCTGTGCTAGCGGCGCTGATGAGGATGCCGATGGCCTGGTGGACTGTGACGACTCTGACTGTGTGACGGCACCCAACTGCATCGCTGGGACCTGTGTCGCTGGTGCAGGCCTGGTTGCTGGTGGTTTTGATAGCTACGACAACGAAGGAGTCGGCTCGACCGATGCTATCGATGCGTGGTCTTGTGCGCCCGGAGTAGATGAGAGCGGGCCGGAATATGTCTATGTCTACACCGCAGCTGCTGATGGTCAGGCCACGGTTACTTTGAGCATGCAGCCCGATGAGCTCATTGAGCTGCTTACCGGACCTCTTGACGATCTGGACCTGTTCATCCTTGATGCCTCTCTGGGCTGTGGCTCCAGCGCCTGTGTCGCCTCAGGGGTGACTTCTGGAAATGACACTGTGAGCTGGAATGTGACCGCCGGAAGCATCTGGTACGTAGTTGTTGATGGCTTCGAGGGTGACACGTCTGACTACACCATTACCTTGAATCATCTTGCGCCAAGCGCTCCCCCGGTTGTGTTGACCGAGGTCTGTGGAAGCGGCGCCGATGAGGATGGTGATGGTCTGGTCGACTGTGATGACTCAGACTGTGCGACGGCCGTGCAGTGTCAGCTGCCAAGCACCTGCAATGCGGTGTGGAGCCTTAGCTGTGGAGAGAGCGACAGCTGGTCAAATGACGGTGTGGGCTCTACTCAAGCCATCTCTTCTTATTCCTGCAGTGGCTGGAACGCGTCCGGACCTGAGTACACCTATGAGTTCATCGCCTCTGCCAGTGGCAACGTTGATGTAACCCTCTCGGGATTGAATGGCGTGGACCTGGATCTCTTTGTGCTCGATGGCTCCAGCGGTGTCTGCAATGAGTCAAACTGCAGCGACTTCGGCAATAACTCGGTGAGCTTCAGCGCCGTTGCCGGGGAGACTTATTTCCTGGTGGTCGATGGCTTCGCTGGCGCCACGGGCTCCTATGATATTGAGGTGAGCTGCAACTGAGCCAGCTCACTTCCCTTGGCTGAAGGCCTGGATCACCTCGTGTTGATCCAGGCCTTCGCCGTTCTCGCCTTGCGGTTTGGCTTGAGCCCGGGCACTTTGGGCCGTCATGGATCTGGAACGATTGGGCCCGCTGGAACGTGCACTGCTGGGAGTTCTGCTTCGCTTTGAAGCAGTGGGTGTGCCCCTGAGTCTTGCTCAGCTCTGGCGGCTTCTGCCCGGCTATACGACTCATCTGACTAACGTGGTCGCTGCGCTTGCTCCCGACGCTCCACTCGCTGGATTCATCTGTGAGCGTCGAGGTCAGTATGCCCTCAGGGACCGTGGTGACCTTCATGCTTCTTTTCCAGGACGTCGCCGTCAGGGTGGGCTGCTGTGGACCCGCGTTCGCCCGGCCTTGGAAGCACTTTGTCGCGACCCCTCGGTGTGTGGGCTTGCCTTGGCTGGGCCGATGGCCTGGGGGCTTCCCCCTGATGACGGCGCTGACATTGAGCTCTTTGTCGTCTGCGCAGCTCACCGTCAGTCCAGGGCTTTGGCTTCTGTGCAGAGTCTCTCAAGCAAGCTTCCGACTGGGGCGCAATTGCAGGTTGCTGAGCTACTCCAGGTTGACTGTTTGAGCTTGGAGCCCGGCGGTCGAGGGCGTGCCATGCAATTGGCTGCCTTGCGCGCAGTGCTTTCTGAGAATCTTCTTGCTGCCCTGTGGGAGCATAATTCCTGGCTTGCAGAACTGCTTCCCAACTTTGATCCGGCTGCTCGGCTTAGTGGTGATGTCCCAGATGCGTTTTTGGGAGAGGACCTCCAGGATCGCCGAAGCCTGCTGCGCCGAGCTTTTTCAAGAAGAACCGTAACGGGCGCAGGGCTGCTCAGGATGTTGGGGCGCCGCGGCATTCAGCGCAGGCTTTCCGTAACAGACTTAACGCCGGCTCCATCCATATCAGGCTATGGGATAAGTGCTGCTCAGCTCGATGAGCACGCCTCGCTGCGAGGAGCACAGTTGGCCGATTGGTTGTTGCCTGAGCTACAGCATTCTGCGGACTATCTTGTCGCTATCGACGAACCAGAAGAAGCACCGGCAGCTAGCGATGAACCGGATATGGCTGCGGTGGCTGCTGAAGATGAAGCAACAGGAGCGCCTTCTGAGGGCGGTGCTGGCAGGCTGCCCGATGGTTCATCCGCGGACATCTCGCAGCGGGTGCATGGCAACAGACGCGTCCAGGCAAGAGCTCGTTCTGTTGCCGGTAGCGAGGTTGGGCAACGAAGTCCGGTACGAGGCCGCAAGCCTCGCCGTTCCAGCAAGCGCCGTCGGCCTTAGATTGAGGCCCGCGGCTAAGGGCAGGGGGAGTTGACGCTGCCTGGAGTGCCTGTAGCCCGATACTCGACGGGCGGAGTGTCTGAGGTTGTGGCGCTGTAGTAGAGCTCGGTGCTCTGAGCCAGGCACCAACTGGTAGCGCTGTCGTTGTCGACTGCCGAGATAGCATCGCGGCTAAGGGATAGGGATGCTCCCTTATAGTCACTGCCGTAGTCACCCCAGTTGTACTCAACCCTATCGATCTCCGTCATGGTTCCGACTGAATCTGGGCAGTCGACCGAGATGTACTGGGGATCCGAGTTATTGAGGGTGATGCCGTTGTCGTAGGCATAGTCGGCGACGATGCTTCCATCGGGGGTCACGTCCAGAGCGCTCTTTGAGAGCACCAGGTAGCCTCCTGCCGGGACTGTGGTGGTCCCGTCTTGCGGGGTAATTCGGTGACGGTCAGCGGCGTCAGGATCGCTCGCTTGTGCAACGGGAACATCAACCATCTCGCAGCCGAACAGGTCGAGCTCGCCCAGCGTGGGATTGTAGACTTCAACCCATTCACGGACACCGGGGAAGTCATCAATAAGAAGCTCGGTAATGATCAGTTCGCCAACCAGGGGAAAGGGGCCTGGTGAAGGGCAGCTGGGGTTTGCAGCTCCCGGCGAACCGTAGCCGGTGACCGACACCGTTGGCTCGTCTTCAGTTGTAGCGTTGAAGTAGATGTCTTCGCCGACGCACCAGTTGTCTGGGTCGTCGTTAGCCTCGGCATTGAGGCTGGCACTGGAGAGGGATAGGGAATAACCCCGGTAGTGGCCGCTTCGGTCACTCCAGTCGTAGACCACTTCGTCGATTCTGCTCAGGCTGTCCCCAGCTGGACAGTCGATTGCGAGGCGCTGCAATTCTGAGTTGGTAAAGGACAGTTGCCCATAGGGGTAGTCCGCAATCAGGCTTCCGTCCGAGGTGATCTCCGCGGTGGTCTTGGAGAGCAGCAGATAGCCACCGGCTTCAATGACAGTCTCGCCGTTCTCATAGTTGACCGTGTGATTGTTAGGATCAGAGCCGTCACCGAGGGCTTCGTCAATCAGCACGCAGCCGCGGATGTCCACTGCATTAGCGCCGGGGTTGTGGAGCTCAAACCACTCTTTAATGCTGCCACTTATGTCGTGGATCAAGATTTCAGTGATCACTACATCTCCGGGGTTGGACGGGGTCGCTCCGCCGGGGGTCTCACAGGTGGTGGCCAAGCCTGGGCTGCCGTAGTCGGGGATGCCGTCTACCAGCGCGTAGACGACATCATCCTGGGCGGGTGCCGGGCACCAGTTACCTGGGTCGTCGTTGGCCGTGGCGTCTGCCTCGATGGCCAGCTGCCAGCTGCGCCCTCGAGCGACCCCGATTGAGCCCCAGTCAAAGGCTACAGTGTCGACCAATTGGAGGCCGCCGACGCCATCTGGGCAGCTGATGCTAAAGCTCTCGGTCTCGTCGCCCTGATTAAGAACAATCCCGTCCCACAATGCGTCGGGAACCAGCTCACCCTCGGCTGCACCCAGGTACTCGCCGCCGCTGAGGATGGCGTACTGGTCGGGTTCAAGCAGAGTCGGTGCGTTGAGGATGAACTGGTGGGCTGAAGAGCCGCCATCAGCGACTTCGCAGCCCTGCAGACTCACGATCGAGTCAGAGGAGTTCTGAATCTCGACGAATTCCGGGCGCCCTACGTTGGGATTGGCCAGGATCTCTGTGATCACCAGAGAGCCGACCGCAACCGCTGGCAGGATGGTTGGGATGTTGTCGTCGTCGTCGTAGCTGAAGCCGCATCCAGATGCTCCAGTGAGAATCGTGGCGAGCAAGCTGAAGAGAGCAAGGCTGCGGCCCGGTTTGAAGAGGAGGGATACGTTCATGGCAGACCTCTGTTGTTGTACGGTGCTCGCAAGGCTCACAGGAACTCGCAATCACGACCGTCGGGCATTGTAGAGGAGGAAGGGCAAATGTTTAAGGTGCTTGTGGCGCCCGGTCTGTGGTTTGTGTGGTCAGTACTCAGCTTGGCTTCCATGGGCTGTTTGGCTGCGCATTCGCGTTCCTCTGCTCTGACACCGACGGGCGAGGACCAATCGGCGGTCGAAGTGGTTAGTGTTGCGGCTGCACCCCTCGCGCTGCAGCAGATCTGGAAGCTGCGCGACGAGCGCAGCGGTCTGGCTACATTGTCTGAACTCTCTCGACATCCTGAGCCGCAGGTTCGGGCAGAGTCGTTGCGGGCGCTGGCCCTGGTGGGCGACCCGGCTGGTGTCGATGTGATCAAGGCTGGGCTTGATGACGCTTCGGCTGAAGTTCGTGGGATGGCAGCCTTTGCGCTGTCACAACACCACTTCTGGCCGCTGTCCGCCTTGGCGGCTAGGACTACTGCCGCCGAGCTTGAGCAAGAGCTCCTCGATGCCATTGACCGTGAACTAGAGGATGTGGGCCTTAGCAGCGCGGCTCTGCCTGCTTTGGTTCGTGCTTTGGCCGAGTTTGGCGGCCCCGATCCGGCGGTAGAGGAGAGGCTCTGGGAACTGCTGTCGGTGATGGAACTTCCTCCAGGAACTAAGGGGCAGGCTCTTATCAGCCTCGCCTTGCTGGCGCGTGCCCAGCGTGCCGAGCCCTTGACTGTTGACCAGTTGGAAACTCTTCAATTGCTCTATGGTCAGCATTCGGAGCTGGGCTGGCAGCTCGCCTATCTTTTGGCTCACAGTACTCTGGCTGTGTCCGATGATACCCATGTGGATCCTCAAGCAGCGACTGTTGAGTCTGGTGGTCAGCCTTTTGAGCTGGTTACTTCGCTGCTCGATGGCGAGATCAGCGCTCAGCAGCGCTGCTGGGCGTTGCGGGCGGTTGGTCTTCTTGCGCCTCTGAACGGAGCTGGGCTGCTGCGACCTGTGCTGACCACCTCGAGTAGTGCGCCTCGTCAGCGAATCTGTGCCTTGCGGGGATTGGCATCGTGGAAGTTGGGATCCATTGAGTTGTTACAAGAAGCGCTTAGTGATCCTCTGCCGACGGTCCGCAGTGAAGCAGCCCGGGTTCTGGTCAGTCTGGGGTCACCGGGACTTGAGGTTCTACTGTCGAGGCTGAAGAATCCAACGGATCAGGGTCCGGTCTGGCTCGTCGACCTGCTTGATGTCCTGGCAGAGGGCGTCCGGGCTCTTGCTGGTGAGAATCTTAGCGGCTCTGACCGCGTCGTGTTGGAGCGACGGATGCAGCAGGCGGTCAGCGCTGAAGAGCCGCAGCTGCGTGCCTCGGCCTATGGCTTGGCTGCAGCACTTGGCGGTGATTCGGCCATGGAAGAGCTGCTTGCGGCGGTCGAGTCGGAGCATGATCCAGGGGCGCTGATTGCGCTGGCTGTAGCCATAGGCTCTTGGCCTGAGGTTCGCTTTGAGGGGGTCTTGCTGGGCTGGTTGCAGGGGGCTGACCCTACTCTTGCTGCTATTGCCGCGGAGGCACTGGCTGAGCGGCCGGGCGCACACCTCAAGGGGCCCTTACTGGAGACTTATCGTCGCTTCTCTGGAGAGCCTGACAACGAGCGCCGCCGAGCCGTAGTCCTTGCTCTCCAGGCCCGTGGAGAACTCGACCAGCAGTTGCGCGCCGAGGTGCTTGAAGATCCGGTGGCTCGGGTACGGATGGCAGCTTATGTTGGCCATTCTGGGGACGACGATCCTGCTCCCCCTCTGGGGCGGGGGCCGACTCGCTGGCTTGGCGACTGGTCTCCTGGCGTCCAGATTGCGAAGGTTGAAACCAACCGCGGGGTCTTGAGCTTCGCTCTATTGTCGAAGCAGGCTCCGGTTGCTGTGGCCAGCTTTACCCGACTCGCCCGAGAGGGCTATTTCGATGGTCTCTTGGTCCACCGGGTAGTCGCTGATTTTGTGATTCAAAGTGGTGATCCGAGCGGCTCAGGATGGGGTGGGCCCGGCTACACCCTGGCCGATGAGTTTGGTCCTCTGCCTTTTTCACCAGGAAGTCTCGGGATGGCTCGTGTCGAGAAGGATAGCGCTGGTTCGCAGTGGTTCGTTACCCACAGTGCTCAGCCTCACCTGGATGGTCGGTACACCCTGTTTGGCCAACTCTTTGATGGTTTTGATGTTCTGGCTCAGATCCGCCGAGGAGATCGGGTGAAGAGCGTGCGGATTTTGCCCTGAGTGTGAGCTTGGCCGTGCTTCCAGATAAGCTGACAGTTGCCGTTTGTCGGACAGCTCAGCTTGATGGGTCCGGCACTTTCTGGAGTGATCGGATGTTTTCAGCCTCTCTGCGTTTTTTCCTGTTTTGTCCTGCCGAACTTTTAGCCTTTGCGGTTCTGTTTACTGGCCTCTGCCTTGTTAGCCCGGTTGCTGCCAGTGATGACGATGACTCGGCCGTCAGTGATGACGATGACTCGGCCGTCAGTGATGACGATGACTCGGCCATCAGTGATGATGACGACTCGGCCATCAGTGATGATGATAATTCGGCGGAGTCGGTGGAGAACGGCACCGACTCGGGATCTTCTTCTGCAACCCAGGGTGCCGCGCAGGCTGCTGGTGATCAGGCTGGCTGCTCTTGTGGCTCCTCCCTTGCCGAAGGAAATGGTTCCCCTGTTGCTGTTGGCTGGCTCTTGTTGGCGGCTACAGCCCAGTTCTATCGTCGTCGCCGGCTTGGGGGCCTAGCTCCGAGCTCAAGTCGGGCTGAGTCGACAGAGCGTTTCAATGTGTTCGGTCTGAGGGAACATGTCGAATAGCTCCAGGGCCGAGATGGTATAGCCGGCAGCAGCAGCGCTGCTCAGATCTCGGGCCAGGGTTGATGGGTTGCAGGAAACATAGAATATCGCTCGCGGCCGAGTCGTGATGAGTTCCGTAAGCAGACCTGGGGCCCCGGCCCGTGGTGGGTCGAGGAGCGCCACATCAAAGAACAGGTCGCCCGCCTGAAAGCGACCAGCATCACCGCGGATGATCCGGGCTTTTAGACCGTGCCGCCGCAGGCTTCGCTCCGCATCGCCGGCGGAAGCCTTGGACTGTTCGATGAGTACGGTGTCGATGCCGTTTGCCGCGATGGGAAGGCTGAGGTTGCCGATCCCCGCGTAGAGGTCCAGCAGGCTTGTTGGCTGCAGCGCGCCGATCAGCTCGCTGACGCGGGCAACGAGCAACTCATTGGCCTCGAGGTTTACTTGATAGAAGGAGTCGGCGCTGACTTCATGAGCAATGCCTCCGACTAAAAGCTGAAGTCGGGTTTCGCCACTCAGCTTCTCTCCATCGAGGGTGATGCCGGCCAGGCCCAGAGCTTTGATGTCCAGTGCTTTGAGTGCTTGCCGACTCTTTTTTCGAGCAGCCCTGCTGCGGTCGCGTCGGCCACGTAACTTGTTGGATCGGGCGGCCAGGACTACGTTTTTGCCATCGCTGCGCAGTTCTACTTCTGACAATTGGGGAGGTAGCCCTGGGAGCTTCTCTAACACTGCGTTGAGTTCTTCTCGGGCGATAGCGCAGCTGGGTACATGCGTCCATTGGTGACTACGCGGTCGGTGGTAGCCGAGCCGTCCGTCCGGATTGACCTTCATAGTTACGCGGGCTCGGTAGGCCAGGCTGCGCGGTGAGTGATGGACGTGATCGACGCTGCGGCCAAGCAGGCGCTCTACCTCCTGGCGCTTACCGCGTAGCTGATCTTGTTCGTGCCACTTCATCATGCTGCAGCCACCGCAGCTGCTGTAAATGGGGCAGGGAGGAGCTCTCACCGGGTGAGCCGAAAGGACACCAGGACCGGACGATTCTGGCCACCTGAGCTCATGTAAACGGGACGCCCGGGGACCTGGCCACCACCGTCACTGCGGCTGACCAGCCCGTCTTCGACCAATTTCAGGAGGTGGGCCAGAACCTGCCGTTCCGCTAGCGGGTGGAACAGGCTGGGTACCTCCGGGTAGATCTCGGGGACCAGCTCAATAGGTGTGGCCGGTTGACGTTGTTCCAACAGGGCGATGATTTGCTCTTCTCGGTTCTTCCGGTGTGCGATGTAGGCCAGCAGCGTCTGGTGACCGTCGTCAATGATTGGCCCATGGGCTGGGATGATGCGAAGTTGCGGCCCGAGGAGCAGCCGGCCCAGGCTGTGCAGGTAGTCGGCCATGTTGCCTTCAGGTGGGTCGATGACAATGGTTCCCTGGCCAGCGATCAGGTCCCCGGCGATCAGAACGCCGCAGTTGCGCTCAAGGAAGGCCAGATGTCCACGGGCGTGGCCTGGTGTGTGAAGGACTTCAATGTCGAACTCTTCTAGGTTGCCTCGATCTCCCTGATAGAGGGCTTCATCGACGGTTAAGTCACCGTCCAGCTGTTGGGAGGTGAGGGGATGCGCCAGGATTGGCGCGCCGCTCGCTTTGCGTAGGGCCTCGGCACCACCGATGTGGTCGTAGTGGTGGTGTGTCAGCCAGATCGCGATGACCTCGCGTTGTTGCTCACGGATCCAGTTGAGCAAGCGATCTTGCTCGTCGGGGTAGGGGCTGGCCGGATCTACGACAATGGATTGCCTGCCTCCGAGGACGATGCAGTTGGTGTGGGTTGCTGGCGGCAGGGTCGGGGTTCGCAGCGGAATGACGTCGATCCCCGGGCTCACCGAGAAGGGTTGGTGCGGAGCTCGATCCGGCTGATGGATTTCAGTCATGCTGCGGCCCGACCTGGGTCTTGTTAACCCGATTCGGCCTCAGCTCGGACCAGCTCGCCTCGATAGGCCTCCATGCCATCGGTCAGCTTATAGAGATTGCGCCAACCAGCCTGGTCGAGAATGTGTGCGGCGCCGCTGGCACGAAGACCTTGAGTGCAGCAGATGATGAGGGCTCTGCGTGGGTCTGGGAGCTCGTGGATGCGCTCTTTGAGTTCGTCGATGGGGATATTGAGAGCCCCTGGAATGTGTCCGGCGCGCCAATCAACAGCTTCGCGAATATCGAGAACTCGGGCCTCCTGTTCGTTGGAAAGAACCTTGCGTAGGCCATACGAGGAGACCTCAGGAACTTTCTGGCGGCCCCTGCGCCCGCTGCCTTTGTAGCCGGTCTGGTTGCTGCGGGTGACCAGTGCCAGCAGTGCGCTGGGTTCCGGCATGTCCTTCATGGCGCTGCGAACAATGCCGCGTTTGTCGATGAGGAAGACCGCCCGGAAAGTACGGGGGATCCCAGGGCGTGCGGTCTGATAGGCCTGGGCCAGGCTGCGGTCGCTGTCGACCAGAAGCGGGATGGAGAGGGCGCATTTGTCGACAAATCGGGCGTGGGAGTCGGGGCCTGCTGGATTGACTCCGAAGATCTTGCAGTCCTGGGCGGCGAATTCATCGCGAAGTTGGCTGAATGCGCGCAGCTGCAAGGTGCAGCCTGGGGTGTCGTCGCCGGGATAGAACACCAGAATGTAGTGGAAGGCCTCCTTGAGGTCTTCGCTGCGAATGCGCTGATTGGTGTGGTCCTGAAGGTCAAATTCGGGTGCAGTGGAGCCAGCTCCGAGAAGGGCGGCTGGACGCAGCGCGCTGGACGCTGCCTGAATCAGGGTTTTCCGCAAGCTCATGCTGGTCAGTGTACCGAGCATGGTGCGGAGCGTCTGCGCTGAGATGGGTCGATTTTCTATCAGCGACGCTCTGTCGCTGCGGTCTGGCCGCTGTCAGGCTAACGTGGAAGATGATGAGAAGTTTCGAGCTTGAGCAGAGAGTCAGTCGTCGCTTGCGCGCCATTGCTGAGCTGGCGCCCGGGGGGCCCTCATTGTCCGCCTCTTCTGGCCTGAAGCTAGCCTTGCTGCTCGGCACTGGCCGACGTTCCAATGATGCAGCTGGGCGGGTTCAGGGGGGCTGGGAGAGAGTCCGAGCGATGAGGCGGGGGCCGGGGGCAGATGGTTTTGTGCTGTGGCCACTGCCGCCCCCAGGAGAGATCGTCTTTGATGGGCTTATGGAGCGATGTCTTGAGCTGCGTGCCCTGGTCGATGTGATTCGCGAGCATCGTCATCGGCACCCCAGCCAGGCCCTTGACTGTTACCTGCGTCGGCGAGGAATGACGCTATCTCGCCGCGCAGTGCACGGCGATCTCTGCCCTGTCATGATTCGTCTGGGCGCATGGTTCGTAACGCTTGAGGTGGGTGATGAACATCCACGCCGCTTGCGTGACAAGATCCTCGAGGAATTTCGACTTCGCCCAAGGTCTCTGAGCTTCCTGAGGCGGCGCCGTATTCCCTGTATTGCGGCGATTTCGTTGCGACCGCTTCCCTTGGTTGAGTCGGTACATCTGCATCGCTGGGGGATTGAGGGGCCTTGGATCGGCTTTTCTCGGTCCGGGACTTGGAGAGCACCTCGTTTTGCAGTTATCTCGGCTCATCACCTGGTCCTTGAGGGCCCAGCCCTGGCTTGTCTGAGAGTCGACTTTCAGCGTCGACTCAGGGCCCTTCGGGTTGGCTTAGGCATGGATGTAGGGGGTGCCGACTGGCTCGACAG
Organism: Deltaproteobacteria bacterium UBA6601; assembly: GCA_002433485.1. Classification (GTDB taxonomy): domain Bacteria; phylum Myxococcota_A; class UBA796; order UBA9615; family UBA9615; genus UBA6601. The sequence goes on from DJIF01000003.1 coordinate 52,542, forward strand.
CGAGAACTTTTCGGCCTTTGACGCCGCACCCTTTGAGCTGAGTCCACTCGAAGAGTCGGTGTTTACCGACAGGGTCGGTCGTCTGAAGTTCAGTCACGGTAGTCAACAGGCCGCTCTTGATGGAGCCGATGATGTAGAGAATCTTCCAGCAGCGCTCCGAGCTCTGTTGTTGCAGTCGGCTGGTCATTGGCTGGACGGTGAGCCGTGGAGGGAACGGCGCTTGAAGAGTCCCAGCTTGAGGTTTGCCACCATTGAGCGTGGCTCATTCTCTTTGTCTCGGGTTTGCTACGCCTTTTGCTGTGCACAGCATCAGGCCTTACGCGCTGCTGATTCGTCGTACAAGGGCAGAGGCTTCACCTTTATTGTTCCCCGCATGATGGGCGCGGCCCCCTTCTCCAGTTCGGCGCGTAGCCGGGGTCGGCCAGTGCTTTGTTCGCTGCAGGTGAAGGGAGGCGAGCCAGAGGGAGTGTCTGCATTTACCAAGCGCCTGAAGCTCAGGCTTGAGGAGGCAGAACGGGGTGAGGATCTGCTCTCAGAGTTGGTCGAAGATCTTTTCCATGCGGATCGCTCGGACCTGCTTGGCTCGGCTCTTGTGAGTCTCTACGAGCGGCTACCTGTATCAGGGGGGAGCTTTTTACGCGGCCGCGGCATGGTCTCGTACGCCCGGGTTCCTGATGAGGATGTTGATCCAGTTGCCAGTCATGCGGGCATTTATGAGGGTTTGTTCGCCGGGAGTTGTCAGGTTCGTGATGGGGTCACCTTGTCGATCATTGATCGCGGATATCGCCGCGATCTTTGTGCGGTTGGCAGCGGTGTGCTCTCCGATGAGGTGGTCATGGAGCGCTTCTGGAGCGACTTCTCCGCGCGATATTCAGCGAACTGCGCTTAGATCGATCGATTTATCAGTCAATAGGTTGGGGCTGTTGTTCGGAGCGGGTTCCCTTGCCGACGGCGAGGCCCAATCGGAAGGAGAGGGCGAAGCTGGGAGGGTTAGAGCTATCACCACCATCTCCAAGGGCGAGATCTAGGCCGACCCGGAAGTGCCGGCCAAGATGGGCTTCAATGCCGGTGTAGAATTCGATGGGAAATCGCTCAAAGGCTGCATATGGGTTGAGTCGTCCGCCTAGCTTAAGGCGGGGCGCCCAGGTCTTGCGAAAGGGCACGGTGAAGATCCCTTCCCAGTGCAGAACCGCTCCACCGGTGAAGAGAGGCATTTCATTGAGCGCACCCATGGAGAACTGAACCGTGTCGTGGCGGCCGATAATGAGGTGGAATGCTGGTAAGAGCAGCATGGGGCCGACATCGGTCGTGTCGCCCATCATCACAAAGCCGCCGCCAATCTCGCCCCAGTTTCGCTTTAAGCCACCTAGCCACTGCAGGCTTACCAGCTGATTGCCAAGGTCCCCTCCTTCCGGAAAGGTCGTCCAGGAGAATCCTACCTGGGCCCAGATCGACAGGTCATCGTAGGGAACGTTGCGGAATTTATAGCGAGCTTGCAGGCCCAGCTCACCAAGGGAGTCTTCGTCGCTAAATGATGAGATGGTGCTGATACCGAGAAAGGTGCGCGCTTCGAACTCTGAGCCGATGTTGCCGGTGAAGCCCGAGCAGAACAGCAGGATCGGGATTAGGGCGAAGAGCGCGGAGAGTCGGTTTCGCATCTTTGCTGAGTCTACCTGGGCTGCTGGTACAGAAGGTCGCAAGCCAGTCTACACCGGGTGTAAGCAGGAGCGCGGTTGTCGCACTGCTGAAGGGACTGCTAGCTGCTAAAGCGCTGCAAGCTCAGCGGATGCCGGTTAGGATTCATCATCATGATCAGTGTCGAGGTGCCCTATAGCAAGCGATTCATAGTAGCGGCCCCGCTTGCAGAGGCTTTTGCTTTGGTCGCTGATGTACATCGCTCCGGGATGCACTTCCCCGGGGTGGACTCGATTGTTCAATTGGATGCTGAGGGCTGCTGGCGATGGTCGCTGGCTGAGCGGGGCTTTGGACCGATCAAGTTTCGAGCTCGCTATCAAGCGATTTACCAAGCTGATGCGGCAGCCTCTCGAGTCGAATGGCGACCCGCCCCTCGGCCTGGGGATATGGAGTCTTATGGCTGTTGGGAACTCGCTGCTGAGTCCGACGTAGGCACTTCGCTGTATTTTGAGGCACGAACCATCGCCCACATCCCTGCTCCTCGCATGATGGCGAGCATGGTGGACTCGTTCGCCCGAAACGAACTGATCAGGCTCAAAGATTTGTACCTGGATGCAATCTCAAAGACCCTCAACGGGGTCTGATTGGCGCTACCAGTTACTCTTGCCTTCTCCTACGTCGCTGGATACCAGCTGAAGGAGTTCATTGGACAGCTCGACAATCTGGCGGGCGCCGAGACCGTTAGAGCGGAGTTCTTTGTAGAAAGAACGGGCCAGAATGCTGCGCGCTCGGCGCCAATCAGATCCGTTCTCGTAGGGGCTGTGACTGATGTTCCTGCTGTTGCTGGTGCTCATCGTTTTCCTCCGCAGCTATTTTCGGCAACTTGCCCCCCTTATAAGCAATTTACATGCCAACCATAAAAAAACAAAAAATCAATTTAAATCAGGTACTTATAAATCACCCTCTGATGGCCGCGAAGGAGGTTGCGCGTTTGGATCATGTCCGGTGCGTAGTTCGTTTCGCAGTTTCTGTGACCTTATAGGGTATCCATTTCAATCCGTTGCAGGGCACGGCGCTCTTCCTGTCGCCGCTGACGGTCTTCGTTCTGGAGCTGCTTGCGAAGTTCTGTAGTGCCTTGCTCGGGAGCGGGCTGCCCAGCCAATTCAGTTCCTGGTAGTTGGTTGAAGTTGGTCCCTTCGAGGTACGGCTCTGCTGCCAACATGAAGCGGGTCCAGCTGCTTACGGCAACGTCTTCGGGAGCTCCTTGTAGTCCTAGCTCGGAGTCCAATCCTAACCACAGTGCTACCACCAGATCTGGGGTATAGCCCACCATCCATGCGTCTCGACGATCTGAGCTGAGCCCAGTGCTTCCAGCCAGCGGGAGGCGAAAGCCTAGGTCCCGGACGCGGTGGGCTGTTCCTTGATCGATGACGCCCTGCAGCAGCGTGGTCACTACCGAGGCGACCCTGGGATCAATGGCCTGGTTGGTGTTTGGCATGTGTCGCTCAAGCCAGATTCCGTCAGGCTGTCGGACCCCTTCTAGGAGCTGTGGGCTGGGGCGGGTTCCGCCATTGGCAAGGGTGCAATAGGCGACGCACAGATCCAGTAGGGTCAGTGGTTGTTCGCCGATTGCGAGATTGAGCCGTGGCTTCAGCTCGCTACTGATGCCGAGGGATCGAGCTGTTTCTACCAGCTTTCTGGGTCCGACCATGAGCCCCAGTCGCACCAGCGGGGGTCTTCTGGACCGCTCTGTAGCGGTCTTTAGTGAGACTCGGCCCAGGAAGGTACCGTCTCCATTCCCGGTTTCGGCGAGTCCTGCACCAAACACTTGAATGGGTTCGTCCAGGATCTCGCTACTCGGACCCAATTGGGGCCAGTCCGCGCCGATCGCCGCGGCGAGAACCACTGCCTTGAAGGCGGTTCCTGCAGTATGGCGTTGTTCAGTGGTTGGGCCCGAAGAGCCATACTCTTCTGGGTTGCTGCTTGCCATGGCGCGAATTGCACCGGTTCTGGGGTCCATGGCGATCAGTGCTGCGCGGGGGCCTGGCCCCTCTCGCCACCACTGCGGGTAGCTCTCTTTTAACTCGCTGATCCCCTGACTCAGGGTCTGCCGGGCTGCGTCCTGGAGCAGTGGGTTGATGGTGGTTCGTAGTTCGAATCCCTCTGTTGCCAGTTGTTGTTGGGGAATACCTCGGCCCAGCTCGGCTTGGAGTTTAGCCATCAGCCAGGGGTGGGCAGGCCGCGGGCGGAGGCTTGTTTGGAGGGCTGTTGAAGGAAGCCTACTGGAGCCTCGGTTCAGGTCGGTAGCCAGCGCGCTGATCTCGGCTGGGCTGAGGGCCGCCAGATCTGCTCCGAAGCGCTGGTGAGCGGTAGATAAGATGTCGCTTTGCTCACCCACTGCAGGATTGGAGAAGGCCACTCTTTGCAGCCAGCTGGCGAAGATCTCGTCTTTGCTGTAGCGCTGCTCGAGCATCAGGGTGACAAGCAACTCTTGAGCGCTGCGCTTCCAGCCCGGCTCATGTCCGGCCAGCATGTCCCGGGCAAGCTGGCGAGTCAGGGTTGAGCGGTACACAGCTTGGTCCTGTCCCAGGGAGCTAAGCCGGTGCTTCAGGCTTCCAAGAACGTCGAATCCAGAGTGCGTATAAAAGTGCTGATCCTGTTTGTTTAGGAGTGCGTTAACCAGCTCGACAGGTAGGTCCGTGCGCTTAAGTAGCGGCGCTTCGACGGGACTTGACGGGCCGAGCAAGCCCAGCGGGGCCAGCGGGAAGCTCCAGCCGGCGACGGGCTGGTTCCGAGTTACGGAGCGCAAGGATTTTACCTTGCGGCTTTGGATCGCGACTTCAAGGAGTTCACCGTCTTCGGGAAAGACCTGCCAGAGTCCTGGAGTCATAGCGAATTGAGCCGGACCATCCAGTGCTCCATAGTTCTTCTCGGTGTAGTCAGCAGCCAACCAGATGCTTCGCCAGGCTTTCTGGGTTGCCGGGGCTCCGGGAGCAAGCAGAATAGGGTTGCCCATCACTCGTGCCGGTCGCTCCAGCCTGGTTTTGTCCATTTGCTGGCTGACCGGTTCCCAGAGGACCAGCATATCCAGGGCTACGAGCATCGCGCATAGAGAGAGCAGCATGGCGAGCAGGCGCCATACCCGGCCCGGTGCAGGGTGAGCTTTCCTGGCTCTGCCGACTGCTACCGGCTCAGGGGCTTTTTTTCGTGGATTACGCTGCTTGCCGGGGCGTGGTCGTCCGGCGGTCTTGCGAGTTCCGGCACCGGTTCCTTTAGTCGCAGCTTTCTTAGCTTTGCGGCGCGTTGCCGCTTTGTCCTCAGCGCTCTGGCTGGGTCGGCGACGGCTCAATTGGTCCTTCTCTCTGCAACAGCTTCATCACTTCAGCCTTTTCAGATGACTACGGTTCCCGGATCAGTTGGCCCCCTTTGCCCCGGCCTCTGCTTCCTTGAGGGCTTTTCGGGTCTCGGTGAGGTGGTTTCGAATGTCGGGAATATCGGGCTTCAGATCTCGGGCCTTCATCAGGTCGAGAAAGGCCTTTTTCAGATCGCCTGAGGCGCGGTAAGCCAGCGCACGTTTGAAGTAGAGTTCGCCGTCTTCGGGCGCAACCTTGATCGCTGAGTCATAGCTGACCAGTGCTCCCTCGAATCGATTCTTGCCCATCGCGAGGTCACCCTCGCGAGTGTAGTGGGCCACCGCCGCATTGATGTCCTCTTCGCCGACTTCTTCTTCTTCATCGTCTTCGTCGAGGTCCAGCGTGATGCCATCACCCTGCTTACTATCGCCGTCGCTGAGTTTTTCTGGCGGATCATCGAGGTAGATTTCGGTCATGTCCTGACCGGGCGCTGGCATCAGATTTATCTGGACGGCTTCTTCCTCGGCCATTACTTCAGCAATGATCGGTTTGTCCTTCTTCGCGGCGGCCTCTTCCT
>DJIF01000054.1:0-68655 GCA_002433485.1 Deltaproteobacteria bacterium UBA6601
GGTCGCTCGCGCCGTAGAAGTCGATACGGCCCGCGAACTCCTGCATGGTCAAGGCGCTGGTATCGAGCTCATGCATGCCATTCTCAGCACAGTCCATGGCAATGGAAGAGGCATCGATGGACAGCAGGCTAGAGCCCTGAAAATTGCCGCGGGAGTTACTGTTGACGACAAAAAGGAAGTGATTCTCAGGATCATCCGGGTCAATGCGCACCCGAAGATCAGCGGGAGAAGCAAGGCAACTCCCAACCCCCACCTGGCCATACTCAAAGCTATCCCGTTCGGGAACCACCGCGCAGAGTCCGAGATCGGGCAATCTGGCCTCCTGCAGACAGCCGCTGAGGACCAGACCGAGCCCAACGAGGATGGGCGGGACTGATAAGAGAGCCTTCACCTGATCGATTTTCCCTGTAATATCAAAAGCCTGCGTCTCTTTGACCGGGCGCGGGACCCTACCATAGGATGCACCCGGTGTCGACTTCAGAACCCGCGGACAGCAAGCCATCTTCCCGCTTTGGTCCGGGATTTTTGCTGCTCTGCGCCTATGCAGCCCTATGCGGCTACCTCGGCCGAGACGTACAACAAAACGGCGACGGTGCTTCTTATGTGCTGCAAGCCGTTGAAGGCCAGCCCTTCGAGCGCAGCCTGCATGTGGGTTATCTGCTCACCCTCAGGGTATGGGTTCATGGCTGCTCCTGGCTGGGTCTCAGCCCATCAGCCGCCGCGAACCTGCTCGCCGCAGTAACCACAGCACTGGCGCTGTTGCTGGTGCTAAACCTGGCCAACCAGCTGCTGGACGAGTTGCCTGTGCCGCTCTCCCCTGGACTGCGCCGATTCCTGCCACTAGCAGCGCCCCTTTCGCTGCTCTGCGCAGAGGTGAGCTGGCAAGCAGCCCTGTTCGCCGAGGTTTATGGCCCCCTCGCGACCCTATTGCTTGGCCATTGCCTGGCCCTCAAACAGCGCCGAGATCGACTCGCAGCCACCTTGTTGCTGGCTGCGGTCCTGGTTCATCCCGCAGCCTGGGCCTTGTGGCCCGGACTGCTGCTGGCCTCCGGGCGCACCGTCAAGACAGCCAGCCTCAAGGTGCCAGCCATGGCCATGCTGCCCTGGCTACTGTGTCTGGCGCTGCTGGCACCGGAATGGTGGAGCGGCGGCCGCGGCCTGCTGGCGATGCCCGAATTTGGCCGGAGCCCTTGGCAAAGCCTACAAGTCGCCTGGCGGATGCTGTCACGAGATCTGGCGCTTGGCGCGACACCCATCGTACTTGGCGCGATCTGGCTGATGAGCCACCGCGGCCACCCGGCCGCGCGGCGCTGGCTGCTGGGTGTACTGATGGTCTGCATAGGAGCAGCGCTGGTCCTGGACCGCTATCCGGACAACAACGGCCAACTACCCGCTCTGTGGATGGCCTGCTGCCTAGCGCCATGGGCAGCAGCATGGTTGGCCGCCGCCAGCCAGAAGTCCGCCCAGCAGCTGGCCGTGCTGGCCTGGGGAGCGGTGCTGTTGTTAACCATCGCCGACGCCACCTCGGCCCACGACGCCGTCGCCCGCAAAGCGGATCGCCAGGACCAACAACGCCGACTCACCTGCGCTGCTCAAGCGCAAACCGAGCGACCCTGGCGCGAGGTGCAACTACAGCGGCTGGCCTGCCGAGAGCAGGTCACAATAGAGATCGACTGAGAGACCCTCAGTTGTCGAGCAAGGTCACCTTCGCCGCAGCGAGCCGGGCGACTGGCACCCGATAGGGGCTGCAGGACACATAGTTGAGTCCAACCTCATTGCAGAAGGCAATCGAGTCAGGATCACCACCATGCTCACCGCAGATGCCCACCTTCAGTTCGGGACGCGTAGTTCGCCCACGTTCGGTGCCCATGCGAACCAGGGTACCGACGCCCTCTTGATCAAGGCTGACAAAGGGATCCTTGGCCAGAATCGCTACATCAGGTGCGGTATAGGTCTGCAAAAAGCGCGCATCATCCCGGCTGTAACCAAAGGTCGTCTGAGTAAGGTCATTGGTGCCAAACGAGAAAAAGTCAGCGTGCTCGGCGATTCGATCCGCCATGATCGCGGCACGAGGCAGCTCGATCATAGTCCCCACCAGGAACTCAACCCGCGACCCACGCCGCTCGAAGACCTGCTCCGACTCATCCATGACAAGCTCCCGAAGCACCTCTAACTCACGGGCAGTGCCGACCAGAGGAATCATGATCTCCGGCTTGACCTCAACGCCCCGCGCAGCGACGTCCAGCGCAGCGTCAAGAATGGCTCGAGCCTGCATGCGATAGAGCCCTGGGTTGGTAATCCCGAGCCTGCAACCACGATGGCCCATCATCGGGTTGAACTCCTTGAGGTTCTCAACCTGAGTACGAATGCGTGAAGCACGCACACCCATCTGTTCGGCAAGACTCTCGATTTCGGCATCGGTATGGGGCAGGAACTCGTGCAGCGGCGGATCCAGCAAGCGGATCGTCACAGGACAGGACTCCATCGCCTCAAAAATCCCGACAAAGTCGGTGCGCTGCATCGGGTAGAGCTTCTCCAGAGCGCGGCTCGCCTCCTCCTGGTCCTCGGCGAGGATCATCTCCCGCACCGCCTGCACCCGGTCGCCCTCAAAAAACATGTGCTCCGTTCGGCACAGCCCAATGCCGGTAGCGCCAAAGGAGCGCGCAGTGCTGGCGTCCTTTGGCGTATCCGCGTTGGCTCGCACCTTCAAGCGAGCCAGCTCATCGGCCCAGCCGAGCAGCTCGTCCAGCCCACTACCATCAAGGTCAGCCGAGGTCATCGCCACCTCGCCGAGCATGACATCGCCAGTGCTGCCATCGAGGGTGATCACATCACCGGCACGCACCGTCCACTCGTTACCCTCGCCATCACGGGGGCGCGCGGTAAAAGTGGCTTCTCGATGCACGACAATGTCAGAGCATCCCACTACACAACAGCGACCCATGCCTCGGGCCACCACAGCTGCATGACTGGTCTGACCACCACGCTGGGTCAAGATGCCCGCGGCAACGGTCATCCCCTCAATATCCTCAGGGCTGGTCTCTTCACGCACGAGAATGACCGGGCTTCCGGCAGCTGCCACCCGCACCGCCTCTTCGGCGCTGAAGACCACCTGACCAGTGGCAGCCCCCGGGCTGGCCGGTAGGCCAGTCGCGATCACGGTGCGCTCCGCACTCGGGTCAACGCTGGGATGGAGCAACTGACTGAGGTGTTCTTCCTCGATCCGACGGAGGGCTTCTCCACGATCGATAAGACCCTCAAGAACCATGTCGACGGCAATGCGCACAGCTGCTCCACCGGTGCGCTTGCCATTGCGCGTCTGGAGGATGAACAGGGCGCCCTTCTCGATAGTGAACTCGATGTCCTGCATATCTCGATAGTGCGCTTCGAGCCGCTTATAGACATCAACAAGCTGGGCGTAGGCCTCTGGCATGGTCTCCTGCAGGGTGGGCAGCTCACTGTCCGCGCCATCGCCCTCACGATTTACCGGCTGAGGGGTACGCAGCCCGGCCACCACATCCTCACCCTGCGCGTTGAGCAAGAACTCGCCAAAGAACAGCTTGGCGCCACTCTTTGGATCACGGGTAAAGGCTACGCCTGTGGCACAGTCATCGCCCATATTGCCGAAAACCATGGCCTGAACATTGACCGCGGTTCCCCAGTGATCGGCGATTCCATTCTCACGCCGATAGTAACGAGCTCGGGCCGTGTTCCAGGAACGGAAAACCGCCCGAATAGCTCCTTCAAGCTGTTCGTAGGGATCTTCCGGGAAGGGTCGTCCCAGGCTCTCTTCCACCCGCCTCTTCATGCGGCCAACCAGCTCCCGCCAGTCCGCCGCGGTCAGTTCGTTATCCTCGCTGACCCCACGGCTGTCTTTGAGTTCATTAACGAGCTGCTCTAGGCGCGCGCGATGAAGGCCCATCACCACATCGGCGTACATGGTCACAAAGCGTCGATAGCTGTCCCAGGCAAAACGCTCATTACCGGCGGCAGCGGCAAGCCCCTCAACGGTGGCATCGTTCAGGCCCAGGTTAAGCACCGTGTCCATCATCCCGGGCATGGAGACGCGGGCCCCAGAACGGACCGAGACCAGCAACGGGTTATCGGCATCACCAAAGCGCCTGCCGAGAGCCTCCTCTACCCCTGCAAGCGCTGCTCGGACCTCATCCATGAGGCCCTCAGGCAGACTGACATCATCCGCTTGTCCCGCGCCCGGCCGAACCGGCAACTGGGCGAGGTACTGCATGCAAACCTCTGTGGTGATGGTAAAGCCCGCAGGAACAGGCAGTCCCAAGGAGTTCATCTCCGCGAGATTGGCGCCCTTACCGCCAAGCAATTCCTTCATTAAGGCAGAGCCCTCTGCCTTGCCGGCACCAAAGGCGTAAATCCGCTTCATGGTCATATCCGCTGCAACAGAAGTTGAGGCCTCAGGGACCTTCGGTAGAGATGGCTGCGAAGTCTGCGATGCGCGCAAATGCTCCCCCAATACTCCTGAGCAGAGTCAGGCGGTTGGTACGGATAGAAGGTTCGTCCGCAAAAACGAGGACGTCGTCAAAGAAGTCTGCAAGCGGGCTGCGTAGTGAGCCCATCTGGGCCAAGGCCGCCCCGTAGTCGCCACGCGAGATAGCCTCCTCTGCGCCGCTCTGAACGGCACAGAATCGCTCATGCAGGGCACGCTCGGCCGGCTCCTGAAGCAGCGGCACCTGAAGCGCCGAGGCGCTGGCAAGTTCATCGCCAGCCTTGCGCAGGATGTTACTCATCCGCTTGAAAGAGACCATCAGGTCAGCAAAGCCGTCACTACCGCGCAGCGCGCCCAGGGCGGTGAGGCGCTCACGCAGGTCCGGGATGTCGGCAAATCCGGCTGCCAGAGCAGCCTCCGCCAGGTCCGTCGCCTGCCCCTCACTGACCAACAGCGACTTGAGGCGACCCCGGAAGAACTCCAGCAACTGAGTCCTGATCTGATCACGTGGCGCGACCAAGGCGGCCGCTGGAATCCCCTCAAGGGCAGCATCGACCAGCGCAGGGAGCTGCAAGCCCATACGGTGCTCATGGAGGATGTGCAGGACCCCGATCGCTGCACGCCGCAACGCGAAAGGATCAGCGCTGCCGCTTGGCACCTTGCCCAGAGCGAAACAGGCGGCCAGGCTGTCGAGCTTATCGGCCAGGGCGCAGATTGCCCCCGGCGCACTGCTGGGTAACAAGTCACCGGCTCCCCGGGGCAGGTAATGCTCGAAGATCGCCTCACAGACGGCCTCATCCTCGCCATCGAGCCGAGCGTAGATGCGCCCCATCGAACCTTGCAGCTTGGCAAACTCTCCGACTACCTGAGTGCAGAGGTCAGCTTTGGCCAGGGCGGCTGCCCGGCTAGGCGCCGCGGCATCGATCCCTGCAGCCTCGCTCAGGAACCGCGCCAGCGCCGCCAGACGATCGGCCTTATCGGCCATGCTGCCAAGCCCCTCGAGAAAGGTGATTCCCGACAACTGAGCAGCCCAATCGGCAAGCGATCGCTGCCGATCGTTGCGATAAAAGAACACCCCATCGGCCAGCCTCGCACTCACCACCCGCTCGTAGCCGGCACGAACCTTCAGCTGCTCCTCACTGGGGTTGTTAGAGATCCCCAGAAAGTGAGGTAGCAAGCTGCCATCGGCAGCACTCACCGCGAACATCTTCTGATGATGAGTAAGAACCGTTTGAATGACTTCGCGGGGCAGTTCGAGATAGCTCTCCTGAAACGAACCGGCCACCACCCGGGGTGCCTCAACCAGACCCACGACCTCGTGAAGCAGCGCTTCATCGACCAACCACTGTCCACCGAGTTGTGCACTGACCGAATCAAGCTCTGTCCGAATCCGCTCAAGACGCTGCCGCGGAGCCAGACAAACCGAGCGCTCAGCAAGCCCCTGCTGGAGGCCAGCAAGGCTGGTCACCGCAAAGGAGCCCTCGGCGAAGAAACGGTGTCCCTGACTAAGGTCCCCTGAGCGGACCCCGGCAAAGGAGAAGCGCAGAACCCGCCCGCCCAGCAAGGCGACCATCCACTGCAACGGACGCACAAAACGCTCATCACGACTCGCCCAGCGCATGGACTTGCGCCACGGAAGGGAACCGACCAAGCCCGGCAGAGCAGACTCCAAAAGCTCGGCACTAGCCGCGCCGCCGACGCTCTTGCGCACCGCGAGATACTCGCCCTTAGGCGTCTCCACCCGTTCCAGTGCCTCAACTTCGACGCCCTGCGACTCAGCGAACTTGAGGGCCGGTACTTTAGGCTGCCCCTGTTCATCAAAACAGATCCGCACCGGTGGGCCGGTCACCAACTCTTCGCTCCGCCGACTGCTGCTTTCAACCGCATCGACCGCGACCACCAGGCGACGCGGAGTCCACAAGGCCTGAGCGGTTCCATGCTCAATACCATGCTCATCGAGCAACGCCACAACAGCATCTCGGAAGTCCCCAGCGGCAGCAGCGAGAAAGCGAGCAGGAACCTCCTCGATACCCAGCTCAAGCAGTAGCTCAGCGGCTCCGTTCGGCGCCGCTGATGAGACCTCAAGCTGGCCGGGAGCTGGTGTCTCAGCTGGCGGCGCAATGGCTGTCTGAGCCTCCTCAAGAGTGACCCGATCACGCCCGAGCTTGCGCGCAAGAATAGGGAAGCCCAACTTCTCGCGCTCCTGCACAAAGGTGCGTGCGCACATCCGCGAGAGATCCCGAATCCGACCCAGGTAGGCTGCTCGCTCTGAGACCGAGATGGCCCCTAAGGCGTCGAGGGTGTTGAAGGTATGGGAGCACTTCAAGGCGTAGTCATAAGCGGGAAAGACCAGGCCCAGCTCAGCAAGACGGCGGGCCTCGCCCTGATAGAGACCGAACAACTCGAACAACACCGAGGGCTCAGCGTGCTCGAAGTTGTGCCGAGACCACTCGACCTCGGTCTGGTGGTGGACCTCGCCATAAGACAGGCCGGGCGCCCACTCCAGATCATGGAAGTCGTCGACACCCTGGAGGTACATGGCGATACGCTCAAGGCCATAGGTGATCTCGGCACATACAGGCCGGCACTCCAGTCCACCCACCTGCTGGAAGTAGGTGAACTGGGTGATCTCCATACCATCGAGCCAGACCTCCCAGCCAAGGCCCCAGGCTCCGAGAGTAGGCTGCTCCCAGTCATCCTCAACAAAGCGAATGTCGTGCTCGCGCGCATTGATGCCGAGGGCCTCAAGCCCACGCAGATAGATGTCGAGCACATCAGCGGGCGATGGCTTAAGGATCACCTGGAACTGGTAGTAGGCACCCAAGCGGTTGGGGTTCTCACCGTAGCGACCGTCAGTCGGTCGGCGGCATGGCTCCACGTAGGCGACGTTCCACGGTTCAGGACCTAGCGAACGTAGATAAGTGTGTGGATTGCCAGTACCAGCACCCTTCTCAACGTCATAGGGCTGCGCCACCAGACACCCCTGCTGGGCCCAGTAGGTCTGGAGCGAGAGAATCAACTGTTGGAAGTTCACAGAAGGCCCTTTTGGGTAGTGGTGCGGACGAATATCAAGAGGGGGCAGGCCGGGTCAAGAGGATCCGACCAGATCAGAGAAAGGAAGCGACCTGCCGACCAAAGATTGCCTCGGCAGCCTCAAGCATTTCCTGGCTGGGCTGCAAGGTCCACTGAGTCGGTAGCGCTACGAGAACCTCGCTGGAGTGGGGCAGACGCCAGCGAATCCGCACCGGAGCATCCCCGGGATGACGCTCAATGAGATCCCTCAGCGCTGCCAATTGCTCAACGCCGCCGTCATCGGCCCTCAGCTCAAAGCAGATCTGGCGAGTCTGAGACTCCCGCACCTCTGCCAGGGGCTGGACATCATCGGCCAGCAGCTTGGCACCTCCATCTTCGCTGAACTCATCGAGCTTAGCTTTCACCAACAGCGGCTCGTCAGTCTGGAGCCAGTGTTCGACCTTGGCAAAGGTCCTTGGAAAGACCGTCAACTCGGCGCTGCCCAGCAGATCTTCAAACTGCACAAAGGCCATCCTCTCACCCTTGGACTTGGTGACGATGACCTTCATGCTGCCGACCACCCCGGCAATGCGCAGCTCATCACCGACCTTGAGCTCGCGCAGATCAGCCGTGGTGGCTGTCGCAAAAGTCTCTACCTCGGCAGCAAAAGCCTTCATCGGATGACCGGTAATGTATAGGCCCAGTGCCTCTTTCTCCTTCTCCAGGCGCTCTCGCTCAGGCCACTCAGAGAGCTCGGGAATGTTCAGGCGACCCGCATCACCGACCTTGCCCGCACCAAACAGGCCCACCTGCCCCGAATCCCGATCCCGCGCCTTCTGGCGCGCCGCCTCGAGCAGCCGATCCACACAGGGGAACAGGGCGGCTCGACTGTAGCCCATAGAATCGAACGCCCCGCACTTCACCAGCGCCTCCAGGACCCCCTTGTTAATCCTGCTGACATCGATGTTGCCGACAAAGTCATCGAGGGTTGAGAAACCACCGCAGCTGGCGCGGGCCTCGAGGATCGCCTCAATGGCCGCTGCTCCAACTCCCTTGACCGCAGTGAGGCCGAAACGAACCTTGTCGCCGACCACAGTAAAGCGGAGTGCGCTCTCGTTGACGTCGGGCGGGAGCACTTCAATATCGTGCTTGCGAGCGTCATCCATGTAGAGCAACACCTTGTCGGTGTTGGAAGACTCAATGCTGAGCAGAGCGGCAAAGAACTCGGCAGGCAGGTGTCGCTTCAGCCAAGCCGTCTGGTACGCAATCAGGCCATAGGCCGCGGTATGACTCTTGTTGAACCCATACTTGGCAAACTCCGCCATGAGATCAAAGACCGAATTGGCGGTAGCCTCTTCCACCCCATTCTCAGCGGCGCCCGCTACAAAGCGGACCCGCTGACGGACCATCTCCTCTTCCTTCTTCTTGCCCATGGCGCGGCGCAGCAAATCGGCTTCACCCAGGCTATAGCCGCCCATGATCTGGGCAATCTGCATCACCTGCTCCTGAAACACGATGACCCCGTAGGTGTCGGACAGCACGCTCTTGAGACTTGGATGTGGGTAGGTAACCTTCTGCCGCCCGTGCTTGCACTCCACAAAGGTGTGGTGCATGCCCATGCCCATAGGCCCGGGCCGGTACAGAGCGGCAACCGCGATAATGTCCTCAAAACGAGTCGGCTGGAGACCGCGCAACAAGTCTCGCATACCCGAGGACTCAAGCTGAAAGACTCCCAGAGTATCGCCCCTGGCCAGCAACTCATAGACGCCTTCGTCGTCCAGCGGAACATTGTTAAAGGCGAAAAAGTCCCACTCAGTACGACCCGCCTCACGCGCCATGTCCAAGGCGTTCTTGACCATCGTCAGGGTCTTCAGACCCAGAAAGTCGAACTTGATGAGGCCGATCTCCTCAGCCCACTTCATGTCAAACTGGGTCACCGATGGGTCGCTGTCCCCAGCACCCTTGTACAGCGGGCAATAACTCCGCAGGTCGTCATCGGCGATGACGACTCCGGCAGCATGAACTGAAGAATGTCGAGTGGTGCCCTCCAGCCCCGTGGCCAGATCCACCAGACGAGCGACCTTAGGGTCCTCTTCCATCGCCTTGACCAACCGCGGCTCCTGGGCGATCGCCTCCGGCAGGGTAATCCCCAGCTTGTCGGGAACCAACTTGGCAACCCGGTCCACTTCGCCAAAGCCCAGGCCCATGACCCGACCGACGTCTCGCAGCCCACCCTTAGCGAGCATCTTGCCGAAGGTGATGATCTGAGTGACTCGCGTCGCACCACCATAGGCATCGTTAACGTAGTCAATGACTTCACCGCGGCGGTCCTGACAGAAGTCAACGTCCACATCGGGCATCGACACCCGCTCCGGGTTCAGGAAGCGCTCAAACAAAAGCTTGTAGGGAATGGGGTCAATGTCGGTAATGCGCAGTGAGTAGAGCACTAACGAGCCAGCACCTGAGCCGCGCCCCGGACCCACCGGGATGTCCCGTTCCTTGGCCCAGTTAATGAAGTCGTAGACGATCAGGAAGTAGGCCGAGAAGCCCATCGAGTCGATGATCTCGAGTTCTTCCTCGAGGCGCGCCTCATAGCTCGCCCGGAGCTCATCCCAGTCGGCTTCCTGTTCACGCCCCCGGACGATCTCAAGACGCTGTTCAAGACCCTCTTTAGAGAGCTGGCGAAGCACCTGCTCGGGCGTGCGCCCCTCGAGATGGGGATAGAGCGGAAAGCGATAGTTGCCGAACTCAAACTCGAACAGGCAGCGACCGGCGATGTCCGTGGTGTTTGCCAGCGCCTGCTCATCCCCCTCGAACAGGGAATACATGGCGTCTGAGTCCTTCAGGTAGAACTGGTCGCTGGGAAAGCGAAAGCGGAACTCATCATCAAGAGTGTTGGTCATGCCCAGGCAGAGCAGGACCTCATGGAGGAAAGAGTCCTTCTGGCGCGGATAATGAACGTTGTTGCTGACCACCAGAGGGATGCCGGTGTCGGCGCTCAATTGCCGCAGCTGATCATTCACCCGGCGCTGGTCGGCACCGGCCTCAAAACCGGCACTGGTTCCTCCCCAGCCAAGATCCATTAATTCCAGGTAGAAGTTTCCTTCGCCAGCCAGATCCCGCAGCCACTCAGCCGCATCGCGCGCTTCATCAAAGCGGTCCTGACTCAACAGCCGCGGAACCTGGCCCCGCAAATCTCCAGACAGCAGAATCAGGCCCCGAGAAATGGCATCTCGATGCTGCTCAAGGATTTCTCGATCAATTCGTGGCAGATAGTGCCGCCCGCTCAAATAACCCTCACTGACCAGATGGTTGAGGGCCACATAGCCCTCTTGATTGCGCACCAGCGCGACCAACCGGAAGTTGTCGCGCGCCTTGTTCTTGTCGAGACGGGAGCCAGGCGCAACGATCAACTCAGCGCCGACGATGGGCGAGATTCCCTGCTTCTTGCAGGCCTCAGAGAACTCCACCGCACCAAACAGATTCATCTCATCAGTGAGCGCAAGATGGGTCATCCCCAGCTGCGCAGCCTGAGCGGCGATGGCCTTGGGGCTGCCCACCGCACCCAGCAGCGTAAATTGCGACTTCAAGTGAAGATGAACAAAGGGCCGGGATGCGGACATTGCAGTCATGGGCGGATTCTGATCAGAGAGCGTCAGGAGGGGCGGATAGCCAGGCTTGCACGGAGCCTGCGGTCGCGGAAGATAACATGGTCAACGCCAGATCAGAGCGATAATTCTGCGTCCTTCCCGGTAAGCCTGCAGCAAGCCGACAGTAGAGCTGTTCCCTTGCGCCTGAGCGACCTTCGAGCTAGCTTTCCGAGCCCATGCTGAGGCCCCCCACTGGCACTGCCCGAATCGCCGCGATCACACTCGTTGTCGCCTTGCTCTTCTCCTGCTCCGCGCAGGCTCGAGACCTGCGTGGTCGCTTCGCCCTTGGCTTCAACAACAACTTCTCCAGCTTCAGCTCCATCTCCGCCAAGGTTGGCCTGCCGACCAGCAAGCCAACCCTCAACGTGCAGATCCAGGCGCTGATTGGGTTCTCTATCGCAACCCTGGTGGAAGGCGCTCAAAGCCAAGCTCCAGGTAGCGACCAGTTCTTTGCCGGTGGTCGAGTACTGCTGCCGATGTTGGCCGAAGACAACCTCAACATCTACTGCGCTATCGGTGCCGGCTATGTTCGCCAGCGCGCCATCACCGCAACGGAGCGCCAGGACGACCCCAGTGTTGCCGTCACTCACACCGGCAACGTATTCCGGGCCCAGGGTGCTCTGGGCGTCGAGTTCTTCCTCTTTGGTCTGGAAAACCTCGGCCTTTCGGCCGAGCTCGGCATTCGCGTCGACGCCGACCCGGGCTTCGTGGCGGTACAGACCACCGCTGGAGGCGCCGCCTCAGTAGGCATACACTACTACTTCTGAGCGGCCTCCCAGGTCCCCTAACCCAACCGCTGCAAGCCTTTCAAGAGACCGGGCAAAGAAGTGCCCGGCAATCGGGCTTCGCCCTTGCAGATACGGGCATAGACTCGGAGAATCACACTATGGTCAAACACCGCATCGCCAGCCAGATCCTGCTCTTACCGCTGTTGCTTCTCGGCTGCGGGGAAGTTGCCTTCAACCTCGCTGAAGATGCCGGCACCAGCTTCTCCGAGCAGGTTCGGGGAGAGGCGCTGCTGTTCGTAGGTACCGACCCGAGCAGCCTGGCGACCGACCTGTACCTGGTGACTGCTGCCTCCAGCTCAGTGGACAGCCCATCCTTGACCACAGCAGAGTCGTATGAACTAGAGCAGCTCACCGACACCGAGAACCCCGATGAAGCCCTGGAGTTGGGCAGCTACCAACTGTTCTCATTGGAACAACCACACCCGATTCCCGATCGTTCCGGAGATCGCTTCGCCCTGATCACGCAGAGCGTCGATGAACAGAGCGGCAACTCTATCAATCACCCTGCGGTCTACGACCTCACGACGCGTAGCCTCCAACAAGGACCGGCGATTCAGGGGCTACACAGTATCCACTTCAGCGACCAGGGCGCCTCTCTTGCCCTTAGCGCTCGCAGCGAAGAGGGCGGCGAGACCCTGCTCATGCTGCCCGCAGATGAGCTGGACGCCACACCGGTCCTCCTCCAGTTGGAAGCTGACGAGAGCAACTACAGCTATGAATTCGCGGGGCCTATCCCAGCCAGTGATGACATCCTCGCTCTGCGCATCAACGAAGACGAAGCCAAGAGTCAGGTGCTCCGAGTTGACTCCCTCAGCGGCGAGGCTGAGGTCCTCTCAGGTGCCCTCGAGGGCCTGCTCGACCAGGCCTCCTTGAGCGCCGATGGACAGCTGCTGGCAGTCACTGTCCACCATCCCGAAAATAACTACCGAGCTGTGGCGGTCATCGATAAATACGCTCAGATCCATACGATTACGGAGAACCTCAGTTCCAATTGCTACTGGCCGGTCTGGGCGCCCATCCACGAAAAGCTCGGCCAACGGCTCAGCTTCGTGTGCCAGGACGCAATCTCAGGAAGACCTGACATCGGCATGTGGTCAGCAGAGATCCTTAAGGGTCTGGACGATGAAGTTGGCGACGCCGCTGCCCTCGATTACGCCGCGGACCTGCTCACCACGGTCAGCCAACCGGCCATATTCGAGGGCACAATGGACGGGCTGGTCGTCCGCAGCAGCCCCCAGTGGTCGCCGAACGGAAACTCTTTGGTCTTTGGTGTCTCGACCCACGAAGAAGCCCTGGCTGGCACCGGCATGAGCCTCCTGGTACTGCCACTAAGCGGTACTGCATACCCCATCTACAGCGGCAGCGGGACCTCAGTAGACTGGGCACACTTCTCCCAGGCAAGTGACGACCAGAGTCTGCTCCTCTGGGAGCGCAGCGCGACCGGCCTGGAATCCACCCGGCGAGGCCCAGAGAGCCAACCCATTCGGATGCTAACCATCGATCAACCAGAGCCTCAACCGATCTTTGTCCGGCTCGATCAGGACCTGCTGGTGTCCTACCCCATGTTCCTGGGCGGCAACAGCCTGTTCTACTGATGCTCACCACTGCCGTCGAAGCACTACATCGCTGCTGGTACCGCTTTGCCCTGGCGGCAATGCCCATGGGCGTCGCCATGTGGCTGCTCGGGATGTACCTGCCCAGCTACTATCTGGCTGCCGCAGGGATCACCACATGCGCCCTGGGTGCCTTCGCCTGGAACGACGACCACCCCCCCCATCACCCTGGCAGTTAAGCAAGCCAGTTGGGAGCAGCTGAGCACTGCTGGAGTCGAGGCTGCGAGAGCCCGACGCTCAGGCTTCGCTCAGTTACCCTGCGGAGTGATCTTGACGGTGTAGTCCCCGGGCGAACCGGAGTACCCGACAATGACAAACCAGCAATCGGAGCCGTCCGGCAACGGCACGATGGTAGTGCCCTCTTCTGGCTTGCTGAGATCAGCAAGGGACGGATCAAAGGGAATGTAGTAGTGGTCAGGATCGTTAACCGCATCAAAGTAGTAGCAGAAGAACCGAGCGTCGTAGTCGCCACCCCCAGTGGCCCAATCAAGTTCAACGCTGATAAAGCCCGCTTCCGGGAAGGTCAGGTGGTAGGCATCGTTGTCGCCGGCCCAGCTGTCCGCCTCAATGCTTGAGATGCTGCCTTTCAGTTCATTGGTCTTGCCAGCGCCTGCAGACTCACCCAGCTCCTGAAAGCTGCCCTCAGGCCACGGCGAATCCTCGACGCTGAAGCCGTCAATCTGCACATTATTGGGCTCCTCAGTCTCGTACCAAACCTTGCCCACTTCCGGCTGCTTGGCATACCAGGCGTGCAGGACAGGCAGCGCTTCAGCAGTACCCAGGACCTCCAGCGTCGGCGGATTACCCTGCTCCTCGTCTCGGTTCAGCGTCCAATCGACCCGATCCTTCTGCAGGTTGTAGGGCACGAGCTCGGTGACCCGCCGGCCGCCAGGCTTCTCCACCGTATTGTTGAGGGAAGCGACATCGCCGGCAAAGAGATGCACCAACTCAAAGTCGGTGGTCACCACATTGGAACTGCGAACCTCGTAGTTACCGAGATGAACGCTGTCGTCCGTATCATCGCAATCACGCAACGCCAGAGTGTAGCCGTCGCCATCCTGATCGACGTTCTCATAATCGGTGTTCTGCACAAAGCTGCCATCGTCCTGCAAAACCCAATCCCGATTCTCATCGATCAGCCCGTCACAGTCATTATCTACGCCATCAGTGACGTCGTAGTTGAAAGCCACTGGCACACCAGCCTCATCGAGCTGGTGGGGATGAATGGACGGATCCAAGTCGTGGCAGTCGGCGCCACCGGCAGGCGTGAGCTTGGCAAAACCATCGCCATCGGCGTCGTCATCGGAGCCATCGCAGATGTCGTCGTTATCGAAGTCTGGCATGGCAGAATCCGCAACTTCAGGATCAGAGCCGCAGTTGATCTCTTCCCAATTATGAAAGCCATCGCCATCGGTATCCTGGGCGCAGCCAACGGTGCCGATGCAGTCACTGTCACAGTAGCCGTCACCATCGGTATCGGTGGGAAAGTCCTCAGGGTCGAAGGGGTTGGTGCCGCAGGCACGTTCCTCAAGATCCGACCACTCGTGCGGCGTCAGACCACCGACAACTCCACGGTCCTCATCATAGTTAGAGACAAAGTCCAGTTGGCCATCGCCAGCACTGCAGTCATCGTCGATGGAGTTCCAGTCGATCTCATTGTCCAGGCCTGGATAGATGGCGGAATTGGCGTCATTACAGTCACCTACACCAAAGCCACTGTTGACCTCAATCTGGCCACGGCAGAACCCATCACCATCAAGGTCGCGACCATTCTCGCAGTAGCCGTCGCCGTCATCGTCGACGTCATCGGGACCATTATCCGCCCAACCGTCGCAGTCGTTGTCCTTGCGATCACCTGCTGTGTCACCGCGGTGCGGATGCACCTCAGGATCGTTGTCATTGCAGTCGCCTGCGGCCACCGTATAGCCATCACCATCATCGTCGCGAGTCTCAGTGCCGGTGTCAGCGGTGCCGTCACAGTCGTTGTCCTTGCCATCTGCCATGCCGGGGATGATGGTGTCCGCCTCGATAGAGACCTGCTGTAGGAAGTGCATGTCCCAGGCGCACCAGAACAGCTCAGCTTCCTGATCCAACTGCCAGTCGCTGCAGCCCGTGCCACCAACCGGATCCCCCAAGGCCTCAATGTCACTGCTCAAATAGGCGCCGACCTTGAGTTCCAGCGAGTCCTGGGTAGTGGGATAGGACAGGTCCAGATCCAACGTCGCGCTGTCTCCCTCGATTCCCGCCTGAACCAGATGCACCCGAGGGTCATTGCCCACCACGATCAGGTCATACTCGACGTTGTCGTCATCGGCGTTCACGGTCACCTTGACCAGGAATTCCTTGTTGGGCTCGGTCTCAGTGGCAAAACGCGGCTCGGCAAAGGTCTGCAGGGCCTCACCTTCCTCATTGAGGACCTCAGCACCCTCATCGTCCAACAGGGGAATCTGAGTATTCGGATCGGAATATAGTTCCGAGCCGCTGCCATCCATCACCACGATGTCGACATCAGCGTCCGAGTCCTCCTCTACAGGGCGCGCCTTGAACACCAAAGGGCCGAAGTAGTCGGTGCTGATCCGGTACCAGTCCTCATCCCGCTCGGGCTGAAACAGAATCGCGGCGCAATCAACATCACTGTCTTCTGGTGTGATCTCATCGCAGGTCAGGTCAGCGGTTCCGCGAATGCGGTGATAGGCGTAGCTGATCTCATAGGGACCATCCGCGGTCTGCAGGGTGTCGTTGTTGAGGTCTTCAGTCTCGGCCCGGGGAGTCGGTTCCTTCTCCCAGAGGCCCAGCCGGTCCAGGGTCAGGACTCCGTGAACGTGACGCTGGGGTATGCCGGTTTCTTCACCGAGACAGCCAACCAAAAGCAGCGGCAGAGCAACCAGAGAAAGTACGCCTACCAGCAGCAGCAGCGACAACGAGAGGCGAGATGAAGAGCGAAGGTACTTGTACATGGAAGATTCCGTCTCTCTGACTAGAAGGAGAAGCGCACGCCAAGCTCAAAGCGACGCGGCGACTGGTAGCTGGTGGGCTGAGCAAAGACTGCACCGGACTGGGTGCCAAAGACTGGCAAACCGGCAGAGGTCAAAGCCCGCTGATCTGCGCTCAAAACGTCCAGGCTATTCAGGATATTGAAAACCTGCAGGATGATATCTACCTGAGTTCCGGCAATGGACATCGCCAGTGCCGCACGCAGATCAAGACCCAGATAGGCGGGGAGCCGCTCCTGCGTACCCCGCTTGGCGACGTAGTTTCCATAGCCTTGCCGCCAGGCGTTGTACTGAAGCCTGTTGATCGGGGTGCCGCTGCGGAAGTCCATGGCCCCACCGATGGAGTAGCCCATGCTGAACTTCTCGGCCAGCTTCCAGACGTTCGGGTTGTCGTAGGCTGCCTGCAGCTTGAAGACATGCGGCTGATCGCTGCCAGCAATGCCGTCCTCATAGTAGCGCTGAGTTGGGTTGTCGAAGTCGGGGGAGAGGCCAATGCGGTCACCGGCGCTACGCCCAGCAGAGTTCGCCACCAGTCGCGAGTAGGTATAGGAACCAAGCATCTGGAAGTTGTCACTGAGCTGCTTGCGAACAATGAGCGTCATTGCCCAGTAGTCGCGCTTACTCTCCTGTGGGGTGCGCAGGCGATAGATGTCCTCTGCAATGCCGTTGCGGAAGCCAACGGAGTCGGTTCCATCATCGTTCCAGAGCACATTAACCTCGTCGTCCTCCCACATATGGGTGAAGGTTCGATAGACGAAGTTGAACTCAGCGCCCAGGTCACGAGCGATCTCCCGCTGCACCGAAAGGAACAACTCGTTGCTGCGTGCCACCACAAAGTCCGGATGGCTGATGTTGCTGGCTGGTGTCGAAGCTCGCGTACTCTCCTCCTGCCACTTCTGCTGCGCTGCATCCCAGGGATAGAACTCAAAGTTGAAGGTGTTCTGGTTGAGGTAGCCACTCAGCTCCAGGAAACCGGGATCGGCGATCTGGGCCCAGTTGGCCGAGAGCCGGGTCTTGCCATCTCGGAAAGGATCCCAGGCTGCACCTACCCCCCAGCTCACCGCACTGCTGTCGATAATGGCCTGCTCAATGTTGTTGCGCAGCCGCGCACGCAGGTAGCGGGCACCAGCATTGATGGAGAGGCCTCGAACCGGCAGCCAGCGGTCCTGGACATAGCCGTTGAAAACCAGCCCCAGCTCGTGCTCACGGTCGCTGTTGACCACGACGTAGCGGGCCTCGTTGCGGTAGCCCTCCAGGTTAGAGACCTCGTCAACTGACAGGGTGCCGTCACTATTGGCGTCCACCGGCTGCTTCACAAAGACCTTGTTGCCGATGTAGCCGAAGTCACTGGTGTGCCATACAGGGGCAAACTCAACCCCAGCATTAAAGGTGTGAGAGCCCAACAGACGATCAATACCCAGCTCAAAGTCACTCTTGATGGAGAAGCGATTCCTGCGACTGAGATTGTAGTTTCCGAGGCTGCCGTGGTTCAGACCACCCTGGTTGGCCCAGATGGCGTTCTGCTGCTTGTCAGCGTCGAGGCAACGGCCAATGGGATCACGCTCATCGCAGTCCTTCCACAGCACCGGCTCCAAGAAGATGCTGGAGTTCTGATAGAAAGCCGTAGTGGTCAGCACCGCCCTACCGCCAATGCGGGCCTCGTGGGCCAACGACACAGAGAAGCCACCCTGACGCCACATCCGCTCCCCCTCACCGACGGTAAAGACAGACTGCAGATCATTCTCAAAAGTGGTCGGGTCGGCTCTGAACGAAAGGGTGAACTTGTTGCGCGCCACCGGCTGGGCGGTGAGCTTAGCCAGAATGAAGTGGCTGTTGGCCACCAACGGCAGCATCGGGTAGCGGGCAAAGTCACGACCAATGTCGAGGCCGCTCTGGCTGAGCCGAGTAGTGCGGCGGTGCTGATAGGCCAGATAGAACCAGAAACGGTCCTTGACGATCGGGCCACCTAGGGACGCATTCAAGTTCAATGAGGTGAACTCGTTACGAGCAAGACTCAGGTACTCAGAACCCGACTGGGTGAATCCAGTGCTCTGAAGGTAGCCGCTGAAGTCGCCCTCAAAGGTGTTTCCGCCGGACTTGGTGACGATGTTGATGGTACCGCCCAGGCCCTGGTTGTAGCGAGCATCGTAGCCAGCGGTAATGACCTCAAGATCCTCAATGGCGTCGAAATTGAAGTTCATCGAGAAGGTACCGGTAACCGGGTCGGTGGTGCTGGCCCCATCCAGGTAGTACTGATTGGACTGCATAGCGCCGCCGCTGATGTTCGGATTGCTGCCACCGGTTACCCCGGGCAGGAACTGAACAGCGTCCTGGAAGGAGCGTCCGGAAGGCAGGTTGCCCAGGAAGTCAGCGCCCAAGGTCATGCTCTGAGTAGTCTGCTCGGTGTCGATGACCGGCCTCCGGTCAATGACCTCGACGGTCTCTCCAACCTCAGGCAGCTCCATAACCAACCTGATGTTCAGGCTGCGACCCACAGAGAGGCTGAGATTCGAGCGGATGATGGTCTTGAACCCCTCTTTCTCAACATCAACCCGGTAGGTACCCGGCGGGAGCGCGAGAAATCTGAACAGGCCATCCGCTGCCGTGACGGCATCCCGGGAGCCCTGCAGGTTCTCGGAAGTAAGAGTCAGCTTGACGCCCTCAAGAGGACTGTCACTCTGGTCGACGATCTCGCCCTTAAGGGTCGCCGTAGTGGCCTGGGCAAACAGGGTGGACGGGAGCAGCAGCGCAGCAAGGACAAGCAGGACTGCAAGAGAATGAAGTGGGGAGCGGACAGGCAAAGGAGACCTCGCGAGGTTCGGGCTAAAACAGGGCCGCTGACGCAACGGGAAACCGGCCTGGAGACCAGGGTCCCAGGCCGCGGGATTTCTAGCAGTCAAGCCAAAGGTAAGTCAAGGGAACTACGGGGGGGGTGGTTATGCGAACATTACATAATTATTTCAAAACCTTATCCTCCAGAAAGCGGCTTCTTCGGGCAGGGAGTCTCGGACACTGCTAGGGTGTCCCCGACCAAAGGGCCGCAACTTCCGCCAGCGCAGGCAAAAGGCTGCCCCCAGTTCACCAATCGCAGCGAAAGGCCGCTTCCGTGTCCTACCCGAGCTTTGATTGCCCCCACTGTAATGCGGAGGTCCCGGTCGGGGCTCTCCGCTGCAAAGAGTGCTTTAACGAAACCAGCGTCGCTGAGAAACGCTCCGCCAGAGGAGCTGTGGTTGGGCTGCTGCTGTTAACCCTGTTGGTCGGTGCTGCGGGAATGGGTGCCTGGAATATCCGCTATCACCGCGGCCAGCTGGGCAACGCCGTGGTTGACCACAGTGAACAACGCATCGTGCTGGTCTACACCTCTACCTTTAGAGACCCTGGCACCAAGCAGGTGAACTTCTCCGACGTATCTCAGGTGCTCCTGGAAGGGCGCCAACTCATCATGGCCGGGGATGTCTGGAAGGTCTCCCTGGTCCTGAACAGTGGCGAGAAGGTGCTGCTGCGAACCGGCAGCCAGAGTCTTGAAATTTATGCCTCTTCCATCGCCCAGCAGCTCAATAAGGAACTACGGTTTATCAACAAGCTCGGCAGTGGCCGTGACCTGCTCGACACCAAGGGCTGAGAAACTCTCGAGTAGCCGAGTCGCCTAATGTTCCTTGACTGGTTGCTTGGCCGATTCTCTACTGATCTGGCCATTGACCTGGGCACGGCCAATACCCTGGTCTTTGTGCAGGGCCAGGGGATCGTGCTCGAAGAGCCCTCAGTAGTCGCCATCAACAAGGACCCCCACAATCGCACCGTCCTGGCAGTAGGCTCGGAAGCACGAGAGATGCTCGGCAAAGTTCCCGGCAGCATCGAGACCGCCCGCCCGATGATGGATGGAGTAATCGCCGACCTCGACGTCACCGAAGCCATGCTGCGACACTTCATCCGCAAGGTTCACGGACGCAAAACCTTTGTGCGTCCGCGGGTCGTCATCTGTATCCCCTTCGGCATCACTGAGGTTGAGCGCCGTGCCGTGCGTGACTCAGCGCGCGCCGCAGGGGCCCGCGAGGTCTACCTCATTCAGGAACCTATGGCGGCGGCCTTGGGGGCTGGTCTTCCAGTTACCGACCCGCGTGGCAACATGATCGTCGATATCGGCGGTGGCACCACTGAAGTAGCGGTCATCTCACTGGGAGGCATCGTGTTCTCTCGTTCAGTGCGGGTCGGCGGCGATCGGATGGACCAGGCGGTCATCGACTACATCCGTCGTGAGCACAGCCTGCTGATCGGCAGCCGCAGTGCGGAACGGGTAAAGATCCAGGTGGGCTGCGCCCATCCACCCACCCAGGGTCGGGAGATGGTGGTCAAAGGGCGCGACCTCAAGCGCGGTATTCCCGGCACCATCACCGTCGACTCACGGGAAATATATGTGGCTCTGCGTGATCCCGTCGCTGAGATCGTCGGAACGGTGCGCTACACCTTAGAGAACACCCCTCCAGAACTGGCAGCGGACATCATGGAACAGGGCATCATTCTGGCCGGCGGCGGTGCGCTTTTAGAAGGGCTCGATGAGTGTCTACGCGAAGTTACCGGACTACCAGTGATCGTGGCCCCAGACCCCCTGCTGTGTGTCGCCCGCGGCTCAGGCGCCGCGCTCGAGTCACTGGACCTGCTACGGCGAGTCACCGAGCCGGCCTGAGCCACGCGCGAGGCGCGGCTCAGTCTGCCAACTTGCGAACAAAGGCAGGGCGATCCAGGTGGGGCATGTCCTCATCAACGGCAGCCTGAAACACATCACTGGACTTGCGCTCCAGCAGACGCGGCTCTACCGCTGGATCACGGGCGTTACGAACTGCTGGAGGCAGATCGTAGGTAGAAGCAGGCAAGGTCGCCCACGGATTGACCGGAATGGGCCTCGGGACCTCGGTCTTCAAGATCCGCGGCAAGCTGGGGCGGCTCATCTCTTGAAGGGGCTCAACATTAGCTTCTTCAATGGACTCGATCCCCGTCGCAAGAACCGTCACCCGGACCTCATCACCTACCGACTCATCAACAACCCAGCCAAAGATCACCTCGGCGTCATCGTGGGCCTCCTCCTCAATCAAGGTCACTGCCTCGGTAAGCTCTGCCAGCTTTAGAGTGGAGTTGCTGGTGACATTGACCAGCACCCCCTTAGCGCCGGTAATGACCGCCTCCTCAAGCAAGGGGGAACTGATGGCTCGCTGAGCCGCTTCAACAGCTCGCAGCTCACCGCTGGAAGTGCCCATTCCCATCATCGCCAGGCCAGGAATACTCATCACCGTGCGGACATCGGCAAAGTCAGCGTTCACGACGCCCTTTACGTGAATCAGATCAACGACTCCCCGGACCGCATCTAGCAGCACCTGATCGGCCAACTTAAAGGCATCCATGGTGCTCATCTCAGGACCTGCGAGAGCCACCAGGCGGTCGTTGGGGATCACCACCAGGGTATCCACCGCTTCCCTGAGTTGCTCGATCCCAGCCTCAGCAGTCCTGCGGCGGCGCTTCCCCTCAAAGGAGAAGGGTCGGGTGACCACCGCAACACAGAGTGCACCTGTCTCACGCGCGACCTGCGCAATTACGGGAGCAGCGCCGGTCCCGGTCCCTCCACCCATGCCTGCGGTGACAAAGACCATGTCGGCGCCGGTCACGAGTTCCTCAATCCTTGTGCGGCTCTCCCGCGCTGCATCACGTCCCACCTCGGGCCGAGCGCCGGCCCCCAGGCCGCGGGTCAGGCCCACCCCCAGGGCGAGCACCTCGTCGGCCTCCGACTCCACCAGCGCTTGCTGATCGGTGTTGGCGGCTACCAAACTCACATTGCTGAGGCGGGCGCGGGCCATGGTATTGACCGCATTACCGCCTCCTCCACCGACGCCAATTACCCGGATCGAGATCTCGTCAACCTCACCGTCTCTTGGCTCAGCAGCAAACTGAATGGTGTTCTCATCTTCATCCAACATACCGTTCCTCCGTTTTGCTGCTCTCAGAACACCAGATCAAACCAGCGACCGAACTGCCCGCGTAGATGTGCAAAGACTCCCACTGGAGCCTGGCCAAAAGGCCCAGGCGAGCCATAATTCTCAAGGCCGAACTTCACCAGACCAACACCAGTGGCGTACTCAGGTGTACCTACAACGTCGCTCAGGCCACCGATCTCACGCGGCACACCGCGTCGCGCAGGCATCCCCAGAAAGCGCTCGGCGGCCTTCAGAATGCCCGGCAACAAGCTACCGCCTCCGGTAACCACCACACCGGCAGGGAGGACCCGATTGTGCCCCACGCGCTGAAGTTCCTTAGCCAGCAGTTCAAAGATCTCACTCACCCGGGGCTCGATGACCTCACAAAGCATTCCCTTGTTGGTGCTGTGAATCCGGTCTCCTCCGACCTGCATGAAATCAAAAGGCTCCGCCTCATCCACCAGCTCCCGCAGCGCGCAGCCATGGTCCTGTTTGATCCGCTCCGCAACGGTGTTGGAAGCCGCCAGGGCGTAGGCAATGTCACTATCGATGAGATTGCCACCAACCGGCAGTACAAAAGAGTGCAGGACAGCTCCCTGCGAATAGATGGTCAGATCGGTCGTCCCGCCACCGATGTCGATGAGCAGCACGCCGAGTTCCTTCTCATCAGCGGTCAGCACCGCCTCTGCGCTGGCCAACGGACCCAGCACGATGTCCCGCACTCCAAGGCGCATCAGTTCGCAGCAGCGGATAATGTTCTGGGCTGCGGCAACCGCCGCGGTGACAATGTGCACCTCCGATGACAGGCGCACCCCACTCATGCCGCGCGGATCGTCGATCTCCTCCTGCTCATCGATCTTGAACTGCTGGGGAATCACATGAATCACGCGCCGATTGGTCGGAATCGCGATGGTCTGGGCGGCCTCCAAGACCTTATCCACGTCGGTCTGAGCCACCTGACCACCGCGTATGGGCACCATCCCGGCGCTGTTGACACTGTGAATATGACCACCAGCGATGTTGGTATAGACGGAGTTGACCTCAACCCCAGCCATCATCTCCGCTTCATCTACCGCCACCTGAATGGAGTGCACGGTGTCTTCAATGTTGATCACATTCCCCTTACGCAGACCACGCGAGGGGTGAGAGCCAATGCCGATGATGTCAACCCCGCCGAAGCTGTTGCGTTCACCCACCACACAGGCAACCTTGCTGGTGCCTATGTCGAGACCTGCAATAACAGAGTCGCGCGGGGTAGGCGCGGTCATTGTCCAGCCGAGTCCCAGCCCGAGATCCGAGTTCTCGGGCTCCCCTCCAGTTCGAGCACACGAGCGCGAGCCGCAGGGCCCATAGGCTGCTTGGAGAGTCCCTTGGAAAACGCCTTTCGAGCACTGCGGGCATCGCGCGGAACCGCGACCAATCGATCGCGAAGACCGAGATCAACAGAGGCCAGCGCGTGAAGCGGCAGAGCTCCGCCGCGAACCGCGCGCTCAAGACGTCCCAGCCGGACCGCGAAGTCCTCTCGGCCCAACCGCACCGGTAGACCCGTGCGAGACAGCACTACAAAGCCCGCCTCGCCCTCGAAGCGAATCTCCGAGACATCGACCTCACGCAGCGCGGTGCCGGAATCCAGTGCACGGAGGATCTGCACCGCTCCCTGGCCGATCTGACGGAGTTCGGCAGGTCGCTCTGCCAGGCCTCGGTCCTCAAGCGTCAGGAATGGAAGGTCAATGGGATCGCCGGGTTGGACTTGCTTGAAGACCTCACCGCTCTCGTTCATCAGCATCAACGGCTCATCGCCCAGCACCATCACGGCCTCGTGCTCCACAACCGCCAACTCTAAACGCTGACCGCGGAGGTCCCGGCGCAGCGAGATCCCGGCCACCCAGGGCAACCCGGCAGCCCGAGCACTGAGAACCGCTGGCTCAAGTTCGAGCAGGTTATCCCCCTCGCCAACGACCAGCGCTTCGAGCAGCTGGCTTCGCTCCACCCGATCCAGTCCCTGCACCTGAATGTCTTGGATGGACAGCCGGTCGCTCTGCTTGAGGGACTCCAAGGCCTGATAGCCAGCGACGAAGAGCCCAACCACCACAACCCCTGCAACCAGTCCCAGCGCCGCCGAGTGCTGCAGGCGAGCGTAAACCTCTTCCCGCTGGGCACTGATTCGAGAGCTGATACGGCCGCTGACATGACGACCGCTACTGGATAGGGCCTCAACGCTGCTGCGAGCCACGGCGTCGAAGCTCGGAAAGCCATCCTGCATGTCAGCAAGTTCTTCCCGCACGAAGTGGGCCGACAGGCGCATGGTCTCCCACATCCGACCCGCCGCCGACTCCGGGTCCCGGGTCTGCAATCGGAGCCGTCGAGCTGTGGAGCGGAACAGGGCCGGAGCCTCAAGGACCCGCCGAGCCAACTCGCGAGGGCGCAACAGCAGCAGCAGCAGCTGGGCCGGTAGCACCACCAGAACCAGAAGTTTGCGACCCAGATCGAACAGGGCCTCACCAACAGCCTGGCCCATCTCGGTACGCATGGTCGGCAATCGTCCTCTGGAACTGGCCGACTGTGGGCTCGGATCCGGATCGGCAAAGCCTCTACCTGGTCTGCGGCGATCTGAGAGGGTGATTTCCTGAGTAGCTGACGGTCGACTGGGCGGCCGGGCTACAGGGTAGGTTCCGCTGGCGTTCGCCACAAAGGGCTCACGGCCCTGAGAACTGCGTCGCCGTCGCCGTTCTTCCTGACGACGGGGGCTCAGCTTGCGGTTTCCTACTGCTCGTCTACCCGACTGCCGATCGAGAATGCTCATCTGCTACCTGCCCCGGGAGCCAGCTCAGCGGAATGGTTCACGCTCCCAATGACCCATTGTGGGAAAACGCGCCAACCCTGTCAATCTCGAGATTTCGATTTTGTTTCGAAGAGTTACATGTGATCTACATGCATCTTCTAGCCAGGTGGATCGGAGCCGACCACCCGCACCTCGGGGCGAAGATCAATTCCGTGGATCGACTGCACTCTATTCTTCACCTGATCCATCAGCTCAAGGACATCAGCAGCCTGAGCTTTACCATCGCTGACCACATAATTGGCGTGAACCTCAGACACCCTGGCGCCACCGACCTGCAGCCCCTTTAGCCCTGCTTCATCAATAAGCTTACCGGCGGGCGGCCCTACATCAGGATTCTTGAACAGGCAGCCGGCACTGGGCAGACCGGTCGGCTGGGTATTCTTACGATAATGAACCAGTTCGCGAATCTCCTGCTGGACCTGTTCGCCGCTACGAGGGCGCAGCGCCAGCAAAGCACCGAGAATCAAGGCCCCCTCAGGCAGCACCAGCTTGCGGTAGCTGAAGCTGAACTCAGCGGGTTGAAGGACCCGGCGTTCCTGCCCATCCACCACGTAGAGTTCCTCGACCACATCACCGAGTTCTCCCTCGTGAGTTCCTGCATTCATCACCAGGGCCCCACCGATGGTTCCGGGTACACCACCGAGGCCCTCAACGCCGCCCAGTCCGTGGCGCACACAGAAACGCAGCAGAGTTGGCACGACGACCCCGCTGCCGACATGCAGCCTCACCCTACCGTCTTCATCAACAGGAAGAGCCACGCCAGACTCCTTGTGCGGTTCAGCAACACCACCGACCGCCTCCACCGAGGCCGAAAAGCGACTGACAGCGTCAACCTCAGAACCCTCATCCTGCAACTCTGAGGCCGGGTCCCTGACAAAGGCCAGGCGGCGAAAGCCCTTCCCCAACCGCAGGGCAACCCCACGAATCCCACCGTCTCGAACCAACAGATTGCAGCCTCCACCTAAGGGAAACACCGGCAGCGCTTCACGCTTGCACCACTGCAGCAAGTTCATCAGCGCGACTTCATCGCGCACCTTGACCCACGCGTCCACCGGACCACCAATGCGAAACGACGTATGCCGGCTCATGGGTTCGTCAAACAGAACCCTGCCCAGCTGCAAAGCCAACAGGGAACTACGCTGCCCCTCAGTAAGGCTCACAGCCCGTCGAGCTCCAGTGTTGGTGGGCCCTTGGCATCCAGTACGTCGACCAACTGGTGACTGATGTTGGTCACATCCCCGGCCCCCAGCGTCAGCACTACATCGCCCTTGCGTGCCCGCTTGCCCAAAGCATCCAATACCGCAGCTTCATCAGCACAGGGAAGCACCCCTTTATGGCCATGCTGGCTGAGATCTCGAGACAGGGTAGCAGCGTCGACACCCGGGACCGCCGCTTCGCCGGCAGCATAAACATCCATGACCAGCAGCAAAGAGCAGTCATTGAACGCGCTCATAAACTCCTCATGAAGCTCTACCGTGCGCGAGTAGCGATGCGGCTGCCAAACCGCGACGACTCGGCGGCCGTAGCTCTCCCGCGCCGCGGCCAAGGTGGCCCGAATCTCAGCTGGATGATGAGCATAGTCATCAATGACAGTCACTCCACCGGCCTCGCCACGCAAGGTAAAGCGGCGCTGTACCCCCTCGAAACGCTCAAGGGCCTGCTGGATCAGAGCAAAGGGAATGCCCGCCTCAAGAGCGACGGCGGTCGCGGCCAACGCATTAAGGATGTTGTGACGACCCGGCATCCCGAGACGAATGGGCCCGAGGAACTCCTCACCACGAACCACTGAGAAACTCGAAGTGGTTCCTTCCACCCTTGGATCTACGGCCCGCAACTCAGCCTGACTGGTAAAGCCGTAGGTGAGGTATCGCTTGCACACTCGCGGCAGCAGGCCCTGAATCGTAGGGTGATCAAGGCAAAGCGCAGCAGCACCGTAAAAAGGCACCTTGTTAATGAACTCAAGGAAGGCCTCAACGAGAGCCGGTTCGCTGCCGTAATGATCGAGATGCTCAGGATCAATGTTGGTCACAATGGACAGGGTCGGCGACAGCTTGAGAAAAGAGCCGTCGCTCTCATCGGCCTCGGCAACCAGCCACTCCCCACGCCCCAACACCGCGTTACTGCCCACACTATTGAGCTTGCCGCCCACAACCACGGTGGGATCCAAGCCGCCAGCGGCAAAGATCGCCGCCAGAAGAGAGGTGGTGGTGGTCTTGCCGTGGGTCCCGGCAACGGCCACCCCGTGCTTCATGCGCATCAATTCAGCCAGCATCTCCGCTCTCGGAATCACCGGAATCCCAGCACCGACCGCCGCGGCGACCTCGGAGTTCTCAAGGCCTACGGCAGAGGAGCGCACCACCACGTGTGCTCCCTCAATGTGGGCCGGGTCGTGACCCACATGAACCTTGATCCCAAGTTCCTCGAGGCGGCGAGTAGTCGACGAAGCGCGCAGATCAGAGCCGCTGACCCGATAGTCCAGGTTGCACAGCACCTCGGCAATCCCAGACATACCAATGCCACCGATGCCAACGAAGTGAATGTGCCGGGTGCCAAGAAATCTCATCGCGCGGTCTCTGCGGCAAAGACGCCGCTAAGCGCAGCAGAGTAGCAGCAACAGCGCAGGGAGCCAGCCCGAAGCAAGCGGAGGCAAGGAAACTCAGGGTCTACCGATGGACCTATACATCTCGTCAACAACCTCGACTGCCGCCTGAGGGCGTGCCAGCGAGGCCGCCTTCCAAGCCATCTCTTGCAGCGCAGTCGGCTGTTGAACGAAACGTTGGATGGTCTCTACCAACAGCGAGCCGGTGAGCTGCTTCTGAAGAATCATCTCCCCGCCACCAGCGGCAACCAGGACCTCAGCGTTCTTCTCCTGATGATTGTCGATGGCGTGGGGGTAAGGAACCAGCAGCGCGCCGCGTTGAGAGATGCTGAGTTCTGAGACGGTCAACGCTCCAGCGCGACAGAGCACCAGATCGGCAGCCCTGTAGGCCTCAGCCATGGCATTAATGAAGGGCGTAACCGTGGCATCGAGACCAGCCTCCTCATAAGCCGCGCGTACCCGATCACAGTCGGCCTCCCCGGTCTGGTGAGTGATGTACACACGATCATGGAGTTCGGCAGGGAGCTGGCTGGCGGCGTCCATCATCGCCTCATTAATAGGCCGCGCACCTTGAGAGCCTCCTACCACCAGCAGCTTGAGCCGCTGCCCAATGCCAACCGTACCGGTGGACTCCAGGGTCAAAAGCTCTACGACACCAGCGCGAATAGGGTTTCCAGTAACGTGGACCTTAGCTCTGGGGAAGGCCGCAGAGGCCGCCTCAAAAGCGACGAAGATGCGCCGCACAAAAGGCCCAAGAAAGCGGTTGGTGGTCCCCGCCACCGAGTTCTGCTCCACGATCCCCGTACAGCGACCGGTAAGCCAGGCGGCCAGGACCACCGGACCAGAGGCATAGCCACCAACACCCATAACGATGTCAGGATTCTCTTCACGCAATAAGGAGATGGACTGCAAGATCGCCTTTGGCACCTGAAGCAGGGCTCGCAACCGGTGAAGCAGGCCCCGTCCGCGAACCCCCGAGATGTCAATAAAGCGTACGTCAAGCCCCTCTTTGGGGCCGACCCGAGCCTCAATCCCCCGGCGCGTGCCCACATAGATGACCTTGGTCGACGAGCTCCGCGCATGGAAAGCTTCGCCCACCGCGACACCGGAGAAGAAGTGACCACCGGTACCACCACCGGCAATCATCACCTTTAGGGCAGCTTCAACCACCAGCACCCCTCCTCATCCTAACTGCCCTGCAGCGCTCCAGCCCGAACCCGTCTTCGCATCGAAGGGCCGCTGAACGGAGACTTCGGTACATCGCTCAGAACAGTACGCCTTCTGGCTTGTGCCGTCACGTTCAACAAGATGCCAAGCTGCCCCATAGTAAGAACCATCGAAGAGCCACCATAGGAAACCAGCGGCAGTGTCAGGCCCTTGGTCGGCAACAGGCCGGTGACCACCGCCATGTTGACCGCAGCCTGCAGACCGATCATAAGGGTCAAGCCGATGCCCAGCAGTCTGCCGAACAGGTCAGGGGCATCCTGACAGCAGCGGGCAGCGCGAAACACAAACAACCCAAACAGACCGATGATCAGAGCCGACCCAACAAGGCCGAACTCCTCACCGACTACCGAATAGATAAAGTCGGTGTGGGCAGCTGGCAGGAAGAACAGCTTCTGACTGCTCTCCCCCATCCCGGCACCAAGCACCCCACCGGCGCGAAAGGCCAGCCAGCTCTGAATCAACTGAAACCCACTGTCGGCCTTATGCGCCCAGGGGTCCATAAACGCGACCAGCCGTGCACGCCGGTACTCAGCCCCGGTCAGCACCAACCAGGCAACCGGTAGACCAACGGCGAGCAATCCGGCGAGATGATGAATCTTCACCCCTGCAATGAACATCATCAGGAACAGGATGGCCGCCAGGGTCATGGTGGTGCCGAAGTCCGGCTCTAGGAGGATCAGACAAAGGACCAGACCTACGAAAAGGAGGTGCGGCAGGATCCCCACCGAGAAGGTACCGATGTGACTCTGCTTCTTCTCCAGGGAGTAAGCGAGGTAGAGGATCACGGCCAGCTTGGCGATCTCCGATGACTGCAGATAGATGGGCCCCAGCGGCAACCAGCGGGTTGCGCCGCCCATGGTCACCCCGATCCCGGGAATCAGAGTCAAAATGAGCAGCAGGGTCACCACTCCGAGCAACGGATAGGTCCAGGGCTTTAGCTTCTGATAGGGAATAGCCGCGGCAACCGTCAAGGTGATCAAGCCCAGGATCGCGAACACGCCGTGACGCTTGATGTAGTGCATCTCGCTGCCATGAACATCCGCCGCGTAGATAGCACCAGCCGAATAGACCATGGCGACCCCAATGGTGAGCAGGGCCAGAATGCAGGATAGAACCAGCGGGTCGACGTCTCTCAGGGACCGCATTGCAACTCCTCAGCGCAGCTTCAAGGTCATCAGCGCAAACAAGGCCAGCAGGATGGAGATGATCCAGAACCTGACGATGATCTTCGGTTCCTCCCAGCCCTTCTTCTCGAAGTGATGATGGATGGGAGCCATGGCAAAGACTCGCTTGCCAGTCGTCTTGAAGGAGGCGACCTGGATGATGACGCTGAGCGCCTCCATCAAGAAGACGCCACCGACAATGGCCAGCAACAGCTCGTTGTGTGTCAGGACCGCCAGTGCGCCAATGACCCCACCCAGCGGCAGGGAACCGGTATCTCCCATAAAGATCGAAGCGGGGAAGGCGTTGTACCAGAGGAAGCCCATACCGGCCCCGGCCAGGGTTACGGTCAGCACGGTGAGTTCACCAGCACCCGGCACATAGGGAATTGCCAGGTAACCGGCAAAACGAGTGTTTCCTGCCAGATAAGCGAGCAGTCCGAAGGTCAGCGCGCTGGTCATCACCGGGCCGATGGCAAGACCATCAAGACCATCGGTAAGATTGACCGCATTTGCCGTGCCGACTATCAGGAAGGAGGCAAAGGCTACGTAAGCGAGCCCAAGGTCCACGGACACCGACTTCAAGAAGGGAACTGGAACAGTGGTGCTGATCCCCCACCACCGGACACCCACATAAAGAATCACTCCCGATATCAGGAATTCCAGAGCCAACCGCAGCTTGCCGCTTAGACCAGCGCTGCTCTTTTGACTGATCTTGCTCCAATCATCGACGAAGCCGACCGCACAGAAGCCAACGGCGATTACCAACACAATCCAAACCCTCGGTTCGTCGAGGCGAGCCCACAGCAAGGTGGACGCGATCACGGCGAACATGATCAACAGCCCCCCCATTGTCGGGGTTCCGGCCTTCTGCTGGTGGTCGGGGCCGACCTCGCGGATCTCCTGCCCATAGCGGCGGCGCTGCAGAAATCGAATGAAGGCCGGGTAGCAGAAAATGCAGATCAGCAGAGCAGTCATCAAGGCCGCTGCTGCCCGAAACGAGATGTAGCGAACCACGTTGAAGGCAAATTCTGATTCGGAGAGTGGATAGAGCAGGTGGTAGAGCATCGGTCAGGTCCCTTCAGCAGCAGCAACAGCAGCTAGAGGCTCAAGGACAGCCTCCATCTTCATCCCACGCGAGCCCTTTATGAGGAGCACATCGCCAGGTCTCAGGTAGCCAACCAGAAGCTCGCCAGCGGCCCGAGAATCGAGGGCAGCCTCAGCCGCAATGCCCGCGGCTCTGGCGGCTTGAACGGCCTGCTCCATGAGGGGGCCGGCACCGACCAGCAGGTCGAGGCCCAGAGTGGCCGCCTCGACGCCCGTTTCTGCATGCAGGCCAGCCGCTGTAGTGCCAAGCTCCAGCATGTCGCCAAGAGCAGCAATCCGGCGTCCTGAAGTGGGCAGAGATGCCAGCGTGTGCATCGCCGCAGAAACCGACGCAGGATTAGCGTTGTACGCATCATCCAACACGGTGATTCCAGCCAGCTTTTGAACCTTCATCCGACGCCCGGGGACCTGCACATCCTGAAGCCCAGCCGCAATGTCCTCGAGTGAAGCCCCCATAGCGTGACCGGCAGCAGCGGCAGCCAGGGCGTTGTGCACCTGATGTCTGCCAGCGAGAGGAAGCTTGAACTCAATAGAGCGGCCGTGGACCAGAATCCGCGCGCGACTCCCAGCAAGGCCAAGCTCCTCCAGGTGCAGAAGTTTGACCTCAGCATCCGCATCGGGGCGCATGCTGAAACCTACTGAGCAACTGCCAGTCGGCCTGGGAAAGCGCGCGGAAAGTGGGTTGTCCGCCGGAATGACAAGCACATCGCCGGCAACCGCGCCCTCAAACAACTCCCCCTTGGCATCGGCGATAGCAGCGACCGAGGGAAAGAACTCAAGGTGGGCGGCTGTTACCTCGGTGATCACCCGTACCTTCGGACGAGCGATTTCAGCGAGCAGGCGCAGTTCACCGGGCTCGGACATCCCCATTTCAAGGACTGCCCAGCCATCATCAGACTGCATGCCAAGGATCGTCAGAGGAACCCCAATTCGGTTATTAAAATTGCCCTCCGTCTGCAACCCAGGACCACTACGGGCAAGGATGGAGGCCAACAACGCTCGGGTGGTGGTCTTGCCCACAGAGCCGGTGATCGCCGCTACCTTGGGACCAGAAGCAGCCAAAAAGGCGCCAGCAATCGCTCCGAAGGCGAGCAGCGTATCTTCAACTGCAATCACCGGACCGCTCAGAGCCTGGGGCAGCTCAAGGGAGGCCAACTCGCTGCGGGCCACCAGGGCACCGCAAGCATGGCCACCGAGGGCAGCAGGAACAAAGCGGTGACCGTCGTGATTTTCACCCACCAGGGCGACGAACAGAGCACCATCACCCAGCTCTCGAGTATCGGTGCACAACGACCAGCTGCCCGCAGCGGGACCTGCGATATGGTCACCAGCAGTGGCCCCCAGAATCTGCTCAACACTCAGTCTGCCTGCTGGTGAGTAGCGACCTGTCATGGGCTCGCCTCCAGCACTCGCAGGGCCTGCTCCCGGTCATCAAAGGGATGCTGAACTCCATCAATTTCCTGATAGCTCTCATGACCTTTACCGGCGATCAGCACCACCTCACCCTCACGGGAAGAAATGATAGCTTCCCTGATAGCAGAGGCCCGATCGACCACCCGACAATACTGTGCGGAGGAGCCTTTCAGGCCCTGCTCCATGGCATCGAGGATTGCTTCCGGATCTTCACCCCTTGGATTGTCTGAAGTGAGCCAGACAAAATCCGCACCTTCCGCTGCCGCCCTGGCCATCAGCGGGCGCTTGCCCTGATCACGCTCGCCGCCACAGCCACAGACAATCACCAGGCGGTCAGGATTCAAGCTGCGTAGGGCTTGCAGCGTTTCTGAAATGGCCGCAGGAGAGTGCGCATAATCGACCAGAATGAGCGGTCCTCGGCCATCCTCGCGACGCACAGCCTCAAGACGGCCGCGCGCGCCGACCGCAGCCGCGATTCCCTGCTCAACAGAGCGGCGCTTAATTCCAGCGGCAAGGGCACAACCCGCCGCGAGCAGGCAGTTCGCCAGGTTGTGTCGTCCGAGCAGAGGACTGCTGAGCTGCAGCCGCTCGGTGCGATACGCCAGGGAGACCCGCAGGCCATCAAGGTCCAAGACCGGCTCAGCAACCGGCGCCAGGTCTGCGCGTCCGGCCGCCACCGCTCCAGGCTGGGCAGAGACCCGCAAGGTACGATGCCAATCCTGCCCATGAGCCGCGACCACCGGATCGTCCACATTAAGCACTGCCGTAGCAGCCTCAGTTCCCCAGCTTGGCAACCATTCGGTAAGCAGCAGCGCCTTCGCACGCTCATAGCTGAGCAGATCGCCATGGTAATCCAGGTGATCCCGACTCAAATTGCTCCACCCAGCCACATCCAGCTGCAACCCCGCAGTACGACCTTGATGAAGGGCATGAGAGCTCAATTCGAGAGCAACCGCCTCTACCCCATCCTCGGCCATTCGCCCCAACCAGCGATAAAAAGTCGGCCCCTCAGGAGTGGTATGGGTTGCCTGGTGATCCTGGGCACCGTTCAGACCCTGCCAGGAGATACCGGTCGTCCCCAGGCTGCCACCGCGCAGACCCGCCGCCGCAAAGATCGAACGCAGGATTGCCACGGTACTGGTCTTACCGTTGGTTCCAGTAACGGCAATCACTCGCATGGACTCGGCAGGATCGCCGCACAGGGCAGAGGAGACCAGCGCCAAAGCGCGTCGCGGGTCCTGAACCTGCAATCCCACCACCTGGTCAGGCCAGGCTGCCGGCCAACGAGACAACAACACTGCAGCGGCGCCACGCTTGAGAGCCTCAGCGATAAAGCGGTGACCATCGGTGGTGCTGCCGTCGATCGCGGCAAATATACTGCCTGCCCGCACCTGTCGGGAGTCTGCGGTCGCAGCCCTGATGTCGACGTCAAGCGGCCCCCGGCGTGCCAGCGGACTTAGGCGTGCTTCAAGCGCCGACAGCATCACCGTCTCAGCGACTCCAGTTGGCTACCCGCAACCAGAGCCAGGCGTACCAACTGCCCCTCTCCAAATCGAACCCCAGGGGCGGGTTCCTGCTCCCCCACAAGACCTGAGCCGAGCAACTGAACCTCAACTCCGGCAGGCACCAGGACCCGAGCGGCGTCGCGCAGACTCAAACCGCGTAGATCTGGCATCAACCACCCAGGGTCAAGGCTCTCGTCAGTGGCAGCGACAACCAGGGTCGGCAGCTCGACGCCACGCGCACGCTCTGCTTGCAGCTGCTGGGCATGCGCCCTCCGCGCCTGGCGCTGTGCCAACACCTTGGCCGGCAGCTCCTTATCAGGCGCCACCCCCAACTCCTGCAGCGCATAAGTCGCCACCTCCTTGAAGACCGGTCCGGCAGCGGTGCCACCAAAGTGACGAAAGCCCTTATTGGTGGGTTCATCTATGACGGTCAGGACAACGATGCGCGGATCGTCGCGCGGGGCAAAGCCGATGAAAGATGAAACATAGAGGTTGGGAGCATAGCGACCATCCCGAACCTTCTGAGCGGTACCTGTCTTACCGCCAGCGGTGTACTCATCAAGCGCCGCCCGAGTCCCGGTTCCGCCCTTCTCCACCACACCACCGAGCATGACTCGCATCTGCTCGCTGACCTCAGCAGAAATAAGCCGCTCCCCCTGACCTTCAGGGCGACGACTCTCCAACAGGGTGCCGTCCCGGCCGCGGACTTCTGTAATGACGTGTGGCTGGACCCGATGACCGCCGTTAACCAGCGCAGCAAAGGCAGCTGTCAGCTGAACTCCAGTAACCGCCATGCCCTGGCCAAAGCAATGATTGGCGAAACCGATCCGCGACCAGCGTGAAGATGGATGCAGAATTCCGGCCTCTTCACCCCACACATCAATGCCGGTCCGCGCGCCAAAACCAAAGCGGCGAAACATCGCCTCAAGAGCGGGCGGGCCAAGCCGCTCACCGAGCTTGGCAGTGCCGATGTTCGAAGAATACTTAAGGACCTCCGACACGGTGATGTTGGCGTAGGCGTGGGTGTCATGGATCGTCCGCCGGCCGATGCGAAAAGCACCCTTCTCGCAATAGACCTCTTCCTCAGGAGTAGCGAGTTCCTCTTCCAGGACCTCGGCGAGCACAAAGGCTTTCATGGTGGAGCCTGGTTCAAACGAGTCACTAATCGCCCGATTTCGGCGTTGGTCTCGGCTCGACTGACGAAAGCTGTTGGGGTCGTAACTGGGAGCAGAGGCACTGGCCAACACCGCTCCACTGCGAGCATCCAGAACCAAAACTGAGCCCGCCTTAGCTTCGGCTCGCTCAATGGCGGCGGCCAGAGACTGCTCAGTACGATGCTGAATGTTGTGATCAATGCTGAGCACGAGGGTATCTCCCTCGGTCGATTGACGACCCAGCACAGCGGCATGACTGAGTGCACGACGGCGACCATCGCGAAAGGTCCGATACTGATAGGTATCGCCCATCATCAGGTCGTTGTAACGAGCCTCTATGCCCTCCAGACCGATGCCATCAATCCCTACAAAGCCCAGCAACTGGGATGCCAGCGCCCCTGAAGGATATTCCCGCTTCGCTTCTGAGGTGAGATGCACTCCAGGAATGTCCAGTGCTCTAATCTGCTCGGAGATTTGATGCGGCAGCTGCCGCGCCAACCAAACGAAACGCGAGCCTTCGCGGGACAGACGAGCCTGCAGATCCTCAAGATCACGATCAACAAAGGGAGCCAACAACTCAGCCGCAGCAGCAGGGTCTTCGACCCGAGCAGGGTCCGCAAACAGGCTCTGCACATCGACGGAAACGGCCAGCGGCCGACCAAGTCGATCAACAATGCTACCCCGCTTGGGGGCCACCTTAATGACTGCCTCATGCTGACCGGCGAGCAATCGATCGAGGCGCAGGTTCGGCCCCATAACCAGCCAACTGACCCGGCCGAGAATCACCAGCCAGAACAACAGAAACAAAACCATCACCGCGGAAAGTCGCAGATTGATGGCGAAATTCTCCGGTGGCAGGAAGCCGTCAACTCGCCGCATGGCGCCGCTCATCTCGGTGCGTCGGCGCTTGTGCTGAACGCGGTTGTGGCGCAAACCTCCCGGCGGAGTTGGGCGACGATAGCTGCCCGACCGGGTCGTCACTGGCCCTGCTCCCCACCGAGTGCTCGACTCAATGCTTCAGGGTTCTCGGTTACCACCACAACCTGCCCTGCCGCCGGCGCCGCCAGGCCCAACTGCGGGGCAAGATTTTCAAGGTAAGCAGGGGCGCGCAGTTCAGCCAGTTCAGCACGCAGGCGGCGCTGATCGTTAGCGAGCTTATCGTCCTCCTTAACGAGATCGCTGATCTGATACGTGATCTGAACCGTCTCCATCTTCGCCCAGGCCACAAAAATGAGCGATATGGCCACTGCCACTGAGGTGATCAGAGCTCCGCCAAATCGCACCGTTTGCTTCATCTCAGAACTCATCTAAGCCTCCCCTTCCACAGCCAGAACCTCAGCCACACGCAGACGGGCACTACGTGCTCTGGGGTTTGCCTCAAGCTCTGCCTGGCTGGCGGTAATCCCCTTTCGACCCAATAGACGAACTCGCGCCGACTCCCCACAGACACAGACCGGCAGGCTCGAAGGACAGCTGCAAGAACTGGCCAGAGAGGCGAGGTGACGCTTGACCACTCGGTCCTCACCAGAATGAAAGGAAATCAACGCCAACCGCCCCCTGGGGGCAAGCCACTCCAGAGCCGACTGCAACAGATGATGCAGCTCTCCAGCCTCATCATT
Source organism: Deltaproteobacteria bacterium UBA6601 (assembly GCA_002433485.1). GTDB lineage: Bacteria > Myxococcota_A > UBA796 > UBA9615 > UBA9615 > UBA6601. The sequence goes on from DJIF01000054.1 coordinate 37,105, forward strand.
GAGGGCCATACGCAGCGCTTGAAAGGTCCGCGTAGCCGGGTGCTTCCTGGCCCCTCGACGCCCTCCGAGGGCACGCGAGACAACCTCAGCAAGGTCAGCCGTTCTGGCAAAGGGCCGCTGCTGTCGGCGTTGGGTAATGGCACGCGCAATACGGCGCGACTTGGGCTCATCGCCCAACCGATAGATCAAGTCAGCCAGGGCCAGCTCATCAGTATTGTTCACCAGATCAGCGGCAGTGGAGCCGGTGCTCCGATCCATGCGCATGTCCAGCGGACCGTCGTGGGCAAACGAAAAGCCCCGTCCTGCAGTGTCCAACTGATGAGAAGAAACCCCCAGATCGGCAAGAATTCCGTCGACCGTAGCAGGCTCAATAGCACGCGCTCGCAGGACCTCAGAGAGCCGCGACATAGGCGAATGAACCACCTCAAAGCTAGCGGCGACAGCACCAGCTGCCACCTCAGCAAGGCGTTTCCGCGCAGCACTTACCGCATCCAGGTCCCGATCCAGTGCGATGAGACGGCCCCCGACGCCCAACTCGGCGAGAATCGCTGCGCTGTGCCCGCCGCCGCCCGCAGTGACGTCCACATAGAGCCCCTCAGGGCGAAGGGCCAGGGCAGAGACGCTCTCTTCAAGCAGGACACTGCGATGCTCGAATCGGGTCTCGGCCATCGGCCCTAAAGGTCCTCGCCTTCGTCCTCTGGATCGAAGGCCAGCAACTGCTCCATCCCAACACCCTCCTGGACAGCCTCCAGGGCCTGCTCCTGACGCCGACTCCAGGCCGCTGCGTCCCAGATCTCGATGAGGCCCAGGTAGGACAGAACCACGCAGTTCTTGACCAGTCCTGCGCGCCGCCTCAGCGGAGCGGGAACCAGAATCCGCCCCTGTCCGTCTGCTTCGACCTCCGCCGCTCCAGCGACGTAGGCGTGCAGGAACTGGCGGCTCTTGCGATCGAATAGAGAAACCCCAGCGAAGCGCCGCTCCATCTTGGCCCAACGACTCTGGGCAAAGCCCTGCAGGCCGCCATCCCAATAGGCCAGCACCAGACCGGGCTCGCCGCACTCGAGCATCCGCTCGCGCAGCCGCACCGGTAGCGGCAGACGTCCCTTGGCGTCCATACGGACCTCGAACTGCCCGCGAACCTGAAACATGCATCTCCGGGGTCAGCCTCAACACAACACCACCACGCCACAATTCCCCACGTATCGCCACTATATGAAGCGCCGATCAGGAGGGCAATGGTCGTTTTAAAGAAATTTGATACCTTGGATGATAGCATAGTCAGCGAACGGTCCTTCAACTTGATAGCTCACTTGCTACCAAGGTCACTCTAAGCTGCAGATTCGTGCTGCTATGAGGTTTGCAGGAGCCCGCTTAACGAGGCTTGCGCGCTCGATCCATCTCTCTACGCGCGTCCTTGGCCTTTTGATCATGGCGCTTGTCATGGAGCTTCTTGCCACGGCCCAGGCCGATCTCCAACTTGGCCCGACCGCGCCTGAAATAGAGTCGCATCGGGACCAACGTATAGCCCTGTCGCGAGATCTTGCCGATCAGGCGCTGAATCTCCTTCTTGTGCAGCAGCAACTTACGGGGCCGCAGAGGGTCGTGATTCTGCCGATTGGCCTGCTCATACGGCGGTACATGGACATCCACCAAAAACGCCTCACCGTCTTCCAGCCGAACGTAACCCTCGGTGATCGAGACCCGCCCACCTCGCAGCGACTTCACCTCCGAACCAAGCAGAACCAGACCCGCCTCGACCGTGTCCTCGATGTGGAATCGATGACGCGCCTTCTTATTGACCGCAATGGTCTTGATCCCGCCTTCTCCTAAGCTCCTGCCCGCTTTCGCCATAGCGAGGGCAGGCTAACAGAGCGCGCCGACCCGGGCACCCTTCGCGTTGACAGCATTGTGGGTGCCGTGTTTGATCCGGCTCGCCCATGCGCCCTTGTAATACGCTGTTCTTCATCCTGCTGACCGCTGTGATGTCGGTACTCGTGTCCTGTTCCGCAGACAAGGAGGAGGACCCCTGGGCAGCAGAGTCCCGGAAGGGCTCTGCCCCGGCCACCGCAGGCTTTGGTGAAGGTGACTTTGACGGACCCCAGCGCAAAGACCAACGCGGGACGCCGCCACCAAGAGGCCCAGACACCGGCGGCGACCAACGCAGCGGCTCGGATCTGAGCGGCCCTGAAGACTGCAACGACGGCGTCGACAACGACGGCAACGGTGCCGCGGACTGCGAAGACAGCGGCTGCGCGGCGGACCCAGGCTGTCAGGACGATCCGAGCAAAGGCTATGAGCCCGAACTGGGTTTTGAAGATTGTGACAACGAGAAAGACGACGACAAAGACCGAGAGACCGACTGTGAGGACGACGACTGCAAGGACGATCCCAGCTGCAACTCGGACCGGGCCCCCGGCCAAGCACCCACGGTAGCCCCAGAGTTGCTGGCCGCGGTAAGCGAGCTGCCGGTCGGCGGTCAGTTAGGCATGCGAGCGCCCCAGCTTGACCTGCCCTTCCTCGGCCGCCGAGGTCGACAGACCCTGAAAGAGCTGCGCGGCAACATCGTGGTACTCAACTTCTGGGCGTCCTGGTGCCGACCCTGTCGCAAAGAGACCCCAGCTCTGGAACTCACCTGGCAGCTGTACCGGGAGCGTGACGTTGTGGTCATTGGGGTGTCCATTGATGAGGAGGAGGACGACGCAGGCGAATTCCTGGGCAGCTTCCCGGTCTCCTACCCGATGGTCTTGGACCGGGGCGGTGAGGCTGCTGAACGTGACTGGCAGGTCAAGTCGGTACCGACGCTCATCCTGATTGATCGAGCCGGCAGGATCCGCGAGCGACACATGGGCTACAGTCCGGCCCTCATGCGCAAGACAGTCGTGACCATTGACCAGCTCCTGGAGGAATAGAGAGATGCTGAAGAAGGCCAGCCCCATCGCCCTGCTGGCCCTCGCCTGTGCGGGGATGCTGCTGGGGATGACCCTTACGGCCCGACATTACGACCTCAACCACGCGCCGCCCGGACCGGCCACCGCGGTCCTAGGCTTCGAGGGCATGTGCGGGGCAGGAGGTGGCTGCGCCGAGGTGAATACAAGCCGCTATGCCAGCATCTCACTGGGCGTTGAGCGACCCGCAATACCGGTCTCAGTGCCGGCCGTTGGATTCTTCCTGATGCTTGCGCTGCTCGCTGGCCTGGCGCTGCGCAACGACAGCAAAAGGCGCGCAAAGTATCTCGCACTGACCGCTGCAGCCTGCGTCCCTGCGCTCTGCTTTGCCCTTTATCTGCTAGCCGTCCAGGCCTTCGTCATCAGCCGGTTCTGTCCCTACTGCATCGCTCTCGATGCAGTCACGGCACTGAGCCTCGGCTTCGCCTTCATCGGCCATGGCGGCGGAGTTGGCGGAATCTTACAGGACCTGAGCACCAGCTCAGCCAGCCTGCTTGGGGCTGCACTGCTAGTCCTGCTCGGCGGGAACTACCTCGCCTACAATAGCTACGTGGGCTGGATTGAAGATGGAGAGTCAAAAGCTCATCGGGAAAGCGGCCATAAGGACAGCAAGCACCACCAACACGAGCGAGCTCCGACCAATGACGCAGAGGCCCTCGAAGCAGCCCGCAAAGCGGTCGCCGAATTCATTGAAAGCTATCCAAACCTGGAAGTCCGTGACCTGGTCACCAACCTATTCGATGGCAGCAAGGGGCAGCTGGAAGGTGGCATCGTCGTCACCGAATTCGCCGACTTCGATTGCCCCCACTGCAAGCTGGCCGGCTTCTACTTGAAAGACATTGCCCACCGCTACGGTGACCGGGTCGGCTTTGTATTCAAGAACTATCCGCTGGGGACCTCCTGCAACGACAACCTCAAACGAGATGTGCATCCGGATGCATGCGAAGCGGCCATCGCAGTCCAGTGTGGTCGCCGACAGGGTGCATTCTGGCCCTTCCATGACCTGATCTTTGATCATCAGGGCTCTCTGGGAAGCGACAGAATGCGCTCCATCGCAGCCGAACTTCAGCTCAACACTGAGACCTTCGAGGAGTGTCTAGAGAAAGACAGCATCCTCAACGAAGTGAAGGAGCAGATTGCCCAGGGTAGAGATGCTGGTCTCACGGGCACCCCAACGTTCTTTGTCAACGGCAAGATGCTGCCCAGCGCCCATCCCCTGTTTGTTGAAGCCGCCATCAGGTGGGAGCTGGTCGAGCGGGGCGAGACCGAGCTTCCCGAAGACAGCGATGGCATCTTCCCCCGCTGACTCAAGCGCTGATTGCAGCTGGTGGGAGCTGTCCCTCACCCTGGCTGACAGCGACGGAGCGACAGTGAGCGGACTGTTGCTGGAACTGGGGGCGCTTGGCCTGCAAGAAGACCATAGAGGACTCCACTTCGAGATCGACCAGGACGGTCCCATTGTCAGCGGCGACCCACGCTCCTGGACTCCGCCCCTGCCCAAGAACCCGGACCAGGAACTGGAACTGCGGGCCTGGTTCGATGGCAAGCGAGAGCGAGAGCAGCTGCTGGCCGACCTAAAAGCATGTCTGCACGGCATTGCGCCGGCCCCCCTAGCACTGACCCTGAAGCCCATCGCTCAGCAAGACTGGAACGCCACCTGGAAGGCAGGCTTCGAAGCATTCTCCCTGTCCAAAAGGCTGCGAGTGGTCCCGTCATGGACGGAAGAAGCCCAGCCGGCCGCTACGACCGCGCTGCGCCTGGACCCCGGCCTCGCTTTCGGCACTGGAACCCACTTCACCACCGCAGGCTGCTGCCAGCTCCTGGATAGTTTGCTGGAGTCATGGTCTGGCCCCCGGCCAAATGTGCTCGACGTAGGCACCGGAACTGGGATCCTCGCCCTCGCTGCCCTGGCCCTGGGAGCCAAACGCGCGGTTGCTGTCGATGCCGACCCACAAGCGATCAGCGCCGCTGCTGAGAACGCTGCTGAGAACGACCTTGTCGACCGCATTGAGCTCTACCAGGGCGGACCAGAGTCTGCTCCGGCCGAACAGTTCCCGATTGTCTTCGCCAACCTCATCGCGCCAGTCCTCATCGACCTAGCCGACTCCTTGTGTTCTCGCTTGGCCCCGGGCGGTGGGCTGATCATCAGTGGCATCCTCTGCCATCAGGAGAAGGCGGTAGTTGACTGTTTTGCCCAACGCCACCTGGACCAGGAACAACGACTCTGTGATGACGAGTGGGTGGCGCTGCTGCTTCGTTGTACTCGGGAGCATGGACCATGAGCACCGCTGCCGAGTTCTGCCGCCAGGCACTGCGTTCAGCAGTCGCTCAGTTGCCAAGCTTCCAGCCTGATACAGCCGACCTGACTCAGCTGCGCTGCGCGCTGCTGCTCTACCAATTAAGCGACCGACAACATTGGCTGCAACGGCTACGCGATGCCTGCCGAGTGCAAGATTTCCCGGGCTTGGAGCCCACCGCTAGAGGCGCATGGCTGGAGCTGCTCTGTGACGCCTGGGTGGTGGATGCAAATGGCCCCTTTCGCGGCAATGCAGCACAACTGAGCGCTTTACCCTGCAGCGGTCCACAAGCAATCAACGGCTTGCTCCGCTACTGGCGGATCACCGGTGAGGCCAGCTTCAAGGAGCATGCACTCCAACTGCTCAAAGAGCTCGACAACACCACGGGCCCGGCCCATGCAGCGGCGATGCTGGCCGGTTACCGGGCAACCGGAGCGCAAGAACTGCTGGATGAGGCCCGACGCCGCCTGGCGCGGCCAAGGCCAGAAACCCTGACCATAGGCTGGTGGCCACTAGCCAGGGATCTACTCGACTGGGGGGCTGAAGACGTTGTCGACTACGTCCAGAGCTGGCCGAACGGCGCTCCCCCTCCGGCCGCACAGATCTGTGGGCTCGCACCCATTCTGCTGCCGATACTGGAGTTGAAAATCCGGTGGTGGGAGGCTAGCGAACTGGATGAAGGCTACGTGGCCGAGGCTGTCACCTTCCCCTACCCGGCCATGCGCATGCGTCTGGAACGACGGGACAGCCCGGGGCAGGTGTACTTTGAGCCCAGCCTCGGCGGTAATCACTACCAACAGCTGGAAGATGCAGGAATCGTGGCCTCACTGCTGGAACAGATGGTTAGCGAGGTGGACCGACAGGGCATCCTTCACGGCGCTCGGCGACGGACTTCAAGACGACCCATTGGGCGCCAATAACCGTGTAGAATGAAGCGATGTACCCACCCCTCCCAGACAGCACCGTTGAAAGCAATGAAGACGCATTGCCACGCGAGCTGGAAGTGACCTACTCGGGCAGAGATGGGCACATCTACATCGCCGAGGGAGATGGCCGGCGCACACAGCGGCTCACCTGGAGCATCGAAGACTTCTCAACCCTTCCTGGGATGCCCGCGATGCCAGGAGTGTGCGGCAATCTTGAGGACAGTCTCGTATTCACCAATCCGGTATCGAGCGCCGACGGCAAGCGGATCGCTGTGTTCGGACTGCTACCAACGCTGTTTGACAACCGCGAACTCTATCCTTGGGAGCCATGGATCGGCGACGAGCACAGCGATAGCGAATGGGAAGTCGTACAAGCGCCCAGCGACGGCGCAACGAACGATGACGAAGCGAACGATGTGATCGGTCAGGGAATGGTGCTCGTGGTGTATGGCGACCAAGACACCGACGAGGATGAGATCGGCGTCGACAGCATCGAAGAGACCGTCGAGGATGACGACGGCTTGCCCAGCTATTGGCCGGGTAGCAAGGTCTACGTGATGCACCGGGATGGAGTAAGAGTCTGGGAGCCCTGGGCAGAGGATGAAGGAACACCAGTACACCTTGAGTGGGCGCCAGACGACGAGCATCTGATGGTGCTCCATCAGGCGGGTGACCTGATGCATCTCGATCTGATCTCCTACGAGGGCGACGGAGAAGATGTACGCATCGCTTCCGGGGCACCCCTGTTCTGGGCCTGGCAACCGGGAGGTAGGCGCCTGGCGGTGCGCACCGACCACCCGGAAGACTCCAATGCTCTGCTGCACTTCTGCGATCCTCTCGACCACATGGAGTCTCAGTTGATCGGCCCAGCTGGATCTTTCTACCGACCAGCCTGGCACCCGGAAGGAAAGGCCATGGTCTATGGCCGGCGCGATGACCGAGAGGATGTGCTGGCGCTGGTCGACGCTGAGGGCAAACCGCTGCGCGATCTGTTCCACTACTCAGGCAGGGTCGCCTTTGACTGGGACCCTCGTGGCAGTCAGTTGGCCATCGCTCAAGCTCCTGAGGGGCATGGGCCATTCCAGGCACTACGTCTGCTAGAGCTGGACGGCGCCTCCCGAACATTGTGGCGCGGCACTTTCATCTGCTTCAAGTGGCTCCATGACGGCTCAGGCTTTCTGATCTGCAGCAGCGACCTGGAAAAAGGACATCTACAGTGGCTTTTGATCAACCAGGACGGTAGCAGTCGACCGGTCGGCAAGCCCTTCGTCCCCACTCGCGAGACAGCGGTGTCACTGCACTTCTTCGAGCAGGTCTCGACAGGCCAGCCTTTTCTCTCTGCGGATGACCGTTTCGTTACCTACGCTGGCTTTTCGATCGAGTCAGAAGGCGCCGAAATGGAAGCCTCAGAGGCCCCGGTAAACTTTGAGGGAACTGCTGAGCAGAGCCGCATCCTGATCAGCCCTCTGAACAGCTCAACCTCGATTGCGGTTGGCGAAGGGCGCTACGGCTGCTTCCCCGCTCGTTAGCCGGCACCAGCTCGTATCGCCGGTGCCGGTACGAGAGCTGCAAAGGCGTATGGGGTTAGCCATTGGGGCCCTGAGCATGGCCCAATAAGGGTAGATAACAGGCAGGTCGGTAGGTATGTTGCGCACAGTAACGCACGGATTTTCGCACGCCACAGGCGCGCTACGGCCGTGAACGGAGGTCACTTGTCTACTCCCCCAAGCTCAGCTCCGCCCGAGCACTCCGAGCAACTAGAGAGCGTAGTGATTCGATTCGCTGGCGACTCTGGAGATGGAGTTCAGTTAACCGGCACCCAGTTCACCAAGACCTCGGCTCTTGTTGGCAACGACATCTCCACCTTGCCCGACTTTCCCGCCGAGATTCGCGCCCCAGCAGGAACCCTGTTTGGCGTCTCTGGCTTCCAGCTTCAGTTCGGCTCCACTGAAATACGCACCCCAGGCGATCGGCCAGATGTACTGGTGGCCTTCAACCCGGCGGCTCTGAAGACCAATATCGACCGACTCCGCAAGGGAGGATTGGTCCTCATCAACAGCGCATCTTTCACCAGTCGAAATCTTGAGAAGGCGGGCTACGAGAGCAACCCGCTCGAGGATGAGAGCCTTTCTGCATGGCAGGTCATTACGGTCGACATGACCAAGCTGACCCGCGAGGCGCTCAAGGAGTCCCCGCTCCGAACCAAAGACAAAGACCGGGCCAAGAACCTGTTTGCGCTGGGCATGGTCTACTTTCTCTACAGTCGACCGCTGGAGCATACGATCAGCTGGCTTGAGAATAAGTTCGCGAAGAAGCCGGATGTGGCTGCTGCCAACGTCAAGACCCTTAAGACCGGTTACTACTACGCGGAGACCGCTGAAGTCTTTCGCAGCACCTACTCAGTACCCGAGGCAACGGTAGCTCCCGGCTTGTATCGAAATGTGACCGGTAATCAAGCAACCGCCCTGGGCCTGGTGAGCGCCGCGCGCAAAGCAGACCTGGACCTGTTCCTCGGCAGCTATCCAATCACCCCGGCCTCGGACATCCTCCATGAGCTGAGTAACCTGCGGGCGCATGGAGTAAAGACCCTTCAAGCGGAAGATGAAATCGCTGCCATCTGTGCGGCCATCGGAGCCAGCTACGCCGGTTCTCTGGGTATCACCAGCACCTCAGGGCCGGGACTCGCCCTCAAGGGCGAAGCCCTGGGACTGGCGATGATGGTCGAGTTGCCCCTGGTGGTTATCAACGTACAGCGAGGCGGCCCCTCGACCGGCCTGCCTACCAAGACGGAACAGGCTGACCTGCTGATGTCCATGTACGGGCGCAACGGTGAGAGCCCAATCCCAATCATTGCGGCTCGATCACCAGCTGACTGCTTTGCAGCGGCCTTTGAAGCAGCTCAGGTTGCCATTAGCACCCGAACCCCAGTACTGCTACTCACCGATGGCTATCTCGCCAACGGCTCGGAACCATGGGCAATCCCGCAAGCCGACGAGCTGCCCAACATTGATCCTGACTTCCTGCTGGACGGCGGTGAGGTGCTGCAGCCTTATGCACGAGACCCTGAGAGCCTCAGCAGGCCCTGGATCAAGCCCGGAACTGTCGGCTTAGAGCATCGCGTAGGCGGGCTTGAGAAGGCGGACCTCACCGGTAACGTGTCCTACGACCCGGCCAACCACCACCGAATGTGCAGCCTACGCCGCGACAAAGTAGCGCGCATCGCCGATAGCCTGCCTCCAACCACGATCACTGGCAGTCAAACCGGCGGCGATCTGCTGCTGGTCGGTTGGGGCGGTACCTACGGCTCGATCACCACCGCAGTGCACAAGGCCAGAGCCGCGGGCAAGGATGTCTCTTCCGTCCACCTCCGCAATATCAATCCACTCCCCCCTGACCTGGGCGATATTCTGCGACGCTATGACAAGATCCTGGTCCCCGAGTTGAACCTCGGTCAGCTGGTTCGCATCCTCCGAGCTGAATACCTGGTAGATGCTCGAGGCTGCAATAAGGTGCAGGGGCTTCCATTTACGGTGAATGAGCTGATCGCGGCCATCGACGCTGAACTCTACGGAGAGGCCTGAGAACATGAGCGAGCAACCCATCATCTCGCTGTCACGCTCGGATCTGGTCAGCGATCAAGAAGTACGCTGGTGCCCGGGCTGTGGCGACTACGCCATCCTCAAGCACGTCCAGAGTGCGCTGGCGGACCTACAGGTTCCCCGCGAGAACATGGTGGTGGTCTCGGGCATCGGCTGTGCGGCCCGGTTCCCCTACTACATGAACACCTATGGATTCCACACCATTCACGGTCGGTCCCCGGCACTGGCCACCGGCGTGAAAATGGCCAATCCGGAGCTTTCAGTATGGGTGGTGGGCGGAGACGGTGACATGATGTCCATCGGCGGCAACCACCTGATCCATGCTCTGCGCCGCAACATCGACCTCACGATCCTGCTCTTCAACAATGAGATCTATGGTCTCACCAAAGGCCAGTTTTCCCCCACCTCGGGACTGGGCAAGCGCACCAAGTCGAGTCCGCTGGGATCCATTGACCCGGCCTTTGACCCGGTCAGCCTGGCCCTGGGCGCCGGCGCCACCTTCGTCGGTCGAACCGCTGACATGTGGGGCAAGCACTGCCAGGCGATGCTTAAAGAAGCGCACGCCCACAAGGGTGCAGCCTTTATTGAAATCCTGCAGAACTGCATCATCTTTAATGACGGTGCCTTTGCGCACGAAGTAGGCAAGAAGACCAAGGACGACGCCACCGTAGAACTGATCCACGGGGAGCCGCTCATCTTCGGTAAGGAGAGCCAATTCGGCATCCTCGCCGATGGACTCGAGCTGAAGGTAGTCGAGCTGGGTGAGGAGTTCAGCGCTGAAGACCTGCTGGTCTACGACAAGACCAAGCTGAATCCTGGAATGGCACAGATGATTGCGGCGATGGGGGTCTCGGACGGCTCCCTACCACTGCCCGTCGGCATGTTCCGACAGGTGCAGCGACCGACCTATGAGCATTCCATGGAAGATCAGGTGCGGTCAGCCCAGCAGGACACTGGTGGCAAGCCTCCTCTGCAGAGCCTCTTTAACCAGGGCGACACCTGGACAGTGGATTGATTCTCTGGACTTGAGAGGCGCCCACAGTTAAGAAAAAGGGATGTCAATGGCTCGCCGCTTTCTGTTGCTTCAGGCCCGCAATCCGGGCGACCCTGGCAGAGTCCACGAGCAACAGTGCTTCGAAGAAACCCTGGGACTGGGGGCGGGAAGCATCCACTGCTGGGACCTGCTGCAGGGTTGCCCAAACGAGCAACAACTGAGCCAATTCGACATGCTGCTCGTGGGAGGCTCGGGAGACTACTCGGTACTGGACGAAATCCCCTTTGTGCGACAGTTCATCGACTTCCTCAGCGACGTCGTGTTGCCCAATGAGATCCCCACCTTCGCCTCCTGCTTCGGTTTTCAGGCGATCGTGCTGGCTGCAGGAGGTGAGCTTGTGCGGGACCCGGAACACGCCGAAGTTGGGACCTTCCCGATCACCGTAAGTGAACAGGGACGCCAGGACCCGCTACTGGGCGACCTGTTTCCAAGCTTCAAGGCCCAACTGGGGCACAAGGACCGGGTCGAGCGCCTTCCTGCGGGGCTTATTTCGCTTGCGGCCTCAGAGCGTGCTCCCTGCCAGGCCCTACGACTATCGGGAAGCACCATCTATGGCACCCAGTTCCACCCAGAGCTGTCCCGGGATAACAACATCTACCGCTTCAATCTCTACCGCCAACGCTACGAGGGCAGCTCAGCAGACGACAGCGATGAGGTAACCGCCTCCCTGGAAGAGACACCGCAGGCTTCAGCTCTGTTGCCCCGCTGGGTAGAGCTGGTTCAGGGCACCGCCTGAGTCCAAGAGGAGGCGCAACCTAAGCTCAACCTTTAGATCGCAGCGGCACAACAAGTGTGCGCTAGGCTGGCGCCATAGGAGGGCCCAAGATGAACTCTGAGCGCGATTCAAAGCTCTGGACTTGGCCGGTCATCGCTCTGCTCTGTGCAGGCCTGCAGCTGCTGCCAACGGCTACTGCCCAGGCGCTGCCCACTGCCCAGAGCCTTGGTATGGAGGCCTATATTCCTCCGGTTGAGCCAAGCCTTAACGAAGTGGAGCAGGCCATCGAGCAGGCCGCGCAACACTTCGAAGTTCCCGCAGAGCTGCTCTCTGTAGTCGCCCACACCGAGTCTCGCTGGCGCCACCGCCCGCACCGTAGCTCCCCTGATGGGCGAAGAGGCCTGTTCAACCTGAGCCCGGCACGCCTGGCGCTGGCCAGCGATGCCCTCGATGAGAGCAGCGAACATCTGGCCGTTGACCTGGAATTGCATGCATTGGCCTTTGCCTGGCTTCTCCACTCCGCGCGACCGGGACCGGATCTCGGCCTGGGCAGCTGGCGAGACTCCCTGGCCTGGGCCCTTGAACTTCAGCCTGGAGCGGCCGACTTCCTGGTCGACCGCTGGTTTGCCCTGCTCGATGGTGGTGTCATCGACCGCCTCGACACAGGTGAGCCTGTCACCATTGCGCCCAGCCCCATCGCCGCGCACTACCTGGGCCTGTTCGCCGCCAGCGCGGAAAGCCAGAGCCGCAGCCCTGATTACCCGGGGGCTGCCTGGGTTCCTGCAGCCAACTGCAACACCCCTAACTGTCCCTATCCCCGCACCATTGGTGACATAGACATGGTGGTCATTCACACCGCCCAGGGCAGCTACAACGGCACCATCTCCTGGTTCCAGAACTGCGATGCCGGTGTGTCGGCTCACTATGTAGTCAGCGAGGGTGGCGAGATCACCCAGATGGTCGAAGAGGAGTGGACCGGCTGGCACATCTCCGCCTGTAACGGCCACTCTATCGGTATCGAGCACGAAGGCTGGGTACAGGACCTGTGGTACCCCGACGCCATGTACCAGGCCTCCGCTGCCCTCACCTCAGACATCCTCACCGACTGGAACATCCCGATCGACCGCAACAATGTCATCGGCCACGATGAGTTGCAGGCCATGTGCAACACCACCCACACCGACCCAGGTGCTGGGTGGGACTGGGACTACTACATGTCACTGATCGGCGGAGTAAACACCGTCGATCTCACCGAGTTGGTCGGCTACGTGCGCCATACCGACATCTACGAAGCCAGCTATGGCATCGCCAACGCGACGGTCACCATCAGCGGCCATGGCACAACTCAGGCCGACCCCAGCGGCTACTACGTGTTTGACCCCATTCCCCCCGGTACCTGGGAGATCTGCGCCCGGGCCGAAGGCTACGAAGAGAACTGTCGCAGCAAGACAGTGGAGGCAGACATCACCAACTGGGGCTCCATCCTGCTCGCCCCAGGCTCCCCAGGCGACGATGACGACAGCCTCGGTGACGACGACGACACCAGCGGCAACGACAACCCGGCGGACGATGACGACACCAGCGGCAACAACGACCCGACGGACGATGACGACACCAGCGACGACACCACTGGGCAGCCGCCCTTCAGTGACGATGAAGAGGCGGACTCAGAGGCCAACCAGCGCAGCAGAAATGGTTGCGCCTGCGCCAACGCCAGCACCACCTCGGCAACCCCGTTACCGGGCCTATTACTGCTCTCACTGGTAGGGCTGGCGGCACGTCGGAAGCGACTCAGATAGAGCGGAGACCAGCGAACAGACCACCCAGTTCCGCAAGCCCGGGCGCGTACACCTCGCGATAGAGAGCGTCATACAGCTGGGCCCGCTCGGGATCCGGCTCGACCAGCGGGCTCTGAGGCACCATCGCGGCGACGGCCTCGTCTACCGACCCATGAAGGCCCGCTGCTGCTGCTGCTACGATGGCTGCCCCGCGCGCAGAGAGTTCGCCGGACTCCGGTCGCCGAACCGGTCGACCGAGGACATCAGCGAGGATCTGAACGGCCAACTGAGAACGGGCCCCGCCGCCCCCAACCCGAAGTTCAGAAATTCTCTGGCCACTGACCTTCTCGAGCAGTGCCAATCCACTGCGCAGATCCATGGCGATTCCCTCAAGCAGGGCCCGGTACATGTGTCCACGTCCGTGCACCTCTCGCAGTCCCAGCACAACACCACTCTCAGCAGGCTGCTGCAGACTCGGCGACCACCTAGGCCAGATCACCAGCCCTTCCGCACCAGCGGGAGTGCGCGCAGCCTCCTGTTCCAGCAAGGCCTCCACCGCACAGCCCTCAAGCTGAGCCCGCTGGTCCAGGTCACGAGCCAGCTCACGGGCAAACCAACGTGCTGTCCAGAAGCCGCGAAACACCATGTACTCCAGCTGCCAGGCCGCCTTCTCCGCAGCAGCGATGGTCAACCATCGGTAGCTGCTGCTCTGACGAGCGACTGAGGAGGCAATCGCTACGCTGGACGCAGTGCCGAGACTGACTACAGCAAGCTCTGGGGTCGTGGTTCGCACTCCCACCCCGAGCGCTTCAGCCTGCTTGTCGCCGCCGCAGCTGATAATGGGCAGTCCCTGCGGCAGGCCGGTCAGTTCAGCCGCCTGCGCGCTTAAGCCACCGATCTTTTCACCAGCCTCTACGACCTCAGGCAGCCAGGAGCGACGATAGCCCAGGAGGGCATAGAGCAAACCAGACTTTGCCCAGCGTCGACCCTTCACGTCCACCGGGAGCACTCCGGCAAGTCCCCCCGGCGCCAGCGCCAACCTGGAACACAATTCGCCGTGCAGCCAGGCCTCAAGCGGCGCAACCCAGCGCAGCTCAGTGATCAGCTCTGGGTCCCTGCCCCGCCACTGACGAGGCATCGAGCGAGCCATCAAACGGGGAATCAATGCCTGCGGCCCGAGCAGCGCCAACAGCAGTCGCATGGGCAGAGCTGACTGAGCCTTCAGATCTGCTGTCCTACGGTCCAGCCAGGAGACTGCCGGACGAAGCGGCGCACCTTGCTGGTCAAGGGCCAGGTAGACCCCTCGCTGAGTGGTCAGGGATGCTGCCGCGATGCGACCGGGGTCACCACCCCAGCCCTTCAGACAGGCACGAATAGAGGAAAACAAACAAGCGCGGATGTCGGCGGGGTCCTGCTCAACTGCGCCGGGCAGCGGAAAGGACATGGGCTGATGCAGTACCTGGGCCTCACCGACAATGCTGCCATCGGCGGCAAACAGCAGGGCCCGCGAACTCTGGGAGCCGGAGTCCAGGGCAAGGACGAGATCTCGGGGAGCGGAAGGAGCAGACTTGTTCACGGGATCAGACCATAGCAAAGGCAGGTTCAGGTGCCGGGAGCGAGCAGGCTGCAATAAAGATGCAGGAGGAAAGGGCCAGCGACTCTCGCACCCTGCAGGTCACCCGGCTAGGATGCCCCCGATGATTCGCCATATGTCCATCGCAGCCCTGCTTTCCTTGCTGTGGGGCTGTTCGCCCTGCGCCAGCAGTTGCAGCGCGCAAAGCCGAGTGTTCGAGCAGTGCCTCGACAACTGGAATCTGGAATGGACTGACCTCGGCGCGCTGGACGCGGATGACTATCGCGACCGCTGCTCAGACGACCATCAGCTCCGCCTCAGCGCCGCCAATGAAGAGCAAGCCAGCGAACAACGCAGCGGCTGCAGCGCGCTGGCCGATGCACTGCGCCTTGAGGACAACTGCGATGAGGCCTGGCAGACCCTGATCAACTCAGGCGCCGCGCCCTGAGCCCTCCGAGTAGACCCAGCAGAGCAAGTAAGACTGCTGGAGCACTGGCGGTGCCCCCTGCAGCAAAGCTGCAGTTCTGCCCCTCACCCGAGGTAGCTACCACCGGATTGTAAGCAGTCGTCACATCCTGGCTGAGCAGTACATTGCCAAAGCCCGAAGCGCTCTGGCCCCTGGAGTCGGTTACGGTCACCATGATCGAGGGGAAGCGCTGAAGATAAGCGGCACGATTCTCATCAGTGTCGGCAGGTGCATTCCAGAATACCGACGGACCGTTGGCCGGCTCATCGAAGAAGCCATCCATGTCAGTCTGCCACTCGTAAGTCAGGTTTTCATCAGACGAGATGACCAGGACCTCTGCTCTAAGTCTGGAGCCCAGCTCGACCTGAAAGCGATCGGTGAGGACACCGCCAATGATCCGCGGAGGAGCCCACTGATCAAGACAGTCGTTGTCGATGGTGCCATCACAGTCATTATCGAGCTCGTCACACCACTCCACGGCCCCCAGGAAGACCCCGGCAGACTCATCGTCACAGTCACCGACGGCTTCCGTCTGGCCGTCGCCATCATCATCAAAGAAAGTGGTGCCCTCATCGGTGGTGCCATTGCAGTTGTCATCAATAAAGTTGAGCCCTTCGGCAGCTTCGGGATGAATCGAGAAGCCGTCGGGGAGGCCATCGTTGTCACGATCCACCGAGCTATCGTTGCAATCACCAAAAGGCGCGGCTGCCAGACCTGAGCACACCGCCCCTCCAACCGCGGGCCCCTGGCCCAAACAGATGGTGTCGTGCTCGCAATAGCCATCACAGTCGTCGTCCCAGACCACAGTCTGCTCATCAATGATGCCGTTGCAGTTGTTGTCGTAGCCATCCATGGCCTCGACCGCCTGAGGGAAGACCCCGGCGTTGTTCTCATCGCAATCCCCTTGATTGGGGTCGAAGCCATCGCCATCTACATCCTGTGCAGAGAGCGGAAAGTCCACCGCCGCAACAAAGGAGTCAAAGCCCCACAGCTGGCAGCCATCAGTCACCCGGATAGACAGCGGCTGAAGGCCGGTCGGGATGGGAGGTGAGTGATCGTCGATATCAATGGCAAAGGTGACAAAGCCGTTCTCGTCCGGGAAGCCATTCTCAATGAGCAGTCCGCCCAGGAACAGCTCCACATACAGCGAGTCCGGCGGCTGCTCCTGATCAAAGACCCGAACGGTCAACTCAAGCTCCTGCCACTGATGATAGAAGCTGGCCTCAACGGGACTAACCACCTCAACGGAAGGCGGCGTACAGTTGATGGCACTCTCCCCATTGCCCAACAGGAAGACGGTGAACTCAGGGCGCACCGGATCAGATGTCTGGATGTTGAGCTGAGCGGAAACGGCCTGCAGGTTGAGCGGCGCAAACGATAGATCAAAGAACGCCGCCGAACCCGGCACAATGGGAGTGGCGAGGAGAACGTCCTCCACCTCACTGTGCCAGTCACAATCACCCATGGAAGCACCGGGGCAGGTAATAGAAAAAGCCGGCTGTGACTCCGACTGAATCAGCTCCACCGCAGTGATGTAGAGGTCAGCATCACCGAGATTTCGTAGCTCCAGACTGCGACGACTCTCGACGCCCAGGAACTGAAAGCCCCAATCTACGATGTTGGCCGAGACCCTGGCTTCGGGTCCGCCACTGGCCTGACGGCCGATGAAAGCGACACTTTTCTCCGCCTCGTCAGGGTCATCGGAGAAGATCTCCATAGCGGCAAAGGTGTCCTGACTATCTGAAGCCACATAGAGCACCTCAATAACAGCGTGCTCGTGCGGCTCGATAGTGCTGGGAATGCTCTCCGGCAGGATGCTCCAGTTGGGGTCACTCTGATGGTTGAGGGAAACCTCCTCAACAAACAGGGCGCGGTCTCCCGCGTTGTGGACAAAGACCTCAGAGACAACCTCGGTACCGGCAGGCAGCAGACCCACCTCAATGAGCCGATCCGGGACATAAATATCCTGAAATTCAATGCGGGTGCTCGACGTGTAGGTGGTTCCCGCTGTGGGGTCTACCTCAGAGCCGCAACCCCAGGTCAGGACGGCGAACACGGACAAAAACGACAAACAAGCAATGCTGCGCATAGAACCCAACCCAGGAGAGGAACCAAGGCTCAATCTAACAACGCCCCCCTTCAGCGTCCACCGGCCCTTTATGCCCGACTTGAGCCGGGACAACGACCCTCCTGTCAAGGCGATGCAAGCCGCAGCGACAGAGTGTAACCGCTGGGCCGCTCATGATGACAAGCAACCGCAACAACGATGGTAGCGCTGGCGTCGACAGCAAGCGCTCGGTCCAACTGTTCCGGGTGCGCAAGGGAGAAGCCGTCGTCATTGACCACCTGTCCCAACAGCAAGGACTCCCCATCAAAGATCACAAAGTCTAAATCCGACTCCAGGGACCAGGCCTCATCAGGTCGGTCGGGAAGATAGGGAGCATTGGCGCCGTCGGCCGGGCTATTATCCCAAGCCAGCGAGACCAACAGCCAGCCGCGCTCCTCCACGGTCAGAGCGTAGTAATCGACATCCCCTGCGTACCAGCCCTGAACCCGTGACATGTACTCCCCTGACGGGCCGAGGGCTTGGTGCTCCGGCCAGGAGAACTGCGCCGAAGAAGGGTCGAAGCCGCACGACGACGCGACCCCTCGAATCCGCACCTCCGATGGATAAGGAAGCGGCGCCAGTTCCTGAACTCCATCATCCACGATGGTGACATCTTCAAGCAAATCGACAATCACAGGCTCGTGCGCAACTGGCTTGTCTGGTTCCAGGTGGAGATAGAGAGGCCAACCCTCACAGCCCACCAGGAAGAGCATGGGAAGAATCGCTACAGAGCCGAGCAGGGCAGCGGGCAGGCCGCCAGACAGAGAGCGGCCCGCGAGGTGCAGAGCACCGGCTAAACCTCTAACCCGAGAGCGCAGAAAAGACATCGGTCAACAAGTATAACAGCGCCCTGTGCGTGCCCTCAGAGCCCATGGAGTACACTGCTTGCTGGTACTCCACGTAAATCTGGCACGGGACCGGCAGCCATGAGCAACATCAAGGACTCCATAAAGGGGCTGTTCTCGCAGGTTTTTGGCCGGGCGGACTTCGCCGAGGTTCTGGAAGACCGTTGGGAATACTCGGAGACCTTTGAGGGCGAGATGATCTCGGCCCAACTGCCCGCGGCCAGGCGCCGCAACAAGGCCCCAGCGCCGGTTGCACCTACCGCCGAGATGCAGCAGAGTCCAAACCCCTTCAACGAGACGGTCGAGTCTCAGCGGGAGCCGACCGAGACCGTACCGGAGAGCGCCTGCCTTGAACCTGTAGCAGCCCCGGCCCAGACCCTCCCGGATAGCAACTCCGTCGGCGCCCATGCCCAACCGGTCGAGACCCTCCCCGACAGCACGCAGGTCCAGCCCGGTCCGCCCGGACCGGGCCCGCTTCCGAAAAATGCCCCGGCCAAAGATCCTGAACCTGCTGCAGCCAAGCAGCAGCAGCCGGCACCACCGCCGCGACGGCTGCAGGCCAGTCGGCCCAAGCCGCTGCGGCTTGAGCCCTCGACCGGCTCTCGCGCCGCAGCCGTTCCAACCGGGCAGGCAACGCCGGCAAGCAAGACTCCGGTCCTAACCAACTCACTCAACACCGACAACCTGATCGCGCAGATCGCCTTCGATTCGCCCAATGACATCTATCCGGACACCGCGCAAGGCCAGAGCGCCCTTTCTGGTGACGTACCTAGCCTGTCCCCAGAGTCTGAGCTGGGCGCTATTCTGGACGGACTGCAAACCACTGCAGTACTCCACAAGGCGAAGCGGAATCAGCGAAAAAAAAATGGACCTAAAGGCTCTGCAGCGCCGCTGCTGCTGGTCCAGCGCAAGGAGTCAAAAGAACAACAACCTGCAGCACCGCCCCATCCCGACGATGAGTTCCGTAGCGAGGCTTCCACCCACAGCAGTCGCAACCTGAATCTACCCGACGAGGAAGAAGACAAAGAGACTCAGACTCACATCGTCCGCAGCGCCCGCACCCGCTCCCCGACGCTTGTCATCGCCTACGAAGACCATGCGCCCCTGAGTTCCCACGACTACGGTGTGCTTCCGCCGCCACCGAGCGAAGCGATCAATCGCTCCCTTATTGAGCGCGTGCAGTTCAACCTGCAGCGCGATCTTGAGAGCCTATCCTCACAAAAAGAAGAGGACATCGTCGAGTTGCTACTGGAAGCACTCGACAATCCCCAGGTCGATCTCCCTCCCTTCCCCGCTGCTGCACGAAAGCTACTGAGCGGCGGTGTGGAAGGCCCCAAAGACGATGACATTCTAGATGCCGTCAAGTCCGACCCGGGCCTGGCGGGAAGCGTCATCAGGGCCGCCAACTCACCGTTCTATATGGCAGCTGCGCCGGTTGCCTCGCTGGGATCGGCAGTCGTTCGCATCGGTCTTAAAGAGGTTCGCCGGGTCGCGCTTGCGGCGGCGATGGCCTCATCCTTTGACGTAAAGGGCTTTGAAGTCCTCATCGACTCAGCGCACCTGCACAGCCTGACCACCGGAACCAGCGCTGAAGCGCTCGCTGACACCTTCTCTGTCGAACCTGGAGTAGCCTTTCTGTCCGGACTGCTGCACAACGCTGGAGAGCTACTTACTTATCGCCTCCTGAACCAAAGCTACAACAGCACAGAGGAGGCCCCCTGGCACGACCGGCTGAACTTCGTAAGGGAACTCGCCGTCAAGTACCACTGCTACCTCGGCGCGCTCTTCATTGAGCCGTGGGACCTGCCTCCCCAGCTACAGGCCAGCCTGGTCTATCACCATCACCCGTACATGGCGAACGAGGACAACGAAGACCTGGCGTCCCTTATGCATGTCGCCAATGCCATCGCAGAGTTGGCCACCAAACATGCCCGCAGCGACATCTGGCGCGAATACATCAACCGCTTAGAGAAACAACGCGACGCAACCGACGGTTCGCGCAGTTCAGCAGGCGTCGACGGAGTAGAACTGATTTCCCTGGGTGAGGTGCTCGAAATGCTTCCACCAGGCTTCTCCAAGCAGCGGGTGCATCGACTGCTTCGCGACATCCTGCTGCGCGTGGCGGCAAGCCCACTGACCGATAGTCAAGATGCCGCAGCTGCCACCCAGTATTGACTCAATTCGCTGGGTACCCGGCCAGGGCAACCACGTAGAGTCCTTCTTTCTCAAGGCCAACAACCCCAAGCGTCCTGAGCAGGCCTTCTGGCTGAAGTTCACCCTCCTTGACCCCGGCAGTTCCGGCACTGCTCTGGCCGAAGTCTGGGCAATCCGCTTTGCTGCCGCGGGGGGACCCCACCAGGCGGCAAAACTGAGTCGGCCAGCCTCACAGGCCCAGCTGTCAAGCAGCCAAATCGGCTTCCTGCTCGGAGACTGCCAGCTCCAGCCGGGCCAGACCCAAGGCCGAGTCCTGGGCAGAGAAATGGAAATCTCATGGGACCTACAGTTCGATTACCGCAATCAACGGGTCATGTATGGACTTCCGCACCGGTGGATGTACGACGCGGCCTTCCCCCGTAACAAGGTCTACAGCTCCTGCCCCAACACCAGGTTCCGAGGTCGGTTCACCGTGGCGGACGAAAATTGGGAGGTCAAAGACTGGCCAGGAATGCTGGGGCACAACTGGGGCAAAGCTCACAACCCACGCTACCACTGGGCCCAATGCAACCTCTTCGAGCCGGAGGACTGCGTCTTCGAAGCCTGGTCAGCGCGCATTCAGTTGGGACCCTGGCTGAGTCCATGGCTGACTGGCGCCACAGCTCGCCTGGATGGCGAGGAGCTGAGCTTCAACGCGGTACACAAGGTGCTCAACCGTTCTCTGCGCTTCAGTCCTCTGAATTGGTCTTTTGAGACCCAACATCAGGACTGGCGCCTGCGCTGGCAGGTCAGCGCTCCAGCGGCGGACTTCGCTGGGCTTCGCTACCTCAACCCAGATGGGCAACAAAATTTCTGTCTCAACTCCAAGATCGCCAGCTGTCGGCTCGAGCTGTGGAACAGACAAGGGGGGCGCTGGCAACCGCGCGCACAGCTCAAGGGAGAGCGTAGCTGTGCCTACGAGATCCTGGTTCCCGACAACCCATTCGACATTCCGATCCTCGCCTGAGCCCCCCCTTCAGGCTCAGCTCGGGCGACTAGCACTACTCTCCTGAGTCCGGTGAACTAAGCGGGGCGGATCCCGGCCAGCGAGGCGGGACCGGCTCAAACAGCTGGTACGGGAAGCCGCAGCAAAGGGATGGACCCAGATGGGGCCAGCTGCTTGGGTCCTGAGGCATTGGCCCCATGGCAAGGCCACCGGCCTGACGCTCCACCCGCGCGGCTTCAATCATCCGATCCACTCGAACAGAAGCCTCCTGCCAGCGGCAGCTCTGCCACAGGCTGTGGAACGCGAACAGCAGCAACAGCAAGCCGACCAGCAGGTAAGTGCGCCGCATTCCAACGACATGGCCTGGCGCGCGTCCCAGGCGCTGCTCCATGACCGCTGCCCAACAGTAAGAAGCGCCAACACTGGGCAGCAACAGATACCACTGGCCGCCATCATTGGGCAGAACATGGAGCACCGGCAGCACGGCCAGAAACGTCAGGCCAAGGCCCAAAGCCCAGAGCCTGGCGATCACCCGCCAGCCCAGCAACAGAAAGGGAAGGACAAAGGCCACGGCAACCAACAGCCCCAGCTGATCGCCTGGCCGACTCAAGGCCCCCAGGGGCTGATACAGCGGCGCAAAGAGTTGAACAATGTAGAGCGGCAGCCACAACAGGCCAGCCAGCAGCCCATCCAGGGAGGGCCAATAAGAAGCGGCAACCTCGGCCCTCATCACGGTAAGAGCAAACAGAGGCGCAAGCAGCAGAGCGGCCAGCAGAGCGGCCAGCCAGCGCTGGTTGACCGAACGAGGCGACAGCCAGGCCGACCAAAGCAACATGGGCAACACCGCGATCCCAGTCTCTTTGAAGAGCACCGCGATCCCGGCCAACAGTGCTGAGAGAACCGATCTACCGCGTCCCTGAGCCAGGAGGGATGCGGTCACCGCAAGTCCCATAAGCAGATCTGCTCGGGCCGCTACCCACCCGGCACTGGCAACATGTACACCGTGGACGGCAAAAAACGCGGTGCCGAGCTGGGCAGCCGGCCACGAGAAACTTTGCTGCATCCAGCTTCGTGCCACAAAGACAAGAATCAGGTACAGGCCCAGATTGATGGCATGGGAGATATAAGGTGGAGACCCCGCATCCAGCCAGAACGCATAGGTCGATAGCGGCCGAAAACTTCCGCTACCGCCGATAGGAAGCTGAAATGGCGCCCATGGGTCAAGGGCGACAAACTTCCGCGCCTCATAAAACAGCACCCGCTCGTCCGCCAACAGGGGTGCTCCCAACAAGGGAACAAGGGGCAGAACCGCCATTGCAGCAATGAGCAGATGGGTGAATTGTAGCTGTCGCGGACCGGGCTGATACAAAATTGCTCCCACCGGGCTGAAATGCTGGCCTCGGTAGGTACAATACTCCGCCTCAGCGCAGGCCCCAGTACAGCTTCCCGGAGTTCCCATGGCCACCGTGCCCCGCGTATGCGACACCTTAGAAATAGAGCGAATTGCCAACGAGCCGGCCGAATACGCGATCCGTAACCGCCAAGGTGAGGAGCTGGGCAAGGTCACCGAAGAGGGCTATTACCTGCTCCTTCAGTTAGATGGAATTTCGACCCTTAATGCCATCCGCGAGCGGCTCAAAGAGCGTTTCGGCAAGAGTTCCTCAGCAGCCGACCTTGAGTCCTGGTTCGCTGAGCTCGGGCAGGCGGGAGTGCTGAACACCAACGAGCGCGCCTTACGCATCCTCACCTACCTCAGAGAACAGGGCATCAGCTATCGGGGTAGCAGCGCCGACCGGCGCGGCTCGAAAGATACTCCCCTTACGGATCGACGCGAAGAAGGCCGCCGGGACCAAGCCTCGGCCGCGGCAGCTTGGTTTGACTACGGAATCTTCCTGCTGAACGATGGCATGCTGGAGCAAGGCGTGGACGTCTTCGAGCGGCTGAGCCAGAGCCAGCAGGGCGACGTTCGAATCCACGAGATCATCTCCCACCTTCGCTTCTTGACCAAGAGCGAAGATGTGCCTGATCTCTCCGAAGATCGACGCGATGTCTCCTGGGAAGCCTTTGACGCTGCCCTGCGAGAGATGCTCGATCAGGGCGCCTGCCCACGCTGCGATCTTCCCATTGAGATTGAACTCGGCGCCACCAATCGCTGTCACTACTGTGGCGCCTCCTTCAGCAGCTACGTGCTGGGTCGCGCAGGCCAAGACCGGCGCCAGGGCAAACCCGCAGCTGACTGAGCCATCGGTGGAACTGACCCCAGCTGAGCTGAAGAACCTCAAGAGCCTCCACTTTCAGCACCGCGAGTTCGAAGAGCTGCAGGCCGGACTCAAACTCAAAAACCTGCCTGACAACCAGCTCGACGAGCAGCCTCTTCCGCCGCCTGAAGGCAGCATACTTGCAGTTCCGGAGGGCGCTGAGGAGGGAAGCTTGCGGCGGCATGGCCAGGCGGCCATAGACGCCGGCCAGGCCGCTCTGGTGCTGCTCAATGGCGGCATGGCGACCCGCTTTGGTGGACGGGTCAAGGGCGTGGTAGACGCGCTCCCCGGACGTTCCTTTCTCGCCCTCCAACTCGCCCGCCTGGCAACCACCGGCTGCCCGCTGGTGCTGATGAACTCCCAGGCCACAGACTCCGTGACCCGCTCTCATCTTGAAGAAAATCGCTTCTTCGGTATGGACCCCACCGCGGTCATCAGCTTTCAACAGAGCGCTGCACCGAGGCTGACCCCCGCAGGTGATCTCTATCGAGATCAACAGGGCGCGCTGTCCCTCTACGGACCCGGCCATGGCGACCTGCTGCCCTCGCTACGTCGCAGCGGGGCCCTGGCGAGTCTGCAGCGCCGCGGCGTTAAATTTCTCTTAGTAGCCAACGTCGACAACCTGGGCGCAGAACTCTCGGCGCCATTGCTGGGTCTATTCCAAAAGACAGGTTCACAGATGATGGCTGAAGTGTGCAGCAAGGCGCCAGGAGAAGTTGGTGGGTCACCGGCCATGGTGGCAGGGAAAGTGCGCATCGTTGAAGGCTTTGCCTTTCCCCCGACCTTCGATCAGGACAGCCTGCCGGTATTCAACACCAACACCCTGTGGTTCCGCTGCGACGCACTCGAAGAAGCCCTTCCTTTGCGCTGGTACCAGGTCCACAAGCGGGTCAACGGCGAACAAGTCGTCCAGTTCGAGCGGCTGGTTGGTCAGGCCAGCTGGTTTCTCGACTCCAGCTACGTCAAGGTGCCGCGCCGCCGCTTCTGTCCGATCAAGAGCCCAGAAGACCTCAGCGCAGCTCAGACCCAGCTCCGTGCCCTATTCGATGGCTCCAAGACGCAAGAGAGCGGCTAGCCACCCTGGCTCGCGACGGCTAGAAGCCCAAGCCAAACTCCAAGGGGAAGTCACGAGCAGGAATGCAATAGCTGGCCTTGGAGGCACCCCGCAAGGGCTCGCCTTGCGGCTCTGCAAAGTGCAGACTCAGCTCAGTCTCGACGGTTGAGTCCTCTGCATAGCTCTTAAGCTGAACGTCTCCAGCAAGAGCAGGGTAGATAGTAGCTTGATAGTTGCTGCTGCCCGAGAACTCCTCGGCGCAGGCGTCAAAGTCGGCAGCTGGATAGTAGAGAACATCAGCGTCAAAGTTAGGGCCCGCTGCCAGGTCCAGGGTCGCCTCATCGTGAAAGGCGTAGCTGGTCTCAAGCCCGATGTCTTCAGGTCGAGGGAGAGCCTTCATGCGAATCTGTGCATGCCAGAAGGGCTCTTCGCCCAGGTAAGAGGACATGAGCGTCTCCCAGGCGTTGCAGTAATCAGCGGGGGCCAGTCCGTCCTGCTGCTGCTGACGCAGCGCAGCCAGCTCGGAGAGTAGCGCTGGAAGTCGCTCGCACGGCTCGCTCAGAGGAGTCAACCAGAGCTGCAGATCATGAAAGGGGACGGCAGTCCCAGGATCGGTGCCACGCAGCTCAAAATACACCGCCTCCTCAAAGGCCAGTTCCTCCCCACCAAGACTGCCACCCAGGCCAAATGGAAGGCAGCCACTGACCAGCGCCAGAGCGAAGACGAGCAGCGTGCTTAGCAAAATCTGCGAACCCATACCGCTCAGTATGCCCCATCCCAGCCGACTCCAGCCCAACTCAGACAACGGCCCGAGGCGCTGAAGCCGATCACTCCACAAGTTGCTCCATGAGTCCCTGCTGCTCGATGAACTGCCAGGTCGACCAATGTCGGACGTCTGCCCGGCCCCCAAACTCCAACCAGAACGTACACAGATCGTCGCCGTCATCAACATCCAGAAAAGCCGGCAGCTCAACCACCTCACGACCCTGCTGGGCAGCAGCGGCAACGGTCTCTGAGAACACCGAACCGGTGCTCATCACCCGCGGGAACAGAGAGTCCGCCCGGCGGTCCAGTCCAACCAGATAGTAACCACCATCGAGATCCGGACCCAGTATCACGCTGCCCGGCTGCTGAGTCAGGGCGGCAAAGGCCTGCTCGACAAAAGAGTGAGGCAGGTGCGGCGAGTCCGAGTTGCGCATCACGACCCGGGCATAGCCCAACTCAAACAGTTGGACGAAGACCGCATCCATACGCTCATTAAGATTCTCCCCCTGCTGCTGCAGATACCTGGCGTCCGCAGGAAAATAGCTGCTCAGCTCACCCGGCTGATCAACCTCTCCACACCAGGCGATCCAGAGATCCACGGGCGCATCCCACTGACTCAGCTCGCGACCAATATCGCGCAAAAAGGCCCGATACAGACCCACTGCCTGTTCTTCCTGTAGAGGCGGGCAAAGTCTGGTCTTGCAACGTCCAGCAACAGGAACCCGCACCATTACAACAAGGGCCTGAGGATAGCGCGGGCTGTGGAGTTCGGAACTGTGCTGGGACATCGAGGCAGACTGCAATTATACCCCTTCGCGATCGGTAATTTTAAGCGAATTGTTGCAGTCCAGGCAGTGGTAAAGGGTTGGGCCAAGGATCTCGAAATCGACTCTCTTGCCGTACAAAGCATGGAAGCGATGAACACGGCCTGGGCCAGGAGACGCTGCACAGACTGCTACAACGGAAGCTATCTCTCCGCTGAATCTTGCCCATGGAGAGCGACCCGGTGGCGCAGCAGAGCCGAGCTGCAACCGGCCCGATATTTGCTCCGTCTGGACAGGCTCCGCGTCAGCACACAGAGAAAGCTCATAAGCAGGGCTTATTGGAGGGCCAGGGTCAGCTGATATTCCCACAACAAGGGGTCGAGCGGCGGGCTGTACATGTCAACGACCAGATAATAGCGACCCGCCTGAGGCGGGCTCCAGCCCTCGATATACTCCGCCTCACCTGCCACCGTAGCGTCCACAGCGGCGCCCTCAATACAGCTCTCGGGAGCCTGGCAGTCGGCAAGAATGTAGAGCTGCAGGTCCTCATCACTGAGGGCGCTTACATCAAGACGCCCGCCGGCTGCCATGTCCAAGGGGATGAACAACTCCGGACCAGTAGAGTCCCAGTCTAAACACGGAACGGAGTCGACCCGCGAGCGAGTCTGAACTCCATAGCCAAGCGCGCTGTTGGAGGAACTTGATGGCGCCAAGACTGCCTCTGCACAACTGTCGTAGGAGGGCCAACCGCTCACATGGAGCACCTGCGGAAACTCCAATACCTGGGCAGAGACGCCGCTTACCGACAAATCACGCGGTCCCGGTGTCGCCTGAGAGGAGGCGCTGGCCTCGACCAACAGTTGTTCAGGACTCACCCCTGCGGTCACGGCGGCAACACTAAGACCCGCCCCAAAGCTAAGATCTCCTGGGGCAGGCAGCCCCCCCCAACCAGACTCCCGCGACAGTACAAAACTGCGAGTCTGCCCCGGCACAATCCAGCCTGGGCGAAGGGCGGGAGTACTGATCTCAAGTTCTAACTCAAACGGACCGCCACTAGCGGTGGCTGTAGCGCCAACACCCACATAACTGTCGACCACTAGATAGTAGGTTCCCGATGTATCCGCGATGAAGGTCAGCACCTCCGGCTCGCCGCTGAGCCCCGCATCAGCACAGCCCACGGCAGAGGCGGGCAGCCCGCACGCACTCAGCAGTGCGAGGGCGCCATCGGCAAGCCCTGCCTGCTGCAGGGTTGCCACCATCATCTGCCCTTCCTGCAGATCGAGCCGATAAACGGAGTCTCGACCGTTCAGAGACCAGGGAAGACAGGAATAACCCGAAGCGTGGGTGTTACTGAGCGAGGCAGTAGTCGAGCTGTAGCTTCCAGCTGATAGCGGTGCAATGGCATCCGCAGCCAGACAGTCGTTAGATGGCAAGAGGTCGAGGACAGTAAAGGCATCAGGCCAATCTACGGTCCCACCAGGACCGGTAATTCTGATGTGTCTGGGCCCGGGCGCAGCAACTGAGCTGATCTGCAGCTGCAGACTGGCACTCGACGGATCACTGCGCTCCGGCACCAGAGCCAGCACCGTTACCCCTGCAGCACTCAAGGTTCCAGTGCCATCAAGCTGCCCGACCTCAACGGTCACCCCATCGAAGCTCCCCGAATACCAGTTAATGACCGCGCCGAAAGTCTGACCAGGCTCACCATAGGCCGGAGCAAGCACCAGATCCGGCAGGAGTTCGACTTGTAGTCGGCGCTCCTGCCGGGCACGCAAATCGATATCTCCTTGGGGATGACCTAGCCTGCTGGTCAGGGTTCTGGCCACCACCAACTCTGCAGGGCCTGGGCCGAACTCGGCCTCAAGCACAGCTGACGGGATGCTATGGGTCCCCTGGTCCGCCACGGAGGCCACATAAGCAAGCCTTGAATCCCGCCACAGCAATACGCTCACAGCAGCACCATCATCCTGTGGCAGCCAATTGACCTGCAGGTCCTGGCTCACTGGCAGGGCCGCTACCACCCCGCTGATTGGCTGCTCGACGACCACCTCAGCGGGCAGCGTGACCCCTCCCTCGATAAGCAAGCCCACCACATCCTCGCCGCCAGAATTCTGCCAGTCGAGCCGGGCTCCGGGCTCCCAGCCAGCAGCCCCAGGGCTGAAGGGATCGTCCACCTGGTAGGCCAGCACATCGTCGAGCTCCAGCCGAGTGCTAAGAAAACTACCCAAGCCAATGCGAGGACCTCCGTCCCACCACAGTTGCTCCTCGGGTGACCATGGAAAGTACTCGTAAACATCCACCACCACCGAACCACCAAGAGGAGGGAGTGGGTAACTGCCCAGCTCAGGGAGCCAGTAAACGGCATCGGCCGAGAAGTTGAAGCTGCCAAGGTAGGCCGTTGGGCTGAACGTCTCCGTCTCCAGCGCAGCAAAACTGCCCAGGGCCCCTGAGAAATCCACGTAGGAATCGCTCTCGCTACGCACAACGTTGGTGAGGTTGAAGACACCGAGAAGCTCAGCAAGCGGCGGGACCACCGGGCTGCTGTCATCGTCATCGCTCACTGCAGAGTCATCGTCGTCACCTGGAGCCAGGCGACAAGCGGACCAACTGAGGGTCAACGACAAGAGCACCAGGCACCTGACGGACCGACTCGCAATCCCTGGCAGCAAGCGCGACCTCCCTTTTGACCCGTCGCGGCCAGTCCTTTGAGCCATCGACTCCGCGAGCCCCGAGGAGCCTGCTAGATTCCCCATCGTCGACCCTTTGGAGCGAGTATAGAGATTGTGATCTGGTCCTGCCCGAAACTTACCCCTCGCAGACTGCTGAAGAGAACCTGCCTACTACTGTTCGCAGCTTTCTTGTTGAGTTCCTGTCTTTCGGCCGAGCAGCGCATGGTCCTCAAGGTCGAGGCGCTGATGGAGCAGGGCCGCTACGACGGAGCGCTGAGCTACTTGGAGCGCTACCTGGGCCGCTACGGCCGCAGTCTCGCCGGCTGGCGATATCGGGTGTTGATTCGGCTGGAACAACAGCAACGGGCCGCCGCAGCCGCTGAATATGCCGCACTCAATGAGCGCGTCGGCGGTCATCAGCCCGAGATCCTGAGGGAAGTGGTGCTGGGCGCTGGGGGGCGCTGGCTGTTGTCCGACTATAGGGTTCTGGCACGATGTAGCGCTGGACGGCTGGCCGAGGTCAGCCTGTTCGAACAGCTTATGAGCCCACAGTTGCTGGGTAGGGGCTCCATGTCCAAGGTGGCGGTGCCAGAAAATGAACTTGCAGCCATCATTGACTCCCTGCCGGGCGCGCTACCGACCGCAGCGACCTGGCCACTACTAGAGGAGCGCGCCAGCGCAGCCAGCGATAAACTTAAAGCCCACCTGATCACCGCGGCTGCCCGTCACCTGGCGGCTGGTCTCCCCACTGAGGCCGACCAGGAACTGGCGAAGGACTGGCTGCTTAAGGGAGCCGCCGCTAACGACGAGCCGCTCAGAGCGGCTGCGACCCTAGCCTGGCCGCTGCTGCATAAAGACCAGCGGACAGTGCAACTGGGCACGAAGATGGTGGATGGCTTGCTCAGCGCTGGGGACCCGCTCAGAGCCAGCGCAGTGTTCCTCATGACGCCAATCCGAGCCAACGAGCCGGAGCAGGCAGCGCAACTACGCCGCTGGTCAGCAAAAAGCCCCGGCGCGCTGGCCGGCTTCGCCCTGGCCGCGCTCGAACGCGAGACCCCAAGCCGCGCGCAAGCTGCCCGACTGAAGCGCCTCGCAAGCTCCACCGATGCAGGCTCAAAGCTCGCCGCAGCGACCGCTCCAGGAGGAACTCCTGCCGCAGTCTGGCAACAACTAAACGTTGAGCAGCGCAGGGCCTGGAGCGCGGTTATGGTCCTCAGCCCGGTACCCAAGCACAGTACCTGGGTTGAGCTGATCCTGAGCGACAGTGATGCCCTGGTCGTGCGCAACGGCGCTGCAGCCCTTGCCCTGCTGGACACCCAGGGCCAGGATTCTGAGCTGGTCGATGCCCTGCGCCAGGCGCTGTCGAGCCGCGACCCGTCCAGCCGCGGTGCGGCAGCAGCGGCCATCGTTGCTACAGGACAGCACGCATTAGCCAGAGAGCTTGAACAACTAGCCCAGCAGGGCGATGACCGCAGTCTGCTCGCCGCCCTCGATGCAGTGATCCTCAGTGGCTCAAGCGGCTGGGAAAAACTGAGCGAAGTCGCCCTTGAATCGGCGACCCCGCTGGTTCGGGAGC
Source organism: Deltaproteobacteria bacterium UBA6601 (assembly GCA_002433485.1). Classification (GTDB taxonomy): domain Bacteria; phylum Myxococcota_A; class UBA796; order UBA9615; family UBA9615; genus UBA6601. The sequence goes on from DJIF01000054.1 coordinate 67,635, forward strand.
GCGCTATTGACGCCATCTCTGCGAGTTGTAACGAGGGGCAGCTGGCCCTGCTTGAGCAACTCCTCGAAGATCAAGACCCTCACGTTGCGATCCGAGCTGCGACCGCCCTCTACCTGCAAGTCGGCAGGTAGCACCCCCAATAGGGTGTTGTTCACGCCGAGCACAACACAGCTGAGCCCGGCCCCTGCTATCCTCAGCCCCCAACCGAGCAGCGCAAAGGATAAACGTGGCCGAGTTTCGAGTATTCAAGGGACGCGAGCAATTGGCTCAATACAGCTTTCGTGCGGGCAGCGTCCGCATCGGCCGCAACCCTAACTGCGACATCCATCTCAGCGACCCATCGGTTTCGCGCAATCACGCCGAGATTAACCTTCAAGGTGAGGCCTGGGTGCTCAAGAGCAGCCAGGCCCGTAACGGCATGTTCGTCAACGGCAACATGGTCAACTTCCGGGTGCTCAAGCCCGGCGACCTCATCGAAATCAGCCACTTCGTGATCCAATTCGACGAAGGGCGTGACGCAATCGACAACCAGGGCTCGAGCATGCCAATGGCAGACACCGAGCGAGTGCTCAAGGAAGGCGAAGACAGTACGACGGTAAGCATCAGCCTCCACGACGCGCTGCAAATTCACCAACTCAACACGCAAGTAATGGGCGCTCACCTCGCCTGGTATGACGAAGGTCATGACGAAAACATTGTGCCCATTGAACAGGAGCGAACCCTGATTGGCAGCACCCCGGACTGCCAGGCCCAACTCCAGCCCCGCCATGGAGCGGCCGGACTGTGTGCCGCTATCGTAAAGGACGATGACAGCTACATGCTGGAGCCGTTAAAGGATTCCGGCGATCTCAAGATCAACGCGGTCGGGGTAGCTCGTCCGACCCGCCTTGCCGACGGTGACCGCATCCTTTGGGGCAACTACATCCTTCAATTCCGCCTACCTTTCGACTGACGAGGCAAGGCCGCTCCAAGGGTTACCAGAGGCGGAACAGGCGAGTCGATCAAAGCCAGCTCGGCGGGT
>DJIF01000054.1:68972-72981 GCA_002433485.1 Deltaproteobacteria bacterium UBA6601
CTCGGCGGGGACCTGCCCCGCCGATGCCAGTAGCGGCCTATACTGATCAGATGGATCCTGTCGAAGGCGCAGTAGGGATCATGCTCGAGAGCGGAAGCGAAGGCCCCTTCCAGCTCATCAGCGTCGCGCCCGCCGAGCCGGTCACTACAGTCGACAATGCAGCTGGCCTGTTTGAAGGGCTGGCCAGCCGCTGCGCTGAGCTCAACCTCAAGCCAATCATCGAGCGGGTGTTCGCCCCCCCCGAGGTACTTCCAGCCCTGCGCGAGGCACGCCGAGAAGCCCTTGAACTCTTTGGTCTGCCAGTGACGGGCGAGCCGAGCTGGGTCTGCAATCCACTGCCATCAGGCAGCCTGCTTGATAGCATTCAAGTGCTTGGAGTTCGCCTCGAACATGACTGGAGCTGGCGGCGACTCGAAGCCACGGCATCCTGCAGCGGCACCCTTGTCCAATCTCCCGAGCTCGAGATCATCAGCCTCAGCGACCTGTGCGGCTCCCTTGGCCGCCCCCCCAAGAGCGCACTGAGAGACATGTTCTCGGCGAGCGAAGAGGCCCTACGCCAACACGGCTTTCTCTACTCTGATGTAGCCCGAACCTGGTTCTACATCGCCGATCTCTTCGACTGGTATGCACCCTTCAATGAGACTCGCGACGAACTGTTCGCAAGGACTGGAATAGAGCAGGGTTCCTGTCCCCCGGCAAGCAGCTGCGTCCAAGGACTGCACGCTGCGGGTGCACCCTGTCACATGGAGTTGCTCGCCTTGAAGTCAACTGCAAGTGAGCGCCCCTTCCGACCCCTTCGACCGCTACGGCAATGTGAACCATGGCAATACGGTTCTACCTTCTCCAGGGGCATGGTCCTGGACTTCAGCGGCCAGCACCTGGTGACCGTATCGGCCACCGCGAGCATTGGCCCGCAGGGGGAAAGTCGCCACACCGGAGATGCCAAGGCCCAAATCCTGGACACCTTCGCCAGCGTCGAGCACCTCCTCTCTCAAGAGGGGCTGAGTCTGGAATCGGCAGTATGGCAGACACTCTATTTCAGCGACCAAGCCTGCTATGCGGCATGGCAGGAACTTGAGAAGAGCGTCTCCATCCCCGAGCTGAACGGCCCGAAACTACTGGCCGACACTCCCCGGCGCGAGCTGCTGTTTGCTATGGAAGCGAGCATTCTCTATTGAGCTGACCTCAACGATGGAACTTAGCCGAGCGCTCGCCACGCCTGCGCCTGCGCTCCGCCACCCGCTCCGCCGCATCGCTAGCACGACGGCGGTCCTCATCGGTCTCTAGGAGCAGGCCTCGAACAGGGCGTGGGCGGCGCTCATCATCGAGAGCAACAAAGGTGGTGTACGCGGTCAGCGCATGATAACGCTCGCCGCCCCAGCGCTCCCCTTCTACCCGGACCCCCACCTCCATCGCGGTGGTCCCCACATAGTTAACCTGAGCCTTAAGGACAACCACATCACCCTTCTGAATCGGCATAAAGAAGTGCAGATCATCCACGGACGCAGTGACCACCGGACCCGCCGAGTGCCTTCCTGCTGAAATTCCCGCGGCAATGTCCAGCCAGGCCATAATCCGTCCACCAAAGGCTGTACCCAGACTGTTGGTATCGCCCGGTAGCACCAACTGGGTCATCTCAACCTTACTCACAGCCGTTGCTACCGGCTCAACTGCAGAACGCTCATCCATGACCAGAGACCTCCCTGTCGCGACGCGGCAACCACCGAATCGGGGCCACCCGGCATCAACGACGAAAGCAGCATATGCTGAGTTTTCCTGAAACGCTCCAAGGAGTACCCCAACAAGACCATGCAGACCATTCGCCTTCTCTGCCTCAGCGCGACATTACTGCTACCCGCCAGCACCCTACAGGCCCAGGACCGCGCAGCTCCTGGCGACGCGGAACCAACCACCAAGCACAGCACCGACCCAAACAATAAAATTACTGGGTCGAGCAACGAGCCAGCCGTGGGTGGGAGAATCCTCGCTGAGTGCAGCGCCGAGGAGACCAGCGTCCGGCTCGGTGAAGCCCTACAGGGGCTGCGAGGGGTAAAAAAGCTGACGAGCATGCCAGCCAGAAGCCTGCAGCTGGAGTACCGCGGCCAACCGGTCATCCTCGACATCAGCGCCCACGGGAGCTGTCAGTCCTCATTTCAGGCCCGCCTCCCGTATCGGGGCCGTCCGGGCGAGGCAGCGGCCATCCGCAGGGCCTACAGCGCCATCATGGAGCCAGCCGTAGCAACCCTAGCAACCTGCGACCCCAAGGCCTGCCAGGAGGCGGAGGCAGAGCGAGCAGACAAACGCAAGGAAGCTGAAATGCTCGCCGAGCGGCAGAGTTCTCCTGCTCCTGAACCTGCAGCTACAGTCGCTAGCGACTCAGCTGCGGTGCTCGCGTACCTTGAACAGCTACCGGCCAACGAGGCCTACACCGAGGCCACCCGCCGGGTCCGGGATGCCCTGCCGACTCCCCGCAGCGCAGAATTTCCGCGGGTTACCGCCCAGGAGGTGAAAGTCCAACTGCTAGATGAAGCGCCCACTGGCGTCTCTGGGCAGAGCGAATTGGAGGCCCTACGCAAACTGGCCATGGGAGGTGCCCTCACACCGGAACTGAAGCTCCAGCTTGAACGACTGCTTATCAAAGTAGAGCAGGAACTCGCTGGCCCCTGCTACCGCGTCAGCGGCTATGTGGATTTTCAAAACCGCTGCGGGGTGCTGGTTCGCGGCCGCTATCAAGCCTATCTCTCGCGCCGAGAAGGGGCCCCGTGGTTCGCCCTGGGGCAACCGGAACTGGACTACCCGGACTGCCCTGGACGGTGATTTCAGCTGCTATCTTCAAGTTATGACCCGAGCAACTGCTGGCAGCTGGCTGTGTTTGATGGTGTGCATGCTCAGCTCACCCCTAAGGGCCCATGTCGGTGCGGTCCCTGAGACCCTCGGAGTGGTGCTGCCGGCAGACTCAAACACTGGCATAACCGCAATCGAGGCCTCCTATGGGCTGTTATTCGACGCGGGCCAGGGCAGCTTTGAATGGCTCTGCCACGAGACCATCATTGCGGCAGGATCACCGATTACACCGCGCTACGCCCTCAACAGCCAGGGGGTGCTGCTCGGCACGACCGGGGTACTCGCATCCTCACGAAACCCTGAAGAAACTCTGTACCGAAGTGTTGACCGCTGCAACTGGGAGGCCGTCACAGGATTGAGCGGTCAGGTGGTCACCGACGTCGTGTTCTCACCCACCGACCCGCAGCGAGCTATCGCCAGCACCGCCACGCTGGTTACTGGAGTCAGCAATGGCCTGTATTACTCCAGCGATGCTGGAGCAACCTGGCAGGCATCGGACACCAACTCACCTGAGCGACTGTTTCGCAATGTTCACTTCGGCAGCGATGGCACGGCCTGGGCCACTGCCTCCTACTTCAATCCACTCCGCTCCTGGCTCTACCGCAGTAACGACAACGGCTTGAGCTGGACTGAGCAGCAAATATCCTACGAAGCCAAGGGGGCCGCCCAGGTACTACTCGATGTACTGCTCGCTTCAGGCGATGGGCCACAACTGTGGCTCCGCGTCGACGCGCCAATCTCAGATCGGCTGCTCTATTCCAATGATGGCGGCCTGAGCTTCAGTGATCAGTTTGAAGTGACCTCGGACATCAAGTCAGCGGCCTTCAGCAGCGACCAGCGAGCCTGGCTGGTGGACGGCTACGGCCGAATGTTTCAGGCCCTGGGCAGCGGTCCCTTCAATGCCCTGGCCGAGGGACCATCAGCAAGCGGAGTCAATGCCGATGAGCGGGGCCTCTGGGTCAGCACCCGAGTCTGGAATGAAGAGTTCGCGCTGTTGTTCAGCGCAGATGGTGAGAACTTTGAGGGTCACTTCCAGCTGATCGACACGGCACCTCCCCCCAGCTGCCCTTCTGACAGCCACTCCGCACAATATTGCGAGCCTTCCTGGGAGACTCTGCAGCAAACTCTGAGCACCATGAGCGGCGATGACGACGACAGCTCCGGT
>DJIF01000054.1:73356-90858 GCA_002433485.1 Deltaproteobacteria bacterium UBA6601
GCGAGCCCGTGGGCGGCTGCTGCGGGAGCACCAGCGATGGAGCTGCACAAGCAGGGCTGCTGCTCCCAGCCATGCTGCTGGGCTGGCGAAGGAGGAGGCTGAGCTGGAAGAGTCAAAGCTCAGTCCCTGCGCGCCGGTGAGCAACACCAGATTCAGCTGCAGGCACCGCCAACTTTCGAAACTCCAACCAGAGCGCGCTCGGGGCTACGCACTCGTGGCTATGAGCTGGATAGCAGCACTGCCCCTGCTCTCCTGCCAGGCGTCCCCTGAAGGCGCCCTTGTCGAGCACTGTAGCGACGGAGCCGACAACGACGCCGATGGCCTCTATGACTGCGCTGAGGAGTTGTGCGCGAACCTGCCTGTCTGCGGGCCGGAATCCAGCCCTCAGCAACCGTTAGGTCCGCTATTTGTCGAGGTAAGCGACGCGGCCGGACTGCGCCCAGATGGGCCACAACCGCAAGACCTGGGCGGAGGAGGAGCGGCGGTGGCCGACGTCAATGGCGATGGCTGGCCCGACATCTACCTTTGCGGCCGGGTCGGGCCCCAAGGGGCGACCCCGAATCGGCTCTTCATCAACGACGGTAAGGGTAGCTTTGCCGACCAACTGGAGCTGTGGGGGCTGCCCAACGGCACCGACGCGAGCACTCCCGACGAAGCGATCCCACTGGCAGCTACCTTTGCCGACTACGACAACGACGGAGACCCTGACCTGTTCCTGGCCAACGACGGCGCCAATCAGCTGTATCAAAACCAAGGGGAACGCTTCATCGAGGTCACCGCAGAAGCGGGCCTGGGAGGACACAGCCTGCTCTCCTCTGGCATGGCGCTAGGCGACTACGACAGCGACGGCCTGCTGGACCTGTTGGTGATCGAGCACCAGGATTTGTCCCTATCGCCTAAGGCCTCCTTCCAACAGCGGCCGGCAGATCGCCTGTACCGCAACCTCGGCGACGGGAGCTTCACCGAAGTCCAGCAGTTGCTACCAGAGCCCAACCCGCGTGGTGCGGGCTTCGCCGCCGCCTGGCTCGACGTCGACGATGATGGCGATCTCGATCTCTACGTTGCCAATGACTATGGCGCGCTGCTCCAAAGCAATCAGCTGTATCGCAACAACGGCTCGGCGGCGACCCATGAACAGTTCACCTCGATCTCCTCAAGCTGTGGCTGCTCGCTAGCTGCCTCCTCCATGGGGATCGCCAGCGGCGACTACAACCGGGATGGGAAGGTAGACCTCTACATCACCAACCTGATGCTGGATGGCGGCGAAGTGCTGCTGCAGGGCCAGGGGGATGGGAGCTTCGTTGACGCCACCCAGGGCACCGGTGCAATCGCTGGTATGGACGGCATTCGAGAGAGCAGCTGGGGCAGCGAGTTTGGCGACTTCGACAACGACGGCTGGCCGGATCTGGCAGTCGCCTTTGGCAGCTGGGAGGAGCAGCTTGCTCCGGCCGCTTCAGTGCTGATGAAAAATGTCGGGGGGCGGTTTGAAGAGGCCCAGGACAGCGGCCTCGAAGACAGCATCCGCGAGAGCGAAGGACTGGTCCGGCTTGACTACGATAGAGATGGCTGCCTGGATCTACTGGTAGCCAATCTGGACGGTCCCCCTGACCTGTGGCGGAATCACTGCACTACGAGCCACAACTGGATTGGTCTCGACCTGCTCGGGCAGGAATCCAATGCCGATGGCGTGGGTGCCACCGTTTTGCTCACCGCCGGGTCTCGGACTTCCCGCATCGACGTCGGTGCAGGCTCAAGCTCAGTTCATTCCAGCAGCAGCAAATCGGTTCACTTCGGTCTAGGGTCCGCCGACAGTGCTGAGCTGATCGAGGTGCGCTGGCCCTCGGGGCGTCGCACTGAACTGCAAGACATGCCCGGCAATCAATACCACCGGGTTCTTGAGATCGATGGGCTGGTGCCCTGAGCCTTCCCCAGCTACAACCTCGCTACCATGCCCCGCCGCACCCGCTTCAACTTACCGACCGCCCTGGGAACCGAAGAACTGCTTGTTGCTGAGTTGGCAGAACTCGGTATTGAAGGGCGCAGCTCGGGCAAGGGCTCAGTGAGCTTCCTGGGTGACCTCTCGGACGGCTACCGAGCCTGCCTCTGGTCGCGTATCGCGAGTCGCGTTCTGATGGAACTGGGACACTTCCCGGTGAACAGCGCAGACGACCTGTATCGGGGCGTATCAAGAATCCGCTGGCGCGACCACCTCAGCTTCGATTCCTCGCTGGCAGTGTCGTTCACTGGTCGCTCCCCTGGAATCAACAACAGCCAGTTTGGCGCGCGCCGAACCAAAGACGCCATTGTCGACCAGCTCCGCACTGCAAAGGGCCAGCGGCCCAGCGTGAACCTCAAGGACCCTGATGTTCGTATCAACGTCCACCTGAGAGACGGAAAAGCGACGGTCTGTGTTGACCTCAGTGGCGATGCCCTACACCTCCGTGGGACTCGGATAAACGGTGGCAAAGCACCGCTCAAAGAGACCCTGGCTGCCGCTCTGCTCAGACTCGCAGGCTGGCCAGAGATCAGCCGCTCAGGCGGTATCCTGGTGGACCCGATGTGCGGTTCCGGGACCCTGCTCCTTGAGGCGGCCAGTTACGCCCTGGACACCGCCCCGGGTCTACAGCGAAACCGCTGGGGCTTCGACCGCTGGCGTGGCCACTCCGCGACCCTATGGGCGGACCTGCTCAAAGAAGCTGGCGCGAGAAGCGCGGCACAGAACCAAGCCTCACCGGTGCTGTTCGGATCGGACATAGACCGACGCCAGATCCAGGCCTGCCTGGACAATGCTGACCGCGCTGGCATGTCTCAGTTGGTGCGGATACAGCGCTGTGATTTGGCACTCCGCGATGCGCCCGCCAGCCCTATGCCAGGGCTGGTGATCACCAATCCGCCCTACGGTGCCAGAATGGGGGATCGGGAAGAGCTGGGGCCATTGTATCGGAGCCTTGGCGATACCCTACGCCAGCGCTTCCTCGGCTGGACCGCTTACATACTGGTAGAGAAAGGCCCGCTCATCGGCAAAATCGGCCTCAGGCCAGCTCGTCGTCACATCCTCTTCAACGGCCCCATCGAGTGCCGACTGCTGGAGATCCCCATCTCCCCCCAGCCAGTCCAGCGGCTCAAGGGCTGAGCCCCACCGGACTGCACTGACCCCGGTCCTCACCGGACCCACAGCCCCAGCACTCCACCGTCACCAGATTAGTGCGCCGGCCACAAGTGTGATTCCAACCCGCACTGACCTGTTCAAAAACTCCGCCTGCGACGCTGCTCTGACCAAAGCTATCATCCCCCCAACAGTGGGCGAAGCCGGTACCCCGCTCAACCCCACAGCTATGCTGCTGACCCGCGCTCAGTTGCTCAAATGCAAGTCCTCCGAGCGCATCAACACCGCTTTGTCCCTGGCCGAGGCTGTCGTCACCCCAGCAGCTCACTGCCCCGGCACCATCAAGGGCACAGGCGTGACCACCACCAGCGGCGATCTGAGTCCACCCGGTACCCGCAGGAGGCTGCACTCCAGTTGGCATATTCCAACAGACCAGACTGGTGTCTTCCATCCGAGCGCAGCTGAAATCTTCACCCGAAGCGACCTCTAGGGCAATGCCTGAAGGCGGCTGCTCATTCCAGCTAAGCGCCGCGCCCCAGCACTCCAGCCTACCGTTCGAGCGTACCCCGCAGACATGACGCGTCCCCGCGCTGACCTGAATAAAAGTGCCCAAGGGGATGCCACTGACCTGCTGGTCGTCATCATGCCCCCAACAATGCACGGAGGCAGTGTCGTACTTCAGGATGCAACCAAAGAACTCGCCGGCCACTACCTCACCAGCGCCATACTGAGGCTGCATACTGCCGGTCACCTGACCCGAATCCATCGCGCTGCTGTCATCCACCCCCCAGCAAGCAACCAGCCCATCCTGACGCACCGCACAGCCGTGATATCTGCCTGCCGCGACAAACTGGGTTCCGTCCACCACCACCTGCACCTCCGCACCCGCCTCTGGGCCGGTGGTAATGCCATCACTGGGCACCACGGTACAAAGCCAGCTGTCATAAGCAGCGGTTTCAACCCAGGGAACGACGTTCCCGGTGATGCCGCTGGCCTGCCAACTGACGCTTCCATCGGGCTGCAGCGTGCCCCGGCTCCAAACGTACTGATAGGTGAGGGGGTCGCCATCTTCATCAGAAGATGGCACCACAACCTGACACTCCAGATCATCTCTATCAGTTGGGTAACCGGGCAATATCGCAACCACTGGCTCGGTCGGCACGTAGTTATCAATGGTCACCGCGATGGTTCCGCTATCGCCGTCGTTAAGCCCGTCACTGGGAGTCACACTGCAAGCCCAAACTTCGCCCCGGGTAGTCAATTCAGAGTCGACCGTAAAGCCCTCGATGCCGGCATCAACGCCGTCGACCGTCCAGGCAACCGAATATTCGATCTCATCACCATCTGCATCGTGGGAATTCACCACAATGGAGCAGGCCAGAGTGTCTGCGGTGGTAGGGCCAATCGGGTCGATCACCAACTCCGGGGCGGTAGGCGGAATGTTCTGGCGACACTCAGGAGCTTCCAGACAGCCATCATCCTCACAATCCAACAACTGATCCCGGTCGTTATCGATCCCGTCGTCACAGGTCCCCGGCGCATCAGGCCCCTCGAGACATTCAAGGGCACCAACACAACCTTCATCATCACAGTCAAACAGGCCATTTTCGTCATTGTCGGCCAGATCTGAACACTCCCCGGGATCGTCGCCCTCGCTGGGGGGTGCCACATGAATCGTGTAGTCCCCACAGCCCAACAACCAGGCCGGCAAGGCCAGACAGATCAACATCAGGAACAACATACGCAGCGGCACAGCGAACTCCTCACCAGATGAGTCGGGGACAGGGCTATGGCATGGACGTTAGCCGCTGACCATCACAGTGTCATTCCCATGGCACCAAGCGGCGTCAAGCCCAGACGGTTCTCTGACGCCTGATGGGCGGTCTCTGACGCCTGATGGTAGATGCCCAGCAGAAAGACCCTGATCACAATCCCGCCAATCAGCACACTGCTCACCCAAGCTTGATGTCGACCCGAGAACTGGCACAGAGGCTGCATTGATCTACTGGCGTACCGACTCGGAGGAAGCATGGTCAGGAAACAAAGCTCAGCTGCAAAAAAGCTCAGTAGCACGAGGAATTCAGCAGCCAGGCGATTAAAAGCAGCGCCTCTGAGCGAACTACGCCTGTCTCGCGCAGTCCTGAGCGGGCCCGATGGCCAACAATGCCGCTGCCGCCTTGAGCAGATCAACGAACAAGGCGCTTACCTGCTGCGTTCGACCCGCCGCCCACCTTACAGCGCTCTGCAGCCGGGCGACCATGTGGCCCTTCACCTGCTGCCCGCCAATGGGCGCGGCAATCACAGCATCATTCTCGACGGCACAGTGATCCGCGTCGAGGAGCATGGCCCGGGCATCGCCGTCCGCTTCGGTCCTTCCCCACAGGACGTCGAAGGCCCTTACAACGACTTGAGCAGCGACGACTGGATGACCGAGATCCCTGAGGAATCGACCAGCCACCTGCTCAGCCTTGACCAGCGCTACGAAGCCATCGACTTCGACTTCTTCGAGAGCGCGGGAAGCGCAGCGAACACCACCCCGCACCGCACCGGAATGAGCGCCATCATCACCCCAGCCAAGCTGTTGCGAGCTGCGGCAGTCGCCACGCTCCTGTCTGCGGCACTGGGGGGCACGGCACTGCTGGGGCTCTGGGCCGCATCCATATTCTGAACGGGACGAAAAGCCCGCTGCTCAGCGAACCGGATCGAAGCGAGTCACCGAGCGTAAGAAGCTATGGTCAAGATGTTCGCGTTGAATAACGGCGGCCATCTCCTCTGCGCTACGGAAGCGATCGTAGTCCACCCGAATCACCGGAATCATCTTTGAGATGTCCTGAATGAACTCTTCGTAGCCCTGGTAGAGAGCTTCCAGATAGGCAAGGCTAATCCCCGACTCAACGTCGCGGCTGCGCTCACGGATGCGCTCCATGGAGCGCTCTGGCTTGACGTCCAGATAGACAATAAGGTTGGGACGGCACATGAAGTTACTCATGTGATGAAAGAGACTCTGATAGGTGCGATAGTCCCGCTCGTCCATCAAATCGAGTTGCACCAACATCTGCGCGAAGATGGAGTCCTCATAGATGGTTCTGTCCTGTACCGCTGAGCGGCCGGCCCAGATGATCTCCTGGTGCTGCTGAAAGCGCCGGTTGAGCAGATAGATCTGAGTGGCAAAGGAATAGGTCGCTGTATCGCGGTAGAAGTCCTCTAGGTACTCATTGTCCTGCACCGGCTCATAGTAGACATCAATGCCAAGGTGCTCACCCAGAGCCTTAGCAAGGGTCGACTTCCCCGCTCCAATCATCCCGGCAATACCAATAAAGAGACGGTCAAAAGACATGATGCTCTCCTGAGCGAAGTCCCGCCCGTGCACCGTGCGGGGAGAGCGACTAAATAGCAGGTTCAAAGCGGAGAGACAGCCTCGATTCCCTGACAACAGCAACCTGAACGCTCAGTTCCTGCCGCAAGCAAGGTGCCGACCAGCAGCGACTAGTGGAGCCCGATCGCGGCCTCAGCGAATCTTGATCTTGTAGGGATTCTTCTCCCGTTCCTTCTTCTCGGCGAGCTTCTCCTTGGCCTCGGCGAGCTTTTCCTTAAGGACCGGGTTGGCCTTCTCATAATTGAGCGCGAACTGCAGGTTCATGACCACGCCATTCCAGTCCTTGTTCATGGTGGCGATCTCAGCCAACTCCCAGTACTTGATCGCATTCTTGTCACTGACCACGCCACCGGCTGCGAGCACTTCCTTTTCGGCCTCAAGCTCTTCTTTACCGATTCCGCGGCGCCGACGAGAAGACTTGCCTGCAGAGGCCACCGGGCCACGGAACCCCATCTTCTTGTCATACATCTTCTTCAGCTCAGCATCCTTGAGCACCTGATACGCCTCATTGAGCTTCTTAAAGATGGAGGTCACTGCCCGCTGAAACTTCGCGTCCCCGACCCCGAAGTAGTTGTCGGGATGGAACATCTTGCTCTGAGCAGCATAGGCCTTCTCTACATCCGGAATCGGTGCCCCGCCTTTAAGCCGAAGGAGCTGATAATTGTCGATCTCATCGAGCACAGCAGCGATGGCTTCCACCTCCACTCGTACTCTCAAGTCAAGCTCCATGACCGCACTCCCTGCTCTGTGTGTATCGCTCAGGCACCGGGCTGTTCACTCTGTTCTGGCGAGGGGGCCAGCCCCTCATCTTCCTCACGATCAAAACGTAGGTCCTCAATCTCCTGCTCGGTAAGCCCGGCGCTTGCCTCCACCCGTATGGAGCGGACCTGACGAGTGCTGGGATCCTCTGCGGTCACCTTGACGATGCCGTTAGCGTCAATGTCGAAGGAGACCGACACCTTGACCTCACCACGCGGAGCGGGCCTTAGACCCTCAAGAATGAATTCTCCGAGCTTCTGGTTGCCCTCAATCTTACGGCCTTCGCCCTGGTAGACCTCGATCTTGACCTCCTGCTGATCGTCCCAGGAGGTGGTAAAGGTGCGCGTCTCTCCGGTGGGTATGGAGCTATTTCGCTCGATCACCCGCTCAACAAAGCCGCCTGCTGTAGCGATACCCAGACTCTGAGGAGTCACATCAATCAACAACGACCGGTTTGGATTGATGTTGCCCTGCATCGCGCTCAACAGACTATCCGCTTGAATCGCTGCGCCTACCGAGACCACCTCGTCGGGATTGATCCCCTTGGCCGGCGGCCGGCCGAAGTAGCTATCTACGGCCTCCTGGATGATCAGTGAGCGGGTCATCCCACCAACCATCACCACCGCCGCAATATCCTTCGGCTCAAGCCGGGCGGCGATCAATGCTTCATCACAGACCTGGAAGGTCCGCTTCACCAACGGGAAGACCATCTGGTTGAACTGAACCCGGGTCAGGTGAGTCTTGAGGTGGACCTCCTCGCCAGCTTCGTTGGTATAGACGCTACCGACGTAGATGGTGGTTTCTTCCTCGAAGCTGAGCTTCTTCTTCGCCTCCTCAGCAGCCCGCTTGATACGCACCCGGGCTCCAACCGAACGAGAAACTGCTGTCCGCCCAGCATCGTCAAGCTGGCCCAGCAAGTAGTCGACTACGACCCCGTCAAAGTCATCCCCGCCGAGGTAGGTGTCACCTGCGGTCGACACCACCTCAAAGACATCTCCCTGAATGCGCAGAATCGAGACATCAAAAGTCCCACCACCGAGATCATAGACCGCAACGTTCTCATCCCGATGAGCCCCAAGACCATAGGCGAGGGCCGCGGCGGTTGGCTCATTGATGATGCGCAGAACCTCCAGTCCAGCGATGCGACCGGCATCTCTGGTGGCCTGTCGCTGACTGTCGTTGAAGTAAGCAGGCACGGTGATGACCGCCTGCTCTACAGACTCGCCCAGATACGACTCGGCAATCCCCTTGAGGTAGCGCAGCACATGAGCGCTGATCTCAGCGAGTGGATAGACCTGCTTGTGTACTCGAATGCGCAGATCACGGTGCGGACCCTCTAGGATCTCGTACGGGACCACTTCCCTGGCCTTCTGCACCTCAAGGCTGTCGATAGTTCGCCCAATGAGGCGCTTGGCCGAATAAACCCCGCCCTCGGGAGCCAGCATCACCTGATGGGCGGCACGCGCACCCACCAGAATCCCATCGCCTTCAACCTTGCGACCCCAGGCAAACCAAACCACCGATGGGTGGGTCCTGTTGCCCTTCTCGTCACTGATGACCGTGGGCACTCCATCCTTGACGATGGAGACCACCGAGTTGGACGTTCCCAGGTCAATGCCAATTGCGTAAGGCACGGGGCGAAAGCCCTCCTATCCATAGAGCGCTGCAAGCGAAGATCAGGAGTATACGCTCACCTGCTCCTGGGCGTGCGCGCAAGAGCCAGGGCAGCGACACAACTGGCCCCAGCTGCGCGCAGACGGTCCATACACTCTCTCATGGTCCAGGTCGTCGTCACTACATCGTCGACCAGCAGCAGTCTGGCCCCCTTAAGGCGCCGCGTTTCGCTCTCACGAACGGTAAAGGCACCCTCCAGATTGGCGGCCCGCTCAGCAGCAGTGAGGAGGGCCTGAGGCGGGGTCGCCAGTCCTCGCTCAAGCCCGTAGATCAGCGGAAGTTCAAGCTCTCGGCACAGAGCTCTGGCCAGAACCGCCGCCTGATTAAAGCCACGAGAACGGAGACGGCGGTCATGCAGGGGAACCGGTACCACAGCGTCCAGCGAATATCCCTTCAGCAGGCGCCGGCCACCCTGGGCAAAGATGCTCCCCAAAGGTCGGGAAAGCGCGAACTCACCGCCATACTTGAAACGATGAAGCAAGGCTGGAAGCAGTTCACCCGATAGGCTCGCGCAGCACCGTATAGTCGGTCTCTGAGGATCACGAATACAGTCCTCACATAAACCCGAGTCGACTTCCTGTACCCGGCCTGAAGTGGGCCCAGCCACCCCCGACTGCGCACAACGACGGCAGCTGCTAGAAGGGAGTTGTGGGACCAATCCCCTGCAAGACTCGCACAAGCCCATCTCAGAGCTGGTGCAGAGTGACCCACAAGCAACACAGCCATCTACAACGAGCAGATTTCCCAACGCTTGCAGGCTGCGAATCAGCACAACCAGGCCACCTTTCCGGGCTTCTGCCCCGACTGCAGCGACGCAAGTCAAGCGCCGATCGGGTCAGATTTCGGTCGCCTTGGTGTGCTCAACGATGGTGGTATGGCAAGCGAGCTAGAATGGTGTGAGCCCGATACAACTGCTCCAGCAGTACCGTCCTGGCAAGCTCGTGAGGCAAGGTCATCGGCGACAGGGACAGCGAGTCCGAACAACGCTTTCTCACCGCAGCATCAAGACCATAGGCACCACCAACAACCAGCCGGAGTTCCCGGGTTCCGCGGCTCGCCAGTTGTTCCAGCCACTGGGCCAGGCCCTCACTGGTTAAACTGCGACCCCCTTCGTCCATAGCGACATTGAGGCCAGGGCCCTCAAGCCTGGGCAACAGGCGCTCGGCTTCAAGCCGCGGGGTCTGCTCGGGAGTTCGGCCGCGCAGTTCTCGCGTCTCAGTAAGCGAAAAACGGCAAAGCCGCTCAAGGCGCCGCTGATAGTCGTCACAAAGAGTCCGGTACGCCGAGTCCCGCACCCGCCCAACTGCGACGACACTGAGCTTCACACTGAGCCGATCTGTGGATCAGGAAGCGTGGTAGTCCATCGGGAATGGCAGCGTCTCTACCCCGGGGATGTCGACCCTCGGCGCATCACGCCACAAACCCTCAAGGTCGTAATAGCCACGCTCGTTCTCCTGAAACAGATGTAGGATTACGTCGCCATAATCGACCAAGACCCACTTGCCTTTATCGACACCCTCGACTCGGGCGCAGTGAAAATCATTGGCCTTTGCGACCTCTGTACAGGAAGAAATAAGCGCATCAATATGAGGTTTTGATGAAGCCGTCACCACCAGCAGGTAATCGGCATAAGAAACCAGGTCGGATACTTCGAGCAGGACGGGATGAATCGCCTTCTTGTCGACCGCAGCCTGGGCCAGGAGAAGAGCTTGCTTCAGGGGTTCGATTTAGTGCCTCCACAGCGAGTAGCAGCAATGCTGCACCGAATTCCTAAAGCAGATCGTAGTCACTGCCCACCGGCGCGGTCAAGGACAGCCTTTCGCCTGGCTCTCCGCGCCGCTTCAGTGCGGGCTGTATCAGGCACAATCACTGCACTCGGAGCGGGTCGTCTGATCTCTACCGGGATCCCGGTCAGCGACCTGCTCTCGCGGTAGCTGACCAGAACCTCCTCAGTAAGGTCACCACCGCCAACGGCGCGGCGGGGCAAGAAGCGTCCTTCCAATTCAGCGAGCAGTCGGTTGCCAGTCTCCACATCGATGTAGATAGCGCCATCCAGGCGAACCGGGGTGGTGACAATGCCCATCAAGGTCGCGGCCCGCTCAGGAGAGGTTCCAGGACTGCTGCCCGGTGCGGCAGAGACGGGCACCAGGCGCAAGCGGTAGACCCGCACCTTTCGCCCCTCAACCGTGCCATCCTCGACCCGCTCATAAGCCAACTGCTCGGCAAAGGGCGAGATGGCCTGATCCCACATGCCCAGGGTTCTGTGCAGAATCATCGAATCACCCGGGATGCCTTTGGTGAGCGAATACGGCTCATCACTGTCATAGCGGCGAAAGATCTCCCGATCCAAACGGATCTCATCATGAACGACTTCGCCTTTATCGATCTGCAGGAACTGATAGGTGTCGAGGTCAGCCCACATCAACTGGGCAACCGAATCTCGGCTCGGCTGAATGCCCTGCTCATCGCCGCGCCTGTCGTAGGTAGCTTCCCACAGGTGAGGGCCCAAAGACCGCAAGGTACCCGCAGAATTCGGTGGTGGCTGCTCGTAGTTAACCGCCAACTGATCGCCAGTCTGTAATGAAGGTTCAGGGCTAGGTCCGCGGCAATCGGCACCACAGCCGAGACTCAGCAGGGACAAAGCCAACCCGCAGACAGCGGCTCTCAATCTGCCCCGGAAGTAACCGCTGCGATGGCCTTTGCAAGCTCGGATACCAGCTCCTTCATTCCGGCCCCTGTCACCGCGCTGCCACTCAGCACAGCAAGGCCCTGCTGTCGAAACCAGATGCTCACCCGCTCAACCTCATCGGCCTCGACCAGATCCAGTTTACTCAGCAACACAATCTGCTGCCGAGCCCCAAGGGCAGGACTGTAGCGCTGCAGTTCGGAGTTCATCTTCTGAAACCGCTCCTCAACTGTGCCGTGCCCTTCGTCTTCAAATGGATCCAGGGAGATGAGATGGAGGAGAATGCGGCAGCGCTCCACGTGACGAAGAAAACGATGTCCGAGACCAGCACCCTCTGCTGCACCCTCAATAAGGCCTGGGATGTCCGCCATCACAAAGGTTGAATAGTCCTCGGCGATCTGCACCACACCGAGGGAGGGCGCGATGGTCGTAAAGGGATAGGAGGCAACCTTGGGGCGAGCAGCACTGAGAACTGAGATCAAGGTCGACTTGCCCGCATTGGGAAAGCCAAGTAGACCCACATCAGCGAGCAGCTTGAGCTCGAGATCAAAG
This sequence comes from Deltaproteobacteria bacterium UBA6601, assembly GCA_002433485.1. Taxonomy (GTDB): domain Bacteria; phylum Myxococcota_A; class UBA796; order UBA9615; family UBA9615; genus UBA6601. The sequence goes on from DJIF01000054.1 coordinate 85,510, forward strand.
TCCGCCTCAACAGCAGCGCCACCCAGTTCAAATTGGGTAGGAGCCCGCTGCGTGGAGCTCTTGAAGCTGGCATTGCCGCGGCCGCCCCGACCTCCCTCCAAGGCAACAAAATCCATCCCCTCTTCACTGAGATCAGCGAGCACCCGAGTCTTTCCCGAACGCCGAATAAGGGTCCCTACGGGCACCTCGACCACCCGGTCCTGACCTTGCGCCCCGGTCCGCATCGAAGGTCCTCCTGAGCGACCGGCTGCAGCCTTGATAATCGGCGTAAAGCGAAGCCCATGGAGCGTATTAAAGTGACGGCTGGCGCGAAAGATAATGTGGCCCCCACGGCCACCGTTACCGCCTGCAGGCCCGCCCTTGGGGACGAACTTTTCGCGACGAAAAGCGCTACAGCCGTCTCCTCCCTTACCGGAGATCGCGGTCACCCGAACTTCATCGATGAACTTCACGACAAAGCCTCCCGGAGGCCCAGGTCATGGGCCAGAGAACAACAGCACTCAACTGGGCTGCGGGAAAGGTAGGGAGCCGCGGGAGCGCGCCGAGCGCGCCGAAGTATCAGGCCTCGGCTGCGACCACGCCTACCGTCTTACGACCGTAGTTGTCGTGGCCAAAGCTCACCTTGCCATCCACCAGGGCGAAGAGCGTGTAGTCCCGCCCCAGGCCGACATTCTCGCCGGGATGAAAGGTGGTGCCGCGCTGTCGAACCAGGATGTTGCCGGCGGTAACCACCTGACCGTCGCCACGCTTCACGCCGAGGCGCTTGCCGATCGAGTCACGGCCGTTCCGAGTAGAGCCCTGCCCCTTTTTGTGTGCCATCTGTCCAGCCTCTCAGGCGTTGATCTTCGCGATGCGAAGAGTGGTGAGTGAGGAGCGGAATCCGCGCTTGCGGCGGCTGTTCTGACGCCGACGGAGCTTGAAGATAACCAGCTTAGGGCCTCGACCGTGGGCCGTAACCTCGGCCTCAACATTGGCACCATCAAGATAGGGCTGACCCACCTTTACTTCGTCACCACCGGTCATAAGGACCCGGTCAAGAGAGATCTTAGCTCCGACCTCCTGGTCGAGGCTGTCCACTGTGATGAGGTCACCTTCAGATACCTTGTACTGGCGACCACTGGTCTCGATGACGGCGTACATGGGCTTCGTGCTCCTTGCTACCGGGAAAATTCAGGACCCGGAGCGATGGCGAATGATATGGACAGATTGGAGCGTGTCAAGCGCTTTGCGCGGTCTTCTCGGCTCAGAATCCGAAAATACGGCCAACATCGTTGAAGGTGGCGAACAGGAAGATCATCAGGATGAACACCAGACCCGCCCACTGGAAACGCGCTTCCAGTTCCTGGTCCATGCGCCGCCCCTTGGCCTTCTCATACATAAGAAAGACAAAATGCCCGCCATCAGTGATGGGAATGGGCAAGAAGTTGACCACCGCCAGATTAACGCTGAGCAGAGCGAGGAAATTAAGCAGATCCCCGGTGGATTTCTCGGCGTAGCTGTACGTGGCCTGGAGGATGCCCACAGGACCTGAGATCAAGCGCGCGGACGCGCGCCGCTGAAACATGGCCCGCAGGCCGTTCACGAGATCGGTGAGCAGCCGAAAGGGGGCGATGCAGGCCGGCACAAGAGCTTCGAGTGGACCTTGCTTGAACAGGGTCTCACGGAGCAGCGGGCTGACGCCAAGAAAGCCCATCTGCTGCGGGTCAGCCGACTCGGTCAGGACCAACTGCAGAGTTCTTCGCCCCGCGCTCCCCTCGACATCGAGGCTCAGCTTCGGTGAGGCCAGTGCGCCCACCAGCCCCAGCAGATCAGTGAAGTCGGGAGCGATCATCTCGTACGGCTCTGCCGGCGCCTCAGGGCCGGCTAGCCGCACTTCACCGCGCGCGGCAAGCACGACGTCACCCGGTTGGAGACCGGCGGCAGCGGCGCTCCCGTCAGGCTCAATACGGCCCACCTTGAGGACCGCTGGGCGGGAACCAGCGATGCCCAACTCAGGCAGGCCCATCGGGCCCAGAGACCACTCCGGACGCTGACCCAGCACCACCTCAAAGGACAGTTGCTGCTCGCCACGCTGAGCCAGCAACTCCAAAGGCTGCTCATGCGGAAGATCCCAGGTGGCGAGCCGCCACAGGCCGTACCATGAGTCCACTGCCACACCGCCCAGGGACAACACCCGATCGCCAATCCGCATACCCGCACGAGCGGCCGCTAGGTCAGGGCTCAGGAAGCCGAGCACAGGAGGATGATCCGGCTGCCATCCAAGCTCATAGCGCGGCACACCAGCAGCATCTCGAGAAGAGGGTTTTATCTCCAACTCAATTTCCGTCAGTTCACCAACCTCGCCCCGGCCAATCTTCAAACGCACCGATTGGGAGGGCCGTCGCTGAATCAGCCGCTGAAACTCGCTCCAGCTAGTGACCGCGCGACCATCAACTGCCAGTAACCAATCACCAGGGAGCACTCCAGCTTGATCGGCAGCGCTACCAGCCCCGACTCCACCAACCCTTGGCTCAAGGGGCGATGAGAAATCCGGCGAGTTAAAGGGGTGCTCAGGATCGCGATTGACCGTTAGATCCAGCTCGATTTCCTGGCCACCGCGCTGGATCCGGACCGGCAGCTTAGCGCCCGGCTCCAGGGTGACGTAGATCATCATCAGCTCGTTCCATGACTCCACCGAACGACCGTCGACAGCCAGCAACTCATCACCGGGGCGGAGTCCCGCCTCAAGGGCTCCATACCCCACCGAACCCACTTCGGCGGGAGCCCCGTGGTGACCGAGCAATAGCGCGATGTAGCAGAGCACAAAGGCACTCAGGAAGTTGGCGATGACCCCCGCCGAGATGATCGCAGTGCGAGCACCAACGCTCTTGGCCTGGAAGGACCTGGGATCCAGTTCTTCATCCTCTTCTCCTGGAAGATCATGTTGCCCCAACATCTTCACGTAGCCGCCAAGAGGGAAGGCCCCCAGGACATAGGTAGTCTCGCCACGCTTCCAGGTGGCCAGGCGTGCACCAAAGAAGTCAAAGCCGATGGAGAACTTTTCCACCAGCACTCCGCGGTTGCGCGCCACGATGAAGTGACCGAACTCATGGATGAAGATCACCAGCCCGAAGCCCAGTACAACCTTGAACACAGCCAGGGCCGAGGAGAGGTCGAGCAAAGATGAAGCAGGGCTGAACACGACGGAAGGGTAGGAGCGGGGCCGCAGGGATGCAAGACGTCGGGGCCGGTGATTGAATTGAACAGTGATACCCTCGGACCATGCCCATCGTCCGAAAAGCCGCCGGCGTCGCCCTTGGAGCCCGCGAAGTGGTGCGCGATCTGGGGCGCCTGCAGCAGATCGTGCGGGTCCTGGCGCGCCACGGGCTGGGTTGGCTGGTAGCCTCAGTCGAAGTTCCCGGGGTTGGTCTGCTGCGGCGCTTTGCTCCCGAGCAGAGCCGGGAGCAGCCGACCCCGGAGCGGCTCGTAGCAATCTTCCGCGAGTTGGGGCCAACCTTCGTCAAGCTGGGGCAGGTTCTGTCGACCCGCGACGACTTCGTCCCCGGCCCCTACCTGCTCGCCTTCCAGAGCCTGCAGGACGACGTCGGGCCCTTCTCCTATGAGGAGGTTCGCGCACAGATCCAGGCCAGCTTGGGCGCTGACCCCATAGATATCTTCGCGAGCTTTGAGCAACAACCGGTCGCGGCAGCCTCGATTGCCCAGGTCCACCGGGCACGAACCCGAGCCGGCAACGACGTCGCGGTCAAGGTTCAGCGACCAGGAATCCGCGACAAAATCCAGACCGACCTCTCGATCCTCGAGTTCCTCGCCCGCTCCATAGAAGCCCAACTACCTGAAGCCAACGTACTGGACCTCCCAGGCGTGATTCGGGTGCTGCGAGATACCATCTCACGAGAGACTGACTTCATCCACGAAGCCCAGAACACCGCCCGCTTCGGCGACAATTTTGCGACCGTCCCCTACATCATCATTCCGCAGGTTTACCGCGAGTTTGTCGCCAAGGATGTGCTGTGCCTGGAGTTCATCGATGGAGTAAAGATCGCAGGAGCCAGAGAGGCTGGCTTCGACATGGAACGGGTAGGTCAGCACTACGTACGAGCCGCCTTCAAGATGCTGCTGGATGACGGCTTCTTTCACGGCGACATGCATCCAGGCAACGTCTTCGTACTGGAGGGCGAGCGGCTGGCATTGCTGGACTTCGGCATGACCGGTCGCCTTACAGCCGAGATGCGCGAGAACCTGATCGACATCTTCTTCGCCTTGCAGCGTAGGGATTACCGCACCATTGCGCGGATCTACTGGGAGCTTGCCATCAAGCCAGAGCATGTGAACTATCCGGCCTGGGAGGCCGACGTTCAAGAGTTGATGGAAACCCAGATCGCCGGCAAGCCGATGGGAGAAGTGCAGATCGCAGACTTCATCAGCGACCTCCTGCGCAGAGCCCACGGCCACAAGGTCCGTGCATCGCCCGAATACACCATGTTCTTCAAGGCCCTGCTCACCACCGAGGGGCTGGCCAAGATGCTGATCCCCGAGATCGATCCCCTGCAAGAGATGCAGCCCTATGTCGCTCGGATGGTCCGCCAGCAGTACAGCGCTGACCGGCTCAAGGACGAAGCCTTCCGGATGCTCACCGGCTTCCGCTACAGCGCGCGCCGGCTACCTCTGGTCAGCGGCCAGCTCATCGCCGACCTTCAGGCAGGGCGCTTACGATTGCGCTCCGTGGTCGAGCAATCAGAACAAGACCGACGCCTCCAGTGGCAGGGTACCCGTCATCTCAGCATCGCCGTGCTGTTCTGCGGACTTTTCATCGGCTCAAGCCTCGCCCTGGGCGCGCCCGGGCCCAAGCTCCTAGGGCTCGCGGCGCCGGCCCTGGTGGGCTACCTACTAAGCTTACCCGTACTCCTGACGCTGCTCATGTCGCTCCTGTTTCGGCGACGTGACTGAGTCCCTGGACCTAAAACCGCCCGAAGTTGACCACCCGATCAAGCTTCGGGACGTAGCCGTCGAGGACTGCCCGAACCTCGGTCTGGAGTGATCTCTGCGCGGCTGCGCTGGAGCGTTCGGAGGGAACCTTATAGACAGTCTCCCAAGATTCACTGTCCCCTGAATAGCGCTTAAACCGCAGCGCCCCGCCACCGGCTCCTTCCGAGTAAATCCAGACCCAATCAGGCGCGCCATCTTCCACAGCGCCCTGGTACATGCTGAACCAACGCAACAGGGAACTCTCACTGCCCCCATAGACCCAGACCACGCCCATGCCTCTACGCAAGGCGCGGCTCACCGCGTTGTACTCTTCGTCCTCGGTGTAGATGCCTGCCGGTAAGCCTTGTGCTGAACGTCCTTCAG
>DJIF01000117.1 GCA_002433485.1 Deltaproteobacteria bacterium UBA6601
GCTGCTTGGGTTGGTGCTCCGCCGTCATCCGGGGGTGTCCGCTCTGCTCACCCCGGGTTCCTGCAGGCAAAACCATCTTCAGCAGCTGTGCTGCTTTGCTGGGCCGAAGGCCGGCCTAAACCCCAGAAAATCTCCACTTCCCACGCGATTATTGGAGGAGGTGCCCGCCATGGTCTCTGAAGAGACGAAGATTCCGCTCGGCAGCTTCCCCACGCGGCTGGAACAGTTTCAGCAGCTTTTCTCCAACGAGGATGCCTGCCGTTCATACCTGAGTCGCTGCCGGTGGCCCAATGGCTTCTCTTGCCCGTACTGCGGAGGACAACAGGCCTACTGGCTTGAGCGAAGGTCACTGTGGAAGTGCAAAGACTGTCGCAAACAGATTTCGGTCACATCTGGGACCGTAATGCATCGCTCAAGGCAGCCACTTACGCGGTGGTTTCTGGCTGCCTGGCTGGTCGCCACCAGCTCTGGGATATCGGCTCGACAGCTTCAGGAACGACTCCAGCTATCTCGCTATGAGACTGCCTGGGAAATGCTTCGCAGACTCCGTGAGGCCATGGCAGTGCCCGAACAGGATCGTCTCAATGGAACCGTGGAGATTGATGAGGTCAGCACGAATCGCCTGCTCTCGAGCGGTGCTCTCCTGGCTCCTGTAGGTGAGGGCCCTTATGTAGTAGGAGCAGCAGAAGTACGAGGTAGGGGAGTGGGTCGGGTCCGGCTTGCGCTGGTCGAAGATTTGTCTTCGAGTTCCCTCGCGGACTTTGTCCAGAGAGCGGTGGCTCCGGGACCTTCGACCGTGCTGACTGATGATCTGCTCGGCTATCGACCGCTGCAAGCAAGAGGATATCAACACATTTCGGTGGTAGCACCTGGTACAGCCAGTGCTGCGCGTGATTTGCCGCGGGTCCATCGGGTTTTTGAAGAGCTTCGCGCTTGGATTGTTGCCACCTACCAGCAGGTCGGTGACGAACATTTTCAGCGATATCTGGACGAGTTTGTCTTTCGTTTCAATCGCAGAGGGCGATCAGGTGCCGGATTTCAGGCGCTTCTGGGGCTGGTTTCTGAACGAGATCAGCGCTGGAGAAGTGCGTCTTCCGGAGGTGAGTAAAACGGATATGTTTTTTCTAAAGTTGAATTGGCAACTTCCGATAAGATTAATATGAGTTACTTAGCAATGATTGTGGTTCCGGCTTTGAGAGCTAAATGCCTTTAAGTTCACGATTAATTGCGAAATCAAATGCACGCATTTTGCGCGCTGAAAAACAACTGTAGGAGATATTTAAAATGGCACTTCGAATTAACAACAACATCTCAAGCGTCTTTTCTCAGAAACACATTTCTCGAGCCCAGGCTCGTCTTGATTCCAACTTCGAGCACTTGAGCTCAGGACTGCGCATCACCAAGGCGTCGGACGACGCTGCCGGTCTTGCCATGTCTGAGTCGATGCGAAGTCAGCTCCGATCGTTGAAACAGGCGATGCTAAATACCAATGACGGCATCTCCATGATTCAGACTGCGGAAGGGTCGCTCGGGGAAATTGCCTCGAACTTGATGCGCATGCGTCAACTAGCAGTGCAGTCCGCGAGCGGTGTGATTCAGACTCTTGAGCGCGGCTACATCGCTACGGAGTTTAATGCCCTCAAGACTGAGGTTGACCGAATCGCGAACGTCACGGAGTTCAATGGCTTGTTCTTGAGTAACGGCGCGACCACTTCGATCACCCTTCAGGTGGGCATTAACAATGTTGCTGCCAACGATCGGCTTACGGTAACAATGCAGGACGCGAACATCGCTCAGCTGGCTCTGACCGGAACGGTTGTTAATACCCAGGGCGCAGCCCAGACCGCCATCGGTGCAATCGACACTGCCCTTGATTCCATTAACACCCGTCGCGCCGCTTACGGTGCAGCCCAGAACTCTCTGAACTCTGCTCTGCACAATCTCCAGTCTTATACCGAGAACCTGGTTGCTTCTGAGAGTCGTATTCGAGATGTCGATTTTGCCGCGGAGACCGCGGACATGACGCGCAACAGTGTGTTCCAGCAGGCTGGCATTGCTGTGCTGTCCCAGGCCAATCAGTCGCCGCAGGTCGCCTTGCAGCTGCTGCAATAGAAACAGAAGCGGGGGGCCCGCTGAGGAGCTGGGCCCCACCGCACCTACCGCCCGACGGAGCAAGCGGAACCACTCTGTCAGGCCAATCCAAAGGGGAGCAATCGCTCCCCTATGGTGGTTCTGGGTATATAGTTAATAAAATCAGTTATTTAACTAAAGAAACCAATTTAATTGTCGATAAGTAATGTGTAGGGCGGATTGGGGTGAATGAGTTGCCTCGGTTCGGCTCTGCTCAGCAGCGGCGCTCCAAAGGTGGGTGTCGAGGCAGGCCAAGGGGGCTCATGGGGCTCCTGGAGAACCGCTAAGAGGCCTTGCTGGCCGAAAGGGATGGGAGGCAGATCGTGAACAAGCGAGACCTTCGTAAATCTCGATGGGAACTCCGCGGTGCCGTCTCGAGCGGCCTCTTTAGAGGCGGGGCTTGCCCCCCGAGCTTTGCTCTTATGGCCGGCCCAGCCCTGCTGTCGATTGGTCCGATTGGGCTAATGCGGGCTTCCGGCGAGCGTCGGAGTGCTGTTTCGTCTCCACCTGGCCTCGGCTCCTGCGCACCTGGCTTGCCTCGTTTTGGCTCGGGTCCAG
>DJIF01000073.1:0-21486 GCA_002433485.1 Deltaproteobacteria bacterium UBA6601
ATTGGCATGGAACGCAAGTGGCTGTGGGAGGACTGGCAGGACGCTCTCGAAGGTGGCTTTGTTCCGGATTGCTCTGATGACCCCTGCTACGACTGCGGGGTCTGTGACCACAAGGAGGTCCACAATCGGATCTACGTCAGTCCAGAGCCTGGGGCAGCCCCTCAGCATCGGGACCGGCAGCGTCTTCGAGGGAGTGTCGACTACCGTAAGCAGGACCCCCAGTTTGTAGCGATGCCGCGGCCACCGGGTCGTAAGTCGAACAATGCGGTTGATGCGGTGCCAAGTCAGGGCCTTGCTCCAGGTTCTGCCATAGCAAGGGCTGCTGCAGGACAGCGTGAAGAGGACTCTGGACGTGGTCCACAGCGCCCCAAACCGCCTAGTGTTGAGAGCGAGGACCCGGCTGATCTTTGCGATACCCGGCTTCCTGTTGCAGAGCGGCTGAAGGTCGAGATCCGTTACGGCAAGCGTGGCCAGTTGCGCTTCCTCGGTCATCTCGAGGTAATGAAGGTTTTTCTTCGGGCTTTGCGTCGGCTCGAAGCACCGGTCATTTGGAATCGTGGTTTTCGTCCGGCGCCGCGACTGGGCTTTGGTCCGGCGCTGGCCGCTGGCTTTGGCTCGACTTGTGAGTTTGCAGAATTGGAACTCAAGCGTCCGCTGGATGTGAATTTGTTTGCCGAGCAGTTAAAGCAGGAAATGCCTGATGAGTTGCCCGTTCTTGCGGTGCGGGAGGTTCCTGTTAAGGGCCGCGCTGTTGCGGCCCGCATCACCGCCTGGGGCTATCGAGTTGACGCGCCCATGGCCTTGTTTGGCGAGGCTCGTAAGGCTGTTGAAGAGTTTCTTGCCTGCGCCACAGTGCCCATTGAGGTGAGTCGCAAGGGCAAGACTCGCAACGTGGATATTCGTCCTGCTGTGCAGGCCCTGGACGAGGTGGGTGACGGCAGTTGGCTGCTCAAGGTGCAGTTTGGTGGTCCCGGAGCACGGATCCGGGACGTGTTGCGGGCCATCTGGGGTGAACATGCGGCCCGTTCCGTGAAGGGTTGGGCTGTCACCAGGGTTGAGACTTGGTTTGACCAGGGCGCGGACGCTTGAGATGGGCTCTAGACTCTCTGTTGATAACGCGCTTCTCCTCAACCGTACGGCGGGTGAGTTGCGCGCGGTTCTTGTCCAGGGAGGGCTGCCGACTTCTTTCTATGTAGAGCGTAACCGCGACCGTGGGATTGTAGGCAATATCTACAAGGGGCGGGTGGTACGCATTGTGCCTGGCATGCAGGCGGCCTTTGTTGAACTGGGGCTTGATCGGGCCGGCTTTCTCTATGTCGGTGATGTGGCTGCAGCGCGCATGGTCAGCGGAGTGGAAGAGTCCGCTGGGTCGGTCGATCCGGAGAGCACTCTTGATCCGGTTGGCCTCGCCGCTGGCCCGTTGCCATCCTGGCAGGAGTCGCGAAACCTGGATTTAGCGGTGGCTGAAGGTCCTGATGCCGAGTCGACGGTCGGCGTGCCCAGTCAACTGTCGAGCCCGGCATCGCAGGATCCAGAGGTGAGCTTCGGGGCGCCTGGTGGCGACCGAGAACGTCGCCCGCGGCGCATTCAGGAGGTCCTGCGCTCGGGTCAGGAGATCGTGGTACAGGTGCGTAAAGAGGCACTCGGAAGCAAGGGCCCCCGCTTGACCACTTCGCTTTCGGTGCCAGGACGGTTTCTGGTCTATGTCCCGGGCGGTGACAAGGTGGGGGTGTCCCGTCGCATCACTGATGAGGAGGAGCGCGAGCGGCTGCGTGATCTCGTTGAGGGGCATCAGCGCCAGGGTGAAGGCTTCATCGTACGGACCGCCTGTGAAGGGGTGGATGAAGACATTCTGGTTGCGGACATGCAGTACCTGCGTCAGGTGTGGACGAGCATCGAAGCAAACGGCCGCTCTGAAGATGCCCCTGGGCTGCTTCATCAGGAGCTTGATCTGGCCTTGCGGGCGACGCGTGACATGGTGTCCGAAGAGATCCGTAGGGTGGTGGTCGACGATGCAGAGGATGAGCGGCGCATCGCTGAGTTTATGGCTCGCTTTATGCCGCGCGTAGGCGGCTACTTGGAGCTTTACCAGGACCCCACCCCGATGCTGGAGGCGGCCGGAGTTGAGCGGGTGCTGCAGCGGGTGCTGCGGCGCCGGGTCCACCTCCCTTCTGGTGGTTACCTGGTGGTAGAGAAGACTGAGGCACTGACCTCTATCGACGTAAACAGCGGGCGTTATGTGAGTGGGGCCAACCTCGAGGAGACTACCTTGAAGGTCAACCTTGAGGCCGTAGATGCACTGCTTTATCAGCTGCGCCTGCGTGACATCGGCGGGCTCATCATCATTGACTTCATCGACATGGAGGTGGAGCAGAGCCGTAGCCAGGTCGAGGCCGCCCTTGAAGCCGGTTTGGCCCGGGATCCCGCTCGCTCAAGCTTCTTGCCCATCTCGGAGTTTGGGCTGGTGGAGATGACGCGTCGCCGGGTACGCGAGGATATCGCCAGCAACCTACAGGTCGAGTGTCGACTCTGCGATGGCTCAGGGCGGCTAAAGTCGCGAGAGACCGTGGCGTACGAGGTGCTTCGGGAGATTGCCCGCAACGTCAGTCCGGATAAGAGCAAGGTGCAGGAACTCAGCGTTCGCTGCGAACCGAGCGTTGCTGCTCATCTGCGCTCCTGCGAAGAGGAGGCGCTGAGTGATCTGGCCGAGGCCCTTGGCAGTCCGGTTGATGTGGTCGCTGAGTCGAGTTTTCACCGCGAGCGGTTTACCGTGTCCTTTCAGGTGAAAGGTAGGCAGGGAGTATGAACGCGCAACGTGACTCAGGGGGCCCGCAGCGGTCGCTGCGGACCATGCTCCGGGACAACCTGGTAGCGGGCATCCTGGTGGCCGCGCCCATCGCGGTCGTCCTGTGGGTCTTCAACAAGCTGGTGCTGAGTATGGACGGTGTGCTGGCTCTGGTGCCGCAGAGCATTCGCTCGCTGCGCTGGACCCCCCCATTGCTGGGGACGCCGACTCCGATCCTGGAGACGCCTGGCCTCGGCTTCTTTTTGACCGTAATTCTGGTGGTCATGCTTGGGGTTTTGGCCAGGGGCTATTTTGGCAGGACCGTTCTCCAGCGCCTTGCTGTGTTGGTGGAGCAGGTGCCGCTGCTGGGCACCATCTATTCGGCCACCCGCCAGCTGTTGGAGGCGGTGTTCTCATCGCGGGCGCAGAATTTTCAGCGCGTGGTATTGGTGGAATTCCCGCGTAAGGGCTGCTACTGCCTGGGCTTCTTGACCGCTGAGGCCTGGCAAGGGGTACAGCAGGCGGTAGGATCGGCGCTGGTGTCGGTGTTCGTGCCGACCACGCCGAACCCTACCTCGGGTTTCTTTGTGCTCTACCCCAGGGATGAACTGAGGGTGCTTAATATGACCGTAGAAGAAGCTTTTAAGGCCATCATGAGCTCGGGGATCGTCGCTCCTCGGGATGGTGGCCTGGCCGATCTTGAGGTTTCAGAGATCACCGCGGAGGTGGCCGTCATCTCCGGCGAGTTTGAAATGGAGCCGTCGTGATCGAGCAGCTGGCGGTACTCGGGAGCAGTGGGGAGCCGGAGGCCCGGCGCGATCTGGTGGGAATGACCCTCGCTGAACTCTGCACGTTTGCTGAGGATGTACTCGGGGAGCGCTCATTTCGAGGCAAGCAGCTCTTTAAGTGGATTTACCAGAAAGACTGCCGCGACTTCCGTGCCATGACCGATGTCGCTCGAGCTCTGCGAGAGCGACTGCTGGAGATCGCGCGAATCTCCCGGCTCGAAGAGCGCAGCGTGCAGCGCTCGCGGGACGGCACGATCAAGTTCCTGTGGGGGCTTGAAGATGGCCTGCAGGTAGAGTCGGTGCTGATTCCGGAAGATCGTCGGCTGACTCTTTGCATTTCGACCCAGGTGGGCTGCCCATTGGCTTGCGACTTTTGCGTTACCGGCAAGGGGGGCTATGCACGTAATCTGAGCCGGGCTGAGATTGTGCTGCAGGTGATGCAGGCCCAACAGCACAGTCCAGATCGGCGGATCAGCAACATCGTGCTGATGGGAATGGGTGAGCCCTTGCTCAATCTTGATAACGTGTTGCCGGCCATGGAGGTCGTTCAGGAGAACGACGGGCTGGGGATCTCGCATCGGCGCATAACCCTCTCGACCGTGGGGCTGTTGCCTCAGCTTGAGGAGTTTGGCAGGAGGTCGCGCTTGAATCTGGCGGTGTCCCTGCACGGTACGACCAACGAGCAGCGCACTCGCTTGATGCCGATCAATCGCAAGTATCCCCTTGAGGAGTTGATGGAGTCGCTGCGCCGCTTCCCGCTGCCTCATCGCAAGCAGATCACCATTGAGTACATTCTCCTCAAGGGAGTCAATGACAGCGTTGCCGATGCCCATCGACTGGTCCGCCTCCTGCGTGGCTTGCCGGCCAAGGTCAACCTCATTCCTTACAACAACAATCCTTTCACTGAGTACGAGACCTCAGAGCAGCGGGACATCCTGGCTTTTCAGGATGTGCTGATGGCGGCGCGAATCCATACCATTACGCGCTTGAACCGTGGTGAAGACATTAGTGCCGCCTGCGGACAACTCGGTGGCTACAAACAGCAGCGTCCCAGGCCCGTAGCGGCGGCTGGGGCTCAGGAGCAGCGATGAAGACAGTTGCAGTGATTGGCGGTAGCGGTCTCTACGAGATGGAGGGGCTCAGTGAAGTCGAGGAGATTGTGTTCGACACCCCCTTTGGCTCGCCGAGCGACGCCATCATCTCTGGGATGCTCAATGGGGTCCGGATGCTGTTTCTGCCCCGGCATGGACGAGGTCATGTCCTGACCCCTAGTGAGGTTCCTTACCGGGCCAATATCTGGGCGCTCAAGAAGCTCGGGGCGCAGTGGTGCATCTCCCTGTCAGCAGTGGGTTCTCTCAAGGAGGAGATTGTCCCCGGTCAGGTGGTGATCATCGATCAGTTTATTGATCGGACCAAGAACCGGCCGTCCACCTTCTTTGGTGATGGCATTGTCGGTCACGTTCCTTTTGGTCAGCCCATCTCGCCGGTCCTGGCAGGCGTTCTGGAGCGGGCTTCTGGCGAAGCGGGTGCTAGGGTTCATGTCGGTGGCACCTATGTGTGCATGGAAGGCCCCGCCTTTTCGACCCGCGCGGAGTCCTTTCTGTACCGCTCTTGGGGCGCCTCCGTAATTGGTATGACCAATCTCCCAGAGGCAAAGCTCGCCCGCGAGGCTGAGATCGCCTATGCGACGATCGCTCTGGCGACGGACTATGACTGTTGGCACGAAGGTCATGATGATGTCTCTGTCGATGCGGTGGTGGCCATTGTTAAGAAGAATGTGGCCCTGGCAAAGCGCATTGTTGCCATCGCTGCGGAACAGATTCCTGAGGCACTGGATCCTTTGGTTGTGGGGGCCTCCCAGTTTGCGGTGATGACGGCGCCCGATAGAATCCCCGCGGATCGGCTGGCAGACCTTGAGCCGATTGTTGGCAGGTACTTTCGTTGATCTGAAAGGGAGCGGTCATGGCCCTGAGAAATGCGACCATCCAGCACGCTTTGGCATGGTGCGCTGGGCTCGGCGCTCTGCTGGTGATCTTTTCGACCGGTCTGGTGGGCTGCATTTCCCATCAGCAGATCCGTGCCGCTGAGGGTCATACGACCATGGCCCTTGCGGACCTCAATAAGGGAGACACGGCCAGCGCCATCACCAAGTCCAAGGCGGCGGTGAAGGCCAATCGTTGGGATGCCAAGGCCTGGCACAGCCTGGCCCTTGCATATTTTGCAGCCGAGCTTCCAGGTGAGGCGGAGACCGCTTTCCTCAAGTCCTTAAAGTTACAGCCGCAGTTCAGCCGAGCCGCCCTCAATCTGGGCAGCCTTTATCTTGAGCAGGAACGCTGGGATGAGGCCATTGCCCAACTGGAGGTAGCCGCCACAGATCCTGAATATACGCAGCCGGATCGGGCGCTCCACAACCTTGGCTGGGCCTGGTTCAACAAGGGTGACTTCGAACAGTCGCGCGGTTACTACCGTCGAGTTCTGCGCCAGTTCCCCAGGTTTTGCCCGGCGCTGCTGAACCTGGGGCTTGTGGATGAGGCTGAGGGCAAGATCGAAGATGCTCTGGAGCGTTATCAGCAGGCTTCTGAGTGTGACCCCTCTGATCTCAAGGCGCGGTTCCACATGGGTGTCGCAGCAGGTCGCTTGGATATGGTGGCCGATGCTTGCAAGCACCTGGCGATGGTCAAGGATGCCGATCCTTACGGTGAGTTGCATGGTCCCGCCAGTGAGCAGTTCAAGCGACTGGCCTGCGATCAGTTCCCCTCTATGTAGGCAACGACTAGGGAGAAAGCGTCGTGTCGAAGGACCGCAAGCAGCTGCTGGTCAACTCGCTGCGGCGCCTTGTTCGGCGCGGTGCGACAGTGCATCTACGTCGCATCCTGGAGAAGACCCGCAGCGAAGACCTGGCTTCGGCCATGGAAGAGTTCCTCGGTGGCGAAGCCCGGGGACTGTTTGCCATGCTGCTCGAAGATTCGCAGCGGGCTGCTGAAGTCCTTGCCGCGTTCGATCACACTCGTGTTGTCGAGCTCATCGCCGATCTTGATCCTGCCCAGCTGGGCCCTGTATTCGACAAACTCGCCGCAGACGACGCAGCAGATATCCTGGCCTCGCTACCCGAGGACTTGCGGGCTTCGATCCTTGCGGTTCTGACCGTCGAGGACAGTGTCGATATCGAGGAACTCATGCAGTACGGGCCGGATACCGCCGGCGGCATCATGAACACCGACCTGTTCGCCCTGGATAAGGAGATGACCGCGCGGGAGGCCATCGTTGCGCTACAGGAGAATCCCGATGCTGAGGTGGTGTTCTATGTCTACTGTGTCAACGAGGAGGGCACCCTGGTTGGCGTCTTGAGCTTGCGCCAGTTGCTGCTGGTCGCTCCGGCGACCCAGCTCAAGGAGGTTATGAACTCTGAGGTCATCTCAGTGCCGCTGACGATGGATCAGGAAAAAGTTGCGTCCATTGTCGCTCGCTACGATCTGCTCGCTGTCCCCGTGGTCGATGACTTCAACAAGTTGGTGGGTATCGCCACCGTTGACGATGTCATTGACGTGCTCCAGGAAGAGGCCACCGAGGACATGTTGAAGATGGCTGGCGTGGTTGAAGAAGCTGCCGCCCGGCAGAGCGCAGTGGGGTCCGCGCGGGTTCGGCTGCCGTGGCTGCTGGCCTCTGTAGGAGGCGGGTTGGGTGCTGCTTTTCTTATTGAGAGCTTTGAGGCTTATTTGATTCAGGTGACCATTCTGGCTGCCTTCATTCCCATCGTGATCGGTCTGGGCGGCAACGTCGGAGTACAGGCTTCTACCCTGGTGGTGCGCGGGCTGGCTATGGACCAGATCGACGTTAAGCGCTTGCTGCCAGCCTTGCTCGCCGAGCTCAAGGTATCCGCGGTGATCGCTCTGGTGTGCTCGCTGGTGGTGGCCTGCGCCGCTTTCTTTCTTGGAGATGGTAGCTTGCGGCTCGCTGGTGCGGTCTCCACCTCGCTGTTTGTGGTGATGGCTTTTGGCGCTCTTTTGGGCACGGCGGTGCCTATGCTTTCGGCGCGGCTTGGTATTGATCCAGCTGTTGCCACCGGCCCGATCCTTACTACCTCCATCGATCTTATCGGGGTGTTTTTCTACTTTCTGATCTGTGTCACCTGGCTTGAGCTGTGAGGGCCGGCAGGATGACGCAGTTCACGGAACAGCATCGCGGTGCCTGAGCGTCTGGAGGCTCTGGTCCTGCGCCAGGTTGATTATCGGGATGCGGACCGGATGGTCTCGCTGTTGAGCGCAGATCGCGGCAGGCTTGAGCTGTGCGTTCCTCAGGCGCGTTCCTCGCGCAAGCGCTTTGGTGGACTTGATCTCTACACCTTGGCTGAGTTCGAGCTGGTGGAGCGCCGCGGTCGCGAGCGTTTGAGTTCAGCGCGGGTCCTTGACTCGTGGTTGGGCATTAGAGACTCCATCGAACGGCTTGCTCTGGCCGCCTATGCATGTGAAATGTTGTTGCAGGCGGTACCCGAGGAGATGCCAGCTGAGCAGGTTTTTTTGCTGGCTAAGGCTGCCTTGTCCTCGCTGGAGAGCGAGGCTGCTGACGCGGGATTGGGTTGGGTCCGGGCCTTCGAGCTGAAATTACTGCACGTGCTGGGTGCGCGACCTTCTCTTCGTCGCTGTGTCATCTGCGGTGACAGTGGCGATGCTCTGGCCCGGTTTTGGTCCCTTGAGCAGGGGGGACTGGTCCTGGGTTCCTGTGCTGACCAGTGTCCCGATGCACGCCCCATCAGCGCTGGGGTTCTCAGGCTCCTTGACGCTGCCCTGCATCTACCGCTGGCCCGTCAAGCTGAGCTGTGCTGGGGACTGTCGGAGCAGCGCGAAGCACATGCTCTGCTGGTGCCTTTTGTGCACACCCACATCGGCGGTCGCGATCGAGCTCGGAGCTTTCTGGAGCAGCTGCTTCCTGTTGACGTCCTGGCTGGAGAGGTGCTGTAGCATAGGCAGTGAGATGACTACTACTGACAAGCCTGCGGCCTTGCGCCTCATTGGTGTTCCCCTTGATCTGGGGGCCGGGCGCCGTGGTGTCGACATGGGGCCTTCCGCCTTGCGGATTGCCGGGATCACTCGAACCCTTGAGGAGATGGGCTATCTGGTGGTCGATGTCGGCAACATTGAGGTGCCTCAGCGAGAGACCCTTGAGGTCGGTGATCGTGAACTCCGTTATCTCGCGCCCATCGCGGAAGTCTGCGAGAGTCTTTATTGCGCGACTCTTGAAGCCCTTGAGGCCAATAGTCTGCCGATTGCGCTAGGTGGCGACCACTCGCTGGCGGTCGGCAGCGTGGCTGCGGCAGCGGACTTTGCCCGCTCGCGAGGTCAGCGCTTGGGTCTTATCTGGCTGGATGCTCACGGCGACATGAACAGCGCGGTCACCTCTCCGAGCGGCAACATTCACGGCATGCCGCTGTCCTGTCTGTTAGGGGATGGTGCACCCCAGCTTGCCAACATTGCGGCCCGCCAGCCGGCCCTGGACCCTGACGATGTGGTCCTGTTGGGAGTCCGCGCGATTGACGCTGCTGAGGCCAGTGTGATTCGAGCGGCGGGGATCAAGACCATGACCATGCGGGATCTGGACAGCGTGGGCATGAGACAGGTTGTTGCGGAGAGTCTTGAGCATCTTCAGGACTGCGCTTATCTGCACATCTCTTTCGATGTGGACTTCCTTGATCCTGGCATAGCGCCAGGGGTCGGCACTCGTGTTCGTGGCGGACCAAGCTATCGGGAGGCGCATCTGGCAATGGAGTTGCTGGCCGACAGTGGTAGGGTCAGGTCGGTGGATGTAGTTGAGGTCAATCCTTGCCTTGATCGGGAGAATGCGACCGCTGAGCTGGCTGTGGAGCTGCTGGCCTCCCTGTTCGGCAAGCGTATTCTATGAGCCTCTCTTGACCTTGCCATCCGCGGCTAGGGGTCGCATCCTGCGATAGTTGTGGGTGTCCTTCAGGAACTGATTAAGAATTGGGTGTTGCCTGCGCTGGCTGCTTTGCTGCTGGTGGCTGCAGTACAGGCGTTCTCTAACTCGCGGGTTGCGGTGGTGCAGGGCGAAGCTGCACCGGATTTCGAGCTGCAGGACACCGATGGGCAGCTTCAGCGTCTGGCTGATTACCGGGGGCAGCTGGTCGTGTTGAATTTCTGGGGCACCTGGTGCCCACCCTGTATTAAAGAACTGCCGGGCTTGAACCGCTTTGCCAGCGAGCACCCTGAGGTGGTGGTCCTCGGCCTGGCTGTGGATTCAGGACGCGGCCGCCGGCTGGCCGCCGAGAAGCAGCGACTTAACATCAGTTTTCCGGTGCTGGCCGCCGAAGGTTCGGTTCAGTCGGACTACGGTGTGCGGGTTCTCCCTACCACCTTTCTGGTCGATGAGCAGGGTCTTGTGAAGGAGCATCGGGTTGGCGTGGTCTCCCATCGCAAGCTGAGCAATTGGGTCCGCTGATCAGTACGTACTGAGTGTCACAATGGGCTTCTGTGGTTGCTGCCGACCCAGATTCGGGACTATCCTGCCTGCGCCATGAACGACCGTCGCATCTCCCGTCTGCGCTACCTTGGCCGATACGTCGTCGCTGGTTGGACGATCCCTGTTGGAGTGGCGCTTGGGTTGGGCGGCTTGGCTCAGAACTGGTCGCGGGCGTTGCGGGGTCGTCCCCGCCGTACCCGACCCGAGCCTGAGGGCTACCCCGAGGACGCAGGGCTGCGTAAGGTCGGCCGCGGCTGAGCCGCGATTGCTTTGATGGAGACCTGGTTTGCAGAAGGGGCAGCCGTCCTCGTCACCGGAGGTCGGGGCTTTCTTGGTTCGCACATCTGCTTACGGCTGGCTGCGTTGGCCCCTGCTGGCTGTGAAGTGATCTCCCTGGATAATGGCACCAGGGATGCTTTCACTGCGCTCGGCCAGCCAGCGCCTGTAAACCTGCGCTTTGTTGATGGTGACCTCTTGGAGCCAGAGCAGTGGCTGGGCGAGCTTGGTCGTCCATCAGTGGTGGTGCACTGTGCTGCTTTGGCAGGGGTCTCGACCTATTATCGAAAGCCTACTGAGGTGTTGCGGGTTAACGGTCTCGGTAGTGCTCGACTGTTTGAAGCGCTTGCCGCTTTGGATCCGGGTTTGGTTGTCAATCTAAGCACCTCTGAGGTCTATGGTCCCCATGCTGAAGGGGTTGCAGAAGGGGACCTTACTCCCATCGGGCCGATCTCTGATCCTCGCTGGGCCTATGCAGCCAGTAAGATTTTTGCTGAACATCTGCTGTTTGCCATGGCCAGAGAGCATGGCTTGTCGGTGCTCTCCTTGCGGCCTTTTAATGTCTATGGGCCCGGACAGGTGGGAGAGGGAGCGGTCCGAAATTTCTGTGAGCGGGCAGCGGCCGGGCAGGCGCTTCGCGTGACGGGTGACGGTTCTCCAAGTCGGGCTTGGCTCTATGTGGATGATTTTGTCGATGCTCTGTTTGCGCTGGTCGCGGTGCCCTCGGCTTGGGGCAGGGCCTACAATGTCGGCGCTCCTGACTCAAGGGTCTCCACCCTTGAGCTGGCTGAGTTGATCAATAAGTTGGCGGGCAATGAGGCAGGCGTGGAGTTTGAGCCTCATCCCGGTCAGGATGTTGTGCATCGCTGGCCCCGGATTGATGCGCTGACTACCGCTACCGGATGGCGACCGCGGGTCGGCCTGGAGGATGGCCTGCGTCGGACTGTGGGGTTTTGGCAGCAATGAGCGACGAGCAAGCTGAGGCGGGAGAGAGCGGCGGGGTGGATGAGTCTGCCGACGCCAGTGCTCAGCCCACTGCTGCCGAACAGGGTCCGGGTCCGGACCCTTCTGTAGCGGACTCGGAGACTGCAGATCCTGAGGTCGCAGCACTTAAGCCACAGGCGCAGGCGGCGCTGCGGATGCTGCGTTCGGTTCCGCTGCTTGGGGCGTTGCCTACCTGGGCGGCGGTGCTCGCGGTCCTGGGATTGGCAAGCCTGGCACTTATTCTGGTGGTGCTGGTCCTTAAGACCGGGCTTCTGGTCATCTATCAGGGGCTGGGAGGGCTGCTCAGTGTGCTCTTGGTCAGCTTGGTGCTTGCCTATCTACTGGATCCGCTCATTGATCGCTTCGAGCGGGGCGGCTGGAGCCGGAGTGTTGCCATCGGTGTGTCGCTGGGGCTGTTTGTCGCAGCGGGATCGGTGGCGACTCTGCTGACCATTCCTTATGTGGTCACGGAGGTCAGTGACCTTGGGGACAACATGGATGGCTACCTCAAGGCGACCGGGGAGAATCTGGTGGTTCTTGAGCGCTGGCTCAGTGAGCAAACCGGAGTCGCCGTGGACCTGCGCCTCGCTGGCCTCAGTGAACGGTTGCCTGGCCTGCTTCAGCGTCTGAATCTCGATGGCCTGGATCCCATCCGAGTGCTGGCCGGCAAGCTGGTTGGTTCCACCTTCGGTCTGCTCGGCACCGTGCTGCAGTGGTCCTTGTTGCCACTGTTTACGTTCTTCTTCCTCCGCGACTTTGACGCCATCAAGCGTGGGCTTTTTGAGCTGGTGCCTTGTCGATGGCGGCGAGATACCGTTGATCACTACCTTGAGATTGACGAGCGCATGGGTCGCTTTGTCAGAGGGCAACTCATGGTCAGCGCGATCCTCGCGGTGATCTATTCGCTGGGGCTGGGGCTCTTCACTGACATTGATTTGGCGGTATTGGTCGGCGTATTAGCCGGCTTGCTGTTTGTAGTCCCTTACTTTGGCACCTTTCTAGGCATCATCGCTGGGAGTGTGCTGGCCTTTCTGAAGTTTGGTGTGGATGCGGAGATCCTCAAGGTCTGGGCAGTGTTTGCCGTGGGACAAGGCATCGAGGGTGCCCTGTTGACCCCGAAGATTGTTGGTGACTCTGTAGGCTTGCACCCAGTCGTCGTGGTGCTGGCGCTGGTGGCCGGCGGCAACCTGTTCGGATTTCTGGGGATTCTCCTCGCAGTCCCCATCGCTGCCGCGGTTCAGGTGCTGCTGGCTACGGTGCTTGGTTGGTATCGGGACTCGCAGTGGTTTCGTGAGGGTGAGGGCGACGCCCCGCTCGCGGACGAGATCCTGTGACCCCCGGGACGGGCGCATCTGTCCCAGCTCTGGAGCATCTCTTTCTCGGCGCGCGTTGCTACGACGAAGTTCTTGAACTGCAGCGCTTGCATCGAAAGCAGATTCTCAACGGGTCCGGTGGTGACCTGTTGTTGACCGTTGAGCATGACCCGGGAGTGATCACTGGCGGCCGACGCGCCCTGGCAGCAGAGTTGTTGCTGAGCAGGGAGGCGCTCGAAGGGTTGGGCGTAGAACTCCGTGAGGTAGAGCGAGGTGGGAGTTGGACCTGGCATGGGCCGGGTCAGCTCGTCGCCTATCCGCTGCTGGCCTTGCAGCGCTGGGGGCTTCGGGTGCCGGACTTCGTGGCCGGCCTCGAGTGGGCCATGGCGCTGCTTGCCGAGGAGATGTTGGTGGCTGCTGCGGTGCATCCGGAGATCGTAGGTTTACAGCTGGGACAACTGCCTGGCCAGCCCGGTACCTGGGTGCTTAAGCCTAACGGTCAGCTGGCTAAGCTCGGTGCGGTGGGAGTTCATGTCCACCGCTTTGTGTCCCTTCATGGACTGGCACTGAACATCGCCCCGGATCCTTGGGGCTTTGATTGGATCGTGCCTTGTGGTTTGCAGGACGTCGAAACCACCTCCTTGCTGCGCCTGGTTCATGAGTTTGGCGGACAGCCGTCCAAGCTGCCTGATCTGGAATTGGCCGCTCAGCGCCTCGCTGAGCTGCTTCCGAGCTGTTGGCAGTCCCTTCCAGCTCAGGGGCCGCTGTGTTTGGGAGAACGATCTTGCTCTACTCGGTAGAGAATCGCGGCTTCGTCGCGAAAGACTTCGGTCAATCCCCGGTCGTCGCTTAGCAGCTGTTCGGCTCCAGGGTAGGGGAGCACGAGCAGGGCCCAGTCGGCCCCGAAGCTCTCGGAGATCGGCTTTGAGGGGTTGTTCCCCCAGCCCCGGCCGATGCGTTGATAAAGCTCTGACAGCTGGGGGTCGTGGAGTCCCAGGAAGTGGGGGTCAAGCCCACTGATGTAGCGGTATTGAGGGCCGTGAAAGACCAGCTCGGGGAAGTCGTTCCAGGAGAAGTGGAACAGCAGCGATTCTGCAGCAACGTGTTCGGCGGCGAAGGCCATAACTGCTGCCAGGCGCTGTGGCGGTGGTTCTTCCTTGCTGACCGCCTGGTGGAGTTGCAGGGCCGACCAGCTCAGGAGCATTCCAAGTAGCACTGTAGTCGCTGGCTTCCGCAGGACCGGCGTGAGCCTGCTACAGGCCGGCCGGAGGTCTCGCAGGGCGAGGGCAAGGCTCATGGTGCCCAGCGGAATTGAGTATTCGATGAACCGGGAGCTGCTCAGAACCCCCAACTGTGCGGCTGCGGCGCTGACCAGGAATAGGGTCGTCAGTTCAGAACGCTGCGCTCGCGCTAGCCACCACAGGGTAGCTGCTGCAGCAAGAGCAAGCAGGCCGGGCCAGCCACGCATCAACAGTGCATTGAGCCCGCCGTCGAGCCATTCCTGTCCGACAGGGAGCTGATCGGCATTGAGGACCTTGAGCACCACGTGCTGGTAGAGGTAGCGGAAGGTCCCCGGAGTGTGGGGGTGAAGTAAATAGGCTGCAATGAGGCCGCCAAGTACGGCTCCAGGACCCCGCCAGCTGGGAGCTGCCTCCATGCCTGAGCGCAGCTTGCGGGCGATGGTGAAGTGAACCAGAGATAGTGGCAACAGGATGATGGCGACGTGGTAGAGCCAGCCAAACAGCAAGGACAGCACGAACAAGGTGCGGTGGCGTTCCCGGCTCATCGCCCACAGGGACCAGATCAGCAGGGCGAGGCTGAGTGCCTGGACACGCGGCATCTGCAAACGCAGCAGGAAGTGCCAGCTCAGCGCTATGGGTAGCAGGGCAAAGAGCAGTGGGCTGGAGCATTGCTCAAGGCGAAGCAAGCGATAGCAGGCCACCACAGCCACCGCGGCGAAGACTGCGGCGCCCGCTTTTGCCGCAGCAATGCCGGGTAGCAGCAAGGTGAAGGGCTTGAGCAGCAGATGGAACAGCAACTGGTGGTCGATCCAGCCGGTCGAAAAGATCGTGTGCGGCAGCCAGGGCATGTCGCCCAGAGGCCGGTAGGCCATGCGAATATGGAAGAAACCATCGCTGCCTATGATCTGGGGAAAGCTGAATTGAATCGCCAGGGATCCCAGCCCGACTGCTACCGCGGCGAGCCCAGCCAACAGCTTGTCTCGGGCTGTTTCTGGGCTCGATTCGGTGCCCTTAGTGGACATCGTTGACGGTGGCCTCATGGGGCGATTTTCGACTTGTGGAGCAGTATCGCGCAAGGGGTGGCATTGACAGTGAGCTGCAGATTGCTAGATTCCCCTCCGCCTCGGGTTTCCTGAGGGCTGAAGGCACGTAGCTCAGTGGTAGAGCACTACCCTGACGCGGTAGTGGTCGCCAGTTCGATCCTGGCCGTGCCTACCAACGAGACGGCTCCGGTAGTACCGGGGCCGTTTTTTTTGGTTCTTTACGGTTGTGTAGTGGAGCATCCGCTGGCCAGTTGGGTTCATTCAGTTCGGCTATGACGTTGGCGTAGTCGTCCTAGCTCTTCGCGCAGACTATGGCTCTCTGGGAATTTGTCGAGGTCTTGGTCCAGAGCTGCCAGCTCCGTCTCAATCTTTGCTGCCGAAGTGCCACTGATCTGCCAGGCCAGGACCCGGGCCCCGCGTGCGCTCCACTTAAGCCTTGCCGTCATCGGCAGCTCAGCGGCATTGCGGGCGATGAGCTCGTCGAGCAGCTCAAGTGCTTGCTCTGCATCCCCTTGCCAGAGGTGGACCAGTGCGCGGTGGTAGCCGGCAATGGCCAGTAGCAGTGGCTCTGCTGCTTCGCCGCGCCGTGCGATCATACTCGCTTCGTCCAGCCAGGTGGCTGCTTCCCGAGGGCGATCTTGAGAGGCTGCCAGAATGCCCAGGTCGGCGAGACTCTGCGGCAGGATGGCCAGTTCCGCTCGGTCAAGATCTCCTCCAGCTTCTCTGCGCGCTTCTTCGAGCAATCTGAGGGCTTGGTCTGAGGCCCCATGTCGGACATGGCCGCGCGCGAGCAGAAGCCTGAGCGCAGCCCGATGTCGGGGGCTCAGGGCTGAGGTCGCGCCGGCACCGGCTGCACTCGAGAGTATTTGTTCGGCCTGGTCGAGCTCGTCCTGTTGCAGGGATTCCAGGATCAAGCCGGTGGCCCGAGCGTCGCTGTCCTCGCTTGCTTTCAACATCTCTGGCAATTGAGCAGCTACTGGAATGTCGGCCATCAACACAGCGTTGGCCTGAGCGCTGAGAAGCCGTGCTCGTTGTCGGTGGCCTGGGGAAAAGCCTGCTATTGGGCTGGCGGCGAGTTGGCGCAGTAGCTCCAGACCCTCTGTCAGGGATCCAGTCTCCATAAGCAGCACGGCTCTGTCGACCTGTAGCAGCCAGGTAAAGGCCTCCAGCCGCGCGCGCTCTGCCTCCTTCTGCTGGGAGGGTGGAATGTCGAGGCCGGCGAGGGCGTCATTACAGAGCCTCAACGCCTGGGCTGCCTGGCCTCCTGCGCGCAAGCGGTTGAGCCGCCGATGACTGAGGGATGCAAACAGGCAGCGCTCATTGGGTAGCAGCAGTGGTGTGCAAGCCTGCCAACCCGCTTCGAGGTCTTCGTCGCTCGCCTCGTTGTCAGCTAGCAGCATGTCGCGCAGCGCCCCAAGGAGGCGGCGCCGGCTGGATTCTCGGCCGCGCTCATTAAGAACGTGCTGTGCCAGGAAGGTTCGGAGGTCGGTCGGAATGAGCAACTGCTTTGAGCGACTCTCCCGACCAAAGCCCGATAAAATGAGCCGATCAATAGTCTCTTGATCAGCTTTTTCTGCCTTGAGCAGCAGTTTTTGTGGAAGTGGTTTTCCCCTGGTCATGGCGAGCCATGCGAGGAGTTCTCGCTCAGCTCTGCCGCTGAGCAGTTTGAGACCGATGCGCAGGGCAGCCTGTCGCTGAGCATCGGCTGCTGACAATTGGCTTTGCTGCGCGGGGCCCAGCTGTTGGGCTGTGCTCTCCACCTCTGCAGCCAGCATCCGGACCAGATCAGCAACGCTTAATTCCCGGGCTGTTCCCAGGCAGCCAGCGAGAACATCAATAATGCTGCTTTGCCAGCCGGCCCATCGAGCCAGTTGCTCAGCCATCGCTCGCTGTGCTGGCTGAGCCGCCAGTTCTTCGCGCAGAAACAACAGCCGGTCGGCGGCTTCCTGGAGGGGTACACGGTGGGCTTTGGACGTTTTCATGACGCTCGATGGCTTGCGATCTTAACCATTGTTACCTTGACATGGCTCCGGTCCTCGACTACCTATGCGCGTCTCGCGGATTTCTGCGAGAGCGGACAGGACGATCGATCATGCCGAAGATGAAGACACACCGAGGCGCAGCCAAGCGCTTTAAGAAGACGGCTTCGGGCAAGCTCAAGCACGGGCGGGCCTATCACAGTCATATTCTCACTAAGAAGAGCACCAAGCGGAAGCGGGGATTGCGTACCGTCAAGGTGATGCACTCGGCCGACGCTGCCCGAATTAACCAGATCCTCCAGTAGGGGGAGCATACTGCGCTCCTGCGGATCAGCTACGTTGATACCGCGGCAAAACGGAGCAGTAGTGCGAAGGAGCTGCCATGCCTCGCGTCAAGCGCGCCGTTATCCGGCGAAAGCGTGTTTCCAAGTTGTTCAAGGCCAGTAAGGGCTACTTCGGTGGTCGAAAGAACCTGATCCGCACCGCGGTGAACGCGGTTCAGAAGGCTCGTCAGTATCAGTATCGTGATCGCCGGGCCCGTAAGGGCGACTTCCGGCGCCTGTGGATCGTGCGCATTAATGCCGCGTCCCGGGTCCATGGGCTCTCGTACAGTCGCTTTATCGGCGGCTTGAAGAAGGCCGGGGTGGGCGTGAATCGCAAGATGCTCGCTCAGATTGCCATCGAGGATCCGCAGGGGTTCTCCAATCTGGTCGAAGTAGCCCGAAGCTAGCTCTTTCTGTGCAGGCCGTTGCCAGGGCGGCGGTTGTTTGTTCGCTCCTCTGACGCCACGCTGTAGTGGTCCGTACCGTCGATGAATCTGGACCTACCTCAGCAGAGTACGGCGTTGGCAAAGCAGGCTGCCGATGAACTCGGTGCCGCGCAGGACAAGGCGGAACTGGCACGGATCAAGTCCAGCTACCTGGGCAGGAACGGATCTATTGCAGCGCTGCTGCGTGCGATCCCAGGGTTGCCCAGTGAACAACGGCGTGACGCGGGCCGGGCAGTCAATGAGGCCAAGAAGAGCGTTGAGGTGCTCTTCATGGAGCGTCAGGAGGCGCTCCGTGGAGCTGCTCTCTCTCGAGCCTCGCAAGTGCCGGTCGATCCGACCCTTCCCGGTCGTCGGGATTGGCACGGACACAGCCATCCTGTCACTCAGGCATGGGACGAGATCTGCGACATCTTTTCGTCGATGGGCTACTCCATTCAGGAGGGCCCTGAGGTTGAGACTGATTGGCATTGTTTTGAGGCACTGAACATTCCCCAGGGCCACCCGGCTCGAGAGATGCAGGACACCTTCTACATCGAAGAGAAGGTGGTGCTGCGGACCCACACCAGCCCGGTTCAGGTGCGCTCTATGTTGTCCCTGGATCCGCCGATGCGGGTCATTTGCCCGGGCGTGGTGTATCGCCGCGACAACGATCTCACCCATACGCCCATGTTTCACCAGGTCGAAGGTCTGGTGGTCGACGATCGAGTCACGATGGCCGATCTCAAGGGTACCCTTTCGGAGTTCGCACGGGCCTTCTTCGGCCCCGGGACCAAGGTCCGCTTCCGCCCTTCCTATTTTCCTTTTACTGAGCCCTCTGCAGAGGTCGATGTGAGCTGCGTGTTCTGCAAGGGAGAAGGTGCAGGCTGTCGGGTCTGTAAGGATACGGGCTGGCTTGAGGTCCTGGGTGCAGGAATGGTGGACCCGGCGGTCTTCGCCGAGGTCGGGCGTCCCGAGTATGACCCCGATAAAGTGCAGGGCTTTGCTTTCGGGATGGGGATCGACCGCCTGGCGATGCTTCGCTACGGCATCGGCGACTTGAGGATGTTGTTTGAGAATGACGTTCGATTACTGGAGCAGTTCTGATGCTGGTTCCTCTGTCATGGCTGGCCGAGATGGTCGAACTGAGAGGGTCTGCAGAGGAGATCTGTGAATGGCTCACCCGCGCTGGTATCGAGACCGAACTTGCCCGCGACGAGCGACCCGCATGGGATGGTGTTGTTACCGCTGTGCTGCGACGTGTCGAGCAACATCCCAATGCGGAGCGGCTGACCGTTACTGCGCCCTTTGATGGCGATCTTGAGCGCTCGGTAGTTTGTGGCGCAACGAATCACAAAGAGGGGGACATCGTTGCTCTTGCGACCCCAGGCACGGTCCTCCCTGGTGACTTTAAGATTAAGAAATCCAAGCTGCGGGGAGTGCGCTCTGAAGGGATGCTCTGTTCGGCCGCCGAGCTTGGTCTTGGTGGAGATTCTGAGGGCATCCTCATTCTGGACCCGTCCACCGAGATCGGGTTGCCGCTGTCTGCTGTGCTGGATGCTGGAGATGTCATTCTTGAAGTCAGTCCTACGGCCAACCGGGGTGACTGTCTGTCGGTTCTTGGTCTGGCCAGGGAACTCAGCGCAGTCACAGGTTGGAGTCTGCTGGGACCGGCTGCTGCCGCGCCGCAGCGCCCTGCAGCGGGGGGGACCAAGCAGAAGACCGGGCGACTTGGTGGGGGCAGTGATGGGCTGGATGTGCAGCTGGTCGCTGCTGACGGTTGCCCGCGATACACCTGTGCCCTGGTGGGCGATGTCGTGGTGGGTCCTTCGCCGGCATGGATGAGTGAGCGGTTGGAGGCTATGGGGCTGCGTTCGATCAACAACGTCGTCGACTGCACCAACTATGTCATGTTGGAACTGGGCAATCCGCTGCACGCTTTTGACCGGAGCGAGCTGAGCGGCGATCTGGTGCGGATCGATTGGGCACAGGCTGGGGAGTCGGTGCGAACTCTCGATGGCGGTGAGCATGCATTGCTGGGTGGGCGTGACCTGTGCATTCGTGATGGCAGCTCCATCATTGCCTTGGCCGGAGTCATGGGCGGCGAAGATTCAGAGGTCAAAGAAGACTCTCGACTGCTGTTTCTTGAGTCAGCGCACTTCAGTCCGGGACCGGTACGTGCGACTGCACATCGCTGCAAGCTGGGGACCGAGTCTTCTTATCGATTTGCAAGGGGTGTGGACCCGGAGCTTCCTGGGCGAGCTCTGGCGCGCCTGATTGAACTGCTCGGCCAGACTGCCGGGGCTAGTCTGAAGGGTGCTCCTCTAGACCTGTACCCCCAGCCGACTCCGATGCGAGAAGTGGCCTTCCGTTTTGCTCGCATCGATGGGCTGCTCGGTTTTTCCCTCAGTGAAGAGCAGGTGCGCGAGCTGTTGCTGCGGGATGGCTTGACCGTGGTCGCCGAGGATGGGCCCGCAGGGATCTGGAAGGTGGCTATCCCCAGCCATCGCTTTGATCTCGAGCGGGAAGTGGACATTCTCGAGGAGATCGCTCGGCTGTATGGCTATGAGGCCATCCCCGAGCGCCCCCCGCTGGCTGCCCTCAAGAGCGTTCCCCGCAAGCCCTCTGGGCCCGATCTAGGAGCCTTGCGCCGACGCATGCAGTCGCTGGGTCTGTCAGAGTGCATTCACTTTTCTTTCATCGATCCGTTGTGGCTGGAGATGCTCGGTCTGGATGAGCAGCACCCCTATCGCGCCCGTGCTGTGGCGGTTGCCAATCCCCTTTCTGAGGTGGGCGGAATCCTGCGTCCGACCCTGCTGCCTTCGTTGCTGCGAACTGCTGAGAAGAACCGCTCCATGGGGGCCGCTGACATGCGGCTGTTCGAGTTGCGGAGGTCTTTCCTCAGCCGCGAGGAAGGCTTCGCCAAGATTCTCGAGGGTGATGGCCGCCGGCCTCTAAACAAGAGCCCTGTCGTGGAGCGCGTTACCCTCTGCGGACTGTTGTCTGGGCGCAGGTTTGCGCCGACCTGGAGTGCGAGCGAAGAGCCGGTTGATTTCTTTGATGCCAAGGCTTGCGTTGAGGCGGTCATGGAGGACCTTGGCGCGCGGGGCTTTGACTGGAGCAGCGAGGAACTTCCGCCGTTTCTTGATCCGCGCGAAGCGGTGGTCTTGCTCGGTAAGGGCAAGCAGGGTAGCGCAGGCTGGCTGGGAAGGGTCTCCGCAGCTGTGTTGCGAGCCTTCGATCTCGACAGCGTCTGCTACGCCTTCGAACTGGATGTCGCGATGTTAGCCGGTCGCAAGAGTCGCCTTCCGCGCTTTGATGCCTTCAGCCGCTTTCCTGGGGTTGAGCGTGACCTCGCTTTTGTGGCGCCCGATGAGGTCTCTGCTTCGTGGCTGTTGGACAATGCGGAACGGGTTGCTCGCAAGCTACAGAAGGATGCTTTTCGGAAGGTTGCGATCTTTGATGTATATCGAGGCGCAGGTATTCCAGCAGGTAGCCGCAGCGTTGGTTTACGCTTCTCATTCCGTGCCTTGGACCGGACCCTTGAGGATGGCAAGGTGGATGCGGTGATGGCCCAGGTTGAGCGACGCCTCTGCGAACAACCCGGTGTCACACTGAGGGCTTAGTGCGGTGATGTTAGAGTTTCAGAGGGATTGGCGCTTACTACAGAGGGGTGCAGAACTGGTGCGAACGGTGAAGATCCTGGTGGGAGTTGCGGTTCTATCTCTGCTGGCCTCTGCCTGTGACAATGAGGCTGAGTGGGAGCGCCTTAATCTGGAGACTGACTGCTTCGTCGTTGAGGTCTCCCCTGAGGCTGGCGATGATGATGACTCGGCTGGCGATGATGATGACTCGGCCGGC
>DJIF01000073.1:21824-45034 GCA_002433485.1 Deltaproteobacteria bacterium UBA6601
CGGCCGGCGATGATGATGACTCGGTCGCCGCTAATGACGGAGCAGGGCAGGAAATCCTGCTGGTAGCTCGGCCCGGTTTGTTTGCTGATGATCTGCTCGGTAACGCCTGGCTTAGTCCCGCTTCTGGCCCGGCTGGCACCCGCTTTCTGGTGACAGTAGTGCTTGCCAATAACGGTCAGGAAACCGGCAATCCGGTGGATGCCGTAGATCGCATCAGCGTGCTCGCAGAAAACGGCGACCTCACCGCTACTGAATTTGATATGGAAGCAAGTCCGGCGGATGAGAGCCGCTGGACTTTGACCATCGCCGCGGGCGGCGATCCCGAGTCTACCGTTCGTGAGGATCGCCTGTGCCTCGCGGTCTACGCTGAGATCGAGTAGAACCTTTACCTGTAGCTTGTGTTGGAGACCATGGAATGACCAAGGCAGACATTATTGAATCCGTCTACGAGAAGATCGGTTTCTCCAAGAAGGAGGCTGCTGAAGCGGTAGAAGTGGTGTTTGAGACGATGAAGTCGACCCTTGCATCTGGCGAGAAGATCAAGGTTTCCGGCTTTGGCAATTTTGTCGTACGGGGCAAGCGTGCTCGGGTGGGTCGCAATCCACAGACCAGTGAAGTGATCACCATTTCCGAGCGCAAGGTCCTGACCTTCAAGCCCAGTCAGGTGCTCAAGGACGCTCTGAACCAGAACAGCAACGACATCTAGTCGATCATGGGGCGCGAGTCTGTGGTTGAGATCCCGGACAAGGTTTATTTCAAGATCGGAGAGGTGGCTCGCCTGGCCGAGTTGAAGCCCTATGTGCTGCGCTACTGGGAGTCGGAATTCGGAGTTCTCAGGCCGAAAAAATCACGTAGCGGGCAGCGCATGTATCGGCGCTCAGATGTCGAACTGGTGCTGCACATCAAGGATCTCCTGAAGCGTCGCAAGTTCACCATTGCCGGTGCACGAACTGAACTGAGCAAGGGCCGGCGAGCAGAGCCAGGGGAGGATGAGGCCGCTACGCTTCGCCGTGATCCGCCTGTCGCTCCCGCTCAGGTCCTTGAAGTGCCGCCAGCACCGGTGGTCGATGCAGCTCTACAGGAGCGACTTGAGGCCCAGGATGCCTTATTGCGTCATCTTCGCTCTGAGCTTGAAGAGTTGCGTGCCGCGGTGCGGCACCAGGGCCGACTCGGCTGACCCCGAACTTGGAGATCTGCTGTGCCCCAACTCCCCAGAGGAGCGCTGTTTATTGACCTGTTGGTGCCCCCGGGGACCAGCGAGCGCATTGAAGATCTCCAGACTCGGGTGGATCTGGTCGCAGGTGGCGAGTGGCGCGTCCTGGTGGACGACGGCACCATGGAGCGCTCGCCCCAGCCCATGCAGCCGCTGCGGGGTGGCGATGAGCGCCTGTGGGTGGTCCGTACCAGTCCGTTTACCCCTATGGACAGCCTGCAGGCGCCCGTCTCCCTCGCCGTGGAACTGGCTGGCCTTTCGTCGGCTCGTCTGGCAGCAGTTGGGATCGCTGGCCTCTACTCATGGGGCTTTGTGCTGGTGGATGATGTTCACACCCTGTTTGGCTTATTGCTCCTCGATTGGCTGTACAACCCGAGACTTAGCTCCAGTGGAGAGGTCCTGGAGACTCAGGATCGCGCGGTTTTGGAGGCGGAGCTGGCTGCTAAGGCTCCGATCTTTGAGCGCCTCTGGACTCACCAGACCAGCCAACTTTTAGCAGCCCAGCTGCCGCCTGGAGCGCTGCAGCCGGTAGAGAGCTTTCAGGCGCTCTCGCTGTTAGGCCCCGGTGGTCGCTTTGATCCGCGACTCTGGCAGGGGCTGGCGATGCAGCTGGTATTGCCGGTGGTGCAGACGCTGTCTGGCGCGGAGGTGGGAACTGCCCCTGCCTCTGCAACGGCTGCCGCGACTGCCACAGCCGCGCCGCCAGCGTCCTCGGCCCTGCCCGCGTCAGCACCAGCCCAGGCGGCCGGGAGCGAGCCGGCCGACGACGGCCTGACGCCGCTGGCCAGGGCGCAGCGTGCTGCGCAACTCCGGGAGCAGGGTGGTGCGCAGGAGTCGGAACCAGCACCGCTTGAGGAGGACCGGCCGACTGGAGTAGTACGCTGGAGTAAAGGTCCTGGTGGCCCGGTGCTGTTTGTCTCTAAGGAGCGCTTTGACCCGGGTTTGCTCAGGGCTTGCCAGGGTGGTGACTTTTCGGAACTACATCGGAGCGAGCGTCCCGATGCCGAGACCCATGAGCGCTGGCTGTCGCAGGGTGGGCCTTTTGTGGCGGAGCTGAGTTCCTTCTCCAGTCTCTTTGTTGAGGGGGTTCCCTTACATCGATCAGCATTTGAGGAGCGTGCTGAGCAGCGCGATGGAGTTGCGGTGCTGACCTGCCTGTTGCAGCGTGTGGGTCGGGTTCAGGCGCTGTTGTTGGTCGACCGGGCTGGTGCGCGTCGGCTTCTGGCCTGCTCTGATGAGAGCCTCGCGCCTGCCAGGGTGGTCGAGCTGGCTGGGAGTTGATGGCGCGTTAAGGAGACGGGGGCCCTCGAGCTTTTTGGCTTCCTTCTTCCAGTCCTTGACAGGGCAGGAGTGTCGCCGCATATTCGCCGCGCTGCAAATGACGGGGCGTAGCGCAGTCTGGTAGCGCACTTGACTGGGGGTCAAGTGGTCGTAGGTTCAAATCCTATCGCCCCGACCAGCGATTTGAGGGTCCGACCGGTATCGTTGACCGGTCGGGCCCTCGTTGCTTGGGGCCTTGGCTAAGGCAGCCTCTCTCTCAGCCCTGCTGTGCGTTTGACTGGGATTCGAGCTAGACTCCTATGCCGCTTCGCGGGCTGTGCGAGGCATCGCGACCCAACTGAGTTCGTCGCTAATGGGAGGAAGAAGTGGCCGATTATCGGGTAATTCAGCACATCAACCAGGTCATGTGCGATCGGATTCAGGAGATCTGCGACGGACTTGAGCTCAACTGGGTAGGGATCCACAAGGATCTGGACACCGCGCCAAAGGATGATGAGGAGGCGACGGTTTACTGTTCTCTGTATCGCATCGACGATATGGACGACATCAACATGCCGGGTTGGCCGGTCAAGCCCGAGGTCCTTGGCACATCGGGACCGCAGCCTCCCGATTTACGTCGTCAGGAGTTGCTGCAGCTGCCACCCAGGTTTTTTTACCTGTACTTCATCCTTTTTGTTGAGAGTCCTGATGCTGATGTGAGCAACGCCCTGATGGGCGCGATCATGAACGGCTTTCATCAGGAAACCACGCTTTTCTATCGACCGGTTCCTTTCGAGCTGAACGGCCGGGTGTTTGATTCTCAGGGCCGAAGCCTTACAAGCGACGGTTACAAGTACATCAGCGATCCCACCGAAGAGCCGGACGAGGGGGCCAACGATGAGTTGCTGATGGAGCGCATCTCTGTGGCACTGGTTGATGATCTGGCATTCGGGGATGCCTGCCTGCTGCTAAAGGGTTTTGACCGCAAGGTCCGGCCGTACCTGAGCTATCGGGTCTTCAGCAAGATTGATCAGCCCCTTGAGTTGCGGCGTAAGCCTGATGGCATTCGCTTCAACCTCTTTGACGTCGAGGACCAATGAGCGTCGGCACTGCTGCACACGGAGATGACTCTGTCGAGGACTTGGCCTCGGTTACTGCGTTCGCAGGGCCCCAGCGTGAGGAATTTGATCGGCTCCGCCACCGCCTGCAGCTGACCAATCTTCGTATCGCGAGGCTCTATTTCCTGGTCAAGGAGCAGGGGGCTGAGGAGCCTGAGGCGGAAACCCAGACCGCTGTTGAAGAGTTGTTTATTTCCGATAGCGAATTTCAGGCTCATCTGGGGGTGCTCTGTGGGGCCGATCCCAATGAGCAGATCAGCGACCCCGATACGCTGAAGCGACTCTCTTCCATTGATCGGGCCATCGCAGTAGCGAGGCGTCGCATCCAGGCGGTCGAGCTGAGCGCTCGGCGCAAGGGGAGCATGAGCCGTTTCGAGCAGCTTTGTGCGCGCTGTGACTTGAGCCCGCTGGATCAGGAGATCCTGCTGATTGCTCTGACTCCTGAACTCGATCGTCGCTATCGAAGGGTTTATTCCTATCTCCACGATGACTTCTCGCGAAACGTGCCGAGCGTTGGCCTTATTGTCGACATCCTCGCGCCCTTGCTGGGTGATGAGGACCGTCTGGCCTTGATGGCTCGCTTTGAGTCGGGATCACCGCTGATCCGACGCGGTCTGGTAGTGCTGCCGGTGGCTAAGGGTGGAGTGGTGCAGCCTCTTGCCCAGCGCCCGGTGCGCATGGGTGAGGCAGCTGGCGGCTGGCTGTTGGGAGTGCCGCGAATGGCTTCTTCGATTGCGGATCGGGCACGTTTTCGAGGGGTTCCTGCGCCGCCTCAGGCGGTGGCCCTGGCTGCTGACGGTGAGCAGATGGTCGGCTCCTTGGAGCAGTTGATCCGCCAGAGCAGTCGTGGAGTGACCGTCTCCATTGTTTCAAAGGAGTTGGCAGGGGGGCGGGCTGTTGCTGATTTGCTGGCTCATCGCCTGGAGCTTCCAGTGGTGCAGGTGGAGTTGGGCACCTTTCTCAGTGGCGGGGAGCGGATGCTCGAAGAGATCGGACAGGTCCTCCGCGATGCCTATCTGTTTGCTGCGGTAGTCCTGGTCAGTGGTTTCCCGGACGTCAGCCTCGAAGAGCAGGCGGTATTGCGCAACCTGGAGGTGGTATGGCGGCGGGTGCAGGATTATGACGGTCATATCTTTTTGCCGACGCGGGCCGCGGCCCCGGCTGCCTGGCTCCTCGAGGGGCGGCATGGGGTCTCTTGCAAGGTAGAGTCTCCAGACTTCATTGACCGGGTCCGGGTGCTCTCCGAGTTGCTTCGGGACTGTGGTGTGGCGGCCGCGGTGGCGTCCGACGATATTGAGACCATCGCCAGTCGCTACCGGCTGGGGCGGCAGCAGCTCTCTTCTACCGTTGCTTATGCTCGAGACCAGGCCTGGTCTCGCTCTAGGGCTGGCAATGATCAGGAATCAGCGGTTATTGAGTTTGACGATCTTGTTGCTGGAGCTCGCGCGCAGTTTAAGCGGGACATTGGCTCTCTGGCCCGTCGCATTGAGCCGAAGTTCGGCTTCGATGATCTGGTGCTTCCTGAATTGCAGATGCTCCATCTCCACGAGCTCCTTGCCTTTGTGGAGAGGCGCGGACAGGTCTATGAGTCGTGGGGCTTTCAGTCGAAGTTTCCGCGGGGTACCGGGGCCAAAGCGCTGTTCTTCGGTCGCTCGGGAACCGGCAAGACCATGGCCGCTGAGGTCCTGGCCAAGTCCCTTGGTCTGGACCTGTTCAAGGTGGACCTGAGTTCGGTGGTCAGTAAGTGGGTTGGCGAGACCGAGAAGAACCTGTCGACTATTTTCGATCGGGCCGAAGAAGCTCAGGCAGTGTTGCTCTTTGATGAGGCTGACTCGCTGTTTGGTGCGCGGACCAATGTGGGCAGCGCGGTCGACCGTTACGCCAACCTTGAGACCAATTATCTGCTGCAGCGTATTGAGGACTACGACGGCATCGCGATCCTGAGTTCCAATCTCAAGCAGAATATCGATGAAGCTTTTACTCGCCGGTTTCATTTCGTGATTGAGTTCCCCTTTCCCGATCGGCGTTCGCGAGAAGAGATCTGGCAGCGCGCGTTTCCGAGCACAGCGCCACTGGCAGACGATGTCGATTTTGAGTTTCTGGGCGATCGCTTCAAGTTCACTGGCGGCAACATTAAGAATTCGGTGCTTAGGGCTGCATTTCTAGGAGCGACAGCTGGCGATCAGATCTCCATGGAGCATGTCCTGCGGGGGGTTTTGCGGGAGTATCAGAATCTCGAGCGTGAACCATCAGAGCGGGATTTCGGTGCTTGGTGGTCGAAGCTTAGGCACCTGGTTGATGAGGACAAAGGGCGTCGCCGCAGCATTTGATTCGTTCTTCTAATGGTGGCGATGTGGTCCGGGCTGGGGGGCTTGCAGGTGTGCTGTCGCCGACCCAGAGTAGAGCGGCTATCGGGCCTCGTGATATAGTCCGAACCGCATAAAGCGGAGATTGGGCTGAGCTCTTTAATGCATTGAAACTGCGGGCTTATTTCCACTTCCTGGATCGCCTGAGAGGAATACGATGACGACACTAAAGGAAAGCTTTCGCCGGGGCCTTCGCTTCGGCTTTGCACTGCTGAGCATGATGGCGCTTGCCTTATTGGTCGCCTGTCCCAGCGGTGGGCGTTCCTCCGACATGATTGCTGGCAAGATCACCACCATGAAGGATCAGGAGGTGCGTCCCGTTGCTCAGGCGCAGATTGTGATTCGTCCCCTGACCCCTGACCCTGAGCAAAAGGGCTCCGATGAGCAGCCGGAAGATCCGGTGAATCTGCGTGGCGTATCCATCACCAACGACACCGGTTATTTTGAGATCACCTCTTTCTCTTCGGACCAGACCTTTCAGGAGTACGGCCTGCTGCGGAATTGGCGCTATCAGATCACCATTCAAGTGCCGGGTTATTACATCTACAGAGGGCCCTTCAGCTACGGCAAGGGCGGTCAGGAACTTACGGTTCAGTTGGAGGAAAAGGGCTCGGACGTCGATGACCTTACAGGGGTAATTGAGATCGACGAGAAGGCGATCCAGACCGGCTCTATTCGTCGCGGCAACTGAGTTTCTGCCTGTTGAAGGCTCAGACGGACCTTGATTGCAGCGGTCCTGCTGGTCCTGAGGTCAAAGTCAATCGGGTCAGGCTCGGATGTACGAAGACGACGACTATTACGACGACGAGTATGACGATGACTACGAAGAGGAGGACTCTTCGCGGGGACTCCTCATTGCTCTGGTTGCAGTTTTAATCTTTGGTGTCCTGGCGGTCTTTGTTGCGATCAGTCTTTTGGTTGGGGCGCAGACCGGAACCCTAGATCGCCTGCTGGGTCGGGACGGTGGCGAGACCGTTGATGCTGGTGATGGGCAGCCAGCGCAGCCCGAAGAGGTATCGAGTGAGCCGCCCGGGGCCGAGCCGGCGGAGCTTGAGCAGGGTACCGATGAGGCGGCCCCTGAGTCGGAGGATTCTCTGGCCGGAGAACTGGAAGCTGAGCTCGAGCCAGAGGATAACATCGGGTCTGAACTAAGCCTCGACGAGCCGGCCACCCCTTCGCCGACCCGCATGCGCCGAACCCGTGGCGCTTCGGATCCGTCGTCTGCTAGCCGTCGTAGTCGTTCTTCTGCAGCTGACTCTGCCAGCAGTGCGAGACGTGGTTCAAGCAGTCGCGGCTCAGGACGGCCTTCTCCGTCATCCAGGAGTAGCTCGTCGAGCAGTTCCAGGAGTTCCAGCGGCTCCTCTCCATCGCCACGGGCAGCGAGTAGGTCCAGCTCAAGTGGTCGCTCATCCGGGTCTTCTGAGCAGGTTCGTGTCATGGGTGATGAGCCTGAGGCTTCGATGGGAGCCGCGCGCCGCGCTCGCGCTGAGTCGCGTTCCGGTGGCGCTACTATGAGCTACGACAAAGAGTCCATCAACAGCCTTTCGGGTAGAGCAGCAGGGGGCACGCTGACCGACACACAGAGCCGAGCGCTGCAGAATGTGCCTGCTGATAGCCGTCAGTTCACCCTTGCCTGGGCCACGGTGATGAAGAATGCCGAGGTGAAGAAGGACTACAAGGGGCACTGTGAGGCAGCCAAGCAGGTCATGGTGAAGCCTGCCAATCGTTATCATCCCGAGTGGAATCTGGAGATGGCCAAGTGCCACATCCGTAGCGGTCGCTTTGAAGATGCGGTACGAGCGGTGGACCGGACCATCGGTGATTCGTTCAGCATGACTGCTGCGACCAAGACGCAGCGACTGCTGCTGGCTTATGAGATCAAAGCCCGCAGCAGAACCGCTATTTATGACGCTCATGCCAAGGCTAACGCTGGGGTTAGCGACAAGAATAAGCTCAACTCTGCTATTCAGGCGTGGATGGAGTATCGCAATTACGCCGGCGGTATTGGCAGCGACAAGGCAGTCGCTCGAGGCAACCGAGAGGTGGCAGACCTCGAACAACGTAAGGGACAGTAGATGCGAACAAAGTCAGTTGTGATGTGGGCCGCTCTGGTGAGCTCGAGCCTGCTGTGGGCCTGCTCCGGATCCGATCAGGGCAGTAGCGAGCCAGCTGCCGAAGCAAATCCTGGTGGCGCTGCTGAGAACTCTGTCCTGCAGGATTCCTGGATGTATACGGTGGTTGCCGACCCCGCTGCTCTGGGGCCTTTTGAGAAGGGCCAGTCTGGAGACGGCTGGTTGGCGTTCTTCAACAATGATCTTGAGGGTGCGCGGCGCTCCTTTGGCTCAAGTTGCACACCCAGTGATGCGCCGCTTGATGCTCGCGCAGCTGCTGGCTTCCCCTGCGTGGGGCTGGCCCGTACGCACCTTGAACAAGCTAACTTCTTTGCCGAAGCGGCCGAGGTCGGCCGGGTCACGCTGCGGCAGTTCTACTTGCATCGCGAGACTCACCCCGAGGAGGTGTTGCCCAGCCTTCACCAGCCATACTTTCAAGGGGTCAACCTGCTCCAGTCGGGGGACAAAGAGGGCGGCCTTGCTCTGCTCACCAGCTATAGCTCTCAGCCAGGAGCCGATCCCTTGCTGGCTGCCCTCGCGCAGCGCATCGTTGCCGGAGTTGCAGGCTCTGATCCTTTGATTGTCCGACTCTGGGGTTCTGGCGATGTTGCGCAGGTCAGCGGCGACTTCGCTCAGCTACCCGTTTCCACAGCAGCCGCAGCCTATCGGGCTCGCCTCGATTTTATGGCTGCGGTGGCTCGCTCGTCCGTTGCTGAGGCTACTGCCTTGATTCGGCCCATTCCCAGTTTTGAGGCCGACCTCAAGGAGGAGCTACCGCAGGCTGAAGGCACTTCCAAGGTGGCGCCGACCCTGTTCCATTTTGACTCTTCCTTCCTCACCGCCATGTCTAGACTCCACGCTCTTACCGCGCTCGAAGCGATTGCGGGAGCCTCGGAATTGGCGGTGCTCCGGGTTGAAGCTGAGCGTCTCCTGGGCAAGGAATCTTCGTCCCCCGCTTCGGTACCGGGGCTGCCAGCCGGGCTTGCCCTGGTGCTGTTTTCCACCACGCCAAGGCCTGGCGACCTTCCTGCCGCTCAGCCCGCGGAACAGCAGACTGCGCCTTTGCTGAGTCGCCTGGCGTCCAGCTATCCGGCCCTGGGCAGTGAGCCCACCACCTCGCTGGCTGACCTTGATCCGTTTATTGATGGGTCGAACAAGGCGCGTACTGATCTGGCCGATATGCTCAAGGCTGCAGTTGCGCATGGGGCCAACATGGACGCGGATATGGGACTATCAGAACGGTTTCGGGGTGCGCTGCTGCTAGAGCGTGCTCGACAATTCCAGGGACGATTTTCGGTGCGTCTTGAAACGGAGCTGGCTGCCGATGCTGCCAGCGCTGGAATCGCCGCTCGCTCTTTGCTGGAACTGGTGCTGGATAAGAACCCATCGCCGCCCAACGGTCAGCTGAAGAGGGCGCGGATTTCCTTCCGCAATGATCCCACCTTGCTGGTGGCGCTGGCTCGTGCCCAGCTGGACACCCGCCAGTCTTATGAGGCCAACGACTACATACGCCCGCTCTCTCAGCTTTATGCTGAGCTGGTACCGGTTCGAGAGGCCCTGGCCGCACTGGATAGCGCCTGGAATCCCGCCCGACGGGGATCTGTGCGATGATTGCAACCTTCTCAACTCTGCTCGAAGAGGAATCGCTACGATGAATCGTTCAACTTCAGTCGCTGTCCTGAGCGCTCTGTTCGTGCTGCTGCTTGGTATTTCTTCCGTTTCAGCTGGGGACACCTTCATCTACTACGAGGATGAGATGAGCCTGTCGGCCAATCCCGTCCATGAGCTGAGCATGGCCGATGTCCGGCTCAACGAGCTGGTTCATGGCGCACTTTATGCCCCCAACTATGCCGACCAGCCCAATGCCATGATGGTGAAGTCCGCCGAGCTTGACGAGACCGGCCGAATTCTCACCATCAAGCTCAAGGATCTTAAGTGGTCTGATGGCAAGCCGGTAACCGCAGACGATGTGGTCTTCACGCTGCTGGCCTACAAGAATCCGGAGAGCAAGAGTCTCGACCGTAACCGCTGGGACTTCATTATGAAGGCCGAGGCCGTCGACGAGAAGACTGTGCAATTGACCTTTGCACGTACCTATCGGGAGCCGCCTGCGGGTCAGCTTTATCTCAAGGTGATTCCTTCGCATGTGTTCAAGAACACGGGTATCCCACGCAATCACTCGTATCGAACCAACCCGGTCACCGCTGGCCCGTACATTGTTCAGGAGAAGGACCGCAAGAACTGGATCCTCAAGCGCTACGGTGATGCTGCGCGAGTGCCCAAGGTGGGAGAAGTTCGCTGTCAGGAGGTTCCTGAGAAGCGCACTCAGGCCGAGCTCATGTCCTATGAGTATGGCCACGCGATGATTGAGGTGAACAGTCAGCAGCGAGCTGAGCTGGATGCCGACCAGTGCTGCACCCTGAAGCCTTATCCCAGCAAGAGCTGGTGGTACACCGCGTTTAATCAATCTAACCCCCACCTGGGCAACGCCAAGGTGCGCAGGGCCATAAGTACTCTGGTCAATCGCCAGCAAGCGCTCGACCTGATCGGTGAGGGAGAGCTCATATCCGGCCCCTTCACCCTGAGCTCTCGGTACTACAATCACGATGTGCTCGTGCCCGAGTCCGATGCTGCCAAGGCCAGCGCCTTGATGGAGGAAGGCGGCTACAAGAAGACCGGTGGCCAGTGGACGAAGGGCGGCAAGACCGTCGACCTCCGATTCTTCTACGATGAGGCCCTAGGTGAGCAGGGGCAGACGGTGGCAACCAATCTGGTCGGCCAGCTCAAGAGCTTCGGCTTAAATGCGAGCGCTCCTCAGCCGATTGGTGGTGAGGTCTGGGAAGAGCGAATTATGCAGAAGAAGGACTACGACCTGGTCATGGGTGTCTGGTCCTTTGACGTCAATGAGGACATTGGTCAGCTGTTCTCCCGCGGCGGCGTGCGCAACTTTATCGGTTATGCAGATGACCGGACTGATCAGCTACTCAGCGGTGCCTATGAGAGTCAGGACCCTTCTGAGCAG
Source organism: Deltaproteobacteria bacterium UBA6601 (assembly GCA_002433485.1). GTDB lineage: Bacteria > Myxococcota_A > UBA796 > UBA9615 > UBA9615 > UBA6601. The sequence goes on from DJIF01000073.1 coordinate 32,915, forward strand.
CAGGCTTATATGAAGGAGATCCACCGCCGCCTCGCGGAGACTTCGCCGTACCTGTTTCTGTGGAGCTTGCGGAACTTCTCTGCCATCTCCTGGGACGTAGCAGGAGCGCATATTCAGGCGTATTTCTACTTCAGTCAGTTCGCCGACTGGGACATCAAGAAAGACTGAGCCTGCCGCGGCGGGACGCAGCAGCATAATGAAGACGGCCTGGCTGATTTGCCAGAGGTTGGGCTATTTCCTCCTCGTTCTCTTTTTAAGTAGCTTCTTTCTAGCTGTTTTTCTGTGGGTCTCTCCCGGTTCGCCGGGGCGTCCGCGTGAAGATGTGAATTGGGCTCAGGCAGAGGTCGATCGGCTGACCGTTTGCGTTGGCAGCACCCGGGCCAGTTGCGGGCTTCTTAAGTCGGCGCCAGGCGGGCAGCCCAAGAGCGTCGATGTGCTGGTCGCCGGAGAACTGGTCCGGGAAGATGTCCAGTTTGTGCATCTGCCAGGGCCCACCTTCAGTCAGTGGTTCACAGTAGACTTCTGGGGCGGTCTGTTTCAGGGCGATGTGGGTATCAGTCGAGCTTATGAGGAGCCAGCTCTTGAGGTGGTGCTGGATGCTGCCAGTCATACTCTTCCCATCGTCTTTGGCACCCTGGTGGTTTCGGTGTTTCTTGCCCTTGGCCTGACCGCGGTCTTGCTGTGGTTGCCGTTTCCGTCGCTGCGGGGCGCCATCCGTACAGCGATTATGGTGATCTCCATCACCCCGGTGTTCATCCTTGCTTATATCCTGCAGGGCAACGGGGTCCTCAACATCGGGGTGGTGACCCCAGCGATCTTGATTGCCTGCCTCGCAGCACTGTGCATAGGCGACAGTAACCTTGGCGAAATCCTGCTTCAGTTCGAGAATGAGGTTCGTCGGCTTGGCAGCACCGACTATGTGCATGCAGCGCGCCTGCGAGGTGCTTCGGTGTTCAAGCACATGCTGCCGGGGCTGTTGCTGCCGATCTCGTCGATCTCCGCCGCAAAGGTTGCCTTCTTATTGGGTTCTGCGGTGATCGTGGAGTGGCTCTGGGGCGTTCCCGGCCTGGGCGAGATATCGTTGGTTGCAGCGGAGAAGGGCGATGCTCTGCTGTTGGTCACCCTCACCTTGTTGATTACCGGGGTTGTTGCGCTGGTCGCTTTAGTGCGGGACGTGGTCGAGATCCTGGTGGATCCGCGCCTGCGCAAGAGCCAGGGAGGTGGCCATTGAGTCGGGGTAAGGTATGGACTCAGCTCGCCCGGGACTTCGTGCGAACGGTGCTGCGCTGGCGTGATGTTGACTACCGGCTTTTGTTTGGTGGGGCCATCGTGGTCCTGCTATTTGTATTTCGACTTGCAGCCATCGGTCTTGAGGTCGATTCAATCGAGGTTTATCAGCCCCGTTCCGGGACTTCAGGCTTCGTTAAGAGTGTCTCTAACGTCTCTCCTGCTTGCCGCGATGCGCCGGGATATCTGCTCGGAACCGATCGCAACGGTAGATCGCTGGCGAAGATGCTGGTTGAGGCCACCGAGTCGTTTTTCGATCCAGCCGTCCTATGCTGTTTGATTGCGCTGGTGCTCGGCACCTTGCTGGGCGCGGTGGCGGGCTACTTTCGCGGTGGTGTTCTTGAGCAGAGCATCAAGCTGGTGCTTACCGTCGTCGCGTCCTACCCGCGCCTGGTTCTTGTGATCGTTGCGGTCGGTATATTTACGGCATCACTCTATGACCCCGGAGGCAGCCTCGGCTTGCGTCTGGCGATGATTGCGACCTTCCTTGGGCTGTCTTACGTGCCGGTGCTGGCGATGGCTATCTATCAGAAGGTAGGCAGCTTTCAGCGAGAACAATTTGTGGAGGCGGCGCGCGCTCATGGCCTGAGTCATGGCCGGATTCTCGGCTTCCACATTCTGTGGGCTAACTGCACTCCAGTGTTGGCTCGCCACTTCTTCTATCTGTTTGGCTACTTCATTCTGGTAGAGACCAGTCTGAGCTTCCTGGGTGGCAACTACGGGGTACCGGCCTCGGTGCCCTCGTGGGGCAACTTGCTGGCGGGCTGTAGGAGTGGCAGCTTGATGGCGCCTCAATTCATCGCGCCCGCCTGCTGTGTGGTGGCTTCGATTCTTGGTCTCAGTCTGTTGGGCGATGCCATCGGCGATCGCTTTGAGAGGGGTAGGGGCTGATGGGACAGCAGGCCTCAGAGCTCTCTCCAGCCGCGGTCATCGGCGCTGAGAATGTGGATGAATCGATCATCCTCGCGGCGCGGGATGTCTGGGTTGCCGTTGAGGTTGGTAAAGAGGTTAAGCCCATTGTTCAGGGCGGGCGACTCAGTGTTCCCCGTGGTGGGATCGTCGGGCTGGTAGGAGAGAGCGGCTCGGGGAAGACCCAGTTCGTTCGCTCCATCATGGGGTTGTCGAGTCTGGAGCCCGGGGTGATCAGTGGGTCTGCGGTCTACTCCCTTCCTGGCCAGCAAGCCATTGATGTGTTGCAGGACATCGACGATTTTTCTCCATTTCGCCCTCCTGGGCCCGGGGAAACGCATCCCGTTCGTCAGCGAATTGGCTGGTCCTGGGTGTTATGGCGCCGTCGCTTTCGGCAGCGTCTTGCTGCACTCAGGAAGCTTGGAGTCGGCTTTATTTTCCAAAACCCTATGGGTGCGCTGAACCCCTACCTATGTGTCGGTACGCAACTGGCTGAAGCGGTCCGCGTCGCCCGCCCCAGCGCTACCGACAAAGAGGCCGAGGAAGGTGTGCTTCATTGGCTCGCACAGGTTCACCTGAAGGCGACTCGGGAGACCCTCGGCCTTTATCCTCACGAACTCTCGGGCGGTATGGCACAGCGGGTCATGATTGCACTGGCCCTGGCTGGGGAACCTCACTTTCTTGTGGCTGATGAGCCGACGACTGGGTTGGACTCACACATCCGTCGAGAAGTGGTTGGGCTGCTGCATCGAATCATGGCTGGCGGTGAACTCAGCGGGATCGTGATTTCCCACGACCTGCCAATGATCACCAGACTCTGTGATGAGCTGACTGTCATGTATCGCGGAAGGGTGGTCGAGGAGGGACCGATTAGCGCCCTTGGGGACGCGGCAGCTCCTAATCATCCCTACACACGCGAGCTCAAGGAGCGCGCCGAAGACCTCGCTAAGGGACGCCACAGCGCGCGCGGTGGCGGCAGCGATGGTTCTCCGGACAGTACCGGGGTTGTCGCTGATCTGGGTTGCGTCTATCGGTCTCGCTGCATCATTCATCGGCTGGATCTGGTGGACCGCGAGCGTTGTTCAGCTGCACTCCCTACCCTCAGTCCAACCGTTGCGGGCGGTCCCAGGGTTTCATGTCACGTTGAGGACCCAGATTTGCTGGCGGATCTGCGCGAGATCTCGGCGGAATATCGAAGTCGCGGACGGCAGGGCGGGATGTCTGACTCCGCAGGATCACAGCGGCAGGGCTCCGAGGCCGTGGAGGTCACTCCATGAGTGCGGAGAAACCTCTGCTCCTAGAGGCGCGAAAGCTCACCAAGACTTTTCCCGCCGAGCGCAGCATGTTCGGCTTTGGACCCAAGGTCGAGCCAGCTCCGGTCCTGCACGGTGTGAGCTTGGCGATGGATCATGGTGAGGTGACAGGACTGATCGGTGAGTCTGGTTCTGGCAAGACGACCTTTGGCAAGTGTCTGTTGCGGATCGTGGAACCAGATGGTGGCAGCGTTTCCCTCAACGGGGAAGACTGGCTGTCTGTTCCGGCGGACCAACTACAGAAAGCCCGTTCCAAGTATCAGATGATCTACCAGAACCCCTATGCCTGTTTGAATCCTGGCCTGACGGTGCGGACTCATCTTCGCGAGACCCTGTCAGTGTTTCATGGGATTCGCGGCGTCGAAGCTGATGAGCGGATCGAATCGGAGCTTGCTCGTTTTGGCATGGTCGCCAAGGCAAGCTCTTATCCTGGTGAACTTTCCGGTGGCGAGAAGCGGCGGATCTCGGTAGCCCGTACTCTGCTGACATCGCCCTCTCTGGTGGTCGCCGACGAGCCTACTTCCGGCCTCGATGCCAGCGTAAAGGCCGATGTTTTGGACCGGATGCTTGATGTCCGAGATGCGGCCACTGCTTATCTTTTTATTTCGCACGATCTGGATGTAGTGCGTTTTGTTTCGGATCGCATCCTCGTTATGTATCGAGGTCGAATCGTTGAAGTGATGGAGAAGGACAGCATTGATCCGGCCCTCGCTCATCACCCCTATACAGAACGCCTTTTTGAGGCGGCCCGCGCTGACATTCCGACTGAAGAGGAGTCGCGCGTAATGGCAGAGGTTCAGGAGGCTAGCCTGGACTTGAGTCGAGGTTGTCCCTACCGCGGACTGTGCCAAGTCTGGCATGCTCGCGGCCGACCAGATGATGCCTGCGCTCAGGAATTGCCTAATCTTGTTCGAATGGGTTCTGATCAGCAGGTCGCATGCCACGTTTTGAGCGAGGGTGCCGGTCAGCAGCCCGGTGCTTCTGAGGATTGTTTCAACATCGAGAGTCCCCCCTCGGGGAGCTAAAAGGAGAGAAAAAATGCAGCAGATAGCCACCGCCGTAGCCCTTGCAGGCCTGGCCCTGGTCTCGGGATTGTCCTTGTTGCCCGCTGAGGCGACCGCTCAAAGGGTCTCTTCTACTCGGGTTGAGGTTCGCCACGATGGCAATATTCACTACCCTCAGTTTTCACCTGATGGGACTCAGATCGCTTATGAGGTGAACTATCCGGCTGAGAAGCGCACCGACCTGTGGGTTGTTGGCTGGCGCGGTCGCTCCATTGACGGTGAGGCCATGAAGCTGGTCCCTGAGAGTATGGCGAGCAGCAGTCGTTACGGAGGCGGCAAGCGAATCACCCATGGCTTCTCCTGGGCTGGAACCGGCAAGCATGCCTACGCTTACTCGGTATCCGATGCCACCGGTGCCCAGGCCATCTACGTTGATGGTTGGTCCGACATGGTGGCCTTCGGTAATTCGGCGAACAAGAATCCGGACTGGGACCCGAACGAGGCTCGCTTCGTGTTCTCCTCGGGACGGACCGGCAACGGCGATCTCTATCTGTGGGATTCCGGTGACCCTCTGCAGATGACCTATGATGAGGCTAACGCCGAGTTGTACCCGACCTTCAACAACAGCGGCGACAAGGTGGTCTATGTAAAGCAAGGCAAGGCCGGCTCTCATGTCTACATGCAAGACGCGCCCTTCGGTGACCCACAGGCCTTGGTGAAGTACGACGGTAAGGAGAGCACCCGCCCCTCGTTCAGTCCTGATGGGAGCAAGGTGGCCTTTTTTTCCAACAAGGCCACCGACTCAGTCACTCGTTTCGGTCTCTGGGTCACGGACGCTCGTCCCGGCAGCACGCCGCGGAACATTGCACCGAATGTGCATCTGCCCAGCAAGGGTGCGGCCAGTTGGACACCTGACGGCCGCGCTGTAGTTGCGGTCAAGGACGATCCTAATGCCGGTGATCCGGTCTGCATCTTCCCAGTGGATGGTGGTGCTGCTCAGTGCCTCGACCTGGGGACCCGCAATAATCGGGATCCTGAGCTCCAGCTGATTGATGGCAGTTGGCGCCTGGTCTACACCGCTCAGGACAAGGTGTCGGAGTCGAAGGCTACCTGGCGAGAGATGTACGTCGCCGACCTGCCGCGCTGATCGCCTGCCGCTCTGGGCTGAATTGCCCCTAAAAGGGCGTCCTTGAGCCGTATCGCGGCGCGCTGAGGTTCGCTATGCTCTCTTTTCATCTGCTCCTGCATTTGCTGGTAGCAGCCAAGGAGAGGACGGTCATGGCTTCTATCGGACGGGTCACTTTGTTGGTTGTCCTGGGGGCGCTCCTGGTTGTGGGCGTTGGCATGCCGTCAAAGGTCAGCGCGCAGAGCGGTTGGCAGCAGCACATGTTCCAGGCCAATAGCTTCTATCGGAACCGGTTGCTTCCCAAGGCTCTGGAAGAACTCAAGATGGTGGTGGCTGATCCCGCCGGGGCCAAGCAACTCAAGGCGTGGCAGCTGATCATTGAGATTTCGACCAAGCTCAAGGATCTGGACACCTTGATGTGGGCGCTGGAGAGGGGCCGTGAGGTCGCTAAGGGCCCCGACAAGGGGCAGATGCAGGCGCAGCTGTATCGGCTTAAGCGTGTCTACGGGCAGATTGTCTTTGAGGCTACAGGGGGTAGCGGAAAGCTCCCGACAAAGGGCTTAAAGCTTAAAATCGTCAGTGAGCTTTCCGATCCTGAGTCCAAGGCCTACTACGAGAAGGCGCGCGCCTTGTTTGCTCAGCTGGGCTATTCACGGGGCTCTTATTACCTACCGGCTGGCGACTATGAGCTCGACGGCGAAGAGTTCAAGATCAAGGGCGGTAAGGACACGATTGTTGAGGTTGCTCCGACCACCAACGTGACTTTTGCCATGGACATCGTTGGGATGGGAGGCGGCCGGATGGGCGCCGAGAACAGCGGCGGTGCTGGTTTCCTGGCCGGTATCAGGGTTGGTCTCGGCCCGCACATCCAGTTCGCTTCCGGGTCGTCTCTGCTGATCTCGGTTGGGCCGATTGTCGGTCTGGGAGCGCAGAGCACGGTGGACATTCAGCAGGACATTTATACTGCTGACAGTGGCGCTAAGGTGGCCATCGGCGGTGAACTTGAGGTTGGCTTTGAGTTCAAGGTAGGCCCGGTCGACCTGAGCCCTCGCATTGGTTATGTGGTGCAGTCGCTGCCTACCGGTCTGTATTATCCCGGACAGGTAGCCTCCTCTTCCGCTTCAGACTCTACCGGTGGCATTGCCGGGGTCCTTGACGGGCACTTCGTCGTACCCGCGGTTGCCCACGGCCCGCGCTTTGGTCTGCACGCTTTGTTGACCCCGGCCCTGGTCAAGAAGAAGCGGGTTCCGCGGGTTTTTGTCGGGCTCAAGGGTGGCCCACTCTGGGCTACTCCCGATTGGGGTGACTTGTTTGATACAGGCAGCGTCGCGCTGGACGCAACCGAACTTCGTAATCCAGAGAGTTGCGGCTCTCAGGTTGGTGATGATTGTCCTGATCGCGCCTACCTTAACGGGTCCTTTTCCGCGGGCTTCTCCGAAGAGAAGCGCGAAGAGCTGAATCGTCCGGTGATTTTTGGTGATGTGCAGATCGTAGCCGGGGTTCAACTCCGACTTTGAGCGAGGTAATGGTGCAGGGTCTACGAGTTATGAACGGAGAGCAAAGGCTGGGCATGGGGCTGTTGGCCCTGCTTGCCGCCTTGTGCAGTTTGTTCATGACTGTGCCTGCTCAGGCAGATGAAGCGCAGGAGGTCCGTCGACTGCTGGCCAACGGCTGGACCTTCCTGGAGGCGCGGGATATGCGCAAGGCTGAAGAAGCCTTCGCCGCAGCCTTTGATACTCAGCTTGGTCGCAATACGGCGGAGACCTACTACGCTATCGCCGCCGTCTGGTGGGAGCGCCGTAACGCGATGGCCGCCTATATGTGGCTGAGTGATGGGGTTAAGGCGTCTCGCGAGTCGTTCTCCTGGGATGGTGGTCAGGGCCGAGAATGGGACCGGCGGATCGGTGGCCGCAAGCGTTTTATTGAGAGCAACTTCACGGTGGTCAAGTTTCGCGCTCCGGCTCGTGGTAAGCCGCTGGCGCCGCTGGCCGATCCGCCGCCTTTAGATCCGGTCTTGCGTGAGTTTACTGAGCGCCTTCCGGTCATCGTGGCAGAGGGCATCGATGCGCGGGTAGAGCTGCAGTGGGTGCTGTTACCAAACGGTAGCTATTGGGTCGGAGGGCGGCTCCAGGAGCTGGCTGGTGGGGAGCTTGATCCCAGTCGCGCAATCTCATGGGAACTGGTCAAGGACAATCGCAGGAATCGTCGTCAGTATGAGGCCCAGATCGCCGCTATTGAGGGGGGCGACTCCCTGGCTCTAAAGATGCTTAAGCAGGGCGAGGTGGAGGCTGCCCAGGCAGGGCGTCGTGATGCGGCCCAGGCCGCAGCAAAGGAAGAGAAGAATCGTCAGGAAATCCTCCGGGAAGCTCGACGCAAAGAGGCTGAGAAGGAGTTCCAGCGTCGTGCCGTTGAGGAGCGGAAGCGCCGAGAAGCTGCCTTAGAGGAGGCCGACCGACGTGAGCGTACTACCCAGTCCACTGCGGGATCGGACAAGCCCAAGTCGGACCAGGGGAAAGCGGCCGTTGTCGCTGACGCGGGTGCTGCGGATGTTGATCAGCAGCAGGCTAGCCGTGCGCCCAACGAGCAGGATCAGGCTGAAGTAAAACAGGACGAAAGCTCTGAGTCCCATGCTGGAGATCCCTGGGCGCGTGCTGTCCAGAAGATGGAGGCGATGCAGGAGGAGGAGCGTAAGGAGGCAAGTGACCGCAGAGCCTCAGTCGAGGCTCAGAGTCGACGTGCGGGTAAGACCCCTCCCGATCTTGATGCCTATCTCGCGCGTCGCTTCTACATCGCGGTGGGTGGTGGTGGTGTTGGTGTTGCTCGCCTGACGGACAGCGGTACCGACTCGGAGCTTGGTTGGCAGGGGCACTGGGAGTTTGGTTACGTTGCGCCCCTCACGCAGACCGCCCGCGGTCCCCTGGGACTGGCAGTGGCGCTCTCTTACAACAACTTACCGGTATCTGGCTGCAGTCAGCAGCAGACCCGTGGCCATGGCCTTGCCCTTCATGCTGCGCCTCGAATTGGCTTTCATTTGAAGGGGCGTTTGTGGGTGCAGGTGCAGGCCGGGTTCCACCTGGGTGGTCTGGGAACCTGGGCCACTGCTGATGAACGTACCCAATGCGCTGAGGCTCGGCTGAACTTTCCGACTTCTCAGGTGGCCTATGGTGCGCGCCTTGGCAGTGATGGGAGCAGTGCGCGGATTTCCTTTGAGGAGTTGGGTTGGCGGGGCTACGCGCTGACTTTGGGCCCTGACCTGCAAGCGGGAATCAGCTTTGCGCCGCGGGCCGCCCCTGTCTATGTGGGGGCGCAGTTCTATCTACGGCACGATCAGGTCTTTGCCGTGATTGAAGAAGGTACCTATCGATATCGAGTGGAGGGACAGGATGGAGTTGCGCTCGGACAGCAGAAGCTGGACTCGGTCAGTTCCACCGTGTCTATGGCTCGATTTCAGTTTGGCCTTCGTGCTTTGGTTGCATTCTAGGAGAGTGAGATGGGGTTTAGCTTGATGAGCGCTCGCCAATGGCCGTCCCGGCTTGCTTTGCTGCTGGTCATGGTGGTTGGGCTAAGCGGTTGTGGAGAACCGCTGTTCCATCCGGCCGATCGGGTGGATGCCGACGGGGATGGTTATTACGCCATCGCCTCGGGGACCGAAATCTCGTTGCCGCCGTCTGAACTGCAGCGGCTGCGCCTCGATTGCGATGATGATAACGACAATACCTTTCCGCAGGCCGCTGAACTCTGTGATGGAGAAGACAATGACTGCGACCTGTCGCCAGAGGACGATGAAGACGATGCCGACGGAGATGGCTATACGGAATGTGGTTACTCCCCTGACGCTGACAAAGACGGCAAGCAGGATTGCAACGACAACGACAGCACCATTCATCCCGAGCGTCCTGAGGTTTGTGATGGCAAGGACAATGATTGTGATGGGTTTGCCGTAGCTGGTGCTGATGGTGAAGCTGAACTCTGGCCTGGTGATGAAGAGGACTCCGACGAAGATGGCTACCTTCGCTGTGCTGACTTTGCCGGTGACGGCGATGACTTCCTCGGTGGTGGAGACTGTAGCGACGACAAGGCTCGTGACCCTCAGGCTGATTTGACCAATCCCGGGGTGTCTGACCCTCAGTGCTCCGATTTTCTTCGCTCCGTTGGGTTGGGCACTGACTGTGCCGACTATGACGGCGGTTTGACGGTGTGGAGGCCGGACCGCGACCGGGACCTGGATACCGACCCCAACCAGGGCAACTGGCTTGAGACCTGTGGCGTGCAGCCACCCGATTTCAGCATTCGAGAGGCCGACGGGCGCCCCAATTATCTTCAGGTCCTGCCTGGAGTGGCTCCATCGGAGGATTACAACAGCGATGACTGCGACGACAATCGCCCCCTTTTCAACAGTCATGACAATGATCAAGATGGCTTCACCACCTGTGGTGATGATGGTGTCGCCGATCAGACCGCAGATGGAGACCTTCGCTTTGGTGGAGTGGTCAGTGCGGACGACAACGCCAGCATCTTCCCCGGGGCTACCGAGATCTGCGATCGGGAAGATAATGATCTAGACGGTCTTGTCGATGAGGATTTCGACTCCGACGGGGACGGGGCGGTAGACGGTACCAATAGTGAGTGCGTGGCTGCTTATGCAGGCATCCCGTTGGACTGTAATGATGGCAATGAGAACGACAATCAGAGCGATCTGGACAACGATGGCTGGACCACCTGTGGACCCGACGGTGTTGCCAACTCGGGCGACGAGGACTGCAATGACGGCAACTCACTGTTGAATCGGGACGATGTGGATGGCGACGGCTATGACAGCTGCGGTGACCCCAACGCATCTGGTGGTCCTCAGCTAGCCGACTGCGACGACTTTAATGCATCGCTTAATCGTGACGATGTAGATGGCGATAACTTCGACACCTGCGGCTCTATTGCTCAGGCTCCAGACTGTAATGACTCGGACCCGCTGGTGTACCCCGCCGCGCCACCGAGTTGTAGCAACACTTCTACAGATGACGACTGCAATGGTGCGGTGGATCCCACCAATCTGGATCTCGACGGGGACGGCTATTCCAACTGCACCAACGACTGCAACGATCAGGACGCTAGCCTTAATGTGGACGATGTCGATGGGGACGGCTTTACCAGCTGCGAGGGGGACTGTGATGACGGTCAAGCTACGGTCTTCCCCGGTGCGCCGATCGTTTGTGACAACATCTCAGATAACGACTGTAACGGCGCCATTGATCTCAATGAGCGGGATTTCGATAACGACGGCGATAGCCCCTGTGACGGTGACTGCGACGACTTCGACAACAGTCTCAATTCCCAGGATGGCGACGGAGATGGCGTCTCTACCTGCGCGGGTGACTGCGATGACAGCAACTCAGCGCTGAGTCCAAACGTGGATAACGACGGCGACGGTTGGGACACCTGCGGCGGACCGGGGCTACCTGCTGACTGCGATGACTCGCAAGCGAACCTTAACTGGAGCGACATTGACGGAGATGACGCCTCGACCTGCAGTAGTCCGGCCGACTGTGATGACCTTGATGACAGCCTGAGTCAGGCCGATGACGACTCTGACGGCACCACCTCTTGCGATGGTGACTGTGACGACAACAATTCCAACGTTGGTTCAGGCGATCTCGATGTGCGGGATGGTCTCGACAATGACTGTGATGGAACTGCCGACGAGGGGGTCATGCTCTCAGGTGCCATCGCGGTGGTGGAGATGATGATTGCTGTCGACCCGTCCAACAACGATGGGGTAGGGGAGTACATTGAACTGTTTAACTCCTTAGCGACTCCGGTAGACCTGCGTGGCTGGCTGGTAGAGGTGCAAAATGGAGCGACCGGCCTATCGGAGCAGTTTTCTTTCCCCCAGGGTCTTGATGTGGAGCCCATCGTGGTGCCCCCTTCGTCGCTCGCGGTGTTTGCCCGGGCCAACAACATTCAGGCCTACAACACCGACATCACGCAGTCGTCGCCAGTGGGTTATGTGTGGAATCCGCCGTTGTTCAGCAACAGCTCGGGTTCCATTACTTTCCGCTTTGGCAGCGTCACGGTTGACACGGTTAGCTGGGGTGGCAGTTCCACCAGTGCCTGGGGAGAGGGAGTGGCGATGGCGATGCCGACTCCGCTTAACGCATCTACCGATGATTTGAACGACTCTGCCAGTGTCAACTGGTGTGCCGAGACGGCGTCGATTGGTGGTGGCAATCAGGGCACACCGGGCAGCTCGCCTTCCTGCAATTGAGCACAGGAAGCTTGATCCGAGAGCCTCATTAGGCCGTCGTAGCAGGCTGCTTAGGCCTGCCTCATCAGTCGCGGGGCCAGTCCCCTCGAGTACGGCGAGAGCGGTAGGCTGCTGAGATCAAGCCGTCCCAGAAATGACTATCCTGGTCCTTCTCTTCCAGTTCTTCGTCGTTCTCGCTGTCCTGGTCGACCGGTTTGTTCTTGTTGGCGCCGCCTTTGCTCT
>DJIF01000073.1:45366-50407 GCA_002433485.1 Deltaproteobacteria bacterium UBA6601
TTGCTCTTGTTGGCGCCGCCCTTGCTCTTGTTGGCGCCGCCCTTGCTCTTGTTGGCGCTGCCCTTGCTTCTTGCACTCCTGGTAGCTGGTCTGGAGCGGGCCGGGCCGCTCTGATCCACTGCCTGAACATTCGCTACGGCATCTTCCGCCGCTGGTTCGGTTTGAGCCCGCTTGGAACTCTCATTGCTCTCTTTGCGAGTAGACAGGGTCCACCTCGTGGCCGGAGTTCGCGCGGTGGCAAGGCAGCCTCGCCGCGCTCAGGTGAGGCTAGCATAGCCATTTCGTCGCAGGCCGGTCTCTGTGCTGGGGCGGCGACCGTTGCCTGGCTTTAGAGAGGGTGGGTATCATGTGGACCTGTTGAAGTACCTCGCCGCGGGTCTGGCCCTGCTGGCTGCACGATAGGAAGTACATGATGAGAGCTCTTCGCTGTTTGTTTCCGCTGGTTCTGGGCCTGGGTCTGCTGACTTCGGCCCCTGCTTTGGCCCAGAGTGATGCGGAGGAGCAGGCAAGGGAGCGCCTGGTAGAGGCGAAGCAAGAGCTCGAAGCTGGTAATTTCGAAACAGCTCGTAGTGCAGCTGATGCTGCCCTCCGCCTCTATCCTTCGCTCTACGAAGCGATGATGTACAAGGCGCTGGCCTATGAAGGCCTGGGCGAGCTGAAGCGGGCCAAGGGGTTGCTGAGCACCTTTAAGCAGGTGTCTTTCGCTGATGAGGCCAAAGCACGGGCCGATGAGGCCTTGGCCCGAATCCAGGAGAAGCTTGGCGAAGTGCGTAAGGCTGCTGTCGAGCAGGAGGCTTCGGCTCTGGCAGCCGACGGCTCCGAGGACGGAGCTGAAGAAGGGGAAGAGGCTGGTTCTGCAGGGCTCGGTTCGGGTGGTTCTGCCTCTGGCCTCCAGGTGGCTCGGCCCCTGGACATGCCCGACTTTCCTGCCGGCTCGGAGGAGTTCCTGAGTTGGATGCTGTATCGCCAGCAGCTTGCTGAACTCAAGATTCGTCGGGACACCGGAATCGCTCTGATTGCGGGAGGCGCGGGGCTGGCTGGGCTGGGCTCAGCGATTGCCGCGGCGATGATCTCGCGCTCCTCAGTCAATCCTGGTGACCCCAACATCGCCGCCGGACATGGTGCCGGGCTGGGAGCTATCGCGTCGGGAGCGACTCTAGTCTGCATTGGCCTGCCCATTGCCTTGATGAACGGCCTCAAGGCTTCACGTATGTCGAAGTCGCGGACGTCGACGGCTCGCCTGGGTCCGCAGCTGGATCTGCAGGCAGGGACCTTAGCGCTGCGCTTCTGATGAGTCTCTGGGAGCCGCGGCTCGCCTGGACCTTGCTGCTCGAGGCACGAACGTCTGCCCTGGGGGAGCCGCCAGTCTGGCCTGCCCTGGTTGCGGAACACTTTGGCGAGGTCTCCGTTGGGCCCATTTCCCATGTGCAGCGGCTGCTTGAAGGCCACCTTCCGGTCCAGGCCTTGTGCCGTGTTGAGGCCGATGAAAGTCGCTGGATTCTCTCGGGTTTGGGCCGCCAGCTTGGGGTGACTGTAGCGGTGAGTCTGCCCGGAGAGGTCGAGGGGCATTTGCCAGTGGATGAGCTGCGAAGGGATGCCCTCTCCCTGTTTTTGGGTGGCGAAGCGCACGGAACCGATCTCGTGGAGTCGCTGCGGCCGCGCCTTGAGGGGCAGGGCTGGGAGCTTCTTGGCCTGATCGAGGTGGTCTCTAGCCTGCGTGAGGGGGTAAGCCCCGAGGTCCCGGACGAGAGCGGTTGGCAGTGCCTGGACGGTTTGGTAGTCGGGCGGGCAGCGGGGGTCTCACCGGCGCATGTTGCCTGGGAACTCAGCGGCTGGTTCAGTGGGGCGACTGAGCGGGGTGTCATGCATCGTCGTCTGCAGGTGCTTATGGAGGGGCACCTTGGACGACCTTCCTCCTTAGTGAGCTATGGCGGTGGTGCTCTTGTGTGGGCGGCCCGGGTCGCTGATGCAAGCCGGCGTGCTCAGGCCCTTGAGGCGGTCATTGATGAAGTTCGCCATGCGGCCAGCTGGGCGGTTTCCAAGGGCCCCGGCCTGGAGCTGAAAGATGCCGACTATGCTCGCTTATCGTCACGGCTTGAGACCCTTCTGGTGGGCCTTGAGGAGGATCGTCAGGTCTTAACGGCTTGCACGGCGCGGCTTCAAGGGCCTGTTCAGCGTATTCTCGGCGAAGGGCAAGCCGCAGCAGCAGCTGGAGCCTTTATGGAGGCCTCAGAGCGGGCTGTGGAGTTTATTGCTGAGTTGAGTCGGAGGCTTGCGGTTGGCGAGCGCTGGGCCGGCGCTCTGCGGCTGGCCCGCGATGCGCAGGCTAGCGGTTCGTTGCCCGATCAGGCTTGACGTTCTTGAATAGGTGGGCGGCTTTGGTTTGCTTTAGGGCAGAGCGTCAAGCAGCGACTCAGCTTGCTTGACGCTTGATGTGCTGGCTTTGACCTGGCCAGCGATGGCTTTTGAAATCTGATCGAGCAATCCACTGAACTCGCCCACCAACTGCACCTGAACCTCGGGTACTGCTTCGCGAACCGGGATTTCAGAGACAAGCCCGCCGATTCCTTCAAGCAAGGTGGTGATGTGCCAGCCATCAGTGAAGCGGCGAAAGCCAATGCTGGGGCCGCCCTTGGAGATTGCGTACGGCTCGATGCGGACTCCAGCACGTAGGGCGTTGAGGCGCAGGTCGAGTTTCTCGATGGCGCTGGCCAGCTGCTTGTAGTTGGCGTTCAGTTGCTGATTATCGGAGGCGATCTTGTCGAGAACCTTGCCGAAGTCGTTGGCCATAGATGCGTACTCCAGAGTCAGGAGCTTTGCATGCTACGCCCGGCTGTGCCCCTTGTAAACGGTGACTGATCGAGCTTCAATTACAGCCCAGGTAGCGCTGCTGCAGGGATCCGCAGGCCAGGGTCTACGAGCGGTGGACGGGACGTTTTGCTGTGGCACAATGGCTCGGCTACCGATTCTGCTCAGGACAAGCAGCTGGGAGGCCCAAACCATGGGAAAGCCGTGCGCTAAGCAAGGTGATCAGATCATCGCCACGGACACCCATATGGTTCCCGCTGGTCCCAGCACTGCGCCGGTCCCTTTGCCTTTTGTAGGCATCATTCAGATGAAGACTGAGTCTTCCATCAACATCTGCGGGATGCCTGCTGCTGTGCAGGGAGCTAAGGCAATGAATTCGCCGCCGCATGTCTGCGTCGATGCCGCCACGAATCAGGGTGAGATCGTGATGGGCAGCACTGGGGTTAAGTTCAACAACAAGATGGCTGCTCGCCTGGGTGACATCGCCAACACCTGCCAATTCTCCGGTCCGGCACCGCTGGGACAGGTTGTTTGTGGTGGCACGGTGATGGCTGGTGAGGTTGGTACAGCGGTCGTCGCGGTGACGACCGCTCCGGTTCAAGCTCAGGCTGCCCAGATGAATACTGCCGAGGCGGTGAAGATCATGCAGGACGCCGCCAATAAGGCCGGTCCCATGGCGTCGCTGTCTTCTGATCTGGGTAGTCCTAAGGGTGACGGGGTTGGCTCAGCTGGAATTGCCTGCTCTGCCGCGGCTGCAGCTGTCGCTGCCGCGCTGGCGACTGGTGATTCAGCGCAGATTGCTGCTGCGGTTGCTGCGGCCAGTGCGGCCATAGAAGCGGCAGACAAGGCAGCGGCTGAGGCTAAGAAACAAGAGGAAAAGCGGCGTGACCGTTCGGCTGAGTACATGCGTAAGGCCGTTGCGGCGGCGGCGGCGGCGGCGGTGGCTGCCTATGGAGCCAAGCGAGCGGCAGAAAAGGCCGCCTGGAATGCTCGCTCCGCGCGGGCTTCCATGGCCCAGCTTGATCCCCTTAATGATGCCAAGGATGCTGCTCAGCGGAAGCTGGATCAGGCTGAGAATCGGCTCAAGAACCTGGAGCGGGATCTTGATGCCAAGCAGCGTGAGGCCGAGCGCGCCCGGGAGAAGTTTGAGGACCTTGCTGATCCTCGTGATGAAGCGCAGCGCAAGATCGACGAGGCCCAGCGCAAGTTGGATCGTCAGGTGGAGAAGCTTGAAGACAAGGTCAGTGATGTTGAGGATAAGCGTCGCGAACTCAAGGAAGGTGCCGAAGAGGTCACATCTGCGCAGAAGGCGGTTAGGGACGCTGGTAAGAAGGTCGAGAGCGCTGCCGACAAGGCGGGCCTGGCAGCTGCAGAGAAGAAGCTTTCTGCCGCTAAGAGCCAGCGTGACAAGCTGCAGAGAGATCTCGATGAGTTAGAGAATGAACTGGCTGAGCTACGCAGCGAGGAGGCAGCACTTAGCAGTGATCTGTCTGATGCCAAGCGCGACGGCGGACCCGCCATCGCCGAGGCAGACTCAGCGGAGGCTGCTGCCGAGCGCGCCGAGCAGGCTGAAGAGGCAGCAAAGGAGCAAAAGGACATTGGTCAGCGGCAGGTGGATGCCGCTGATCGTGATGTGAAGAAAGCCGATGCAGCGCTCAAGGAGAGTCAGGTTGAAGTGGGGCAGGCAGCAGGTCTAGCTGAGGCCAGCGCTGATGCCGCTAACGAAGCGGCCGATGAGGCCGGGTCCTTGCAGGGGGATGCCCAGGAGAATGCGGCCATGGCCTTGAAGGAGGCCAATGATCCCACTGGTAAGGAGCCTGCAGACATCGCTAAAGCTCAGGAGAACTCCAAGGCAGCAGGAGAGGCGGCAGAGGAAGCCAAGGCGTCGGCAGAGGAGGCCGTAGCCGCCAAGCAGGAGGCAATAACAGCCAAGCAGGAGGCCCTGCAGGCCACGATCGAGGCTGGCGTTCCTTCGATGGCTCCGGACATGCCAGTTCCTCCCGAGTTTGAGCCGCCTGAAATTCCAGATGTACCCGATGCGCCCGAGGTCCCTGAGGTCCCCGAGCTCCCTGAGGTCCCCGAGGTCCCCGAGGTCCCCGAGGTCCCCGAGGTCCCCGAAGTGCCGAGCACCCCCGAGGTCCCCGAAGTGCCGAGCACCCCCGAGGTCCCCGAAGTGCCGAGCACCCCCGAAGTGCCGAAGGCGACTACAGCTCCCAAAAAGCCCAAGGCTCCC
>DJIF01000073.1:50743-63380 GCA_002433485.1 Deltaproteobacteria bacterium UBA6601
GGCTCCCAAAAAGCCCAAGGCTCCTAAAAAGCCCAAGAAGGATTGAGCCCCGCTGTCCAGTAAGCTTGCTTCCCAGTCTGTGCCGATCCAGGTGAGTCTGGTCGTGTTGCTCTGGGTGTTCTCCCCGATCACTGCGACCCTGAGAGCTTTCTTTGAGCTGCCTCGCTTTGAGTTGGACCTGGTGCGGGGAACTCTTGCACTGTTGGCCATCTTGCTGTTGTTGCGTCGGGAGTTTGTAAGGGGCGGGCTGTCCGAGTTGGTGCGTTCCTTCTTGCTGGAGTTGCCCCGAAGGGCGCCCTTGTTCAGCTCAGTTCTGGCGCTGTTTGTAGTTTCCCTGGCGTCGTCATCTCGACCACTGCTGACGGCCTGGCGGCTGGTGGGTCTGGCAACAATGGTGGCGCTGGGGGTGTACCTGGCTCGCCGCCTGGACACAGATCAGCTGTGTCGACTGTTGCTGCGTGCGCTGGTACCGCTGCTTTTGGCTTCAGTCCTTGTTGCGCTGTTGGTGCCTGAGTTCGGACAGCACCTGAATCGACCAAGAGCCGCCATTGACGGGGCCTGGCGCGGAGTCCTGGGGCATCGCAACGGACTGGGGCCGGCGGCTACCATTACGGTTCTCGCCGCAGTCGCCTTGCTGCCCGGAACGGCTCGGGATTCCTGGTCGAGGCCACCCATCGCGGTTCTCTGGGCGATGTTGGGCTTATTTGTCCTGTACCAAAGTGGTTCCTTCACAGCCCTCGCCATGGTGGTGGTTGGCTTGTTGGTGCTGGCCCTGGGCCGGGTAGGTGGGGGCCGGCCAAGGCTGCAGGTGGCAGGTTTGGCTGTGTTTGGAGGGCTGGTGGTCGTGGCTTTGTTGCACCACGAGTCCTTCTTTGCCTTATTCGGGCGCGACTCGACGTTGTCGGGGCGCACCATTTTGTGGAAGAAGTCTTTGGAGTTCATTGAGCTGAGACCGCTCGTCGGTCATGGCTATGGCCTGTCGTGGCCTGAGGTGCCAGCTCTGGCTTCCCAGCTTGAGGTGCTTGATCGGCCCTGGCAGCGCTCCTTCCATAGCGGCTACCTGGCTGCTGCATTCTGGGCTGGCTGGCCTGCCCTTGTGTTGCTTATGGTTGCTTTGCTGAGAGCGCTGGTGGCGCTGGGCCGCCGCTGGTTGGCCGGCGGAACAGTGCTTGCCCCCGCCTTCCCGCTTGCTTTGCTTGCTGCGCTCCTGGTGCTGGCTGTGTCAGAGACCCGCTTGCTTTTGCACGCCCACTTTTTCACTGCCCTGCTCTGTGCGATGGTTCTGCGAGCCCAGGGAATGAACCCAACCATGATGTCGAGTCAGGACTCGACCGATTTCACTCAAGGAGCTGGCGATGGCAACGGTTGATTACTCTGTCCAGGGTGGCCTGGCGACCATCCGTTTTGATGACGGTAAGGCCAATGTGCTGAACCTTGCGGCGCTTGAGCAGCTGGGTGCCGCTTTTGATCGGGCTGAGGAGGAAGCTCGCTGTGTGCTCTGGACCGGTCGGGCCGGCAAGTTCTGCGCAGGTTTTGATCTCAAGGTCTTCAGCGCCGGCGGCGCCGATGCCGCTGCTCTGCTTCGAGGGGGCGCTAAGCTGGCCGCCCGGCTCTACAGCTTCAAGCTGCCGATTGTGGTCGGTTGCACCGGCCATGCACTGGGTATGGGAGCTTTGATGCTGCTCGCAGCGGATCTGCGTATAGGCGTCGATGGTCCTTTCAAGATTGGCCTTCCTGAGGTCACAATCGGCATGGCAATGCCGCGGTTTGGCAGCATCCTGGCAGCTTCTCGCCTGGCTGTGAACTACCAGGACCGAGCTGTCTGCTGTGCTGAGATTTTTACTCCCAGCTCGGCGAAGGCCGCCGGCTTTCTTGACCATGTCTGCTCCACAGCAGAGCTATATGAGCGTCTCGAAGAAGCAGGCAAGCAGCTCTTGAGCCTGGACCTCAGCGCCCACCACCAGACCAAGCTCAGCTTTCGCAGAGAGAGCCTGGCGGCCCTCCAAGAAAGCATCGCTGAGGTTGTTTTTCAGTAGCTTCGGCAGCTTCAAGCAGGAGCTCTAGGGAGGGCTCTGCTGCTGGGTGCGTGGCTAAGGTGCGAGTAGACCCTGGCCATCAAGGCGCCCGGCTGGCTAGACTCTGCTCATGGCCTTGTGGAGACTCCCGCTCTTGCTGCTCTGCTTGCTGGGACTGACCCTGGCGGGGTGTTCGCCTGCGGGCGACGACGACAGCGCGCCAGGCGATGACGACGACAGCGTGGCCGATGACGATGACTCTGCCGATGACGACGATACCGGCAGTAACGACGACGACAGTGCGTCAGGCGATGACGACGACAGCGCGCCAGGCGACGATGACGACAGCGCGTCAGGCGACGATGACGACAGCGCGTCAGGCGACGATGACGACAGCGCGCCAGGCGATGACGACGACGATAGCGCGGCTGGTGACGATGACGACAGCGCTGCGCCTGGGTGCTTCCTGAGTACACCGGCTAGCTTCGTTTCAGTGGCCAAGGGCCAGTGCGGCATGACCCCTTCTGGTCCTTCATTCTGTTATTGGCCGCTGGACTTCGACACTGCCACTTTCACCTGGTCCTACTCCGATGTGGTGGAACTTGGTAGCTACAGCTGTAGCGGCGCTCTCGTCAGTGCTAGCGGAGCAAGCGGCAACAGCTACAGCGGCAGCTGGGATGCCGCTGCTGGTCTGCTGGCCTGGGAGGGGCAGGACTATCGGTTGATTTCGCCGTCGGCTCGTCCCGACTTCTACCTGGATGACGTTAATCCCAGCTCTTCTAGTGTTGGTGACCCGGTGTCGCCGCGCGACTATCTGCAAAAGGTGAGCGGCTGGTATTTCGGGCACGCGACCTGAGGCTATTGTCGCGCTCAGTATGAGCGCCTTGACGCCATGCAGAACGAGCTGCGCAGCAGTCAACCGCCTATCGACATCGAGATCATCGGGATCAACGAGGCTGATCCGGCACCTGGCTGCCAGGCAACGACTATGTATAGCGCGGCCAACGCGACCATTACCGCCATGGGGGATATCCCCTGGTTGCAGGATTTCGATGTGGACCAGAACTGTCAGTCCGACCTTTGGACTGAGTCCTGGGGCGTCGCTTATCGCGACGTCATCATCCTTGATGGCGGCAATGCTGAGGTCGGGCTGATGAACCTCACCAGCTCAGACCTGCGAACTCAGACCAACTACGACGCCCTTAAACAGCTGTTCCTCAACGCCGCTGCTGCCCCCTGAGCGGTGCGTGCTGCCAGCTACGCGAACTTCTCTGAGTAGAAGCCGTCGATGAGCTCTTCGTACTTCTTCTGAATGACCCGACGCTTGACCTTCAGCGATGGGGTCAGCTCGCCCGACTCGATGGAGAAGTCTTCGTTGAGGACCTCGAACTTCTTGATGCTCTCGTAAGAAGCCAAGCGCTGGTTGATCTCGTTGACATAGCCTTGCAGGCGACTGCGGATCACCTTGTCACCGGACCAACTTGAGCTGGGCGGAAGCTCGAGCTCTTCACGACGGTACAGCTCCTCGAGTCCTTCGCTGTCCAGGGTGAACAGGCAGGACAGGAACTTGCGTTTGTCACCGACCACGACCACCTGGCTGACGCCTGGGAAGGTCTTGAGCTGGTTCTCGATGTTCTGCGGGCTGACGTTCTTGCCGCCAGCGGTGACGATGATGTCCTTCTTGCGGTCTGTGATTCGGACGTAGCCATCTTCATCCATCTCGCCGACGTCTCCGGTGTGGAGCCATCCGTCGACGACGGTCTCAGCGGTAGCCTGCTCCTGGTTCAGATAACCGACAAAGACGTTGTCACCCTTAACCAGGATCTCGCCGTCGGCGGCGATCTTTACCTCCATACCACCCAGAGGCAGCCCCACAGAGCCGTACTTGACCTGCTCGGCGGGGTTGTAGGTGCATACGCCAGTGCACTCGGTCTGGCCATAGACTTCCTGGATGATGATCCCTAACGAGGCGAAGAATCGACCCACTTCGGCGGATAGTGGTGCGGCGCCGCTTACAAAGGCCTTGCCACGCGCCATGCCCAGCTTCTTGCGGACCTTAGAGAGCACCAACCGGTCGGCGATGTCGAGCTTGATCTGACTGAGGGGGCCAAGGCGTTTGCCAGCCGAACGCCGGTCATAAGCCTTGAGTCCTGCGGCGGTCGCCCACAGGAACAACTTGCGCCGTAGCTGTGGAGCGTCCTGGATCCCTGAGCTGATCTTTGAGTAGTACTTCTCCCATAGGCGGGGTACGCAGACCAGCAGGGTTGGCTCCACCTCTGCGAGGTTCTCGGGGACCTTCTCAAGGCCCTCGCCCATGTTCACCGTATAGCCGGTTCGGATCGCCATGATCTCACCCTGCAGCCGTTCTGCGATGTGGCTGAGGGGCAGGAAACTGAGGCTTGAGTCGGTGGGCCCGAGGCTGAGCACATTGGCCAGCGAGTCGGCCATAGCCATGAGGTTAAGGTGGCTGAGCTGGGCGCCCTTGGGGGGGCCGGTTGTGCCAGAGGTGTAGACGATCGTGGCTACGGCTGCGGGGTCCAGGGCGCGGGCCATGTCGTCGACTTTTTGCACGCCCTGCTCGCCCGACTCTGCCCCCAACTCCTCAACACGCTTCCAGTCGAGGACCAGCTCGGCATCGCTGTCCGCCGTACCCGAGAGCAGGATCGCCTTGCCCAGCTCCGGGCAGTTGTCGCGAATCGCTTCAATCTTAGCCAGCTGCTCGGCGTCTTCGACGAAGATCGCCTTGGCCCCGCTGTGCTGCAGGATGTACTCGACCTGCTCGGGAATCGAGCTGGGGTAGATGGGGACGGTGACGCAGCCGATGGAGAGGGCGGCGAGGTCCGAGACCAGCCACTCAATGCGGTTGTTGGACAACAGCCCGATACGGTCGCCGCTCTGTAGGCCCAATTCGCTAAGAGCTGCCCCTACTCGAAGCACTCGACGGCGGTACTCAGCCCAGTTGATGTCGTACCAGTTGTTGTCGCGCTTGTAGCGCAACGCGGGGTAGTCGCCGCGATTTTCTGCATGATCAAGGAAGGCATCGAGAAGGGTTTTGTAAGTGGTCATGGGCGCGTTCTAACCCGATTTCCCTCAGAGAGCGACCCTTTCCCAGCGGTCTCCTTGAAAGCGCGGCACCACCGCCAAGGCGATCAGCGCTCTGGACAGAGCCAGGCCTGTCCATAAGCCGAACACTGCGGCGGTGTCGCTTTGGTAACCGAGCGTCTGCGGCAGCCACAGTCCCAGTAGAGCCGCTAGCGGCAGCATGAGCATGTACATCTGAGCAATCTGCACCTTCGCCACCCAACGGGTCTCGCCCGCTCCCAATAAGCTGTGCATCAGGACGATGGGGACCACGTTGGCCATCGCAATGGCGGTGAACAGGCGCAGGGCTGGAGTCGCGATGGTGATGGTGATTGGGTCCTGGCTGAAGACTTTCAGGATGGGCACCGTCCAGATCGCTACAGCGATGACCGCTGGCAGCAGGATCAGCAGGCACAGGCGAATCCCCAGCCACACCAGACCGCGGGCCTCCCCTGGCTGCCCCCGGCCAAGTGCCTGTCCTACCAGTGTGGCGCCGGCAAAGCCCATGCCCAGGGCGACCAGGAAGCCTGCCGAGCCGATGTTCAACAAGATGGTTCCGGCAGCCAGGCTGTGGGTCGATACCTCACCGTGCAGCTTCAGAAATAAGGTCATGCTGATCAGTACCGCAGCCGAGCGGATGGCGTCCGGCCAGGCCAGGCGTGCCAGGGAGGTGAAGTATTTGCTGCGCAGGCGCTTGAGACGAAACGGTTGGTAGTCACGTCGAACATCTGCCTGAAGCAGGGTCAAGAAGGTATAGAAACAGGTGCCGACTACCTGGGCAGTGACCGAAGCGATTGCCGCACCGCGCACTTCCAATACCGGGGCGCCGAGGTTGCCGAAGATGAAGATCCAGTTAAACAGGATGTTCAGCGCCTGAATCAGCACGATGGACACCATATAGACGCCAGATCGACCGATGCCGTTATAGAAACCTCGAAAGCAGAAGTTGGCGCCCAGCACGCCAAGGGCCAATAGTCGAATGGCCAGATATTCACTGCCGCCGCTGTAGATGTCGTTGCCGTAGATGACTTCAGGGTCGTCGGAGAGCAACTCGAACAGCGCGGGGGTTGCCTGTGCCAACAGATAGCCCATGGGCAGACCGATGGCCGCGCTCAGACAAAGGCCGGTGTCCAGGGCGGCCGCTGCAGCCTGCCGCTCGCCCTCGCCTTCTCGTCGTGAGACGATGGCCTGGACCCCTGTACCCAGACAGGTGACTACAGTGGCCAGCATCAAGAAGGTAAAGGAACTCAGCCCAACTGCGGCCTGGGGAGTTGCGCCGAGGCGCCCGACCATGGCGGTGTCCACCAGGTTCAGTACGATCTGACCCGCCATGCCGGCGATGATCGGCAGCGCCAGGCGGAGCACCACTCCCGACTCCTGTGGCGGAAACCAACGCTTCATCGGTCTCCCGGGGCTTTGCCGTCGTGTCCTGGATACAGATCAGCTCGGCAGTGGCTGCAATAGTCCAGAGGGAGATGTCCGGCCAGCAGGGTCGGGAAGAAGTACAGCAGGAAGGTGCGCACATCGACCCCGTCGTACATAAGGCAGTGGGCCTTCGTGCAGTGACCCTTGTAGCTGTGTCCCGGGTTCGAACTCAGGCCGAGGGCGTGACCCAGCTCATGAATCAGGACGCTGGCTTCCTGCTTGGCTCCCGTGATCCAAAGAATCGGCTTGATGTTCCCTTGCAGCAGCAATACCAGCGCTTCGTCGTGAGGCGCTACGGTGTCACTGTAGTCCTTACGGCTCCAGCAGTAGCCGCGGTAGTTCCCCATGCGGGGTGCGTAGATCATGTGCAGGACTGCGGTGTGCTCCGGAGCTTTGGCCTGCACCGAGCGATAGCGCCGCGCGAGCGCGCGGATTTTCCCATGTCCCTCTTGCCATTCTTCGACCGGAATGACGTCGTCTACCACCAGTCGGATCCCTTCGGGTTTGTCCAGATATCGCTCAACTCTAGTTAGGAAGGTCGCCAGAGCCCGGGGCCGCGGCGCGGTGCCTTCGACCCGGTCGATCTCAATTAGCAGTGAGGGGGCGGGCTCAGCATCTAGATAGAGGGCGTCTCGTTTACTCGGACCGGGTGGCCCCTCCGGAGTGGGCAGGTGGGCACAGCCGCCCAGAGCAGCGCAGAGCAGCGCAGCATTGAGCCGTCTCCAAAGCATCGGCCGAATCTAGCACGCTGAGCGGCTCCACCTGTGGTTCCCTGTGCGGGCTCTTCGCCGCGGTCAAAGCGCCGTTGACCTGAAGAAGGTCTCAGGCCTGGTGGCGGTGGGGGATTGTCTGCCCCTTGAGACAGGCCAGGGTGGCGTCGACCATCATTTTTGCCATCAGGTTTCGGCAGGCTTCAGTCGCTGAACCGATGTGCGGCAGGAGCACTACATCTTCGCGGTCCAGCAGTGATGGATGGACCCTGGGCTCGTCTTGATAGACATCCAGGCCCACTCCCCTAAGGGGCCCCTGATCCAGCGCTGCAGTAAGGCTGGCTTCGTCCACAAGTGCGCCGCGCCCGGTGTTGATGAGCACCGCCCCATCCTTCATGGCGAACAGCTGGTCCCGGCCCAGCATCCCGCGGGTCGCGGGGGTCAGCGGGGCGTGCAGCGAGACCACGTCGCTGGTAGACAGCAGTTCATCGAGGGGCAGCAGTCGAGCTTGCAGCTCCTGCTCCAGTTCAGCAGGAGCTCGGTTGCGATTGTGGTAGACGATCTCCATGCCAAATGCGCGCGCTCTGCGCGCTACTTCGGTGCCGATTCTGCCCAGCCCTACGATGCCCAGCCGGGTGCCGCGCAGCTCAACACCGGTCAGCAGGTTCAGACTCCAGCTTTGCCATGCACCGCGCCGGACGAAGCGGTCTGCTTCAACGATCCGCCTACAGCTGGCGAGCAGCAGTGCAAGACACAGGTCTGCCGTGGCATCGGTCAGCACCCCCGGGGTGTGACAGATCTGCACCTGCTGCTCGCCAGCGGCGGCAATGTCGATGTTGTCCAGCCCCACTGCAACCTGTGCGACGAGGCGCAGCGGTCGGTCCCGGTGACCTGCAGCTGCCTCAATGACCGTCCTGTTGATGGGGTCTGTCAGCATCGAGATGCATACGTCGTGGCCGGGCAGTACCTTCAGCAGCTGAGCCTCATCCGGCGCTTCAGGGCCCGGCAGTACGGTGAGCTGCGCTGCGCTCTCGAGTTGGGCGAGTAGGGCCGCGGGAATGGGGCGGGTCACCAGCACCCGCTTGTTGTTGGACGATGAGGGCTGAATGGGGCTCATTTACTACCTACTTGCTGAAGCTCAGGTCCTTGCGCACATCTTCCCCGTAGGCTGCTGCGAGGCTGGCGATGGCTTCATTCAGTTGTTCGTCTTCCGGCAGGTTCTCTGGGGGTGTGGGGCGGAGTACCAGATAGAGGTCTCCCGTCTGAGTCCCGCTGCCTCCTTTGGGCATTCCGCGCCCCTTGAGGCGTAGCCGGGTGCCGGTCTCAGCACATGGAGGAATTTTGATCTTTACGGTTCCGGTTGGGGTGGCCGCCGTGATGCTGCCGCCCTGGATGGATTCAGCGAAACTTAGCGGCAGGTCCATTTCCAGGTCGTCTCGATCGATGCGAACCAAGGGGTGGGAAGTGATACCGATCTCCAGGAACAGATCTCCGGGCGGCCCTCCGTCGCTTCCAGGCAGGCCCTTTTTGCTCAGGCGCAGGCTCTGGCCCTCGCGAACCCCTTTTGGGATGCGCACTGTGACAGAGCTCCCTTCACCGATGGTCAGCTTGCGCTCGCCGCCGTGCAGGGCTTCGTCAAGCTGGACCTCAAGTCGTGCTCTTACGTCCTGGCCTCGTCTGGGTCCCCGCGGACTTCGCCGCCGTTGCCGACCCTGGCCGCCGACGAACATGTTCATGATGTCTTCAAAGTCGAAGGGGACCCCTGAGCCGGGGTTCATTCCGGCAAAGCCGCCACTGAAGTTGCGGAAGGAGCGGGCGGCCTTGGCGTCAAAGCCCGGGCGGAAGGCCTCGGTTCCGAATTCGTCGTAGAGCTTGCGCCGTTCTACGTTGCCCACCATGTGGTAGGCGGCGTTGACCCGCTTGAGCTTCTCGGGGTCACCACCGCGATCTGGATGCAGCTCGCGAGCGAGCTTGCGATAAGACTTCTTGATCGCGTCCTGCTGCGCGTCCCGGGCGACCCCGAGGACCTTGTAGGGGTCCCCTGAGTCGATCGAGCTCATTCGCTGCGGCGTTCAGCAGCGAGGATCCGCCCGGTTGCTAGCGCCTGAGCTACCTGGGCATCAGCGTACTCGCTGGACGAGGGGTCAGCCTCAAGCATGGCCTTGTCGGCTTGCTCCAACAGCTTCCTGGCCTCATCAATGTCCACGTTTTCAGCATTTTCGAAGCTGCTGACCACGATGGACACCTTCTCGGCCGAGACCTGAGCGAAGCCGTGCCCCACGGCATAGATGTGACCCTCGTCTTCCCCCGCCGGTCCTTTTGCAGCAAAGCTCAGCGCACCGGGGCGTACCGAGGTGATGTAGGGGTAGTGCCCGGGTAGTACCCCGAACTCACCCATGGCGCCGGTGACGGTGACCGAGGAGGTGCTGCCCGAGAACACTTCCTTCTCGGGGGTGAGGATGTTCAGCTGGAAGCGGTCGCTCACGATCAGTTGTCCTCGGCGAGCAGCTGCTCACCCTTCTCGACGGCTTCCTCGATGGTGCCGACCATATAGAAGGCCTGCTCGGGTAGCTTGTCGTGCTTGCCGTCAAGGATCTCTTTGAAGCCTCGCACCGTGTCTTCCAGGGCCACGTACTTACCGGGGCTACCGGTAAACTGCTCGGCCACGAAGAAGGGCTGACTGAGAAAACGTTGGATCTTACGGGCGCGCTCCACCACCAACTTGTCCTCTTCGCTCAGCTCATCCATGCCGAGGATGGCAATGATGTCCTGCAGCTCCTTGTAGCGCTGCAGAATGACCTGAACTCGTTGGGCGGTCTGGTAGTGCTCTTCGCCCACCACCTCAGGCTCAAGGATGCGCGAGGTTGAATCGAGGGGGTCCACCGCAGGGTAGATGCCGAGCTCGGCGATCTTCCGCGACAGCACCGTGGTGGCGTCCAGGTGCGAGAAGGCCGTAGCCGGGGCCGGGTCGGTGAGGTCATCTGCAGGAACGTAGATGGCCTGAACCGAGGTAATAGAGCCCTTGTTGGTGGTGGTGATGCGCTCCTGAAGGTTGCCCATCTCGGTGGCCAGGGTGGGCTGATATCCCACTGCGGACGGGATTCGTCCGAGCAGTGCAGAGACCTCCGAGCCAGCCTGGGTAAAGCGGAAGATGTTGTCGACGAAGAGCAGGATGTCCTGGCCTTCTTCATCACGGAAGTGTTCCGCTACGGTCAGTGCCGACAGGGCAACGCGGGCGCGCGCTCCAGGGGGCTCATTCATCTGACCGTAGACAAGAGCGACCTTGCTCTTCTCAGGGTCGACGATGGGCATGCCGGTTTCTTCGTTCATCTTGATGTGACCGTTCTCGTCCTTTTCGGCGGCGATAACTCCGGACTCCATCATCTCGAACCAGAGGTCGTTGCCCTCTCGGGTACGCTCGCCGACGCCGGCGAATACCGAGTAGCCACCGTGCTTCATGCCGATGTTGTTGATCAGCTCCATGATCAGCACGGTCTTACCTACGCCGGCACCCCCAAACAGGCCGGTCTTGCCGCCCCGTGAGTAGGGGGTCATCAGGTCGATGACCTTGATGCCCGTCTCGAACATCTGCACATCGGTGCTCTGGGCAGTGAAGTCGGGCGGGTCTCGGTGAATGGGAGCAAAGTTAGTAGCCTCGACCTTACCCAGTTCGTCTACGGGCTCACCGATGACGTTGAGGATGCGGCCCAGCACCTCCTTGCCCACGGGCATCTGGATGGGACCACCGGTGTCAGTGACCTTCATGCCTCTGGCCAGACCATCGCTGGAGTCCATGGCGATGCAGCGTACAGTGCTCTCACCCAGGTGGGAGGCTACCTCGACAGTCAGGTTGTCGGGGGCGTCGCTGAGCGCCGGGTTGGTGACGGTCAGGGCGTTATAGATGGCTGGAAGCTGCCCTTGCTCGAAACGGACGTCGAGCACAGGGCCCATCACTTGGAGGATTTCGCCAGATGCGGTGGTCATGATTGGGTCCTTCGCTATCGCTTAGAGGGCTTCAGCGCCAGCGACAATCTCCACCAGCTCGCTGGTGATGGCTGCCTGACGGGCGCGGTTGTATTCGAGGGTGAGGCGGTCAATGACGTCCTTGGCGTTGCGGGAGGCCGCGTCCATCGCGGTCATCCGTGCGGCGTGCTCGCCAGCCGTGGACTCCAGGAAGACCTGGTGGATTCGGGTGCGCAGGAAGAGCGGCAGAATCTGGGCAAGGATGCTGTTCTGGTCGGGCTCGTAGACAAAGTCCACCAGGTGCTCGGGCTCCGCGTCGTTACTGTTGGCCAGTTCGTTAAGCGGGAACAGCTTCTCGATCGTAGGCTCCTGCTTGAGGGTGTTAACGAAGTGGTTGTAGGCCAGATATACCTCGTCGAGGTCACCGCTTTCATAGCGATTGCAGAGTTCTTGAACGAGCTCCGCCACCATGGTTGCGAAGTTCTCTGGCTTTAGGTCGCCATGCGCCCTTCCGAGGTAATATTCGCTCTTGCGGAATGCGTCACCAGCCTTCTTTCCGTAGGTCATCAATTCGATATTGTCGAAGCCTGGCTGGCTCTTGTTGGCATCGATCCAGCGGCTGGCCTTGCGGATTAGGGCATTATTGAAGCCTCCGCACAGTCCCCTGTCCGAGGTCATTACGATCAGCGCGACCTTCTTGACCTCCTCGTGTTCCTGGAGCAGCGGATTGTCTACTTGATCGATGCGTGCCATGAGGCTCTGCAGCACTGCAGTAACCTCATCGCTGTAGGGTCGCGAGGCGAGCGCAGCGTCGATAGAACGCTTCATCTTGGCCGCGGCAACCAGCTTCATCGCTCGGGTGATCTGCTGGGTCGACTTGACCGAAGCGATTCGGGTTTTGAGCGCCTTAAGGGACGGCATTCTCGAACCTCCAGTTCGCGCCTCTAGGCGACGAACACATCCTTGTACTCGGCGAGCGCAGCGTCGAGGTCAGCTTTGATCGCGTCGGTCATCTTGCCTTCGCTGAGGATGTTCTCAGCGATGGTCGGGTGCTTGTCTGCCATAAAGGCCAGGAAGCCGTCGTGCCATTCCATGACGCGCGAAACCGGGTAGTGGTCCAGCCAGCCATTGGTGGCGCCGTAGATGACCAGGATCTGCTGGTCGACGCTCATGGGTGAGTACTGCGGTTGCTTAAGCACTTCAACCAGCCGAGCACCGCGGGTCAGCATCGACTGGGTAGATTTATCCAAATCCGAGGCAAACTGGGCGAAGGCGGCCATCTCTCGGTACTGAGCGAGGGCCAGTCGTAAGGTTCCCGCCACCTGCTTCATCGCCTTGATCTGAGCGCTACCGCCTACTCGTGAAACAGACAGACCCACGTTGATCGCGGGGCGGACGCCCGAGAAGAACAGGTCGGTGTCCAGGAAGATCTGGCCGTCGGTG
>DJIF01000090.1 GCA_002433485.1 Deltaproteobacteria bacterium UBA6601
CTGGCCTCTGCTTCTGCCTGCGCCTTGGCCCGGCGCTTGCGTTCCCGTTCCGCCTTACGCCGCTCTCTGGCACTAGGCTTGGGTGCGGCAGCCTTCTCCGCAGCTGCCGCAGCCTCCGCTTCACTGGCTACCGCAGCAGCCTCCCTACTGTTCAAGCGCACCTGTAGCTCAGCGGCAGCAGAAATGGGTGCATCGCCTTGGTAGAGATCGAGATAGGTCAACAACCAGGATTCCGCATCCTCGTACTTACCCATCCCCTCAAAGGCCAGAGCCTTCACCACCATCGCCGTATAGAGCCCCGGATTGAGGCGTAGCGCCGAGTCCGCAGACTTCATCGCCTTATCCCACTGCTGAGCCTCCACTTCCTTCCAGGCAAATTCCAACTGACGCGTGGCCTGCGCGGCCAGGAGATCCTGAGCGGCGACAGGGACGGGCGATAACAGCGGCAGCGCAAGGGTGACCAACAGTAAAGGCAAAAAAACCGGTTTACCGGCCGGCGCCCTGCCGCGAGTACGCCGCAGACCGCAAAAGACAAAGAGCAATGCGAAAAACCAGTGCAGACCCCCGCCACCGGCAGCCAGCGAGGCTGTACAGCTGCTGCAGCCCGCCAGAATCTCTGGCGCTTCACCGACCGCATCAATCAGTTCTGGAGAGCGACCGTCCGATGCCGAGCTGTCGTCATCATCAGAGCTGTCATCATCGTCTGCGGTGTCGTCATCGTCGCCCCCCTGACAGTCCTCGTCTTCAAGATCCACCAGACTGTCGCAGTCATTGTCGATGCCGTCGTCACAGAGTTCGTCAACACCGGGACTCAGTGCTGGATCAGTGTCGTCACAATCCACAGCTTCAGGGCATTCGGGATAGCCAGCGACCGGATAGCCGTCGCCATCAAAATCCGCCGAGTCAGGAGTAGTCAACCAATCGCAGTCATTGTCGATACCGTCGCAGTAAATCTCCTCGAGTCCTGGAGCGGCGAGAGCCTGTCCATCATCACAGTCACCGGCGCAGGTGCTAACTCCATCACCATCGGCGTCAGCGGCAGCCACAGCCAGCGACGAATCGTTGTCATCACAGTCCACATCGGCACTCACCCCATCGCCGTCAACATCTGCACAGGAAGCGCAGGTCTCAAACTGCCATTGATAAACCGTGTTGGAATCGAACAGTGGAAAGCCCCCAATGCCTGTCTGAATGGTCTCAGGTGGAATCGGCCCGGCATCGGTAAAGCTGGAGACCCAGCTGCCAAAGCTGTAGTCAATCTGGCCCGGGGGACCGCTGCGCACCTGCCCATCTACCTGTGCCCCAGCAGGCACGTTAACCGCCCCCATAAAGAGGTAGTGACGACCAGCGATGAGCGGCAAATCAACCAGACCTGCATCAAAAACCGACTGGCCATCGGCTCGCACACTGACCTGCACCTGCATGCTTCTGGTGAATGGTCCGGTGGGACCGGCTGTCGACTCATAGAGCGCCAATTGCGCAGTCTGCGGCGGCTCCAATCGAAAACCCAAACCGGCGCTCTGGAGCAAGGTATTCCCGCTGGGCGCAAAGACATTGCCAAACTGACTCAAGCTGGTCGACAGCGAGGTGGTGTCTTCTACCGCATAGCCATCGAGTCGGCCGGGAACAGCGATCAAAGATTGAATTGGCTGGAACGCAGCGCTCAGCGTCATTTGCACCGCAGCTGCAGGATCCCCACAATCATTTTGGCAAAAAGCATTGCCCAGATTGGTCGCCCACCCAGGATCTAAGAAGCCTTGTTGCGACTCGGAAAAGTAGACTGAACCAAGCGCAGCATCGCGCCAGGTCAGGCCAATGAAGTAGCTCCTGCCCGCCTCTAACTGGACACTCATGCTGGCCCCAGCGAGATCCCGGTGAGAGCCGTTGCCCCAGCCGGCGCCGAACTGAGCCTCCCCACCGCCAACCGGCGTGCATGAATAGGAGTTCGCCCCCCCTGCAACTACACACTCCCGTACCTCCAGGGTCGCCAGATTAGCGGCCAGTTGCCCACTCACCTCAACTCTCTGCGCGATCCCATGAAGGACTACATCACGACTCACCTCATATAAGGCGCCCTCAAGCAGCAAGACGTTGCCGCTATCTTGCTGGACTAAGGTGTCGCCACTGGGGCGGGATGTGTCAAAGGTTTCACCAACTGCTGTACGAATGCGCAGATGGGGCAGCCGATCCGAGACCTGGTTGACAACAGCCCCGTTTACATCCGGCCACTGACTGCCCATCGGCCGCACCACACCGAAGCTAAGCGGCATGCTCGGGTTGATGCCGCTCAAGGTGCTGTAGCGCCAATCTATGTCCTCATCGGCATCCCAACAGGTGCCCAGCACATAGCGTTCGCCCGGCTCAAGAGTAAGGAACATCGGCGGACCCGATTCCCAGCCAAAACCACCAAAAATCAAGGCGTCTGGAATCGTGCCAAAACGCGTAGTAGTGAGCTGATCGAGTCGCTCAAAAACACCGGAGTTACCTTCTTTAAAGATCTCAAAGCTGAGACTGTGGTTCTCCGAATTACGCAACTCAATGTCCCAACCCACCAGCGAGACACGCTGACTCGGCTCGATGGTAACCAGCACACAGGTACGGCGAGCATCATCATTACCCACAGGACCACCCACCACCTCTTCAACGTAGGCATCAGCACTGCTCGCGCTGAGCACCAGGCCACCTGCAACAAGGGCTGGCAAGAGGAGCACATGACGTAAGGAGGAAAACAGCGACATAGGTAGGACTGACTTTCTTACACGCAATCAGAGCGACACATCAGGGTCTGAAAGCGGCGATTATACTCCTGCAAACTGCTCCTTGGCGGCTGCTCAGTCAGACCCTGAAGAGGGGCCGATGGCGCAAGCAGCCAGCTACTCACTGTCGTAAGCAACCACCTGCACCTGCTCGCCTCCGAGCAAGGCCTTGAGACCGTCCACAAGGGTTCCAGAGGCAGCGGTCCCATCAGCAGCAGGAAGCTCGGCCTCAGCGGTACCCACCATCACCGCAAACAGATTGTCGGGATGAAATGCCGCAGCCGCAGCAGCGTTAACCTGCTCCAGGCTTGCTGAGGAGACCGCAGGAATGAGTTCCAGCGGATCATAGCCGCTGAGCTTGCGCCGCACCTCATAGTCCAGACGCTTGGCTGGGGTGTCGGTGTAGAAAGCAGCACCGTTAACCAGCGAGCTGCGCGCATAGTCCAACTCCTCAGCACTGAGACCCTTAGCGGAAAAGTCCTCAAACATGGAAAGGACCAACTCCAGACAGGGCAGCGCATCACTCAAAGCCGGGAACACCCAGATGCTGTAGCTGCTCTGCTGCGGGCTGTGAGCAATACGACCGTAAGCACCATAAGACCAGCCCCGCTTCTCGCGAACCTCCTTCATCAGTCGAGCGCTGAATCCATAACCACCAAAAGCTTCGTTGGCCAACCACGCGGCAGCATATTCCGGGCCTTTCGGAACAGGGAAGAGATGACCCAGAAGCAGCTGCACCTGCGTTCGACCAGGCTTGTCGACCAGCACCAGCTGTCGACCCAGCGGCGCTTTGGGAGCAGCGGCAGGCTGGACGGGCTCAGCCTTGGCGCTAAGGGCGGAACCAAGGGCGTCCAGATCGGCGCTGGCCTCGGCATCAAAGTCGCCAAGCAGCGCAAGAATCGCTCCATCGCTGCTGAACCAGCGAGCATAAAAATCGACCACATCACTGCGCTGCAGGGAGGCTAGCGATGCAGCAGTGCCCAGAACCGGACGTCCATAGGGATGGTCAGCAAACAAGCCTCGGGCAAAGAAGCGTCGGACCAGAGCCCGATCGTTGTTGCGGGCCTCAACCAGATCCGCCTGAATCTCTTCAACCAGAAGGCCAAGCTCCTGCTCATCAAAAGCTGGACTACGCAACGCTTGAGACAACAACACTGCAAGCTGAGGCCAGTTCTTGGATAGCACCGAGCCGGACAGAGTGATGTTGTCGGCACTGACCGCAGCGCTAACGCTGGCACCCAGTCCTTCCAGGCTGCGCTCAAAGGCATCGCGATCCCGCTCAGCACTGCCTCTCAACAGAAGCTCAGCAGTCAGGTTCGCCAGGCCCTCACCGCCCTGTGGGTCCATCTCTGAACCAAAAGGCAGGACCAACTGAAACCAGACGATGGGGAGCGTCGGATCGTAGGCCAGCATCCGCGTCCAACCGGCACCGCGCTGTTCCAGCATCGAGCCCGACTCCTGCTGCGGCGCCGATGCCGCAGCCCGGGCCTCAACGGCGCGTAAATCCTTGACCGGCCCAACCCCGGGAGCGGGCAACTCTTCGGCAGCAAAACTCAGCAGATCCTGACCCTTGGGTCGACCAACTACCGCTGAAGAGCGCTCCTCAACAAGCCAGGTCTGAACCACCCTGCGCACATCCTCAGCGCTGACCTTGGCGATAGCATCGATGCGCTCTCGACCGGCCTGCCAGCTTCCTGCGGCAACCTCGTTAAAGCCAATAAAGCCGGCCCTTCCAGAAGGACTCAACAAGCCACTGTGAAGCATCACCAGCAGTTGGTTACGGACCCGCTCGAGTTCCTCCTGCGAAACCAGGTTTTCGCGCAGATCGGCCAACTCAGCACGGATCACCGCGAGCGCTGCATCAGCGGCTTTTCCGGGTCGCATGGTGGCGCTGAACTCGTACAGCGCCTGGTGCTGAAAAGACGGCAGCCAGGCACCAGCAGAGCTGGCCAGTCCCGAATCCACCAACCGCCGCTCGAGGCGTGACGAATTGCCAGCAGTCAGAATCCCATCTAGCACTGCCAGAGCCGGGAAGTCAGGATGAGTAACCGGCGGTGCCTTGTAACCCAACTGCAGCATCTCGCTCTGGAGCTCGAGCTCCATATCAACGCGCCGATGCTCGTTCTGCTCAGGCTCAGTACCATGCTCAAGGCGCTCGATGGTAGAGGCTTCAATGGCGCCATAGCCCTCGGCTATCAGTGACAGCGCCCGGTCGCGCTCAAAGCCACCCACCAGAACGACCGTAGCGTTGTTGGGCGCATACCAACGCCGATAGAACTCGGTGCAGTCTTCGACGGTGTAGCCCTCGATGTCCTGCTGCCAGCCAATGGTCGGCCAGTGATAACGGGTGTTCTCAAAAGCCAGCGCCCAGAGGCGCTCATTCATCGCCCCCTCAGGATCGTTATCTACCCGATAGCGGCGCTCGTTGATGACCACTTCCCGCTCTGCGTCAAGCTGGGCGGCATCAACCACCAGGCCATCCATACGTGTCGACTCAAGATCGATAATGAGAGGCAACTTCTCGGCAGGCAGACTGACGTGATAGGCGGTGATGTCGAGCCAGGTCCAGGCATTTAGGTCAGGAGCCCCTGAAGCCTCCAGGACCTGGCTGAAATGGCTGTCGTCATAGCGATCTGTACGCTTGAACATCATGTGCTCGAACAAATGCGCAAGACCAGTCTTGCCCGGCACCTCGTCCGAAGAGCCGACATCAAAGTAGGTGTGGTAGGAAACCGTCTCGGCGCTTTGGTCGGCAACCAAAAGCACCTCTAGACCGTTGCTGCGCAAGCGCCAACGCTCAACCGACAAACCGCCGAAGAAGGCCTCCGTCTCGATGTGGTCAAAGTGGGTATGTGGACCGGACGTCTGCGCGTCAACGGCGCTCACTGTTCCCCGGGAATGGGCGGCGCAGGAGGTCAAGCTCATAAGAACAATCAGGCTTAAAGGGACAAGAGAAATGCAGCTCAAAAACCGCATAAAGAGAGAGCCGTTCACCCCTTGTACTCACGGCCAAAGAAGTCGTAGTTCATCTTGATGTATTGGCGCCAGTAGGAGGGCACCTCGTCCTCATCAAAGATGGCCTCTACCGGGCACTCAGGCTCACAGAGTCCACAGCCGATGCACTCTTCAGGATCGATGTAGAGCATCTTGCCTTTCGGGTCGTCGCCCTTCTGCCAGTCCTCTTCGCCGTGAATGCAGTCCACGGGACAGACATCAACACAGGCTGTGTCGCAGACGCCATGGCAGGGTTCGGCGATGATAAAGATCATGACCCGGGCTCCTCGTTGTTCCACCCTTAAAGGGAAGGGGGTTAACGGCTTGAAGTGGCGTAGTATGTCGCCTAGAAACAGCGCCCGCAACCGGCTAGAGCGAGCTGCCGGAGCGCGCAGACTCCAGCAGCCGCGGAGAACGCCACCTTGACCCTGCTTCGCACCGACCTGAACACACTACCGCGCGGCCCTGGTGTGTATCTAATGCGAAACACCGCCGGCGAGCTTCTCTATGTAGGCAAAGCGATGGACCTGCGGGCTCGCGTAAAGCAGTACTTCAACCGATCTGGCCGCGCCGACGGCCGCTTTCACATCTCCTTTCTGGTGCCTCAGATCGCCGTGGTCGAAGTGATGGTCACCCCTGATGAACGGGAAGCCCTGATCCTGGAAGACACCCTGATCAAGAAGCACAAGCCGCGCTACAACGTCCGCCTGAAGGACGATAAGACCTGGCTTTCGTTACGGCTCGACCGCTCCGAGCGCTGGCCTCGAGTCTTGCTGGTGCGTCGCTGGAAAGACGACGGAGCCCGCTACTTTGGCCCCTTTCTCAACGAACTGGGTGCACGCCAGATTCTCGGGGTAATGAACCGCACCATCCCCTTGAGGACCTGTTCCGATGCGGTCTTCGCCGCCCACAGCCAGCGACCATGCATCGAGTACCAGATGGGACGCTGCAGCGGTCCCTGCGCCGGAAAGATCGGAACGGATGCCTACGAGCAACTGGTCGATGAAGCGCAGTTGCTACTTGAGGGTCGTAGCGAGTCGCTGCAGAGTCGGCTCAAGCAGCGCATGGAGTTGGCCTCTGAGGAGCTACGCTACGAAGACGCAGGGCGGATCCGCGACTCCATCCTGCTTCTCCAGCGAATCGCTGCTCGCAAGGGCGTTCGCGCCCGTGAGCGCAAGGACCGGGATGTTCTGGCTCTCCACCGTGAAGGGGAGCTGGCCGCCATTGCCCTGCTGCCCGTTCGTGAGGGACAATTGCAAGACCTGCGTGCCTTCTCTTTTCAGGGTGTTGCAGAAGAAGACGACCGCCTGGTTGACCGGGTAATAAGTCAGCTGTACTCCCGCAAGCACCCGCCTCCTCCAGAGATCCTGGTCGGCCAGGAGCTTGAGGCCAAAAAAATTCGCGCCGAACTGCTGAGCGAGCTGGCCGGCCGCAAGGTGCGCATCCGCAGGCCGCTTCGAGGAGAAGGGCTGGAGCTGCTGGAAACAGCGGCACGCAACGCAAAAGTCCGATTCGACGCCGCGCACTCCCGTAACCGCAGAACAGAGCAGAGCCTGCTTGCACTTAAGAAGGCACTGCAGCTGGAGCACCTGCCTCGCCACATCGAGTGCTATGACAACTCAAACCTGCAGGGTGGCGACGCGGTAGGAGCGCTGGTCTGCTTCCGTAACGGCAAGCCCCACAAGGCAGGCTACCGGGTGTTCCGCATCCGCGAAGTAAAAGGTCCCGACGACTACGCCACCATGCGAGAGGTGCTGTCCCGACGAGTGCGCCGCGCACTGGAAGGCTCAGAGGGCTGGGAGCTTCCCGATCTGATCCTCATCGACGGCGGCAAGGGGCAGCTGAGCCGGGTCGCGGCGGTCTGCGATGAACTCGGCCTTGAGATCGGTGATCGCGGCGTACGGCCGGCCGAATTAAAGACCGCAGGCAGCCGATTGAGACTGCGAGTCATCGCCATCGCCAAGCCACTGCCCGGTGAACAAACCGACAAGATCTACATCCCTGGACGCAGCAACCCTCTCAAATTACGACCTCGAGATCCGGGTCTACAGCTACTCCAGCAGCTGCGCGATGAGGCACACCGCTTCTCCCTCAGCCATCATCGCAAGCGCCGCAGCAAACGCACCCTGCACTCTGAGCTGGACGCCATCCCCGGCGTCGGCCCGGTGCTCAAGAGCCGCCTGCTGCGCCAGTTCGGCAGCGTCAGCAAGCTGCGGGCGGCTCGCACCGTCGACATCTCGGCAGTAGCCGGCGTCGGACCGGCACTCAGCGAGGCGATTGCGACCGCGCTGCGGCGGGACGGCTAGCCTCCAACCAGCAGCACCGGGTAAGAACGCGCCAAGGTGGGCAAGACCGTCTATCCTTGCGCCAAAGGAGGCTGATGCACAGGTTCATCCATGTCTGAGGAAGGCAAGACCGAGACACAGAACGCTGCAGGACAGCCCCGCTCCTCAAAGAAGCGGGGCGTGAGCGGGCCTGTCCCCTTCGGCCCTTATCGACTGCTCAACCTCTTAGGTCAGGGCGGCATGGGCCGAGTCTATAGGGCGGTACGTTACGGTGACGAAGGCGGTGAGGAGGAACTGGCCCTCAAGATCCTCGACCGCCGCGCGACCTCAACCAGCGCCCAGGTCCGAGCACTGGTGGATGAGGTACGGCTTGGCCAGCTGCTCCGTCATCCCAACATCGTCCGCACCGATGAACTCCGCAAGGTCGGCGACAGCTACTGCATTGCCATGGAGTTTATCGACGGCTGGCCCCTGGACCGCATGATTGAGCTGCATCGCAAGCAAGGACAACCCATTCCGCTGGTGACGGTCCTCGAGCTGATGATGATGATTACCGAGGCGCTGGGCTACGCCCACGATCTTCGCGACGAAAACGGTAGCCACCTCAGCCTCGTACACCGTGACCTCAAGCCGGGCAACGTGATGGTCTGTCGCAGCGGCACCATCAAGCTGATGGATTTTGGCACAGCGAAGTCTTCAGCCAACCTCTACCAGACTGAAGACGGAGAGACCCGCGGCACCCCCCTATACATGTCGCCTGAGCAGGTCATGGGCGACGATCTCGATCATCGCAGTGACATCTTCAGCCTTGGCTCGATTCTGTACGAGCTCATCATGCTTCAGCCCTGCTTTAAAGGCAGCAATCTGGTGATGGTGATGCGCAACGTCGCCGACGCAGAACTAGAAGAACAGAGCGAAGATATCGCCGCGGCAGCAGCAGCATTGCAGCCCATCTTTCTGCGCTGCATGCAGGCCAAGCCGAAGAACCGATTCAACAGCGTCCAGGAGCTGGCCGAAGAGCTAAAAGAACTGCACCTCAGTCGACCTCCTGGACCGTCCATTCAGGCCTGGCTTGCAACCCTAGCTGGCAAGACGCCGGACACAAGCACCGGTGACTTCGGGCCCGTCTCGGTACCCGGCGAAGAGGCGCTTAAACTGCCCACCGGCAACATCGAACATCTGGACACCTCTGAACTGCAGACAGCTCGACTGGTCGAAGCGGCGCGAGAAGACGAAAGCCTGAGCGACACCCTGGATCCAGAGTCTGCCAAGACCCAGGTGCTCAGCACCACCAGCACGCCCGCCGGCCACGGTCCTAAGCCGAGTGAACCTGCCGCTGTCCCCAACCAGATTGAAGAGCCGCCGCTCACCCCAACCGCAGCCACTCCCCAACCAGTACCAGTACAGAGCCCTGATCATTCAGAGTCAGTTGGTGGATCGAGCTCGGCGGTCGAAGCGAATCATGCAGCTGAGCCCAGACCACGACCGCCGCAGCGGAGCCCCCGCAAGCGAAGGCGCCGGGCCAAGCCACGCCGCGCTGCAACCTGGCTGATCTGGCTCAAAGCGCTGTTCCCGGTGCTGCTCATTCTGGTGGCCTTTGCTGCTCTGCTACCCCTGCTACCCGAACACACTCGAACGGCGCTGATGGAGCGCACCCAGGACATAGTTAACGGAATCTGGCCGGCCGGCGAGGCTCCCTCAGCGCTCCTATCCGACAACACAGGAACAGACTCTGCAAGCCTGCTGGAGACCGTGGCCCACATCAAGGCAGGTGCGCTTCGCCTCGGACCACCAGCAGGAGAGGCCGGCGCAAGCCCAAGCAAACACCCGATCGAAATTCCTCAGTTCGACATGATGGTCTTCGAGGTAAGCGTTGCCGACTTTGAGCACTGGTGTAACGGCAAAGCCGGCAAGAAGCTGTGTAACTGGAAGGGGCCCCAAAGCTGGCAGGATCCCAGGCATCCGGCAGTAGCGGTCAGCTGGAACGAGGCGATGGCGTTCTGCAAGCAATGGGGGGGGCGGTTGCCCACCGAAAGTGAGTGGGAGCTGGCCGCTCGAGGTACTGATGGGCGGCGCTACCCCTGGGGCGAGGACTGGAGCGCAGGTAAAGCCAACTACTGCGATCTGGGCTGCGACTCCCCCTTCCTGCCAAGCAGCTATGAAGACGACGGAATCCCGCATACCGCAGCGATCGACCGACTTGCTGGAGGGGCGAGCCCCGAGGGAATCCTGCACCTCGCCGACAACGTCAGCGAATGGACCCTCGACTGCTGGACTGCTGGGCATGCCCGACGACTGGACTGGCGCTCAGGAACGTCATCCTGCCAACTAAGAGTCAAGCGCGGCGGCTCATGGAAACAACCGCTGGCGGCACTCGCTGGCTGGCACCGAGGATCCATGCGAAGCGACGGCCGTTCGACCCAGGTCGGCTTCCGCTGCGTGCGAGGTCGCGACCCCTCCTGACCAGACAGCTCCGATCCGAGACCAAGAGGAGGTAGCTCAAGGACTGGTCGGATTGACCTCGACCAGAAAGACCAGATCCCATTGACCCAGGATCACCGAACCATCGCCATACAAGGTGGTAGGAACCACAAAGGCCGTATCACTGAACATGGTCGCCAGGGTACTGGGATCGGGCTCAATGGTAATGGTGAAGTCCACCATATTGAGAGCAGGTACATCGAAGTAGGCAGCCGGCGCGACATGAGCGATGGCTCCCACCGGGTCTTCTACGACCATCGACAGATCGTAGGTGACGTTGGCGGTGAACTCCTCAATCCCTGCAACTACCTGATTCACGATGTCATAGCCCTCACTGCTGTAGACCATCAACTCATCGGTGGAGGTCGCGCCGTCCGCATTAAGATCAAGGAATGAGTCGGTGAACTGCGCCACCTGCTGCATGGCCTGCACCGGATCAGCAGTGCCTGCTGCGACCCCAATCGTCTTGGCGTCAATGGCGTCCAGGGCTGCTTCAAGCATCGGCGGCACCGCATCGGTCATACAGCCCGGCGGTGGCACTGTGCCTCGAGGCCCTTCACCGTAAGGAGGCAGCGCGTTGCGCAGGGTCGCGTCCGTCGCGTAGACCAGAATCGGTACCGCCCCTTCGCGGAAACCGTTACCACCGCGAGTACCAGTGCCCGGTACTGAGGGATTGCCAAAGGCCGGCGCGGAACCGGCAAAGGCGTCGCTGGACTGCGAAACAAACGGCAGAACGTCAGTGGCAGCATCAAAGCTGCCGTCACAGTTCTGATCGTAACCTAGTCCAGTAGCGGCCTGGTACAGGGCCTCAATGGTCGACTCCGACCAATCGTCGCCGCCATCAGCCCGCAAGCTTGCCAGGGCCTGCTGAGCAAGAGCCATATCACTGGTCTGCTGCTGGCGTGGGTGATAGGGCTTGTCACTTCCTGAGCCCATCTCTCCATAGTTGTAGTCATCGTAGGAGGCCACACCGAAGGTCAGATCTGGAATGAGCGACCCGACCTGCGCCACTACCTGCTCGAAGTTATCAGTGACATCATCCAGAGTCCCCTGCATCGAGCCGGTCTCGTCCAAGATGAACATCACATCGCCGAGCTGAATCTGCGTGTTGTAGGTAACTACGACATCCTGCACTTCGTAGCCATAAACGGTAACGCTCTGACCATCACAGGCGTCGTTGGGATCGAGAGGGTCCGAGTCACAAAGCTCCTCTTGCAAGTCGGTCCAACCATCTCCGTCACTGTCTGGATTGGTGGGATCGGTGCCATTCTCATCACTATCGAGGACGCCGTCATTATCCGAGTCCGGATCAGCCCAATCGGTCACCCCGTCGCCGTCACTGTCACCAGGGCTCTCATCGTTGTTATTGAGTCCGTCACCATCGAAGTCAGGATCAATGGCGTCGCCGACTCCATCCCCATCGCTGTCAGTGTCTAGATAATTAGGGATGCCGTCGCCATCGATATCGTCCCAGCCCTCATCGCCATCGAGAATGCCGTCACCATCGCTGTCCAGATCGAGGTAGTCGGGAATGCCATCACCATCGCTATCACCGCTGCCCTCAACAGAGTCCGGGATGCCATCGCCATCGCTATCGAGATCGTTGGAATTGACCTGGCCATCGCCGTCAGGATCCCCCTGCCCCTCTACAGAGTCAGGAATACCGTCGTTGTCCGAGTCCCCATTGGCAAGGGGTTCCTCGTCGCCCACTGGCGCTCCGCCAAAGTTCTCTTCATCGCTGAGCGAACTGTCGCCGGCCAGCGGCCCGAGGGGCCCGAAACAAGCCGAAAGCATCAGGCTGGCGGTAGCAAAGGGAACAAGGGATCGATGCATCGGAAGGGCTCCTGAGTTGCGGTATGAGCCAAGTGTCCCGTGTCGATGTTGCAGAGTTGTGAAGTTTTGACTTTTTCAGGTCATTTACCTGACATTTTTTTGACATTAACCAGGAAGCTAACAAACCCAGCACCACTGGTTACTATTCCTGGCGCAGTTGCTCGTCCAAATGCCAGGCACAGCGAGTCGCTATGGCCATTATGGAAAGCTGGGGATTAACCGCCAGGC
This sequence comes from Deltaproteobacteria bacterium UBA6601, assembly GCA_002433485.1. GTDB lineage: Bacteria > Myxococcota_A > UBA796 > UBA9615 > UBA9615 > UBA6601. Next base: position 12,578 of record DJIF01000090.1, read on the forward strand.
TGCTGGGAAAAACAGAGCCATCCGCGACGTAGAGGCCCTCATACCCGCGGACCCTCAAATCACAATCCAACGGAAAAAGCTCAGGAGATGGACCAAATCCGCAGGTGCCGAGCGGGTGAAAAGCGGCCACCTCAAGATCGATGGGCTTGATATTCGCGGCCTCAATCGCGGCCTCAATATCGGCATCGGCATCGAGCTTAGGGAGCTTCCAGGTGGGCAGGTACAGAGTCCTGGCCCCAGCGGCGACAAACAGCTGACACAACTTCTTGAGTCCGCGTATCACTCGCTGATGATCACCCGCGCTGAGATCGTAACGTAGGAAAGGGCGTCCCCCCAGACCACGATGAACGGTCCCTGATGGCTCATCGCTGACCAGGAAGCCAAACATGGCCAGCTCTCTGCTGCGCTCCATTAAAGCTTTATGTTCAAAAGGCCCCCCAGGCAGTGCGATAGAGGCCAGATCCGGAGGTATGTGGGCCCCTTCCATCATGATTCCCTCCTCCTGAAACTCATCAATGTAGTAGGACTGAGGCACTCCAGGGCCATCAAGGAAGTCTTCTCCGGGGAAGAGTCCACTGATCTTAACCGCAGGATGGAGGGTCAGGCGTCTGCCCAGGTTCCGATGCCGGACTCCCGAGGCCCTGAGTAACAACGGAGTAAACAGCGCGCCGGCCGCAACCACCACCCGCCTTGCTTTAACTCGCAGGCGGGCGGATCGACCGTCAGCACCCATCACCCGAGCTATCACACCGGTCGCCCGCCGTTGGGAAAACGTAACCTTCTCCACCCGCGCGCCACTTAGGACCCGCGCGCCAGCGGCGACCGCCTGGGGCAGGTAGCTGAGATGCATGGCCTGCTTGGCGTCCTCGGGACAGCCAAAGGCGCAGCGGTTGCTGCCCTGACAGCCACTGGCATTGCGAGACAGGTACCCACCACTCCACCCAAGAGCCTCAGACCCACGACGAGCAATATCGTTGTTGGTGCCCAGAATGTCGGGCGTCACCTGTTGAACGGAAACCCGCTCCTCGACCCACTCATAGATTGGCCTGAGACCCTCTAGACCCAATTCCTCCGGCATCTGATAGTCACGGCGCCAGCGCTCATGGATGAAACCGGGGATCCGAAAGCAGGTTCCGGAGTTGATAACGGTGCTACCTCCAACCAATTTGCCCACCGGTAGCATCACCATGGGAGCGCCGACTGACGCCACCACGCCGGCGTCCCGATACAGCTCAGTCAGAGCATCAAAAGCACGCGAAGGAAAGCTGCTTGACGGTCGATAACCGCCCTCTTCGAGCACCACCACCCGATGGCCACGCTCAGCCAGCTCCCGGGCCACCGGCGCTCCCCCCGCGCCGCTGCCGACAATCACGACATCTACCTCCAGGACACCGTCTTCAGCTCGGGCCACTTCACCGCCATCTTCAACCGGAAAGGTCAATGACTTCTTGGCGCGCCTCTGGTGCGTGCGGTCACCGAGGGCATCGCGCAGCTCCTCGTGCGCATAGAAAACCGGCAAGGTCAGCATCAGACCCAGTTTGGTGACCACCCGCCCGAGAACGCCGTAGCGGTCGCAGAGCCGCTCAACAAAGAGCTGGCGATCAGCCTCAGTCAGACCGGAAAACGAACTCAACCTGAAGCAAAGCAGCGCTGGCAGCGCCCAGATCATGTTTAGAAAAAGCCGCAGCAACAGCCGCTCAAGGACCGGCAGATAGCCAACAAACCACTCAAAGCGGTCCTCGAAGCCGACGTCATCCGGCCGCTGGGGCAGAGCCTCGGTCGGAGGGGCAAGGCAACCCGCCAGAGCACTGGCAACAGAGAGCTCATGGCGCGATAGGTAACGAGGCATTCCCCCCTCTCACCCGCGCACCTTGCAGAAGCTGGATTCTCCTACGCCATCTTGTAGTTAGGGCCGCCACCGCCTTCAGGAGGCACCCAAGTGATGATCTGATAGGGATCCTTAATATCGCAGGTCTTACAATGTACGCAGTTACTGAAGTTCACCTGCAGCTTACTGCCACCACGCTCCTCGTCTTCAACCATTTCGTAAACCTCTGCCGGGCAGAACCTCGTGCAAGGGTTACCAAACTCTTCCGTACAGCGCTCTCTACACACTTCAGGGTCCGCGACCAGTAGATGACTGGGCTGATCCTCCTCATGACCGGTACCGCTTAGATAGAGGTCATCGAGCTTGGGCTTGAAGCTGGGAATCTCAACCTTAGGTCTTGCACTAAGCTCGCTATCACCGCCTGTTGCGACTGCGACGGTCTGCAGCGCGTCGTGATCGGTGTGACCGTTGCGGCGACCGATGGAGCCAAACAGCATCGCCGGACCGGTACGCATCATGCCGACCCAAAGGCCCTTATCGAAACTCTGATGGAAGTTGCGGCAGGCCCACATCTCCTTCTTGATGTAAGAGTCATCAATGCGATCTTTATAGGCCTTGAGCTGATCCGCCGAGTAGTCGCCTGCAGCCAGGGCCTCCACCGCGGTCTCCGCCGCCAGCATGCCGCTCTTCATGGCAAGGTGCATGCCCTTGAGGGCAGCGATGTTCATGATGTGGGCGGACTCGCCGATAAACATCCCCCCATCAAAGTAGGTCTGCTGCATCGCATACCAACCGCCAGCGCTCAAAGCCTTGCCACCGTACTCCTCGACGACGCCCCCCTCGATGAGCTTCGCCACCTTCGGGTGACTCTTGAACTGCTGCAGCATGTATTGGGGATCAATTCCCGGGTCCTTGTAGTCCAGACTCACCACCAGACCGATGCTCAGGTAGTCATCGTCCATGCCATAAATCCAGGTACCGCCATGAGTCTTGGTATCAAACGGCCAACCCAGGGTGTGCATAACGTAGCCGGGTACACCCTTGCCCTCGGGCAACTTGATGATCTCCTTAACGCCAGTCTCGAACTGCCAAGGATTGCAGCCTTGATCCAAATTCAGCTTCTTAGTGACCAGCCGCGTGCAGTGCCCCAACACCCCCTCACCGAAGATGGTGACCTTAGCCTTGAGCAAGATGCCGGGCTCAAAGTTGGCCTTGCGCTTACCGTGATGATCAATCCCCTTGTCGCCGGTTTGCACCCCGACCACCCGATCTCCATCCCAGAGCACATCAACTGCGGGGAAGCCGGGGAAAATCATGACCCCCATCTCCTCCGCCTTGCTCGCCAACCAACGGGCCAAGCGCGAAGCCGAGACGATCACCTTGCCCTTGTTGTGCATCGGTGGCGGGACGATCGGCAGGTTGAAGCCGCCATTCTCGGTCAGAAAGGTGACATCCTCGTCGTCAACTTCGGGACCAATTGGTGCCTGCTCACGCCAATCCGGTAGCAACTCATCCAAAGCCTGCGGGTTCAGTACCGCACCGGAGAGAATGTGGGCGCCAACCTCAGAGCCCTTCTCAACAATGGCGATGGTCGGATCCTGGATGGGATCTCCCTCACCGCTCTCGTTGTGCGCCTGGATGCACTGCATCAGCCGAATCGCACCAGCCAGGCTGGCCGCGCCCGCGCCAACAAACAACACATCCACATCCATGCTCTCCCGATGAATCTCGGGCTCAGCCTCAACGCTTTCTTGTTGGCTGCTCTGTTCGCTCATTGCAAGTCCCCAAACCCTCGTCTAGCGCTTGATCCTAATCACACCACTCTGCTCGCCAGAGCCAACCTTGACCGAGCCGTAGCTGATACCGAAGTAGCCGTTGGTACTCAGAATAAAGGCGCCCTCGGGAACGATGTCTACAGGAATCTCAAGTTCAGCCGAGCTACTTTCGTCCCCAGCTTTGGCCGTGGCTACCCCCGTCTCAGTCGGCTGCTCATCGCTCTTGGCAGGACCACCGGCCATATCGGCCGTGACTGCGCTGTACTTGCCTCCAGACACCTGACCCTTGGCAAGCTCGACCTTGAAAGGGCCCATCTCCTTTTTGAGTTGCTTCTT
>DJIF01000068.1:0-27770 GCA_002433485.1 Deltaproteobacteria bacterium UBA6601
TCGACAGACGTCGGGTCGCTGCCGCTCGTTCGGTGATCGCTCGGCTGCCCGATTCACTCCAGCTAGATCCACGGGTCCGTCGGGCCAGCGCTTATGTCCTGGTGGCCAGTGGTGAGACCGAGGCGGCCCTGGCCGAACTCAAGCGTCTGGAAGAGGAAGCTCCTGAGGCTGATGTCGCCTATCAGTTGGCGGTTCTATACGGCGATATGGGACAGGCTGATGCAGCAGCGGATGCGCTGATTCGAGCGGTGCAGCGAGCGCCGGAGCGTGGCGGCTACCATCGTCTTTTGTTCGAGCAATTACATGGTCTTCAGCGTTGGGAGGACTTGATTGAAGCGAGTGCTCGAGCCGGCGCCGCTGAAGCTGGGGGCGGGCTGGATGCATATTACCGTGGAGTCGCCATGCAGAGCCTCGGTCGGGGTGATGAAGCAGTTTCGGCGTTCACTGCGGTGGGTGCTCACGGTGCACCTGACCCCATCGCCCTGGCAGGGAGCGCAGCCTATCTACTACAGCTTGGCGCCTTGAAGCCTGCTGAGCAGGCAGTGCGCAAGGCACTTGACGGGCCCTCGGGAGATGCGCACCTGCATCATCTGCTGGCAATGGTTCTGACTCGTCAGGATCGGGAGTCGGAGGCACTTGCCCACTATCGCAGGGCTGCCGATGGCAGCGGTGCCGATGCCGACTATCGATTCGATTTGATGCTTTCCCTGTGTAGCCTTCAGCGCAGCGAAGAACTGGCGGTCGCCGTGGAGCGAGCGGTCAAGGACTTCCCTGAAGACGCGCGTTTTGCCCAGCTAAGTGAAGGTTGCCCTGGCAAGTCCCGTTGAGGTGCGGTTGTTTTGACGCCTTGAGGTGCTAGGTGCTTGGGCCCGGGGCAAGAGTCGGTTGAGGTGGCGCTGCGCTAGGTGTATAGAAAGCGCTGCGCACGGAGCGCGTTTACCGCTGGAGACTTGAGTCGATGAATCTGACTGCACGCATCTTCACCTTGTTCCTTGGCCTGGGTCTGGCGCTTTCCGGGTCTGCCACGGCAGCTTCGGTGGACATCACCAGTAGCTTGAAGGTCGGAGATTATCTCTCGATGACGAATTCGAGTGGAGTGGGCGAACTTGGTTCGCCTGCTGCGGCCGCCTCAGGTTATGCCAATGGTGGCATTGCCTGGTCCGCCGGTCGCTTTCAGCGCGGAGGCGTGAACTTTCAGCTTGGCTTTGGGCTTGGTGCAGGGGAGCGCTGGGCACCGTACTTTGGCTTCGGCATGAACAGCTCTAGCTACAAGAATGATTATCTCTTCGACTTTGATGGTGACGGCGACGACGAGAGTAGGATTGACCAGGGTGCTGCAGTGCAGATCGGGATTGAGGCCGGAATGCGCGCCTTCTTTGCGGACCGCGGCCACTCCCTTGCCTCGCCCTTCTTCAGGGTGTCTTTCAGTAAGTATCTGGGCTTCATCGACGAGTACGTCGCCGACCAGGACGGGGTCGACTATTACGGGGATATTCTCTGCGCTGGGAATGACGACAGCTCCTGCGGTGAAGACTATGAGCGCTTCGACGAGGCCATCTTGAGTCCCCAGGGGTTCAAGTTTGCGTTGGGCGCTGAGTACTACTTCAATGACAACTTCGCCGTCGGTGCGGATCTGCTTGGTGTGGAGTTGTTCTGGGCCTCTGCTACTAATCCTCAGGATGCCCAGCGCCTGTCCAACTACGTTTCAGTGGCCTTCTACAGCACCTTGAACATCAGCTATCGATTTCTGCCCAAGAAGCGGGTTAAGCAGGATAAGCCCTCCTACGACTCGGACTCGGACTCGGACTCGGACTACGACTTCGACGATTACGAGGACTGAGCTCGACGGCGGCGACCGTCGATGCGGGCTAAGCTCTCGGGGTCATGGCCCGGTCTGTCAAGCAACGCGTCCTCCTGATCGGTCTCTATGGGTCGGTCTTCTCAATGCTCGATCCTGTGGTGGCCCGTAGCCTGTCGTTCGCCAGTCTCCGCTGGCGCACTGAAGCGGCCGGCTTTGATTTGCTTGGCAGGCGCATCGAGGGCGCTTTCCTGTCTCTTGAAGGGCTGGGTGTTCAAGGACGCTTTTTCACAAGCAGCTGGATTCATCGGCGATTCGCTACGCTGCTGAGTTCAGCTTGTAGCGCCCCCCCAGCGCGCCGGTTCCGGTGGCCGGTCGCCAGGAGTTGGTGGTTCCTCTGGCTGGCCTGAGGTACTTGGAACTTTAATGACTGAAGACCATGCAGAGGGACACCCCGCCGACCAAATTGCTTCATCTGTAAGGGGGCCTGCCGCTGATGAAGCTGCTGCCGTAGCTGCTGCGGGCCGGCGTCGTGTGGAACTGCGTCAGTGCGCTCTGGTTCCGGCGCTGGGTGGCCTGCTCGGTGGCTCCACGGTCGGGATGGCGGAGTCTCTCAAGGTCCTCAGTGCGGCTTTTGGTACCCACGATTATTCGGGCATTGTCTATGCAGTCTTGCTGTACGGCGCGGTGGGCTTAGTGCTGGGCTCGGTGCTCGGGCTGTCGGCGAGGGTCCTGGCCACCCTAAGCGGGCAGGTCCCAGAACCGGCCCGCGCTTGGACCCTTAGCTTTCTGGTGGTGTCCTGCTCCATGGGCTTCATCATCACTCGCTTTATTCTGCGGCGCGATCTCTTTGATGAGGCAGACTTGAGTCAGTCGGCGCTGGCGGTGCTGATCGCGGGCTTTGTTGTCTATGCCTTTGGGTTCTATTTCGTCACTCGGAATGCCCTTAAGAAGACTTTTTTCTCTTTCATTCTCACGGTCCGTGGCAGCGGTGCCCTGTATGGGGGGGTGCTGCTGTTCTCGCTGATGATGGCCTTTGGCAACATGCTCGACAATCGAGCGCAGGCTGACATTGCACCGCGGCCCATCGCTCCACTGTTGGAACGTCGGCCAAATGTGTTGTTGTTGGTTGTCGATAGTCTCCGTCGTGATGCTCTCGGTGTGTATGGTGCGGGCCCACTAGCCAGCCCTGCCGTTGATCAGTTTGCTCGCTCGGCGGTGGTCTACGAAGAAGCAGTGGCGCAGGCCAGCTGGACTCGCCCGTCTATTGCCTCCTTGCTCACCTCCATGGTGCCGTGTAGCCACCAAACCTTCCGCAAGGCAGATGTCCTGCCGGATTCGGTGGAGACCATTGCTGAGGTCCTGCAGAGTCATGGCTATACCACCGGTAATCTGGTCAACAACATCAACGTCACGGCATCCTTCAACTTTGATCAGGGCTTTGACACTTTTCGCTTTCTTCGACCTGATTATCCGTTTCGCGGCACAGAGTCGTCCTTCCCTTTGACCTTGTACTCTGCGCTGCGGCTGTTCTGGGAGCGCTATGCCGTCACTGATAAGCGCGCGGAGCGCTATTACTGGGACGGTGATCGGGTTACCGATGAGGGCATAGCCTGGCTGAAAGTCCATGGCCGGGAGCGTTGGTTTTTGATGCTTCACTACATGGACCCGCACGATCCGTACTTTCCTCATCCAGCCGATGGCAGTGGCTACGATAGAATTCAACACCCCCAGCCCAGACTTGAAGACCAGGCTCTTATGCGCGAACTCTACGCAGGAGAAGTTCGTCATTTTGATCGCGCCTTTGAGCGCTTGCTGGCCTACCTTGAAGAGCAGGAACTGTTGGACAGCACCACCATCGTGCTGACTTCTGATCATGGCGAAGAGTTTGGTGAGCATGGCGGGTTCTGGCATGGCAGCCGACTCTACGATGAGCAGGTCCGGGTGCCTTTGATCATTCGCTATCCCCGAGCCGATGAGGATGACGGTCGCCGTACTCGTGACCAGGTACGTCTGCTGGATGTAGCGCCGACCCTGGCTGATCTCGCCGGCGCTCCCCATGGACATGGTTGGCAGGGCTTTTCGCTGCGCCGCGAGTATGCGCTACGGCAGCCAAAAGACCGCCTGGCACTCTCTCAGGCTGATTTTGAGGGCAGCGTCGCCTCATCCATCCGAAGCCCGGATTGGAAGTACATCCGCAACGACCGGATTTCAGGGCCGCGGCTGCCGACGGCCGGCGAAGAAATGTACTTCTTGCCGACCGACTCGGGCGAGCACAAGAGCCTTATCGATGATGGCTCGGCGCGCTGGGCCATTGAGCGCTGGCGCGGGGATCTGGCGGTGATTGAGGCAGCCAACTGCGCCGAGGCGGCCGAGCGCTGGAGCCGCGACTCAGAGGCATTTACTGAGGAGGACTGTGCAGCGTTGCGGGCACTGGGTTATGTGGATGCTCGGGACCCACGCTGCGCCCCCATGTGAGAGGCAGCCTGCCCAGGATATAGGTGTTCGTTATGGACGGTGCAAACCCACAATTGCTCTGCCTTTGAACGCTACACCGCTGATCAGGGCGTGCAGTTCAGCTTGAAGAAACCTAGGCTCGGGCAATGGACCTTGAATCGTAAGGGGGGCTACTGTAGATGATGAACATGGAGATGACCCCAGCAAGAGCAGCCGGACAGCGCTGGCTGATGAGTTCAGAAATGCCAGTCAGGCTTGTTCTGGTCGTATGTTTGCTGCTGCCGTGTTCAGTTGCGATGGCCGATGATTCACAGGCTATCCAAGAGGCTGCTTCTGACGCCGATGGAGAGCCTGAGCAGTCGGCCGAGGAGGTCGAGGATGAGCATCTCGGCCAAGCTGCTCAGGAGCCTGCAGCGGTTACGTCGGCAGCGCTGGAGGCTAAGAAGGCTGCCGTCGCACCTACTCTCAACTCGCTTTCGACTACCGGAGTTGTCATTGATGCCCCAGGAGGCGCGGCATCGACCGGAACCGTCAGCACGCTTCGCCAAGCGCTCGATGTGGTCAGCGCTCTGCAGCTTCGTCTTGTTGCTGAACATCAAGGGGACGGAGCCGTTCCAGGAGCGGAGGAGCTGCAACAGTTGCGTCGCTCACTTGAGCTTGCGCTGGTGGAAGTTGCCCGCTTGGAGCAGGAGCAGTCCTTACTTCAATGGTTGAAGGGGGAGGGCTTGCGCGCAGCTCTGGATGATTTGGAGGCGGCTCGACTCGCTGAGCAGGTAGCCTCTGGCGAGGGTGCCGATTCGGCGGCTGTCTTGATGGCTGGTGATGGTGAGCAGGTGGTCGAAGAAGGGCGCTTCATGGGGGTCATTCGAGCGATTGAGGACGCTCCTTTCAAGGAGGGCAAGCTGCAGGTGCTCACCGAACAATTGCGAGACGCACGGGTCGATACCGAGCAGGTCGCCCGGTTGGTAGAGTTGTTTGCCTTCTCTCGGGACAAGGTCGAAGCTTTGATTTTCCTGCATCCGCGGCTGCTGGACCCCGGTCGTTTTGAAGAGTTGCTATCCAGCCTGAAGTTTGCTTCTGATCGCATTGCAGTGCGGGAGCGACTGGGGCTTGGCGGCTCTTGAGTAGAGCGGGTCGTGCAGGTCTCCCGAAAGGTTGACTATGCGATGCGGGCCCTGGTCCAGTTGAGTCGCCATGACCAGCGCCAGCGGATTGCTGATCTTGCCGTCTTGGTGGCGGTCCCCAGGCCCTTTTTAGCTAAGGTGATGAGGGAGCTTGTAGCCAGCGGGCTGGTCACCTCTCAGCCTGGTCCACAAGGCGGCTACAGTCTTGCCCGCGAGCCTCACCAGATCACCTTTCGGGATCTGGTTGAGGCGGTTGACGGGCCGATGGAGATCGTCCCATGCCAGGCTGAAGGAGACGAGAGCTGCGCACTTCGGGATTGCTGCACGCAGATTCCAGTGTGGGACAGGATTCGCGCTGACATGCTTGCGGTCCTGGAAGACTATTCCCTGGCTCAGGTCACCACTGTGGATCTGGAGGTGGCTGGCACTCGGGCTGAATGAGCCACTGACGTAACAGACCAGTGGTCTTTGTTGTGGTCTCTAGCGCCTTCGTCGGGCTGCCGCGATCAGAGGCAGGAGCATCGCCAGGACCGCACTGGGCTGCACTCGGTGAGCGGTGCTACAGCCTCCTGAACAGGAATCTCCGCAGCCGCTGTCTGCGCCTTCAGCGCAGCCGCTGTCTGCGCCTCCAGCGCAGCCGCTGTCATCCTCGCAGCCGGAGATGACAATGTCCCCACCTCCCGCCGTATCTCCGCAGCCAACTCCCGAGAGGTCGACTGTGCCGATTTGGATGGGGGTTGCAGCTGCTGGGTCCATCCAGCCGTAGATGCCCAGATAGTCCTGGTTGCTGCCGATGGTCTCGGTCTGCAGTGTCGATAGGCCGATGCCATATATGGACGGCAGGGGCAGGCTTGGGGTGAGGGCCTCGAGGTCAAGCACCTGACCGGCGAGTGAGGGAAGCAGTTCGCCGAAGCTCTGGGCCAGATCGGGATGGAGCCATTCGTTGTAGGAAGTGCTGATGCCAAGCTGCTGTTCCAGATCAAAGTCAATGTCGAAGTTGATGGAGCCCTGCTCCAGGCTTACCCCAAAGCCTGCGTCTGCCAGCATCTGCGAGGCCCAGAAGCGAGTGGCTCGGTCGAGTTCTTGGCCAAAGACGCTCAGCTCAAGTTCGGCGTCCAGGTGAGGCTCATCGAAGAACCCGATTTGTGGCGCATCAGCTGAAGTAATGCGAATGTCGAGGGGCTGCGGCTCGGGCCAAAGCTCGGCTACCAGGTCGCCCTCGACCAGCGACAGGTAGTCGGTCGTGATCTCTATATCGCTGAGTTCTTCGAGCTTGATACACAGCGCACCGCCCTGCCAGGCAGCGTAGAGCAGCTGGTTTGCCAGGTCCTGGTTGAGGACGATGCCCAGGTGGTATGTGGACGAGTTGTCGGGCATCAAACCGGTCAGCGCCGGCATGTCGTGGCTGCTGAGCTCGTAGGCACCCTGCTGGGGGACGCAGCTGCCGTAGCTGTCGGTTCCGGCCTGGCCGGAGAACTGAATGAGCATGCCGGTGTCGTCGATTTGCAGGCTCGCGGGACGGAGCTGGAGGTCGATGGTGGCACCCAGGGCATCAACCTGTTGGGCGATGGTTAGGCTTTCTGTGAGGCTACCGAGAGCGTTCTCAAGCTGACTCTCAAGTTCTTGGAGTTGTCCGTCCAGCGCCGAGCCGAGGATCTGACCGATGAGGTCCACTTCGTAGGATAATAGGGTGTCCAGAAGATCGCCCAGCAGACAGCCGGTCTCGATGGGGTTGCCGAAGTTGCCGTGGGTGAATGTAAAGCTCTCTACTTGTGCGCTGAGGTTGCCCTCAGCAAGGCTCAGCTGCATGGAGATGTCTACATTAAGTGGGGTCGGCTGGAGTGAAAGAGTGCAGACTTCGTCCAACTCGATGAGGCAGTCTCCCTGCACATCAAGCTGCGCCGGGTCGCTCCAAATGGTCATGGCCATGGAGATCAGCAGTCGGTCCGCTACCGGCTGGACCTGAATCTGGTCGGCTGAGATGTGCAGGTCGATGTCCTGCCCCTCATATTGAAGGCTGGTGCTGGCGGCCGAGTCGTCGTCGTCGCCAATACCCCCACAGTCGAACTCGCCGCTCAGGCCAGTAGCGCTGAGGCCGGTTGGGATGACACCTTCAAGGGCCTGACCGATAACCCGGAAGCCTTCCGCAGACAGGTGCAGGGCTGCTGCTCGCTCTATGGTGTGAGCAGGGGGTGGTGATACCTGCGCCTGGGCGGTCGACGCCAGCAGGGTCAGTACAGAGAGTAGCGGGAGGATCGTAAAGCGCCGCATGATCTGTGCTGCAACCTAGCCAATGGGAGACTGCTTAACAAGACCCTGAAGCTGCCCGATGCTCTGACGGAAGGGTCCGGCGGTGATACTCTTCGGGCCCGCCGAGGCGGCTCTACGGGGCAGCAGGCGATGCTTTTCTGGAGAGGATTCTTGATGCCTTTTGACCGACAGCATGCTGAGACTAAGATGGCCGCTCTCGCGCCCCAACCCGAGCACGCCGCTGATGCGGCCCGCAACCTTGAAGAGTGGTTTGTCGAGGAGCGCTTTTCCCCTTATCGAGAGTTGCTGGAAGCGATGGTCGCCGCCGGGGACTGGGATACTCTGCTGGACTCTTTCTATCGGGTGTTGCCCTTTGGCACCGGTGGCCGCCGGGGACCAGTTGGCGTGGGTCCCAACCGGATGAATCCATGGGCTCTGGCAACCTCCGTGCAGGGTAACGTCGACTTTCTTCGGCAGCGTTTTGGGGCCGCGACTCAACTGCGGGTGGTCATTGCATCGGACGTACGGGTCTTTACCGATCTGCGCGGGGTCTTCCCTACCGGCGTTTTAAATCCTCTGCTGGGGATGACCTCCGTTCAGTTGAGTCAGCAGGCTGCCGCAATCTATGCGGCCAATGGGGTTGATGTGTACATGCTGGAGCCGTCCAGCGGACGCTTTCTGGCAACACCGGAGCTGTCCTTTCTGATTCGTTGGTTGAGTGCTCACGGGGGCTTGAACGTCTCTGCTTCGCACAACCATCCCGATGACACCGGCGGCAAGTTCTATACCGAGCAGGGCGCTCAGGAGGTTCCACCTGATGACGAGCGGATGGTCGAACGGGTGGCCCAGGTGCGCTCGGTGACGACGATGAGCTGGGAACAAGCCACAGCAAGCGGGCGAGTCCATTTTCTGGATCAGGCTTCCCATGAGGCTTACCTGGCTGAGGTCGCGACGGTATTGCGTGGCGAGGAGCGCGATGCGCGCATTGTCTTTACCAATCTTCATGGGGTAGGTGACACCAATGCTGGCGAGGCGCTCCAGCGCGCCGGCTTTGAGGTGCATTATGTGGCGTCGCAGCGGGCCCATGATGGCTTGTTTCCGGAGGTTCCGTTTCGGGCCCCAAATCCCGAGTACCCGTCGGCCTTCCTTGCTGCTCAGCGGCTGGGCGATGAAGTCGGCGCTGATCTGATTCTGGCTACAGATCCTGATGCTGATCGAATCGGAGCGGTGGTGCCCGATCCTTCGGGTGGGCCTGGTTGCTGGCGGTTTCTGACCGGCAATGAACTCTCCGTGTTGGTTGCTGCGGCCCGCTTTGAAGGGGCTAAACCCGGCGCCATCGGTATCAAGACCGAGGTCACTACCTCGCTGTTCTCGCGGGTTGTGAGGGCTGCCGGTGGCCAGGTGGTAGAGCACCTTCTGGTTGGCTGTAAGTACATTGCTGGGGTGATGCGTGAGCTTGAGGAGCGGGGTAGCTCTGGTGATGTCGTGGGGGGATTGGATGATGTGCTGATCGGCACCGAGGAGAGTCATGGTTTCCTGCTCTCAGGAAAGATGCGCGACAAGGATGGTGCCAGCCCGGCCCTGGTCCTTGCTGAACTGGCTTCTAGAGAGAAGCGAGCCGGTCGGTCTCTGCTTGAGGCGCTGCAACGCATCTATGCACGCCACGGCGCGGTCGCTAATGTGCAGGTGCCTTTGGTGATGGCAGGTGCTGTGGGCCGGGGTCGGATTGAGGCGATTCAGGCACAACTGAGAGCCATGCCGCCGGCCTCGATCGGTGGTCGGCCAGTTACCGGATTCTTTGATCGACAGGACGAGCAGGGTGTCTTCGGACCGATTGTCTCGGGGACTGACCGAGCGGCCCGAGATGTGCTCGCGTTTGCTCTGGGTTCCGACCATCGTCTCGTCATTCGCCCTTCAGGGACCGAACCCAAGACCAAGATCTATGCAGAGGCCATTGTGCCGGTGGAAGGAGATCTCGACGCAGCCCTGGAGCGTGCCCGCTGTGAAGCGAAGGAGTTAGCCGATGATTTTGTTCGCCTCGCCCTGGAGGTGGTTGGCTTGCAGTTGGATGAGGTCGGACGGCGTTGCTCCGCGCTGTTGGGTGTGGAGGAGCGAATGCGCTTTGCAGAACAGGTGCTGCCTGCTCTGGTGGAGCGGGTCAGAACGGGACAGTCTGGCGCTCAACTGGTTCAGTGGTTGGAGCATGAGATTGGCGCTTGGGGAGGCGATGGTAGAGGGATGACGGTTGCTGGCTATCGTTGGTGGCGCGAGCATCGGGCCCACACAGCCGGCCTCACTTCTGCTCAGCTGGCGACCTTAGATACTCTGTATCCGGGCAGCTGAGAGCGGATCGTAAGCAGATAGGCCGCCTGTCGGTTGTGACTTGGTGGCAGTTCAGGGGTGGTTGAGTTGTCGCTCGAAGACCACCAATCGCTCCATCATGGTGGCTTCAATCTCGCCAGGCAGCAGGTCTTTGGAGTCGCTCAGGTGGCTGAACAGGAGGTCGTAGAGGCCGGCCTTTAGGTAGTCTTCAGGGCTGTCGGGCTCGAGTTCGGCCAGCCGGGCGATGAGCGGCTCTGCGTCGAGGGTCCCGTCTGCGGCTGGCGCGAGTCCGGTAAATAGGGCTGCATGCTCGCGCTCGGAGCTGGTCAGTAGTTCGTCGAAGCGCGTCCTGGTGTGGGCTTCGCCCAGGCTGGTGGCGAAGGTCTCGAAGATGATGCCGAAGATGTTGTTGAAGGTGTTGATTCGCTCACTGAAGGCCGCCAACTCTGAGGTTCCGAAGTGGGTAGAGGCTCCAGGGACGGGTGGTGGGCTGCCGTCCATCATTTCCAGCGAACTCAGCTCGCCGATGGGTTGAATGTGGTCCCAGGACTCAGCGCCGACAAACTCTTCGTCGTTCAGAATTGGCGGAGGTTCTTCAGACATTGCCTCCCAGTTGTCGATCTGCGGGGGTGCTTCTTCGACGAACTCGACCGCGGCAACAGGTGCGGTCTTAACGCTATCTGGCGGGTCGGTGGCTTCCGCTGAATATTCGCCCAACTCCAGCGGGGGGAGGGTGTCCTCCTGTATCGCCGCGCCCTCCTGGTGGTCGAGGGTTCCTTCTGGGTCTCCTTGGGCGTGGTCACCGAGGCCTAGGATCGGCACGCCAGTGAGGTCTACCTTGTCGAGGACTTCATAGGAACGCACGAACTCACCGCGAGCAGCTCGATCATAGTCGCTCTCTGCGTCTGCTGGAGGTTGATAGTCATCACCAGCAGTTCCCAGCAGTCCGCTGCTCAGCCACTCGGTAATCAGCATGGCTGCTTCGGTTCTGGGCGGTCCCAGTAGATCGAGCAGGTCAGCCATCGAGCGAGGGGAGCAGAGCTGGGCCCAGTCTTGCTCCGTCCACTCCTCGGGGCGTTGCCCCTGCCCGGCAAACATGTGGCTGGGATTGGATGCGGCTGAGAGGACCTCCGCTACCGTCTCAAGCCAGCTCATTACATCGCCGATCAGGACGCTGCCGTCGAGGTCAAACTGGATGTTGTCGGGAAACACCGCTTCCATGGCTTCGAATTCAAGGACCGGCTGTGGGTGTGCCAGGGTCCAGGCGAAGTTGTCGTCAAACAGTGAGCTGCGAGCGACCATGAGCTCATCACCGGGGAAGTTGCCGTCGGCCAGCATCATGTCGATGAGGTCAGCACCTTCGTCAATCCAGGGCCGCCATTCCTGCAGGAGTTCAGGCTCGATTAGTCCTGACGCCAACAGGATTCGCTCAAGGTTGGCGGGATCACGTGCCGTGCAACAGGCGATGATCTCGCCGTCCATAAGATAGAGGGCAGAGTCAGGCCAGTTGGCGCCTGAGACCTGAAGGACACCAGTGGCGCCGGCTTCCCGCAGTCGCATCAACTCATCGGCGACCATTGCATTGTCTCCCTCCACCTGAACCGTCTGCTGGGGGTCGATAGTAGTTTGACCCCGCGCAGCTTTCCTCGTAGCCGAAAAATCTAGCGGTCCGGATTCTGAGCGGTCAAGCGGCGGCAACAACACAGCCGTCATCTGCGCTTGATTCCAGAGCGTTATGAGTGCCCTTATCGGAGGAAGTTGCGGTTCCTTGAAGTGTGCCTGTGGGCCACCTGGTCAAATGGTTCGCTCGCGCCTGTAAGCTCAGCCTTGAGGATTCATTCTAATGTTCAGGGGGTCGCTTCATTTTGTCCGGTCAGGTAATGGACCGCGGTATAGACCAGTGGGTCACCGCTCCAGCCGCTGTGGTCCCGTGCAGTGGGGCTGGCTAAGGGATCTGTATGCCACATGGTGAGGTCCGGGCGGAGACCTTCTCGTTGCCAGGAGTCGCCGGTTGGGGTCCGTAGCCGAACGCTCTCAAGTCTCAACCAGAGGTTCTGGCTGAGGGAGATCAGGGTTTCGGTGCGGGCTGAGCCCATGGTTGGCTCACCGATAAGGTAGGCTCGCCCTTGGGCCTGCAGGGCTGCCGCGATACTTTCCGCGGCGCCGAGGGTCCAGCGGTCAACCAGGATGGCCAGCGGAGCCTCACTCAAGCAGGGCTGCCGGGCGAGGAGATCTTTGGCCCCAACGCCGGGCTCGACCATTCGTAGCAGGACCGTTTCGGGCGGCACGAACAGATCAGCAACCTCAAGGGCCGCCATCAGGTCGCCGCCGCTGTTATTGCGCAGGTCAAGGATGAGTCGGTCAGCCCCCTGCTCAGTGAGCCGATTCAGTGCTCGGCGGACCTCTTTTGGAGTGCTGCGGTGGAATCTGGCGATGCGTAGATGGCCGACGTTGTCAGAACGCAATTGCCCTGAGGCGCTGGGGATTCGAAATTGACGCCTTTGAATGGTGACAGAGAAACGTTGCGCGATCAGCGCTGCGGGTCGCTCAAGGGTGAGCAGCACGGAGCTGCCCTCGCTACCTCGGAGCATATTGACCATTTCATCGAACAGGCGCCCCCTTAGTTGCATCCTGTCGATGGCAATGATCCGATCCCCGATCTCGATTCCGGCGCCCTGCGCCGGCGAGTTATCCAGCACTTCAGCCACCACCAGTGCTCCGGAGCGACCATTCAGCTGGAGCTCAATGCCAAGTCCGGTCATGTAACCGTCCAGGCTGTGGTCCAGACCCTCGACCTCCTGTGCGCCCAGCAGCAGGGTAGAGGGCGGAAGAGCCGCCTTGGTCGGGCTCTCGTCGTTTTGCAGCTGGCTCTCAACGGCTGTCAACATTCCTTCAATTGCGCCGAGATAGAGCTGTTCTTCACTGATGAGGTCGCTGCCGACTCGGCTCAGCAGCAGTGCCCGCAGCTCTTCGAAGAGTTGCGAGGCGTCGCTGCCAGCGATGGTTTGTTCCAGCATTGCGGTGCGCTGAGCGGTGCTGTGCGGCAGGTCACCCCGAACTACTTCCTCAGCCACCGCGCCAGCTGGCGTCAGGTGGTACAGGAGCAAGCTTGAGAGCAGCAGTCTTTGCCAGGATTTCATTGGCGTTCTTCGCAAGCCTAGTGGATGACTCGCATCCCATCCAGGGAGACCTGTTGGTAGGGAGACCCCTGACCGAAGCCCGTGCGCTGGCTGGAAAAACCGTTGCTCATCGGCACCGGCAGCGCCTGGGGTGCGGCTGCTGGAAGGAATACAGGGCGGGGCTCCGTGAGACCTGCTCTGCGCAAGTCGTAGTCACCCTGTTGCTCCAAATCCAGGGCGATAAGGCGACGTTGCAGCACTTGAATGACTTCGTCTCTCTGCGCAACAGCTTCTTCGAGGCGTTCTACCTGGCGGTGATTCCAGATCACCCCAGCGGTGAGCAACAGCAGGGCTGCAACGGAGGCCATCAGAAGTGCAGAAGATCTTGGCGCGGCGGGCTTTGCTGGGCCGCTCTGGCCGAGTGTAAGTCCTGGGTCCAACTCTTCGCTGTGGCCGTAGATGTCTACCCCTGCCACCATGCTGCTTTGGATCCTTGCCGCCAGCTGTTCTTCGAAGCCCGCAAAGATTGCGCCTTCCAGTGCTGGTGACAGCGCAGGGAAGGGGAGGTCAGGTAGGCCGGCGACACCCTCAACCAGCTCTCGGCACTGTGAGCAGTCATCAAGGTGCTCGTTGATCTGTTGTTGTTCTTCTTGTCCGAGGGCGCCATCAACAAAGGGAGCCACCAGATTCTGCACTCTCCAGCAGTTCATACCCCTTCCTCCTCCGACAGCAGGTCGTGGAGTCTGACTTTGGCTCTGCTGAGTCGACTCATTACGGTTCCGATCTTTACCTTAAGGACCTCGGCAATTTCCTGGTAGGAGAGGTCGTTGAAGTAGCGCAGAACCAGGATCGTGCGGTGCTCGGGACTGAGGCGGTCGAGTACTCGCCCCATTGTGGAACTCTGCTCTTGCTCTAGCAGGTTGTCGATGGCTTGATGGGTGCCTGTTCCCATGCCTTCCTCTCGGCCGATCCGATCCAGAATCTGGCTGCGCCGTTGTCGGTCTCGTACCAGGTTGTAACAGCGGTTGGTGCACACTCGGAACAACCAGGCTCGGCTGTGAAAGCCAGTGGCGAAGATGCGGGGTTCGTGGAAGGCCTTTACGAACACCTCCTGGGCCACATCCAGGGAGGCCTCACTGTCTTTGGTGATGTACAGGGCGTGGTAGTAGAGCCGCTTTCGGTAGCGTTGAACCAGCAGGTCAAAGGCTTTGCTGCGGTCGACGCGACTCAGCTCCTTGATGTCTGCGTCGTCTCTGGGCGCTGGCGCTACAGCTTCTCCAGCTTGTTCTTCCCAGGATGCTGCCATATGACCAGTCCCTTTCTAGGTCGACGCTACGCTGGGCTTCCCGCTCGCCAGGGTGGCTTGGCAGTGGGCGCAGTCAGAATATAGACGCCGTAGAGGCTGTCTTTATTCCCGCAAAAGGTGTGGTTTTTGGTTGATCAGCCGCTGGACTCCATTGCCCGAGCGGGTTGAAGCCGCCTAGCGGTCTTCGATGATCTCTAGGACATAGCGCTTTTTCTGTTTCCCGCCCGCTGCCGAAATGAGCGTTCGCAGCGCCTGGGCATGAGCACCCCTCTTACCGATGACCTTACCTACATCTTCCCTTGCGACCACCAACTCGATGATGCAGGCGTGTTGTCCCTGCACTTCGGTCACCACGACTTCATCAGGGTGATCGACCATGGCTTTGACGATTGTCTCAACGAGTTCCTTCATGGCGTCTTCCCATCTCAGCACTGCCCCGTATAGCGGGAGCAGCTGTACCATCTCACTCTGCAGAGGATCTCAATAGCTCAAGCAGCCATAGCAACACAGATAATGGTAGCGCAGTGATGTCATCGCGCAAGCTGGCGGCCGGACTCGTCCTCACTGATAGTGACAATGGAGCCGCGATTATGGGCAGAAATTACAGAAACGCTTCAATTTGAAACGTTTCTTTTTGATCCGCTTTTGTTTCATAATGAAACAATCGGTGAGTGCTTCACATGATTTTTCTGCTCGACCAATGACTTCCATTTGGAATCTCTAGTCCACGACAGCGACACCATGATGGACTCATTACAGCTCATGCGGAAAAGAGGGCGTTCCTTAGAGGGTGGCACACATTGTGCAGACAATGAAACGGTCTTTGAAATTTGAACTTCTCTGGCGGTGTTTTCCGCACAATCCCGCGCTTGTCGATGGGAACGTCAGAGACGACGGCCATGGCTTAATCCCACTGGGAACGGTTTTCTCCTCCCCCCTTTTGAGACCGTTAGCCAGCCGCCGTATTGGATGTCTCGTAGGGTTTGCGCACCCCCTCCTCCTCAGGCGCTTACCTGTAGCGAAGGCATCAACAAAAAAAGCGTCTCCTGGGCTTGCCTGGGGGGCGTCTTTTTTTGTCTAGATTCCCGGAATCTGAAGGCCGTGGCGCTTTGCCTCGGATACCGCTTTCTCATAGCCCGCATCAACATGGCGCACGATGCCCATTCCGGGGTCGGAGCGCAGCACCCGTTCAAGTCGGTGCTCTGCTGCTGGGCTGCCATCGGCGACGATGACCATGCCCGCATGCAGCGAGTAGCCCATGCCGACTCCACCGCCATGGTGAAAGGAGATCCAGGAGGCACCGTTTACAGCGTTGATGAGGGCGTTGAGAATTGGCCAGTCGGCGACCGCGTCGCTGCCATCTAGCATGGCCTCAGTCTCGCGGTTGGGCGATGCGACCGAGCCGCAGTCGAGGTGGTCTCGGCCGATAACGATGGGGGCTTTGACCTTGCCATCTCGAACCAATTGATTGAAGAGCTTGCCGGCCTTCTCCCGAGCGCCGTAGCCGAGCCAGCAGATTCGCGAAGGAAGTCCCTGAAAGGCGACCTGATCACGGGCCTTGTGCAGCCAGTTGGCCAGCCCGTGGTCTTCTGGGAAGGCTTCAAGAAGAGCCTGGTCCGTTGTGTAGATGTCTGCAGGATCACCGGAGAGGGCGACCCAGCGAAACGGGCCTTTACCCTCGCAGAACAGCGGGCGGATATAGGCCGGTACAAATCCAGGGAAGTCGAAGGCGTTCGCTACCCCCCCCTTTACTGCCATCGCTCGAAGGTTGTTGCCGTAGTCAAAGACGTGGGAGCCTGCGGCCTGGAAGTCCAGCATGGAGCGCACATGGGCTGCCATAGATTCAATGGACTGGCGGGTGTATTCGTCAGGGTTGTCGTTTCGTAGGGCTGCCGCTTCGCTAAGGCTCAGCCCGATGGGAATGTAGCCGTGCAGAGGGTCGTGGGCTGAAGTTTGATCGGTGACCAGGTCAGGGACGACACCGCGTTGCCGAATGACCGGCAACAGCTCTGCCGCGTTGCCGAGCAGGCCAACGGACAACGAGCGTCCCTCAGCGCGGGCTTCGAGAACCAGAGCCAGTGCTTCGTCGAGGGAGTCGGTGGACTTATCGAGATAGCGGGATTCGATCCGTCGTTCGATGCGGCTGGGGTCCACCTCGATGGCCAGGCAGGCGCCTCCCGCCATGGTCGCGGCAAGGGGCTGCGCACCACCCATTCCACCCAGCCCGGCGGTGAGCACCAGACGACCGGTGAGGTCCGAGCCGAAGTGAGTGCGAGCTGCCGCCAGGAAGGTCTCGTAGGTGCCCTGGAGGATCCCCTGGGTGCCGATGTAGATCCATGAGCCGGCCGTCATCTGGCCGAACATAATGAGACCTTTGGCCTCAAGCTCTCTGAAGTGTTCCCAGTTGGCCCAGTTACCGACCAGGTTACTGTTGGCGATAAGTACCCGCGGTGCATCGGGGTGGCTCTGAAATACCGCCACTGGTTTGCCTGACTGAACCAGCAGGGTCTGGTCTTCGCCCAGCTCCTTCAAGCAGGCAACGATGTGTTCGTAGCTGCGCCAGTCTCGTGCAGCTTTACCGGTACCCCCATAGACGACCAGGTCCTCTGGTCTCTCGGCGACCTCAGGGTCGAGGTTGTTCATCAGCATTCTCATTGCTGCTTCCTGGACCCAACCCTTGCAGCTGAGCTCGGTTCCGCGGGGGGCGCGAATGATGGGGGGCGTGGTCATGGAGGCTCCAGACTCTGGTCGTGGGAGTTGGTGGGAAGGCCTTATGCGAGCGTGCCCAGCAGGTCCTCGATGGCCGTTAGCAGCGAGCCGTCGCGGATCATCTGTGCTGCGAGTTCTTGATCATCGCAAAGGATGCGATCGCCGTGCAGTCTCGGGATCTGCTGTCGAACGAAGTTCAGCGCAGTGGAGGGGCCAATTGCCGGCTCGAGAGGGGACTGCAGGTCGAGAGCCTGACACGAGGTCAGCAATTCGATGCCAAGGATTCGTTCGGTATTCTCGACTACGGCCATTGCCTGACGAGCTGATATCGGACCCATCGAGACGTGGTCTTCTTGGTTTGCGCTGGTTGGGATGCTGTCCACCGAGCTCGGGTGGCAGAGCCCTTTGTTCTCTGAAGCCAGGGCTGCGGCGGTGACCTGGGAGATCATGAAGCCGCTATGGAGACCAGCATTTTCGCTCAGGAAGGGCGGCAGGCCGCTCAGCCTAGGATTGACAAGTTGCTCGATTCGTCGTTCAGAGATGGCGCCCAGCTCAGCGATTCCTATGGCCAGTAGGTCAAGGGCTATGGCCACCGGCTGGCCGTGGAAGTTGCCACCAGAGATGACCTCGCCGCTGTCTGGAAAGACAGTAGGGTTGTCGGTTACTGAGTTGAGCTCCCGCTCCAGTACCGATGCGCAGTGGCTGATGGAGTCGCGCGCTGCTCCGTGGACTTGGGGAATGCATCGTAGCGAGTAGGAGTCCTGGACTTTGTCACAGTCCAGGTGGCTCTCCGCGATGGTGCCGCCTTCGAGTAACTTACGCATGTTGGCGGCGCTCTGTTGTTGGCCGGGGTGGGGGCGCAGATCGTGGAGCCGGTGGTCAAAGGGTCGGTGCGATCCAAGCTTGGCCTCGACGGTCATGGCACCGATAAGATCTGCGATGCTGCAGAGTCGCTGAGCGCGGCGGACTGCAAGCGCGCCCAGACCAGTCATGGCCTGGGTGCCGTTGATTAAGGCCAGGCCTTCTTTGGCCTCAAGCTCAATGGCTTCAATGCCCAGTCGCTCAAATTCGTCCCTGGTGGGGACTCTTGTTCCGTCGGGCCCGTGCACCCAGCCCTCGCCAAACAGGACCAGCGCCAGGTGTGCGAGAGGGGCGAGATCGCCGGAGGCGCCGACGCTGCCCTGTTGGGGGATCCAGGGGTGTATGCCCAGGTTGAGAAAGCGCAGCAGTTGCTCGACAACTCTGCGGTTCACGCCCGAGTGGCCGGCCGCCAGTACGTTGGCTCGGAGCAAGGTGATCGCCCTGGTGGTCTCGATGCTGAAGGGCGCGCCCATTCCGACCGCATGAGAGCGCACCAGATTGCATTGCAATTGGGTCAGGTCGGCCGATCCAATGGACACCTTAGCGAGGTGTCCGAAGCCGGTGTTGACTCCGTAGACGGTCTCTCCCCGATCGAGAATCTGCTCGATCGACTGGCGGGCTCGATCGATGCGTTCTATTGCCCGACTGCTGAGTTGTGTGCGGGCGCGGTGAACCGCGACCGCTTCGAGGTCTGCGAGCCGGAGGCTGCGTCCATCAAGCTCAACGGAAGCCAGGGAACCCATTGCGCGCGCTTCCGTACTGTCTTGCGCAGCCTGGGCAGTCCGGGTCAGGCCTCGTCAGCGTTGTCTTCGACCTCTTGGTTTTCGGCTTCTTCTTCCTCAAGTGAGACCGTGATCTCTTCGGAGTTATCTGCCGAGTCGTCAAGCTCCTTCAGGTGCTTGGCGAGGTCTTTGTGGCCGATGGAGCCTGCGCTGATATGGCGCTCAACGACACGCTTGTCGAAGGGGGCTGTCTCAAGCTTGCGGACGGAGTAGGTAGCTTTTGCCATGGAACTCTCGTGGGCTTCTGGGGCAGGCCATACCGATCAATCGGGTGGGGCCGGACCGCGGTGCTGGGTAAGGTCGGCTAGGGACTCTTAGTTAGGCGGGAGTGCTGGGAGGAAGGGTCAAGCCGAGGGCCTCAGCTGCGGCGTTTACCGTCTCTGCGGTAGCGGCTTCTTCGGTGTTCTGGAGCTTCTGGAGGGCCGCTGCGCGAGCTTCTGCAGCGTTCTCAGCCAGGGCATTTCGCTCCAACTCGTCGGTGCGCTCATTCTCAGCCCGGATGCGGGCCAGGTCGTCCAGGCTGATGCTTCCTGCGGCAATCTCCCGAAGGGCAGTGACCGCCTCTTTGTTGTCGCCGGTGTTATCTACCAGAGCCTCCTCACCCTTCATAAGTTGTCGGGTGCGCTGGGCAGCTAGAAGGACCAGAGCGAAGCGATTCTCTACCTGCTCAAGGCAGTCCTCAACGGTGACGCGAGCCATAAGATTCTCCAGAAGTCTGTGAAAGGACGGCGCAATTTATTGTCGAAAATGGGGCCTGTCAACCGATTAAGGGGCCTTTTTGGCGGCTGAGGGTCAAGTCCGGGTTGATTCTGTCGATAGAGTTAGGAGCGGCAAGGCGTTCCATGGGGGAGCGCTTCTTCAATAACCGCCCCCTGAGTCGTCATTCGAGTTATTATTAGAGGGTACGCAGCAGCAGAACAGGTTTTGTGAGGAGCAGCGGAGGGCTCAGAGACCCTCAGGGATCAGGGACCCACGGGTGCCCGGTAACATGGGCGCACCCAAAGGGTCAGTGAGAGGACCCGACTATGGAGTTGGTGGTCGCCGACAACCTGTTTTCCTTCTTCTATGATCAAGTTCGCTCTGCTCGACAGGTCCAGGGGACCGAGGTCCGCGAGGACACAGAGTTTTATCTGGTTAACTTGCTAACTCACTTTGGCCGTGCACCCAATCTTTTTGAGGTAGATGGCCGTCGTGTAGATGAACAACCACTGGCAATCCGCTTGCTTGAGACCCGTCGTTGCGGAGGGATTGGCGATGGATTGAGGGATCTCAAACAGCTGGCGGACTCTACTCTCTATGTGCTCGGCTATTTCTCTCAGTCCCTGCGTCGTTCGACGGTGAACACTGGTTATTACGCTGGCCTGGCTGAGAGTGCCTATGGCGATCTGGCCAGAGTAACCGGCTCCTCTCAAAGGGCAGCACAGGACAGTGCTTTTGGCGAACTTTCGGCCAAGTTCTCGGACTGCGTCGAGTTGATCAGCGAGGTCGCCGCGCGTGGGCGCAAGGACGACATCGACATTATCAGTCTGTACCGGGAGTGGCGTGCCAGCGGTGATGAGCGTCTGACTCGAAGATTGCGGGCCCTGGGAGTCAAGCTGGATGAGTCAGCCGACAGCAACGGAGACTTGCATTGAGTTCGGAAGGTGTTGCCCTTGAGGCCATCGACGGCATCCAGCGTCACCTCGAGGCCATTTACTGCATTGAACTCTCGGAACGGGCACGCGACTTCTTGATCGATGATCATGGGCTGCAGAGTTTGGTGCGTGCGGGCAGCGTCGCCGCAGAACTCCGGGATAGCCAGGAGCAGCTGCTGGTGCAGCCTCATGCTGAAGGGCTCTCCGTGGCGCTCTATCTCAGCGATTCGGTACGCGTTGAGCTTGCCTGTTCACCAAGCCTGCAGTCCCACTGTCACGCGACCGAAGGGGTATCTCACTTTCTGATGTTGCTGTGGGCCGCTCGGGAGGAACGGTCGGTGAGGTTGCTTGACCTGGAACTCCAGGCTGAAGTCGACAAGGCCAGCACCTGCCTGCTCCTTGATCGGTGTCATACCGGTGGGCTGGGTGCAAAGCGGCTGTTGGGTCGGCTGTTTGACCAGCCCCGCTTTATCGATCATCTCAGCGAGCCGGAGCGAGAACGCTATCGTCATGCCCATCGACTTGCAGCTCGCTATTCCCGTTACCTGTTCCGTTGTCTGGATGACAGTGTCGAAACCTTGCTGGCAGAGCTGCGGTCCTTTTATCGCCTGTCTATGGAAGATAAGCGCTGTCGGGCACGAGCTGCTTGAAGGAACTCCTCGCAGGCTCCTGAGAACGCCCAGTCCCCTCGGCTGAGCCCCAGTGTTTATAGGCGTTACAGTCATTATTAAGATTTTTTCTTGACAGCATTCCAGGGGTGACTAAACCACCTCCCCCAGCGCTCGGCTTCCAGTTAGGAGTCGAGCAGCTATTGATTCATGAGCGTCGGCATGCCGACACAACCCGAAATGAGAGCAGGAGAATCCATGAACGTTAAGCCCCTCCAGGACCGCGTCCTGTTGAAGCGCGTTGAGAGCGAGACCAGGACCAAGGGTGGTCTTTACATTCCCGACACCGCCAAGGAGAAGCCCGCAGAGGGCATCGTCCTCGCGGTCGGCTCGGGCAAGACCCTCGACGGTGGTGAGACCATCGCCCCCCAGGTCAAGGAGGGCGATCGTGTCCTGTTTGGCAAGTACTCCGGCACCGAGATCAAGCTTGACGGTGAGGAGCGCATCATCATCCGCGAGGACGACATCCTCGGCATTGTTACGGAGTAACTGAACATGAGCGCAAAAGAGATTCGTTTTGATACCAACGCCCGCTCTTCCATTCTGCGAGGCGTGAACGTCCTGGCCGATACGGTGAAGGTGACCCTCGGCCCTAAGGGTCGCAATGTGATCATCGAGAAGAGCTGGGGAGCACCCACGATCACCAAGGACGGCGTCACCGTCGCCAAGGAGGTCGAACTCTCCGACAAGTTTGAGAACATGGGCGCGCAGATGCTCAAGGAGGTTGCATCCAAGACCAACGAGGTCGCTGGTGATGGAACGACCACCGCTACCGTGCTCGGGCAGGCCATCTTTCAGTCTGGTTCCAAGCTGGTCGCAGCCGGTCATAACCCGATGGCGCTTAAGCGTGGCATCGACAAGGCCGTTGGCGCTGTGGTGACTGAGCTCCAGTCCAACAGCCGTGATGTTGCAGACAACAAGGAGATCGCTCAGGTCGGCTCTATTTCTGCCAACAATGACGGCACCATCGGTGAGATCATTGCGCAGGCGATGGAGAAGGTCGGTAAGGAAGGCGTGATCACTGTCGAAGAGGCCAAGTCCCTCGACACTACCCTCGATGTGGTCGAGGGCATGCAGTTTGATCGCGGCTATCTCAGCCCCTACTTCGTTACCGATCCGGAGCGCATGGAGGTAACCCTCGAAGAGCCCTATATCCTCTTCCACGAGAAGAAGATCTCCAACATGCGAGATCTGCTCCCCGTGCTTGAGAAGGTAGCTCGCTCCGGACGACCCCTGCTCCTCATCGCTGAGGACATCGAGGGTGAGGCGCTGGCGACCTTGGTAGTGAACAAGATTCGTGGCAGCCTCAACGTTGCTGCTGTTAAGGCTCCCGGCTTCGGTGATCGTCGTAAGGCGATGCTTGAGGACATGGCGATTCTTACCGGTGGTCGGGTTCTGGCTGAGGAGCTTGGTATTAAGCTCGATCAGCTTGAGCTTGAGGACCTGGGCAGCTGCGCTCGAGTCACCATCGACAAGGACAAGACCACGATCATTGACGGTACTGGCGCCAAGGAGAACATCGAGGCGCGGGTTGCTCAGATTCGAGTGCAGATCGATGAGACCAGCTCCGACTACGATCGTGAGAAGCTCCAGGAGCGGCTCGCCAAGCTGGTCGGTGGTGTCGCGGTGATTAACGTCGGCGCAGCTACTGAGGTAGAGATGAAGGAGAAGAAGGCACGCGTTGAGGACGCCCTCAATGCGACTCGTGCTGCAGTCGAGGAGGGCATCCTCCCCGGCGGTGGTGTTGCCTATGTCCGCAGTCTTGCGGTCCTTGAGAAGTTGAGCCTTGACGGTGAGGAGCAGTTTGGTCTTGAGATCATCAAGGAGGCCATCACCGCTCCGCTGCGACACATCGCGGCCAATGCCGGCCTTGAAGGCGCCATTGTGATCGACAAGGTGGGGTCCGGTAAGGGTGCCTTTGGCCTTAACGCGGCCACCGGTGACTACGAGGACCTCATCAAGGCGGGCATCATCGATCCCACCAAGGTTGCTCGCTCTGCTCTGCAGAACGCTGCTTCCATTGCTGGATTGATGTTGACCACCGAGGCAATGGTTGCCGAGATCCCCAAGCCTGAGCCCGCGGCGCCTGCCGGCGGTCATGGTCACGACCATGGCATGGGTGGCATGGGTGGCATGGGTGGCATGGGCATGATGTAGTCAGCCACCAGCTGTGCAGTTCAGTGAGAGCCTCCGCGTCACATGGCGCGGAGGCTCTCCTGCTTGGGACTCATCAGTGGGCTGGTGCTGACTTTGAGGTCGCCTCATTTTCCCCACTGGCTGTCTGCAAGACCGCGCTTAGGACCGCGAGGAATTCAGGGTCGTTGCGGAGCGCTGTCCAGCCCGGCTCTAGTGGGAGGCTAGCCAGATTCAGCTCAGGCGCCCGCTCCAGGGCTGCTTCCAGGTGCTCCCTGCAGCGGCTCCAGTCCCTGAGAGCCCGACCTGCGGTCAGGGCCAGTCCAAGCTCTCCACGAGGGTCTTCAGGTACTTTTCCCGCCGCTCTCTGAAAGCCTTCAGCGGCTTCGCCAGTTCGACCTCTCTCCAGTGCAATGCGGGCGAGTAGCAGTACGCTCTCGAGGTCGTTGTCCACGCGGTCACGCAGCTCGCTTGTGCATGAGTCCGCTTCTTCCCAGCGCTGTTGCTGAGCGAGGATTTGGCCCAGCAGAGCCCTCGCCTGGGTCAGGTCCGGCGCTTTGCTTAGCGAGCTTTTGAGCAGAACTTCAGCCCGACTGTGTTGGCCCCTGGTCAAGCTCTGAGCGGCAAGCTTCAGCTCGTACCTCGCGTGGTAGTCCCGCCAGGAGGGTAGGGGCTCGGACGCATGGGCCATCTGGTGCGGCGGGGTCAGGGCAGCGCAAAGTACCAGCGCCGCGATGATCGGCACGACCAGTTGGCTCATGGTCGCCGTCTTCGCGCTCCAGCGAACAGCAGCGTCGTAGTAGCCAACAGCAAGGAAAGAGCGTCGGGCGAGCTCGATGGGCCAGTGGAGCAGGTGCATCCGCTGGCGCTGATGAGAGCGCCATCGCCGCCGGGACTCTGATCGTTTTGGCTATCGTCATCGCCCTGGGTGCTGGCTGCAGGAACCAGCACTACTCCTACATCGTCAATGTTCCAGCCACCTAGCTCGAGTCCGCCATCGCTGATGATCTCCCAGGCGATCTCTGCACGGTTGTCATCCGCCACGATTTCGGTGATGTCGTAGCTGCGGAAGGCCCAGTGCAGGTCTTTGTGGTGGCGGTCAGCTCCGTCTGCTTCAGAAGAAGCGAATTGGCTCCAGACCAGCGTGTTGTTGACCAGTACTTGAGCCTGGTCATAGTAGCCGTCTTCGACGTTCAGCCAGCGCCGGAACTGGAGCATGACCCGGTCGCCCTGCTCGCGTTCAGGGAGTTCAATTACAGGGCTCGTCAGGCGATTGTGAACGTCAGCCTGGTAGGCGCCGTTCCAGTTGTCATCGATGGCAAGGTCGTTGCCCCACACCTGGTCGCCACTGAAGGCGTAGTCGGGGTCGCCTTCCTCGCCTTGCGGCTCTCCCCACTGCCAGTCGTCTGCTCCCAGTTGCTCGGCTCCCGATATCAGCAGGTGCGTGAAGTCTCCGTCTCGCTCTTCAAAGTCTTCGAAGAAGAGTGAGTTCGTCGCCCCTATCCAGACCCCAAACCACGGGTCGCTGATGGAGCCCTCTGGTAGCTTGGCGATCACCTCCCCGTCTTCACCCTCAGCTTCGATGTAGTAGCGCACATAGCTGGCGGCGGGTGCCGCTGGAATCGTGCCGACGTAGCTGCCATTTTCCTGTCCTTCGCTCATGTCCTCTGAGGCCCATTCTCCGTCCTCACCGTAGCTCCAACTCAGCACCAGTCTGGTGACCTGGTCGTTATCGCAGTTGAGATTGGAAAGCTCGCTTGCGACCTCAACGGTGAGCTTGCCGTCGGGCTCGGTCTGCGAGGTCAACGGGGTGTGTTGCAGCGCACTTGAGCCTGGGGAGTCGCCGGACCAGGCCAGGCCGTGGCGCTCAAAGACTTCATCGATTAGACAGCGATTAGGTGAGCCGTTGCTCAGGTCGCCGTCATCGTCGTCTTCCAGTAGCAGTTCTCCGTAGACCAGTGGGATCTCTGCGGCTCGGCGCGCCGCGGCCAGGAAGAATGAGTCAGCCAGTTCCACTCCATCAGCGTAGCCATAGGTCTCGATGAGTCCCTGGCGAAGGTGCCACAGTGCGCTGCCGATGATCAGTCCGGTGCTGTGTGGGTCTTCTTCGATGTCTTCTGGCCAACGGTATTCGCCATCCAACTGGCGAAGTGGTTGATTCGATTGGAGAAAGAAGCCTGGCGCCAGGTCAGAGCTGTCGGTGATTGTCGCGCTCATATAGTCGGCCAGACCCTCGCTGATGGAACCATCACCGAAACCCCCGGCCCCCTGAATGATGTTCCAGAGGTGAAAGCCGTGGCCGTACTCGTGGTAGATGACGTCGGCCACCCTGGCGGTGTTGTTGCAACCTTGTCCCTGGACCACAAAGTTGATTGTCGATTCCTCGTCAAACCAGGCGTTGCAGCGGCTGCTGCCGTCGTTGACCCGGGTGATGACCCGCTCATCTGCCCATGGAAAGCTCGACCGGATCTTCAGCCCACGGGCGCGCACTTCGTGGGCTGAGATGTGAGCGTCGATTTGGGCCAACTCGCGGCGATAGTTGCGGTTGGAGAGGTCTTCTTCATTGGCCTGGGCGACCAGGGTAGCGGCGTCCGCGTCAAGCTCGTCGATGAACTGACTCAGGCCCCTGTCGTCCAATGCTCGAATGTCAAACCACTGCGACCCAGCGCTCCAGCGCAGTTGTACTGGTGCTTCGGCATCGACTGAGAACACCCCTTCGCTATCGGCGGTTGCCGAAAGCCCTCCGCCGCTCAATTCGGCAAATACCATGGGTGACCGAACCAGATCTGGACCCGGTCGTCGGTCATCATGCTCTCCTTGGATTTCGCCGGATACAAAGCGAATCCGTTCTTTCCAACCCAGAAACTCCGCACTGTGGGCGTCAATGTAGACCTCTGGGCTGCTGACCTTGGCCTGACCGCGCAGCTGGAAACGCCAGGCCAGGCGGTAGGTGCGGGCTCCTGATCCAAACAGCGGGAGAACCACCAACTCTCCTTTATCGGCCAGAAAGTTGGCTTCCTGGTTGGGGTCCAGGTTCTGAAGGGCGACCTTTAGGGCAGCTGCTGGCGTAATACCTGGCGATGTGTTCATGCTGATGCCAGGCATGGACTCAAACTGGGCCATCAAAAAGCGGTCTGCTTTGAAGCGGAGTGAGACTCTGGCGTCGATCACCTCAAGGCCATGCCACAGGCGCTTGAAGGTCAGGGTCGTAATGCCCTGCGAACGGTCGAGGACCCAAGGGCTCAGATCATCGAGGGAGATGTCGCGACCGCCGAGCAGTTGGTGCTCGCTAACCAGGATCTCGCGACCCAACTGCCAGACCTCCTTGTCGTCGCTCAGTCGTGCCGGGTCTACCGGCCATCCGCTGCCCAATAATTGGGCCGGGGTGTGAGTGACCTCGTCCCACAGTGCTTGCCACTGACCTCCGCGGCGTTGCAGAAAGTCCTGGAAGGCTGGCGAGCGAGTCAGTCGCTGTTGAACCCCCGCATCATGAACACGGTGCTGCCGGGCCTGGTCCATGTGGTGGTAGCCGCCGTCGCCGCGAATGGCATGAGAATCTGCGCTCGCTGCGATGGTGAAGGCGGCTGTGATCAAGACAAGAAAGTGCTTCATGAATTCTCCTGGGCGTAACATTAGCAGCCACGATGTGTAATGCCAGTCGCCCATTTTGCCCGTTGGCTTCATCTGCTCCTTCCTCGGGCTACAGTGAGGTTCTATGGCAACGCCGCGTACAGCAGCGCACCTGGTTGTGGCGAGTCTTCTTCTGTTGGCCGCATGTGGCGTGGAGTCCCCTTCTGCGACTGCGCCCGATCTGACAGAGCGGGTAGGGCTGCCTCCTACCTTGGCGGAGTTGAGGGAAGGGGAGAACACCCCTCAGCCTGCTGTGGATCCAGCGGCCTGGCAGCTTCCGGAGCAGGATCTGCCTGGGGACCCTGATTGGCTGAGGCTGTTCTTCAGCCAGGACAATCGGGGTGAGCTGGACCCCTGTGGCTGCCCTGGCTCTCCGTCCGGAGGCATGGCGAGACGCTTGACTCTGGTTAAAGAGATCAGGGCCTTGCTGCCTGATGCAGTGCTGGTGGAGGGACCGACTTGTTTAAGTCGTGCGGTGCTGGGTACGGAGGTGGTGCGGGGAGAACATCGGGCCCGCGCCAGGCTTCTGGTTGAACTGCTTGCTGCCACTGCGCCGGAGGCATTTTTTCCTGGGAATGCTGATTTTGAGGTGGTCCCCCCTAAGGAGCTTGCTCAGCTGGCCGCTGCACAAGGCCTTCCTCTGGTCGCAACCAACCTTGAGCCGGGGATTGCGGGAGGAGCCTTCGCTCCATATCTGCTGATTGAGCGCGGGTCGCGCCGGGTGTTGTTACTGGGGCTGGTAGCCGCGGCCGACAATGAGGGGGTGCGCGCCCTGGTGCCGACGGTGGATGCGGTTCGGGCCACTGAAGCCGCTATTGAAGGGGCGATTCGGCAGCATGGGCCGGTAGATCTGGTGCTTGGTTTCACTGACGCTGGGGTCCGCGAACTTGCCGAGTGGCGCAGCAGGGGCCTTGATCTGGATGTGTTGGTTGCTCCGCCGGTTCCGGGCGAACCTTCTGTGCCGAGTTGGCGAGATC
>DJIF01000068.1:28141-58705 GCA_002433485.1 Deltaproteobacteria bacterium UBA6601
GTGCGACCCGAGGCAGGAGTCTTTCGCCTCAACCGGACAAGGAGTGGGCGCTTCGCCAGGTGGCCGATGTAGAGCAACTCTATCTGGAGCGGGTCCCCTTGTTGCGGCGCCTTGAGCGGGAGGCTGAGCAACAGGTTGCTTCACCACCGGCGCTCGCCCCGGTGGGCATGGATGGACGCCCCCAACAGGATCTAAGCCGTGACCCAGAGGCCATTCAAGGCGGGTTGGCTGAGGCTCGGTTGGTTCGACGCGCTGCTCTAGATGCGACCACAGAAATGCAGCTCTCAGCTCACCTGGCTGTGGGCAGTCTGGTGCTGGTAGACCCGCGTTTGGATGAGGACCTCTGGGTCGAACAACGCTTGGCTACCTTTCACGGTGCCCGCATCGCTGAACTCAGCGCTGCCTTGCGAGCCAGAGAGCCGGCACCCGCCAATGAGCAGTATGGCGGCCAGGACCTGTGCATCTCCTGTCATGCTGAAGAGGTCGCCCAGTGGGCCCGAGGTCCTCACGCTAAGGCCTGGTTACACCTCAGCCAGCGGGGCGAGACTCGCAATTCAAGCTGTCTTGCTTGCCACACTACCGGCTTTGGTGAGCCCGGCGGATTTCTGGATGCGGCCGTCGATGATCGTCTGCTCAACGTTCAGTGCGAGGCCTGTCACGGGCCGATGCGACTGCATGCTCAGCAAGCGCAGCGGGTGGGTGTCCGGCCTAGCGGGGGGGTCCCTGTCACTGTCCAGACCTGTCGTCGTTGTCACGACTCGGAAAACAGTCCGAATTTTGACTGTGAACGCTACCTGGGTGCCATCGGGCACGGGCCTGGTGCGCCTCAAGGAAAGGGCTGGGGCTCTGGTGTCTGTCCTTGAGTGATGCTCAGGTGAAGCCGCGCAGAAAGCGCTCGACTTCCTCGCGGGCTAACAGGTTAACGCAGGTGTCGAGGCAGCCGTTGCACAGCAGTAGGTCTTTGACTCGGTACATTCCCTGGACTTCAAAGACTGAGGATGAACAGAACGAGCAGACCTGCTGCTCTGAGTCCGAGGTGCTCAGTTCGTCGCGCTGCTGGTGGATGTGGGAGATGCACAGGTTGCAGAGATAGACCCGGTTGCCACTCATCAGACGGTCGACATCGTGCTTGCTCCGTCCGCACAGGCTGCAGTCTTCATGGGCAGGAGGTCGCTGGTTGCGTTGAGGTCGCTGGCGATGAAGGTCCTCGAAGTCAATGATCTTGTCCTGCTGCTCGCTGCGCGAGAGGCCTAGTCGGATCAGGTCGTTGAGTCGCTGAGCGTGTGGCTCTGGCAGTGACTCGGCCTCCTCGCGTAGCATTCGGATGGCGCGCTGGTTGCCATAGAACAGCAGCGCTATGGCTGCAGAAGCACGCAATTCGCGTTGTTGGCTGTCAATAAAGTCGGAGAGGAAGTCCTCAGCAGTCGCGGTACCTTTGACAGCAAGGGCGAGCAGCAGATAGGCCCGGTACTCGCGCAGTTCAGCACGGACTTCTTCAAGGGCCTGGGAGTAGGCGGTCAGATCATCGCCCACCGGACCGCGGAGCTGCACTCGTCGCTTGAGGTCCTCCTCACTGATCATGAAGGCACTGGTGATGGCCTCCTCAGGTACGTATTGACTGAGTAAGAGCAGGGTGCGTCCGAGTTTGCGGGAGAACCAGCGCGGCGCGTCGTCGAGCTGATCCAGCAACTGCTCGACCTGATGTCTCCGGCTCAGCTCATAGAGCTGCTCCCACATCTGGAAACGAAGTGAGTCGGTTTGTACCTTCTCGGTGATTTCAGCCAGGGTTTCAAATGCTGTAGCTCCGATCTCATCGATCTGCGCAAGAAGGACGTCAATTCGACGCCGACAGCGCCCCCGGGAACCCTGGTAAAAGCGTCTCCCCCCGTCGAAGCTGCTGTGCGCTTCAAAGCGCTCAATTTCGCTGCGGAGCTGCCCAAACAGCCAGCCGAAATCCCCCCGAAGGTAGTAGGTCTTGACCAGTTCTACGTAGGCCGGGAAGTAGTCGCACTCCTCGACCAGAATGCTCTCGAAGCGGTCGGCAGCATGGTCGAAGAGCCGCTCATCCAGATCGATACAGCCAAGGGAGAACCGGGCCAGTAGGTTGTCCTGGTCGATGAGAAGCGCTTGCTCACAGGCATCTCTTGCCCGCTGCCACTCTCCCTGCTCGAGGTAGGCCAGGCCGATCTTGGAGTAGCAAAGTGGTGAGTCCGGGCGCTCCTTGAGGTACTCACGAAAGTGGTGAATAGAGCTGGTGTATCTGCCCATGGAGAACTGGGTCAGACCGAGAAAATAGTTGGCGGTTACGCAGTGTTCTGGATGCTGCAAGAGTCGGTTGAAGAAGCGGCGTGCATAGCTGTACTTGCGGGTATAGAGGAACAGCTCGCCCAGGTCCTGGTAGATGTTGCCCAGGAAGCTGTCGAAGGGGCCCAGCCGAAGGGCCGTCACCAGGTGGTAGATGGCCCGGTCCATGAGCTCCTCTTTGCCCTTAAAGCCCTCGCTCTTGGCGTTGAGAAGCAGGGTGCCGCCCAGGTTGTAGTGACCTTGCCAGAGATCAGGGTCGATCTGCGTCGCACGGGTAAATGCCTCAATGGCTCGGCTTCGGTTACCTTTCTGCTTGTGGAGGTTGCCGAGGCCTACGTGGGCCAGAGCATCTTCCGGCTCTTGTTGAAGGGCATTCTGGTAGTGGCTCTCTGCCAACTCGAAGTCGCCCAGTCCGTAGGCAGCGTTGGCCAGCAGATTGAAGGCCCGCGCTGATGCGCCAAAGGAGTCCAGAGCAGCGCTGGCCAGCTCCATGCCCTGCCGAAAGCAGTCTCCGTTGTCGCCGAAGTAATAACCTTTTTGAAACCAGGCCTCGGCCAGGTCCAGCAGAACCGCTTCATTGGGCTCCTGGTGTTGGAGTCGCTGCTGAAGTCGATCGATCTTCCAGTCGTGGCGCTGTTCCGAATCCATGGGTCCTTGAGGCCAGTGTAAACCATGCGCTGCCGGTGGGGCCTGCACCGTGTTAGCCTGCCCCAGATCTGGCGCCCTGCAGACCTCTGCCACTGAGGATTCATGACACGTTATCGACCGCTCCTCACCGGCCTCGTTCTGATCGCCGGCCTGCTCGCACCAAGCATGCTGCTGGCGCACGGCGATCAGCACGATCCTGACCTCGTCTTTAACGTAAATCACGTTCGCTATGACGTCAGCGGGACAGGGCTCTCTGTTGTTTCCAGCCCAGAGACCCTGGCTCTGTTGCGCGGCGGTGGTGGCTTAAAGTTTTATGTCGCTGATCGACCCTTTGTTTTGTACGACAATCGGGGCGATGAAGCTGAGCAGTGGGCGGTGGTCATGCAGTCGATGGTCGGCTTGGACCTTCACGGAGCCATTGGCTTTGGTCCCATTGAGCTGGGACTGCATCTGCCGGTGGTGCCGGTCACCGTATGGGGTAGTGATCCTACCGGTGGCGATTTTCCGGTTCCCGATAGTGATTCGGCGGGGGTCGGTGACCTGACTTTGCTGCCTAAGGTGCGGATTCTTGATCCTGCTAAGGGCCCCTTTGGCCTGGGTATCAGTTTGCCGGTGTCCTTTCCTACGGGAGCAGGGAGCCCTTTCCTGAGCGAGGGCGGAGTCAGCTTTGCTGTGGATGTGCTTGCTGAGTTGAGGTTGAAGCGCTTTCGGGCGCTGGTGAACATCGCTCCGCTTCATCTCCGCCCCCGGCTTGAGTACGGCGGGTTCGTGCGCCAGTTTGGCATGAGCTGGAAGGCTGGCCTTGAGGTGACTGCGCTGACGAGTCTTGCGCTTCGTGCTGAGGTTTGGGGGACGCTCGGCTACCAGGGCGAGCACAGCAGGACTACTGCTGAGTGGGCGGTCTCAGTTGCCTTGCGTCCCTCTCAGATAGTCAGTCTAGAGTTGGGTGCAGGTAGCGGCCTCGGAGGACTTGGTACTCCGGTCCTGCGAGCCTTTGCCGGGGTTCGGTTTACCGCCCCGGATCGCAGCGACCGAGATGGTGACCAGTGGGTGGACTCAGAGGATCAGTGTCCCGATGATCCCGAGGATTTCGACGGCTGGGATGACGATGATGGCTGTCCCGATCTGGACAACGATGCCGATGGTATCCCTGATGCTTCGGACGCCTGTCCGCTCAATGCTGAGAATCTTGGGGTTGGGGATGACAGTGATGGCTGTCCCGATCTTGAACCCGTGCAGGCAACCGAGCCAGCCGAGGCGCAGCCCAATGAGATCCAGGCAGACGATGGTTTAGGGTCTCAAGTACCGCCTGAGCAGACTGCGGTGGACGAGGGGGCCGAGGAAGTGGATGAGACCGAGGCAGAACAAGCAGACGAGCAAGAAACTCGTGCTCTGCTTGATGCAGTCGAATCGGAAGCGCCGGTCGCCGATCAGGAGCAGGACGAGCAGAGCCAGGATGGTGAGACCCCAGCCCAACCGGGAGATGAGTAGATGGAACTGATTCGAGACCACCAGAGGCTGCTATGGCTCCTGAGTCTGGCCCTTGTCCCCATCTTGCTGTTCGCCGCTGCCGAGCAGGCTTTTGCTGATGATGATGATGACTCAGCCGCCGCTGACGAAGATGACAGTGCTGGCGATGATGACGATAGCGCTCAAGATCTCGGCGAGGATCTGGCCGAGGTCCCTTTTGAGAATCGGGAACTGGGTGGCGGCTGTAGCTGCGCCCTGAGCGTTGGGTCTAAGGGAGTCAGTTTGCTGCCGCTGACCTTGCTGCTGCCTGCTTTGCTTCGTTCTCGTCGACGACCGCTCTGAGGCGGAGCGCTGAGAGACGCGCGTGATGAGCGGCTGGCGGGCGCATTCCTTCCTTTCCGTCCTGGTCCTGTTCTTTGTCTCGGGCGCAACCGGGCTGTTGTATGAGCTGCTGTGGATGCGCCGCCTCAGTCTGGTCTTCGGTGCAACCCAGCTGGCGGTCGCTACGGTGCTGGCCGCCTTTATGCTGGGGCTTGCCGCTGGTGCAGCGCTAAGTGGTCGCATTGCCGACCGAGGGGTCCGCCCCTTGCTTCTGTATGGAGGTCTCGAGCTCTTTATTGGAGGCTACGCACTGGGATTTCCCTGGTGGTTGGAACTGGCGACCTCCTGCTACCAGTTGTTGTTTTCCCAGGGGGATCCAGGGCGGTTCTGGTGGTTTCAGGGCTTTCATATGCTGTTGATGATCGCCCTGCTGCTGCTGCCCGCCGCAGCGATGGGGGCGACCTTTCCGCTGCTTGCTCGGTTGGTTAGCCAGCGGCTGTCCTGGGTCGGGCGGAGGGCGGGGCTGCTTTACGGCTGCAACACCGCTGGGGCGGTGCTGGGAACCGCACTGACCGGGATGGTGTTGCTTCCGGCCGTGGGCCTGAGGGCCACAGAGGTCGGCGCCGCCATTGCCAACATCGCAGTGGGCCTGGTTGCCTTGTGGTGGAGCCGCGGAAGTGTGGATCTTGATGTGGGTCTGGAGAATGACCTGCAATTACACCGAGAGCAGGCAGATCTGCTTGACCTCAGCCCAGATCCTCATCAGGAGCCCGTTGAACGGGGGCGGCTGCGGTCGGTCTTGCTCGTGACGCTGGCGCTCTCGGGCGCTTGCGCCATGGTCTATGAGGTCGCCTGGACTCGCTTTTTGACATTGATCCTCGGCTCTTCGGTGTATGCATTTACGCTGATGCTTTCGGCCTTTCTGCTGGGAACTTCGCTCGGCGCGGTGGCGGCCTCGGGCCAGGTTGCGCGACCTGGGGTCAGGCCGCTGCGGTGGATGGTCTTTGCCCTGATCGGGGCGGCACTTTCGGCCTGGGGCACCCACTACCTGTTTCGCTTTATGCCTTTCTGGTACGTGGATTTGTTCGCACTGGTAGACGGTGATCCGCTGCTGTTGTTGTTGGTCCACGGCCTTCTCGCCGTGGCTGTGATGGTCCCCACCACCTTTTGTCTTGGGGCTCTCTTTCCGCTGGCTCTGCAGTTGCTTGCCGGTGATGCTGAGCAGGTAGGTGTGGATGTTTCACGGTTGTATGTGTTCAACACCCTGGGAGCGGTGGCCGGGGCCCTTCTGACCGGCTTTGTCCTTATTCCAACGGTAGGCATCAAGGGCAGTCTGTCGCTGGCAGTGGCTCTCAGCTTTGGGCTCGCTACGGTACTGGTTTTAGGCGGAAGGATGGACACTGCCATCTTTCGCTTGGCTCGTTGGGGGTTGCCGATCCTGGTCGTCCTGGCCTTATTCATGCAGCCTCGTTGGGACCCGTTGTTGATGAGTGCAGGGATGTACAAATACGTCAGCGACCTGTCCGACT
Organism: Deltaproteobacteria bacterium UBA6601; assembly: GCA_002433485.1. GTDB lineage: Bacteria > Myxococcota_A > UBA796 > UBA9615 > UBA9615 > UBA6601. The sequence continues at coordinate 34,414 of DJIF01000068.1, forward strand.
ACAGTCATGAGGCGGTCCGGAACTACGCGATCTCTGACTACGACCTCCTGTATTACGCTGAGGGCATCGCCAGCGTCGTTACTGTGGCGAGGTCGAGGGGCAGCGGCAATATCTGGCTGGCCAATAACGGCAAGGTCGACGCCAGCACCCAGCAGGATCTTCGAACCCAGATTCTGCTCGCGCACCTGCCCTTCGTCCTGCGGCAGGGAGCCAGGGATGCCTTGGTGGTGGGCTTGGCCTCTGGCATTACTGCGGGCTCGGTCGCCTTGCAGCCCGAACTCGACCGGATCGATGTCCTTGAGATCGAGCCCAAAGTACTTGAGGCCTCTCATTTTTTTGATGAGTTCAATGGCAGGCCACTTGAGGACCCGCGGGTGCGGGCCATCGCCAATGACGCTCGCAATCACCTGCACCGGCGAGTGGACCTCTACGACGTCATCATTAATGAACCCAGCAATCCCTGGATCAGTGGGGTTTCGAACCTCTTCACCCGCGACTTTATGAGCCTCGGTAAGGAACGTCTCCGCCAGGGGGGTGTCTTTGTTCAGTGGACCCACAGTTATGGGATGGCCGGTGATGACCTGAAGAGCGTTGTGCGCACCTTTGCTGAGGTATGGGAGCACGTGCTCGTGGTGTCCACCATCGAGGACGCTGATGTCATTATGCTGGGCTCATCGGAGCCTTTTGAGCTGAGTGAGGATCTGGTCCGTGCTTATCTTGATGAGCCGGTTTTTGCTGCAGATCTCGCCCGAGTGGGCCTTGCAGAGCCGCTGCAGCTGTTGGGCTTTGTGCTGATGGATAGAGTCGCGGCCTTGGCTTTTGCGGGTGATGTGCCGGTCAACACCGATGACAATGCTCACCTTGAGTTCTCTGCACCTTTGTACCTGCACTATGCGACCCAGGAGAGCAATGCGCGGCTGCTGCAGGAAGCGCGCTCGCCTTTTTTCGGATTGGTCTCACAAGCGGCTGATGAGCGTGACTATCTACTGAATATGGCGGCTAGCTTTGAGAGCCGCCAGCGCTGGGAGGAGGCTAGGCGCTGCTATCTGGAGTGGCTTGCGCGAGACCCGCGCGATGAATTGTTTCGTCGTCTGCTGCTGGAGCTTGCCGAGAAGTCGGCTGTTCCTTAAAGGGCTAGCCTGTTCAGGCGCGAACTTCTTCGTCGATTTCTTCTTCGTCCGCCTCGTCCATGGTGCCGAGGTAGTAGAAGTCGTTGGCTTTGCGCTTGCGGGTAAAGCTGAAGGCTTCTTCAACGAGGCCAGAGCCAATGTAGGTGCCGCCCATAAGGACCAGCAGCAGAGTGATGTCGTAAACCACCAGCACGGCCACGACCGCCGCAGCGCCGACCGCAATCATGGAGATGCTGAGGGGCGAAAGGCGGAATTCCCGGAATGTCCGGAAGCCGACCGTGCTGATCATCAGGTAGGAGAGCATCAGAGTGAGCAGCAGCACAGAGATGTGTGAGTCCACCTCTGTGGCTCGGATCTTGGCGTGGTGGAGGACCAGAACCGCTACCATCCCGCCAGCGCAGGTGATGGTCAGTCCTTCAGTGTACTTGCTGGACTTTGGCTCCTGCCCTTGCTGGTGGGCGTCCATGTTGAAGCGAGCCAGCCGGAACACCCCGCAGAGGGTAAACAGGAAGGCTACGATCAGGCCACCCCGCCCGTAGGCCTCAAGGCCCCACTTAAAGAGCAATACCGCTGGGGCCACACCAAAGGAGACCACATCCACCAGGGAGTCGAGTTCGACGCCGAAGTCACTTTGAGTGTTGGTGAGGCGAGCGACCCGCCCATCGAGGCCGTCAAAAATTCCCGCGAAGATGATGAGCAGGGCAGCGGTGTAGAATGAGTCGGACTCGTGGGCCTCTGCTCCTGCCGAGACCATCACCGAGTACAGCCCGCAGAACAGGCTGGCGCTGGTGAATAGATTTCCCGGCTTGAGAATGTGCTTCATCATGGGCAAGGCCCCTCAGATCGATTCGACTCGTGATTGTGCTTTGTGGCCATGATAGAGCAGAGCCGAAATGGCTCCAAGGCCTGCAATAGTCGGACGCGGCGCCGGATGCAAGGAGAAAGCGCGGTTGAGGATCGGGTCAGAACACCAAAGGTGTCCATCTCGCCGCTTGTTGAGGCCACCTTTAATCGTCGATCAGTCCCTCTCCTGGCGGGCTCGAAAGGCCCGGAAACGCGGTGTGCCAGGCTCGCGTCAGCTCATCGAGGCGAGCGACTGGAACCTCTGCGCTGATTCCCCAGGCATTGGAGCTCAGGCGTCGCGGTGTGAGCTGCAGTTTCTGCAGTTCTGAACGAGCGATCTGCCAACTGCTCGCTTGCTCCGCGATTCCCTCGCCGATGACCGTTACCGTCCCCAGCTCGGCAAAGCTCTGCAGGTGGGCTCCGAGCCTGTTGGCTTGTTGGCTGAGTTCGGCAATGACGCTCTGCCAGTCCTGAGTATTGCGAGTATCGATTCTGAGCTCCGCGCTGGCTTTGTCTGTACCGCAATCCAAGAGTAGGTCTCGACATACCAGCACCCCAGCGTTCAGCTGGTCGAGCAGGCTTAGAAGAATGTCTGTTGGTCCACTCAGCTTGATCGGCACCACACCAGGATCCGCGGCGATGGCCACTGCACGCCCGGTACCGGGTGATGGAGCTTCGGTAATGACAGTGCCCGGCCCTGTTTCAAAGCTGGAGCGTGCGTGCAGTTGGACACCGTGCCGACGGGCATAGTCCACCGCTTCAGGGGCCAGTACCCGGGCGCCCCGCAGACCCATTTCAAGTGCCTCGCCGCTGGCCAGTCGGTCGATTCTTGCCGCATCACTGACTACCCGTGGGTCGGCGCTGAACACACCATCCACATCCGAGAAGATGTCACAGCTGGCCGCATCTAGCGCTGCTGCGAGGGCGATTGCGGTGGTGTCGGAGCCACCTCGACCCAGGGTGGTCACTTCTTTGTCCGTGGATACTCCGGCGAAGCCACCCACGATGACGATCTGACCGGCTTGCAGAGCCTGGTGCACCCGCACCGGCCGTACCTCGATGATGCGTGCCCGGTTGTGATCGGTGGTGGTGATGATCCCAGCCTGCGAGCCGGTGAGCGACAACGCTTGAAAGCCCCGGTCGTTGATGGCCATGGCCAGCAGAGCCATGGAGATGCGCTCGCCAGCGGTCAGGATCATGTCCAATTCGCGACGATGAGTATTGGGACTGACTTCCTGAGCCAGACTTAAGAGCTTATCGGTGGTGCCACCCATTGCTGATACGACCACCACCGGAGATGTGCCATTTCGTCTCGCATCGACCACGCGGTCAGCGATGCTGCCGAGCTTCTCGGGGGTGGCGACTGAGGAGCCGCCGTACTTGTGGACGACGATGGTCACGCAGCAGGGCTTTCTGACTGGGGTCTGCCCAGGATGATGCGCTAGAGCCCGCCGACGAACTTATAGCCGACGCCGTGGACCGTCTGGATGTAGCGGTTAGGGGGCGAGTCCCGGAGCTTTCGGCGTAGGTTCAGCACGTGCGTGTCGACGGTCCGGGTAGAGACTTCCGTGTCGTAGTTCCAGACCTTCTCGAGGAGGATGTCTCGACTGAGAACCTGACCTCGGTGGTTCACCAGGAAGCGGAGCAGTTCCATTTCCTTGGCGGACAGACGGACCTCATCTCCATCTACTTTGAGGTCGTAGGTGGTGAAGTTCACCGAGATCTTGTCGAAGGCGTAGACCTCTTCGTTGGGTTGTTCCTTCTCGGCCCGTCGCAGTAAGGCCCGAATCCGGGCGTGTAACTCCAACAGAGAGAATGGCTTGGTGACGTAGTCGTCACCGCCCACATCGAAGCCAGTCAGCTTGTCGACCTCTTCGCCCTTGGCGGTCAGAAACAGCACCGGTCCGCTGTAGCCTCCAGAACGCAGTCCGCGGCATACGTCGAAGCCGTGCATGCCCGGTAGCATGATGTCGAGAACCACAAGATCAGGACTGGACTCAAGGCCCAAAGCGAGCCCGTCATCGCCGTTTGAGGCTCCCAGGACCTCATAGCTCTGAAGAATGAAGAAGTCCTTCAAGCTCTCAAGAATCTGTCGCTCATCTTCCACAATGAGGATGCGCTTTTTGTCACTCATCTTCCGTCCCCGGTCCTCATCGGCTGCCCCTGTCGCACAGGAAGCATTATCTCAAAGGTGCTGCCTGCACCCAGCGTTGATTTAGCAGATACCTCACCACCATGTACCTGCACAATGTGATGAACAATTGCGAGGCCCAGTCCAGTGCCTCCTATCTCGCGGGTAAGGCTGTCCCCGCCGCGGAAGAATTTTTCAAACAAGTGGGGCAGTTCCTCAGCATCAATCCCCGGTCCATGGTCTTGCACCCAGAGGACGACGCTGTGCTCTTGGCTGCGCGCACCTACTTCGATGCGTTTGTCGTCTTCGCTGTACTTGACCGCGTTTGCAGTCAGGTTGATGAGGGCCTGGACGATGGCGTCGCGATCAAACATTGTTGCGGGCAGGTCATCCTGGACTGAGGTTTTGATCTCGAAGCCTTCCTTTTCTGCGTAGTCGCTGACGATTCTCACCACCTCGAAGACGACGTCACCGAGATTGCCCATTCCGAAGTGGAATTTTTTGCGCCCCTCTTCGATGCGAGCAAAGTCCAGAACATTGTTGATGAGGCGAGTGAGACGCTCGGCTTCGGAAACGATGTTGCGGTGGTATTCGCCCTGCTTGCTGGGGTCAGGGACCGCGTCGAGGGCGAGCATCTCGGCCATGATGCGGATGGTCGTCAAGGGCGTCCTTAGCTCGTGGGACACGTTGGAGACAAAGTCGCTCTTCATGCGGGCCAGTCGCACCTCTTGCTGGAGTCTCCCAGCGCCGATGCGCAGCACCACCGCCGGCACGGCGATGAGGCTCAGGATCAGCGCCACCTGAAGCCATAGGCGCAGGCCGCGGGCAGGGTTCTGGATGCTGCCCGCGCTGTACAGCTTGAGCTGGTAACCCGGCAGGAGTCCCGCTAAGGAGCGCTGGCTGATGCGTTGTTCTGGCGCTGCGCCGCTAACTCCTGGTTGCGCCGCTGGGTCGGGCTCAATCGTCGCGCTCTGCCCGGGGTTGCTGCGGTTGTAGCTATCCAGAGTCAGCGCTAGCTCCTGGTGCAGGCGGTTCAGGTCCAGTAGCGCGATCACGCGTCCATCGGATAGCCTGGTGTCCAGCATCAGCGCCTGGTCGGACTCCGAGCGCATGGCGCGCAGCGCAACGGCCGTCGAGCTGGTGTGGGCCGGAGCCTTGCGGGCGAAAATCTGCAACAGCCGTTCAGCCTGACCCTGGGCTTGTTGCTGTTGGGTAGCCCCTGGGTTGGCGATGCTGTTGAGCATCACAGCCTCTACAACCCGAGGATCTCGCTCTCGCCAGATGTCCACGCAGGCCTGCCCTGCAGCGCTCCACTCCTCATCAGTGCAAGCTTTGGCTATACCCTCAGCGATGTTGGCGGCGCTTGCCTGGAGTTGTCGGTCGATGCGCTCAGACAGCATCTTCAGCCCGTCCTCGCGTTGGCTACGCAGCCCGTCCTCGTAGAGCTGACCTGCTTCCAGCAGGCCCTTGATTGCGAAGCCGGCGAGCACCAGAATGGGCAGCAGTACGCCGGCGAAGAGCACGGCGGGCAACCGATTCGGGGCAGAGCTCCTGGAGAGGAATGTCGGCACTTTCCCTTGAGTCTAACCCGTGTGTTTCATCTTGCGGACTGAGGTCGGTGTCGAGTTGGTATCTCGCTTGCCCCCGACCTGGCTCGTATGTCCCCGTTGCGGGCACAGATGGTGCGGATTATGGTTGCTGCGCTTCGTGCGCTCGGTCGAGCTGTGCTGAGTCGACTTCTTTCCCTTATTGGTGACCTTCTTGAACGAGCCGTCTTTACCTGAGCAGCCTCCTCCGCACGGGTTCAGAACGACCCATGCACCGCTGCGTCGTTGGAACCCCAACACGGACCAGGAACGACGTGAGGCGCGCGCCTTTCTCGCCGAGTTACTCAGCTTTCCCTATCTCTGTGCTGGCACCATCGCCTTGTTGATCTGGTGCTACGTGGTTCAGCTGTTTCTGGGGTGGCCGTTCGCAGCGCTGTTTCCAAGCTCTTCCGACCTGGTCAGTCAACTCTCTATCTTGCGACTGGGCGAGGGCCTGGGCTGGCTGAGTACGGAGGCAGTTTTCGACCAGGGACAGTATTGGCGACTGCTGAGCAGCACCTTGCTGCATGCCTCTGTTGCCCACGTCTTTGGCAACAGCTGGATGCTGTATCTGTTCGGCCGAAATGTAGAAAATGGCATCGGTCGGACCGCGTTTGTGGTGATTTATATCGGCGCTGGGGCGGTAGGCGCCTTGTTCTCGTTACTGCTGGTGGGGCATGAGTCGCTCGGGGCCAGTGGTGCGGTCCTCGGTATGCTCGGCGCGACCCTCTCTTTTGGGCGCCGCTACCGGTCGTCGATTCCGCGTGCTCTGCGGGATTATTTTGGCATCGAGATGTGGGCTGTGGTGGTGCTGGTTGCCTTGTTGAGCCTTCTGCCGATGGTCGACTGGGCTGGCCATCTAGGAGGCTTCCTGTGGGGCTGCCTGGTCGGGGCCTTGTGGCCTTCGCGCCTCTACAGCGCACCGGCGCAGGGTGGCTCTGGCTTTTTCAGGATTGTGCTTGCCGGACTCTGTGTGCTTGCTCTCGGGGTAAGCCTGGGCGTCATGGGTCAGCGTACCTACAGCCTTGATGACAAGCTCCCCGATGAAGAGTTGCGTGCTCTTCAATACGCTGTTGAAGAGGAGGGGGTTGAGCGGCAGCTCGAGATTGCCTCGCGCCTAGCTCAGACCTATCAAGATCACGCCTGGGTACAGGTGATCTATGCGAGCACTCTGATGAGCGCTGAGCGCTGGTCTGAGGCTGCCGAGCGGATGCGCCATCTGGAGGAGGCGTGGCCAGAATACGTGGCCGCCGAGCCCTATTTTGATAACGATCTGGCTTGGGCTCTATTTCGCGCTCATCCCGACGATCCCGATGCAGTCAGTGAGGGGCTTAAGCGGGTGCGGCGCAATCTGGCCAAGGACCGTGGCAACCACGCCATGCAGAACACCTTGGCTTATGGACTCTATCTGGACGGTCAGTGGCCGCAGGCCGAGGCCGCTCTGGCCGAGGCAATGGCCGCAGCCAGTTCTGCAGAACTGGGCTCAGATGTTTATCTCGATGTAATGATTCAGCTGGCTCTTGACCGCGAACAGAAGGCCCTTGAACGATTTCATCGTGCTCTTGAGAGCTTTCCCGAGGGTGAACTCAGGGGCGAGGCTGAGGAGCAGTTACTCGGTGCTGGACTGCTGGAGCCGCCCGCTACCGTAGCACCCGCTCCTGGTGGGCCGCGCCCTTAGTCTGTCAGGCGGGCGGCCAGCAGACGCTCGACATACTTGCCCAACAGGTCTACCTCCAGGTTTACCCGGTCGCCTGGCTGACGCTGGGCGAGGCTGGTTTCGGTCTGTGTGTGCGGTACGATCATGACGTCGAAAAGGCCGTTCTCGGGGTCTAAGCCGTTGACGGTTAGCGAGATGCCGTCGATGGTGATGCTGCCTTTCGAAATGACGTAGCGCCGTAGCTCAGTGGGTAGCTCAAAACTCATCTTCAGGCAGGAACCGGCCTCATCGATAGCCAGCAGCCGCCCGGTGTTGTCGATGTGTCCGGATACGAAGTGACCACCGAACCGGTCTTCCATTTTCATGGCGCGCTCCAGGTTCACCCGGTCCCCCTCGTTGCGGTCACCAAGGGTGGTTTTGTCCAGGGATTCCGGTGACACCTCGACGCCAAATGTTGCGTTGTCAAAGTCGACCACAGTCATGCAAGCGCCATCAATCGCGATGCTCTCTCCCAGGTCAAAGTCGGGATTTGTCCAGGTTGATCGCACCCGGACATGCAGTCCAGCAGGACAGGGCGTCTGCGCAAGAATGGTGCCTACGGAGGTTATGATTCCGGTGAACATTTCAGGAGCTGTCCTTCTCTAGTTGGGCCCGCCACCACTGTGCAGCTGGGCCGTCAGCTGTTCGCGCTTCCAGCAGCAGGTCATCGCCGAGACGACTTACGTTGAATGGGGTTAGTTCCACGGCCTCGCCCGGCTCGTCAGCCCCCAGCCCCAGCGCTAAGGGCAGGGCCAGAGCTCCGCCGAACAGTTTTGGCGCAACATAGAGCAACAGGCGGTCGACGAAGCCAGCATCCAGCAGGGCACCGTGGATTTCGGCTCCTCCTTCGACCAAAAGAGCCGAGATACCCCGCTCCGAGAGTCGGCCCATGGCCAGTTCCAGGTCTACTCGGTCTGCACTGCCACAGGGGAGGAGAATTGCACCCTGCTGCTCCAGGAGGGCAGCCTTTTCGGTGCCCAATTGGCTGCTGGTCGTGCAGATCAGCAGTGGGGATGGGTCGTTAAACAGTTGCGCGTCGCTGGGTGTTCGCAGCTTTGAATCAAGGATGACCCGGCATGGCTGAAGTTGTTGTTCAGCTTTACCTGGCAGTCGAACATTCAGGCTCGGGTCATCGGCGAGCACCGTGCCAACGCCGACCAGCACGGCCTGGTGGGCAGCGCGCTCCTGGTGAACATGATGACGGGCTTGTTCTCCGGTGATCCATTTACTCTTTCCGGTTCGGGTTGCCAGCCGGCCGTCGGCAGTCATCGCGGCCTTGAGGGTCACAAAGGGCCGTGGGGCGCTCAGGTTCACTGCATAGACTTCGTTGAGCGCTCGACATTCGTCTTCCAGAACACCCACCTCGACCTGGATTCCTGCGTCTCGCAGGATCTGGATGCCTTTCCCGTCGACCAGCGGGTTGCCGTCGACCATGCCAACCACGACTCGCGTGATTCCGCTGCGCAGGATGGCGTCCGTGCACGGAGGGGTGCAGCCGTAGTGGCAGCAGGGCTCCAGGTTTACATAGAGTGTTGCTCCTTGGGCTGAGAAGTTGAGCTTCTTGAGCGCGTCAATCTCGGCGTGGTCCTCACCATGGCGGTGATGGTAGCCCTCTGCCATGAGTTTTCCGTCCCTTACCACCACGCAGCCCACCATCGGGTTCGGCCAGGTGTGGCCCAGGCCGCGTCTGGCCAGCTCGATGGCCTGGGCCATTGCGTCTTGGTCACGGCTGAAGTCGCGCTTGGACATTACTGCTTGCTTCCGGGGCTGGACTGCCGTTTGTTGCTCACCGCCAGATCGCGGAACTCGTCCAGCGACTCAAAGCGTAGGTAGACGCTGGCGAAGCGGGCATAGGCCACTTCGTCGATGGCCGCCAGTTCCTGTAGCAGGCGCTCGCCGATCTCTGCTGAGGACACCTCGCGCGCTGCTGCGCTGAGCAGCTCGTTGGCTACCCGGTCGACGATGTCTTCGATGGTTTCAGCACTGATGGATCGCTTCCTACAGGCCGTGCGCAGGGCTCGCCTCAGTTTGTCTCGTTCCAGTTCTTCTCGGCGACCGTCACGCTTGATCACCAGCGGCACGATCAGCTCGCAGCGCTCGTAGGTGGTGAAGCGGTGCTGGCAGCCCTCGCACTCCCTGCGTCTGCGGATCTCCTGGCCCTCGCTGCCGGGTCGGGAGTCGACCACCTTTGAGGCCGGGTGCAGGCAGGACGGGCAGCGCATCAGCCGATGGCGCCTCGGGCAGCATCGAGCCGGTCCGGGTAGATCGGAAAGCGTTGGCAGAGGGCGGTCACCTCGTCCTTGACCTGAGCGTGGAGAGCACTGTCTTCGGGGTCGTTCAGAATCTTCAAAATCCAGTCGCCAATGGCTGACATTTCCGGCTCCTTCATGCCCCGCGTGGTGAGGGCCGGGGTGCCGATGCGCAGTCCAGAGGTGACAAAGGGGGATCGGGTTTCACCGGGAACGGTGTTCTTGTTTACCGTAATGTCAGCGGCCCCTAAGGCGGCCTCTGCCGCTTTACCGGTCAACTCTGTGGCGCTTAGGTCCACCAGCAGGAGGTGATTGTCGGTGCCTCCGCTGACCAGGTTCAGGCCGCCTGCGGTGAGACGCTGGGCGAGGGCTTGAGCGTTGGTAATTACCTGCTTCGCATAGTCTTTGAATTGGGGCTGGAGCGCTTCACCAAAAGCTACCGCTTTGGCTGCTATGACATGCATCAGAGGTCCGCCCTGGATGCCAGGAAAGACCCTGGAGTTCATGCGCTTGCCAAACTCTTCGCGACACATGGCCAGGCCCCCTCGCGGGCCGCGCAGAGTCTTATGGGTGGTGGTCGTCACAAAGTCGCAGTGGGGGATTGGATCAGCGTGCAGACCGGTGCATACCAGTCCTGCGATGTGAGCGATGTCAGCCAGGAGCAGCGCACCTACCTCATCAGCGACCGCACGAAAGCGGGCGAAGTCGATCTCGCGCGGATAGGCCGAACCACCACAGATGATCATCTTTGGCCCATATGCGAGAGCCTGCTGGCGGAGCGCATCGTAGTCGATGCGCCCAGAGTCTTCATCGACTCCATAGGCGCTTACCTCGTAGAGCCTCCCCGAGAAGTTGACAGGGCTTCCGTGGGTCAGGTGACCACCGTGGCTGAGGTCCATTCCCATGATGCGGTCGCCCGGCTCAAGGACCGCCATGTAGGCGGCCATGTTGGCCTGAGAACCTGAGTGGGGTTGGACGTTGACCCGCTCGCAGCCGAACAACTTCCGGGCTCGCTCCCGGGCGAGGTCCTCTGCAGCGTCGACGAATTCGCAGCCCCCGTAGTAGCGCTTGCCCGGCAGCCCTTCTGCGTACTTGTTGGTCAATACCGAGCCTTGCGCCGCGAGTACCGCTTCCGAGACGTAATTCTCTGAGGCAATCATCTCGAGCCCGGCTTCCTGACGCTCCAGCTCGTTGAGGATGAATCGGGCGATCTTTGGGTCCTGGGCAGCCAATGAGTGCATAGCTTCTCCGAGAAGGGGGCGCTCTGAGGGATGCTCAGGCGGGATCTATCTTGAGGACGCGTCGCTCGTGACGCCCACCCTCAAAACTGGCGGACAGGAAGGCGTCCACAAGCTCCACGGCCAGGGAAGGTCCGAGGATGCGTGCGCCCAGACAGAGCACCTGGGCGTTGTTGTGTTCGACGATCATGCGAGCAGAGAACACATCAGAGACGACCCCAGCGCGAATCCCCGGGACTCGGTTGGCGGCCATCGCCATACCCTGGCCGGTCCCGCAGACGAGAATACCGCGCTCAGCATGCCCTCCCGCGACCTGGCGGGCCACTGCATGGGCAAAGTCCGGATAGTCAACGCTTTGGCTACCCTGGGTGCCCAGGTCTTCGACGTCTAGCCCGCGTTGGCGTAGATGTGCGGCAAGCTGCTCTTTGAGCTCGATTCCGCCATGGTCAGAGGCTAAGGCGATGCGCATCAGCTCACCTTACCGAGCACAAGGCAGGAGTTGGTGCCACCGAAACCGAAGGCGTTGGACAGCACGTTGTCGACCTGGAGTTCACGAGGTTCATGAGGGATGTAATCCAGATCGCACTCCGGGTCGGGTCGGTCCAGGTTGATCGTTGGAGGAAGTACGCCGTGACTAAGGGCCATTCCGCAGATTACCGCCTCAAGCCCGCCAGCCGCACCTAGCAGGTGCCCAGTCATGGACTTGGTGGATGATACTGCCAGCTTATACGCGTGTTCACCGAAGACGCGTTTTATTGCCTGGGTCTCGGCGACGTCGTTGAACGGGGTGCTGGTGCCATGTGCATTGACGTATTGGATTTGCTCCGGGCTCAGCTGGGCGTCCTTCAGAGCTCGCTGCATGCAATCGGTGGCCCCGCTTCCGTCTGGCGAGGGGGCGGTCATGTGGTGGGCGTCTGAGTTGGCGCCGTAGCCCTTTACCTCGCAGTAGATGCGAGCGCCTCGAGCTCTTGCGTACTCCAGCTCTTCGAGCACCACAACGCCAGCACCTTCACTCATGACGAAGCCATTTCGATCGGCATCAAAGGGTCGGCTTGCCAGGGTCGGCTCAGCGTTGCGAGGGGATAGTGCCCGCATCTTGGCAAAGCCCGCCACTGAGACTGGGATGATGCCGGCCTCACCGCCACCTGAGATCACCACCTTGGCATCGCCGTATTGGATCAGGCGCATGGCCTCCCCAATGGAGTGATTGCCGGTTGCGCAGGCGCTTACGTGAGAGAAGTTGGGGCCCTTTGCACCCAGCAAGATGGAGACATGACCGGAGGCCAGATTGATCAGGATGCGCGGGATCAAGAAGGGTGAAATTCGCCTGGGGCCTTTCTCCGCCACCAGCGCGCTGCCTTTGCACAAGGAATCGGCACCACCGATGCCCGAGCCGATATAGACACCGACATCACGTGCATTGCTATCGTTGATTTCCAGTCCAGAGTCCTCTACTGCCATTAAGGCTGCAGCGATCGAGAACTGGAGGAAACGATCCAGTTTCTTTACTTCTTTGGGTTCGATCCAGCGGGTGGGGTCGAAGTCTCGTACCTCGCCAGCGATGGTGACCGGGAAGTCGGTCGTGTCAAAGAGACTGATCTGTCCGATCCCGCTGCGTCCAGCCAGGAGCGCTTCCCACAGTGCTTCGCAGCTGTTTCCCAGCGGCGACAAGCTGCCCATTCCGGTAACGACAACGCGATTCTTCACTGGTCGCTCTCCTCGGTCGTGGTCGCCGATGGGAGGAGCTACTTGCTCTGGGCGTTGATGTAGTCGATGGCGTTGCGAACGGTCTGGATCTTCTCGGCTTCTTCATCCGGGATGTCCATCTGAAACGCATCTTCCATGGCCATCACCAACTCTACGATGTCCAGGCTATCGGCACCCAGGTCGTCAATGAACGAAGAGTCCAGATTGATCTCCTCTGCGCTGATCTGTAGCTGCTCGGCGACGATGTCACGCACCTTTGCTTCGGTTGACTCAGACATGATGCTCCACTCCCTCTCCTTGGATGGATCTTTGGGCGCAGAAACGAGCCTTGGGGTCCATCTGATTCATCACATAAGATACTGTAATTACTAAGATTTTGCCTCGCCTTTTGGCGATGTGAAGCGATTCTACTCGGCCCTTTCGGGCATTTCAACTGCATCGGTAGCATCCTGTCCCGTGGCAAGCGAGGTGCGGATCTCGTTGAGCAGCCGGGCTCCCGCAACTCGATTAGCAAAGCTCAGGGCGTTGGCGATCTGGTTCGGCTCCGCCGCGCCATGGCCGATGATGCTCACAGCGTCCACCCCGAGCAGCAGGCCGCCGCCGTATTCGCTGTAGTCGAGTTCGGCCAGAGCGCTCTTTAGCGAGGGTCGTAGCAGCAGAGCTCCAGCCTGGGAGATTAGGTTTCTGGCTGCCGCATCACGGACCAGGGACTTGATGTGCAGAGCCATGCCTTCTGCCGCCTTGATCATGATGTTACCGGTCCAGCCATCGGTGACCACTACTCGGATGTTGCCTTCGAGAACCTCGTGCGGCTCTATGTATCCGGCAAAGCTTAGCCCCGGGGCAGCGGCTAGCAGCTTTGCGGCGCTGCGGGTCAGGTCGGTACCCTTCTCTGCTTCAGCGCCGTTGCTGAGCACCGCCAGTTTTGGATTTCGCTCGCCGAAGGCCGCCTGTACCAGGGCCGCACCCATCAGGCCGAACTGCAGCAGGAACTCAGGCTTACAGTCCACCGATGCGCCGGAGTCCAGCAGCACCACCGGACCCTGCCGACCTGGAAAAATACTGGCGATCGCGGGTCTCAGTACGCCGGGGCTGCGGCCGCAGGAGAACAGGGCGCTGGCCATGGCCGCACCGGAGTTGCCCATAGTAACGACTGCCTCCGCCTGTCCCTTGCTGACCAGCTCGAAGCTGACCCGCAGCGAGGAGTCCCGTTTGCGCCGGGCCGCCGAGACAGCCTTGTCGTCCATCTCTACGACCTCGCTGGCGTGAGCGAGGTGGACGTTGGGGGGTAGGCCTCCCTGCTCCGCTATTTCTTCACGAAGTACGGCTTCGTCGCCGACCAGCAAGATCTCAAACCCTTGCCTAGAGGCCTTAATGGCTCCTGCTACGTTGGCCCCTGGACCTTTGTCGCCGCCCATCGCATCGAGAGCTATCCGCACGGCGCTCTACCCCCGTCGCTGCAGGCAGCGGGTCATAACGATGTGGTTCCAGTACCTCGCTTGAGGGAGTGGAACTCAGGCTTCTTCGATGTCGAAGACCTTGCGTCCACGATAGGTGCCGCATTCATGGCACACGTGGTGTCGCTGCTTCCATGCAGCGCAGGTCTCACAGCGCACCAGGGCGACATTGAACTGGATTGCATCGTGGGAACGACGCTTGTCCCTGCGGGTCTTGCTGGTTTTTCTTTTCGGGACTGCCATGGTCTCGATACTCCTTTACGGAACGCTGGGCGCTTCCGAGCGGCGCAATTATCTATTTCGGGTGGCGCCTGTCAAGGACCAGAATGACGGTTCTGTTAATCAGTCCTTTAGTTTGAGTGCCTTAAGTGAAGCCCAGCGGTCATCGGTTTCGGGTTCGCAGCTGCACTCGCGGTGGTTTAATTCGGCTCCGCAGCCCGAGCAGATTCCTTTGCAGTCAGCCATACAGAGAGGCTTTGTCGGGAGCGCTAGGACCAGTTCTTCTGCCAGCAATTCGCCCAGGTCCAGCTCGTTGTCCGGGAGCAGATCCCGGTCGAGATCCGAGCGTGATAGTTCCACTTCTTCTTCGTGGTTCTGGGGTGGCTCTCTCAGATAAACCCGAAAAAAACCGCGCTCAACAGGCTGGGAAAAGCTTGCCGCGCAGCGCGAGCAACCGGCCCCCAGGCTGGCCCGCAGCGAGCCCTCGACATCGACTCTGTCCGGCCAGGGCTTGATCGTGACAGAGGCCTCGCCGCTCGGGTTGTGGTCGCGGTGCTCCCCTTCGTTCGCGCCGGTCAGTGCTGAGGCGAAGCGAGCTTCCGTCTGGTCAACCTGGATCTGTAGTCCCTGCTCGGGCAATTCAGCCAGTTTTATGAGCAATGGCGAACTCATGAACCTGCTTCTTCCCGGGGCTCGGCTTCGATGTGTTCAATGGCCATGGTGAGTCGTTGCAGACTCTTGACCTTGCCGAGGGCTGCCAGGGTCTCGTACAGCCCTGGTGAGATGCTGGTTCCGGTAATGGCAACTCGGATCGGCTGGGCGAGTTTTCCCATCTTTACGTCGAGCTTCGCCAGGACCTCAGCCAGGCATGCTTCAAGCTCCTGGTCATTCCAGTTCTGGAGCTGGTTGAGGGCCGCGTGGGCGGCTTTTAGCCTGGGTAGGCAGTCAGGCTTGAAGAACTTCCGTTTGGCTTTCGCCTCGTACTCGATTGCTTCGGCTGCTCGCCAGTAGAAGGCCCCCTGGTCCACCAACTCCGCCAAGGTCCGGGCGCGCTCTTTGAGGGTGGCAATGCGCTTCGCCATGACCGCGTCTGCGGCAGCGTCCTGGAAGCCAGCCGCGCTGATGCGGGGAGCAATCATCTCTGCCAGTCGTTCATCGCTAAGGGAGGTGATGTACTGACCATTGAGCCAGAGCAGCTTCTCTGGATTCCAGACTCCTGGAGAGCGCCCAACGGCGTCCAGCGAGAACAGCTCGATGAGTTCGTCGCGACGGAATACCTCCTGATCGCCATGGCTCCAGCCCAGTCGAGCCAGAAAATTAATCATGGCATCGGGCAGGTAACCCTCATCGTCGTATTGCATCACGTTGGTGGCACCGTGACGTTTGCTCAGGCGTTTCTTGTCAGCACCGAGGATCAGCGGAGCGTGGGCGAAGCTGGGCGGCTTAACGCCCAGTGCCTGGTAGATCTGAATCTGCTTTGGTGTGTTGTTCAGGTGGTCGTCGCCGCGCACCACGTGCGTGATGCCCATGGTCATGTCGTCAACCACCACCACAAAGTTATAGAGGGGGTCACCGTTCGAGCGGACCACGACCTGGTCGCTGAGCTCTTTGTTTTGGAAGACGACGTCGCCTCGAATCAGGTCAGAGACGGTGGTCTCGCCGTCCAGGGGGGCCTTGAGGCGCAGTACGTAGGGCTCTCCTGCAGGCCACTGCTGAGGGGAGAGCTCGCGGCAGGTCCGGTCGTAGGCGGGCTTGCGCCCTTCCCGTTGGGCCGCCTCTCGCTTCTCCCGCAGCAATTCGGCGCTGCAGTAGCAGCGGTAGAGATGACCGGTTTTGATGAGTTGGTCGACGTAGCGCTGGTAGACAGGCCCTCGCTGACTCTGGAAGTAGGGGGCGTGGGGTCCGCCCACCTCAGGACCCTCGTCCCAGTCGAGCCCCAGCCAGCGCAGTCCATCGAGGATCGCCTGAATGCTCTCAGCGGTGGAGCGGGCTCGATCGGTGTCTTCTACCCTCAATATGAATTGGCCACCGTGGCGCCGGGCGAACAGCCAGCAGAACAGCGCGGTACGGGCGCCGCCAATGTGAAGATAGCCCGAGGGGCTGGGAGCAAAGCGCAGGCGAGGGGCGGTCATAACGACTCCGCTGGGTCTACTCGACCCGGGCGCGAGGGCCCTGGATAATGGAGCCGCCGCTTGTAACATCGGCTCTGGAGACCGTCAATTTGCCTTTTCTGCCTCGCCTCTTGGTCGTGTTGTTTGCCCCGCTCTTGCTGTTGGGAGGCCCAGCAAACGCCTTTGTGCTGGCGATGTCACAGGAGGAAGAACCCGCGCCTTTGCAGTGGGATCTTGATGATGGGGCTCCCATTGTCTTTCGCCATCATGCCTTGGGCGCCGACGGCGCCTTCGGGCCCCTCATCGAGGCGGCCACCCGCCGAGCGATGATGAGCTGGGCCGGCCAGCCCGGTTCGGACATTTCCTTCCGTGAGGGGCCCATCATGGCCGGTCCCGCCTGCCCCCATAGTCTGCCTCCATCCATAGACGAGCTTGAAGTCTGCGGCGGCTCTACCGCTGATGTGGATGGCGATTCGTCATTGTTCTTCATTGAATCTTCGTGGCCCTACGGAGAAGAGGTTATCGCCCTGACCAGCGTGTCTTATGAGAGCGGTGGGCGGGTCGTTGACGCGGACATTGCCTTTAATGGTCAGCACTATCGTTGGTCGGTGGGCGCTGATCGGGTGAGGACCGATTTTGAATCTATCGTCCTTCACGAACTCGGACATCTGCTTGGCCTTGACCATACGCCGGTGCCAGATGCGGTCATGAATGTTGATTACGAAGAAGGTGAGTTGAACCGAATCCTTCATTCAGATGACGCGGCCGGGGTAGCGACTCTATACCCCTGTGGGGAGCCTCCTTGCCAGGGTTCGGTGGGCTATCAGGCCAGCGAGGGCGGCTGTGGGGCCGCTGCGGCCCAGGGGGCTTCTTCGTGGCGCCTGCGTGCTGCTGCATTGCCCCTGCTGCTGCTGGCCCTTGGCTGTGGGTTGCGGCGTCGCAGTTGGACGGTCGGCCTGACTCTTGCCCTTGGGCTGCTGCTGGTCGCGCCCGTACCCGGTGAATCGAGCACTGTCGCTGCTCTGAGCATCACAGATCTGGCGCAGCGCGCGCAGCGGGTCCTGCGCGCCCAGGTCGTTGAGCGCTCCAGCTGGCGCGACGGGATTGTCTGGAGTCAAATTGAACTGGATGTCCACGAGGACTGGAAGGGCGGTGGCGCGATGCGCCTTCACCTGGTGCAGCCCGGAGGTTTTACCGGCAGCTTTGGGACCATGGTGTTCGGCATGCCACGTTTCGCAGAGGGTGAGGAAGTGGTCCTTTTTCTGTCAGGAGACGAGGGTGAGGAGCGGGTTTTGGGGCTGGCACAGGGCAAGTTCTCAGTCCACTCTGATGGCACCGTCAAACGCGATCTGGGTGGCATGCGTCTGGCTCGAGTGGGTGGTCACCGACCGCCGGTCGTTGGCACTGCGCCGCGGCGGCTTGAGCAGCTGGAGGCGATGGTGCGAGGTAGCCGTTGAACTCAGTCGTCGTCGACCAGCAGGATTGTACCTGCAGGGCCTGGCCGAAGTCCGGCCCGGCCGACCGCGCTTACGGCCAGCTTGCCCAGTAACTGAGGCAGCTTCCTCTTAACTGCGCGTGACTCGGCGCGGGACGACTCCTGCCAGCGCTCCAGGCTCATTCGTTCGCGCTCCAGCGCGCGACGCTCGGCATCGACGCTTGCCAGGCGCTCGAGTCGTGGTGCCAGCGCCCGAAGCTCGGATGCGGCGCGGTCCATGCGGTGCCATCTGCCGCGGTTCCATCCCGCGACTGAGCTTAAGGAGCTGGTCGCACAAAGGGCGGGCGGCGACCAGCGGGCGAGAGGATCGGCCAGATCCCGGCGACGCCGGGCCGGCGCCGGGTACTCCCAGCGGAGAGTGACGTTAATGTCTTCTGAGCGGAAGTTGATCGCTTCCAGGTCGAGGGCTACCAGTCGCACCAGACGCTCCTGCCCGTAGAAGGCTTCGAGAAATAGCGGCAGCTGGGCTCGGTCTCCGCTTAGCCGGATGGAGCCAGGCACAGCGTCAAAGGCTTCGCCCCGCCGCACGGTGCCAAAGTGCAGGTCTAGGATTTGCAGTTCGAAGCGTTCGGCGAGCCCTTCCAAAAGGTTGCGAACCGGAACTTCTTCGTCGATGCCCAGCAGCTTCCCCTCGCGCTCCAGAGCAAGGTCCCATTCGCTGCGTAGCGCGGCTGCTGCTGGATCTTCTCGCTCCAGCCAACCGCGCGCTTCTGTGCTGCGTTCGATGCAGACCTGACGGGCCGCGTCGATGAGTTTGCCCTGACGCAGTACCGGCATGGCCAGGGCAATGAGGATGCCCGCTCCACCAATGACCACCAGCGCAGAGAGGAGGATGTCTGATACCAGCCGCGGTAGCGGCGGAGGCTCTCCCGGTGGGGGAGGTGGCTGTGGTTGGTTCTGCTCCATTCACGATGGTTGTAGCAGGAAGGGCAGGCTAGTGGGACGGCCAGACGAAGGCCATGGCATACTGGATTGATGTGCGGCGGGCTCGCAGCGCTCGCTTTTATGCATCCTTACAGCCGACATTGAGAAGCCCATGAGTGCAGCCGCTCCTTCCCTGCAGCCCCTCATCGACAGCCTGCTCGCAGGTGACCGGCGTGCCTTGTCGAGGGCAATCACCCGCATTGAGGAAGGTCGTCACGATGTCATTGCAGTCATGGAGCAGCTCTGGGAGCGTCGCCAGGGGGCTGCAGTGCTCGGGGTCACCGGCCCTCCAGGTGCGGGAAAGTCGACCTTTGTCGATCGGTTGGTGGTGCGACTACGTGATCAGCAGCATCGGGTTGCTGTGCTTGCGGTTGATCCGTCCAGCCCGTTCTCGGGGGGTGCGATCCTGGGGGACCGCATTCGGATGCAGCGTCATGCTGCCGATCCCGAGGTCTTTATCCGGTCACTGGGGACTCGAGGGCACCACGGCGGTTTGACCCGAACCACTCTTGAGTCGGCGGTCCTATGTGCTGCTGCTGGCTTTGATCGCGTGGTTATTGAGACGGTAGGTGTTGGCCAGACCGAGCTGGAGATTGTGGGGGTCGCTGATCAGGTTGTGGTGCTGCTGGTTCCAGAGTCGGGTGATGTAATTCAGACCATGAAGGCCGGGCTCCTGGAGGGAGCGGATGTGTTTGGGGTCAACAAGGCAGACCGGCCGGGGGTCGATGAGCTGGTGCGTGAACTTCGCGCGATGGCTGCTATGGGCCGCGGTGCTGCTGGCGGAGAGGTGCCCGTGTTTCCGGTTTCGGCTACCGAAGGGCGAGGTCTTGATCCGCTGCTTAACGAGCTGACCAGTCGTTTGGACTCGGGTGCCAGGCCTTTGCGGGGCTTGAACCCGCGGGGACTGGTGGCCCGAATTGTTGGCGAAGAGCGTGCTCGACTGGGCCGGGGTCGAGCCCTTGACGCGCTCGGTGCAGGCGGCGCACTGGAGGACCTGGGTCGGCAACTTGAGGAGGCGCGAGTTAATCCCTATGGGGTGGTTCGGGCTTTGCTGGAACATTGGCAGTCTTGAGGTTCAGGTCGCTTTGGAGCTGGCTACCGTTGCTGCTGCTGTTTGCTCAGGGCTGCGGTGGTGCCCAGCGCTCACAGACTCCGATTGCTGTCGTGGAACCCGTGCCGGAAGAGCTGCCTACTGGCGAATCCAAGGCGCCGGCCTGGCTACCTGATGGTCAAGGCGGGAGCATTGTGGACCCACAGTCGGGTTTTTCGATTCGCTTGCCTGAGGAGTGGACCTGGCGGCGTGGCAGCGGTTCTCTTCTGGTTGAGGCGCGCAGTGCCGGACCAAGCCCGACGCGGCTGGCCATGAGCAGCTGGGAGCCCAGGTCTGCAGCTGAACTTAGCGGTGAATCCGAACCGCTACGTTTTGCCGCCAGGGGGCCATACACGGGCCTGGAGCGGATTGCCGATCGGCCGCCATCGGTGCTGACGGTTCATCAACCTGGCCGGCGGATTGAACTCAGCTGGGTCTTTGTGGTCGCGGGTAGGGGCCTGCGGTTGGACGCTCGGCTGGCGGAGGAGGACTTCGAGGCGGCATTCATTGAGGTTGATGCAATTGTTCGCTCTGCTGTCCTGGTGGTGGGAGAGGGCCCCCAGCCATGAAGCTTTGTCTTGGTCGAGCGGGCCTCATCATGCTGCTGTTCAGCCTGTTCTCCTGTGCCCATCGGGACGCTGCCAGAGATGCGCTTGCTCTGGCACAGAGTGTTGATGCCCTGTGGCAGGGGTCGGTTCTGATTACTGGGCTCGGAATCGGCCGGGATCGGCCCGGCGAGGCGGAAAAGATCTGGGTAGCAGCGGGTCGGGAGGTGAGTTCCCTGGGGGCCGGTGGCAATTTGGAGCTGGAGTGGACCGCGCCCCGGTTCTCGCGGATTCTGCGCATGGAAGTTGGTGACCTCAACGCTGATGGCAGCGATGAATGGTTGATCCTGATCGACGCCGGGACTCCGCGCTCTTTTGTGGTGGGGCTAGATGAAGGCCGTCGCCAGCCGCTGTGCCGGCCCTGGAACGGTTACCTCCGTATGGTTCCGAAGGAGGATGGTGGCGTCACTCTATATTCCCAAAGCAGCGTCACTTCGCGGCCCTTCTATGGCCCGGTGTATGAGATGGCTTGGGATGAAGATGGCCAGCTCAAGCGGGGCGCTGCCGTGAGTCTACCTCGTGGTATCGCTCTCTATGATTATTTCGTGGCTCCCGGCGCTGCAGCTGAGCCGCGAGTTTTCAGTTTGGAGCGGACTGGGCATCTAGCGGAGCGGGATCCACGTTCTCCTGCGAGCCGGATCTGGCGGTCCGACCATGCCTTCCTGGCTCGTCCGGTGGAGTTTGAGCGTGATGTTCGTGGTTATTTTGGTGAACAGGACGAGGAGCGCATTCGCTTGTCGGCACCGGTACATGTGCTGCCGGCGGGGAGCGACGGGACTTTTGAGCTGCTGACGGTCGGTCGGCCACCACCTCCAACCGTTGTTTTTGAGGAACTCCGTTTCTATGAGGGTGGTGACGTTCGTTTGTTGGCTTCGCAGCCTCGGGGCGTGGTTGAACTGCGGCGGTCGCCGTTGTTCGGAAGACAGGTTGTTGCGGTGGCGCCCTGGACGGCTCCATCTGGACGGAGACTCTGGGTGGCGGCGGTCTGGACCCGAGTGCGGACTCTGTTCAGTAAGTCTGAGAGCCGGATTCTGGCACTGGACCCGGTAAACGCAGATCTGCTGCCAGCGGCACTGGCCTGGCAGTCCGCTGGTTCGGGGGACTCAGCCTTGTCCACTGCAGATGAGGTGTCGGTGACCTCAGAACAGCTCGAGGAGAGCCAAGCTGCAGTTCCCGTCGACGCTACAGATCCGCCCCAGCCACAAGAGCTGCAAGAGCAACAGGAGTCGCCGGTGGGGTCGACGCAAGAATAGGCGCTCAGGTTGGGGGAAATTCGCGGGCGCTCCGGCGGCGGCGCAGTTGCCACATGATCGGCAGCATGATGGCCATCACCTGAAATGCTCCCACTCGGATCCGTGGACGATGAGGTACCGCGCGGAGCTGGATTCCCTGGGCGTCAATTCTCGCTCGCCAGTGTGAAAGCTGCTGGCCCCGCTGCAGCAGGTCGCAGCCCTGGCAGCCAGTGTCGCTTGGCGCGATCGAGGACTGACCAGAACATCCGGCCTCGGTAAGGGCGGTCTCTACATCGCAGCCGCCTTGAGCCGGGTCGATGCCGCATCCGCTGGTGCAGTCTGCTGTGTCGCAGCCACTCGCTTCGGCGGCGCAGCCTTCGCAGCCGCTGCTAGTGCCACCGGTCGATTCACCCAGTAAGGAGTAGACGCCCAGGAAGTCTAGGAGATCGGGATCCGCACCTACCGCTGCCAGGTTCAATTCCACTGCGCCCAGTCCAGCGAATGTGGGTAGGGCAATTGCAATTCCCTCAAGAAGTGACCCGCCGACCGTATTGATGGCCGTGCCTACAAAGCCTGGAAAGTTGGTCTCCAGGATGCCGTTGAGCTGCGGCGCGATTTCATTGTAAGTGACCCGCGCGTTGAGGTTTTCGGTGTCGAGGTTGAGGTCTACCAGCAGAGCGCCGTCCGCCGCGATCGACAGGTCCATTCCAGCGTTGATGTCGATGGCGACGGCAGCCAGCCTTGCTGGTCGGTCCTGCAGGAGCGGGTAGAATTCGATGGCGAGGCCCTCGATGTCTATGTTGATGTCGCTGTCGCCATCAAAGCGGGTCACAGGTGGTGCCTCGGGCACTGTGCGCAAGACCATAGCGACCGGTCCAACGAAAAAGATCTCTTCCAGGAGTTCGGCATTTTCGACCCCCAGGAGGAGCCCCAGCAGGTCGGTATTCATGGGCAGCGCCCCGCCAGCGTCGTCGATAACAAAGCACATCACGCCGCTCTGCCAGACTGCGAACAGTGCCTGGTTCATGAGGTCGTCCGACGGCATTGCGGCAAAGTGGTAGGGCGCGTCCGTCGTGGGCACTGTGGCGGTCATCTCGGGCATGACCGATGAGGTAAACAGAGAGCCCTCCACCGGGTGCCCTGCGACGCACTCGGCCAGCTCTGCGCTGCTGAAATTGCCGCCCATCTTGATCCGCAGGCCGTGCGCGGTGTGGTCGATGCCGGTGGGCTCCAGTTCGTAGTTCAGCGCGGTGCCCATGAGATCGAGGCTGTCCTGCAGCCACAGTCCACGAAGAGCATCTTCGATGGTCGCTTCAAAGCTCTGAATCTGGGTGTCGAACTGGGATTCAATCTCTTCTTCAACGGCGTCGAGGATCAGGTCGAACATGTCCAGCCCGAGGTTTGTAGCCAGCCAGGAGTTGATGTTGCCGATGGCGCAGTTGGTGAGCTGGATCTTGCCGTCCATGGCTTCGGCTACGTTGTGCTCGAGCTGACCGAAGTTGACATCGATAAAGGGTTCGCCCAGTTCATCTGTGGACAGCCCAGAAGAGATGGGAACCCTCAGCAACAGGTTGCTGGGCTCGACATACACAGCGCAGTTGTAGCCCAGGCAGCCCCAATCTTCGCCCTCGATAAAGGCAACTGCTGGGCCTTCGGGGATTTCGTCGGCAGCGGAGTCATCATCGTCTCCGGCGCTGTCATCATCGTCATCTCCGCTGGCTGACCAGCCTCCTTCTGGTTCGTTAACCGACAGGTTCAAGTCCACCACCAGATCGAGGGAGTCGCTGCTCGCTTCTACGGTAACGCTGTTCATCTCGGTGTAGAGAACCAGGTTCTCGAGGCGGAAGGTGTAGGGGTCGCAGACGAAAGGGATGGCAAACAGTTCCTGGTTGGGAATGGTGCCTATGACCACGTAGGGAGGCAGGAAATCCTGCGCAAGGGTCAAAATCTCATTGATGCCCTGTTCGGTGGCGTCAATGCCGAGGCCTTCGTCGATGGAACTATCGCCGGGCAGCACCTCCTGTGCGACCGCGTCGGGTGAGGTCAGTATCAGGGCGGTGAGGAGTAACGCTGAGAGCCCAGAGAGATGGCGCATGGCCTTGCTCCTGTTGTGACCGGCGCGAACGGCGCGGATGGGTAACAGAGTCACTGAGGAAGGACTCTAGAAAAAGCCCTGTTATCAAGCAAGTGTAGCTTCTCTCACGGTCTTGTTGCTGTGCAGCGGCCAGAATGTGAGCTCCATCTTCATTCGCATATAGGACCCATGGTTGCGTTTCAGCCACTGGTTGACTCTATAATCCCCGCGCGCATGGTAGGAAGCATGCGGCTGCCGGGTGTGACTGGAAGGGATGAAGATGAAGATCTGTCCGATCTGCGAGGCGACCTACGACGACTCGGCGGACTTTTGCTTTAAGGACGGCGCGCCCCTTGAGGACCTTGCGCCGGACGCTGCTGCCGCTGAAGATCCGGCGTCGTCAGAATCGGCTCGTGACGAGGAAGTTGCGGGGATCGCTGCTGGCGCTGACAGTTCTGCCGAAGATTCAGTCGATGCTACCGGCCTTGAGCTACCCGATGCCGCT